>JAZLAJ010000079.1:0-131394 GCA_045613145.1 Acutalibacteraceae bacterium
TAAAGTAACAAAGGCAGCAACCTGTAAAGCAACAGGTGTAATGACATATACCTGCTCAGTATGCGGTGATTCATACACAGAAGAAATCGCAGTTGATGCAAACAATCACGACGGTAAGACTGAAATCAGAAACTTAGTACAAGCTACTTGCGCAACTGAGGGTTACAGCGGTGATGAATGTTACGAATGTTGTGGAGTTACCAAGACTGTTGGCTTCGTTATTCCTGTTAACTATGAGAATCATGAGAATATTGTGATAGATAGTGCCGTGAATGCAACTTGTGAAGATTCTGGACTTACAGAAGGAGCACATTGTGAATCTTGTGGAACAGTAATAATTGAACAGATTGTCACAGAAAAAACAGGACACATTGAATCAACAATTTCCGAAGTAGCTCCTGACTGTATTAATGATGGATTGACCGAAGGTATTGAATGTTCAATTTGTGGTGAAATTTTAGTGCCGCAGGAATCTGTAGCGGCTCTTGGCCATATGTTTACAGTTGTATCTGCCGTTTATTATGAAAACAATGCAGGCTCAATTGTTTATGAGTGTATTGATTGCGGATACGAAAAAATTGAAGAAACTACTTTCGATATAATTGATGCTTTCGAACTCATTGATGATGCAAAGAAAAAGCTTTTATCTGACGAGTTAATGGATGATGAAAGAGAAAAGATTGAAACTGCTCTTGCAGAATTTGAAGCTTTCATCGAAGACTATGTTGTGCTTGGTGAAGATGGCAATGTAATTGAAAATAGTATTCCGATTAATGATAGTGACGTTATGACTCAGTATCATTTACTGTTAAATAATCTTGCCATCACAATAAACGGAAGAGAATCAAATAAAGCTGTAACATCTTGGGCTGAAATTATAGTTGATTTAATTATTATTCTTATTATGTTCTTAAATTTGGTATATAAATATATTGTTTATATGAATGCGAATAAAGCATAGTTATATTATGATCGCCGGGTTTTATTAAAACTCGGCGATCGTTATTTGTTGAACTATTAGTAAAGTTTTTTCTTTTAAACTTTTGTGCTCAAATTAATTTTAATAAATTTGAGTTTGAATTCGTAAGAAATCTAATAGCTGCTTTTTGTTAACAAATCCACAACTATGTAGTCGGGTGGTGCTATTATATCTCTTGAAAATTTATCTGCATACCTGTTGCCATAATACAGCATTTGATTTATAATAATAGTGTTCATATGTCTTAATATTAATTTTTAGAAAAAAGAGGAAACAGATATGTACAACCTTACTGTAAAAGATAATGAAATTTTATTAACACGTTATACGGAACTTATCCGTATTTCTGCCTGCGGGAAAAATGCTGTCCGTTTTCAGAGCTTTCCCGATAACAGAGTTATTGAAGAGAATTATACCCTTATGCCGCAGACTGCCGATGCTGTGATTGAGGAGTATGATAACTGTGTAACCTTTACCTGCGGAACTCTGAGGGTAAAACTTGAGCCGAACGGTAAGTTGACCTTTTATGTCGGGGACAAGATAATACTTCAGGAAAAGCCTGAGCTTACTTTTCACAGCAATTTCCGTCACTTTGATAACAAGGGAAGCGGTCTTTGGTCGGCAAGAGTAACCTTTGAGCCCAATAAGGATGAGCATTTCTTTGGCCTCGGTCATAGCTGGGACAATGAATTTGACCTGAAGGGGTCTTCGGTTGACATACGTAATGTTAATGCAAAATGTACAATACCTTATGTTTACTCTTCCTTAGGCTACGGATTTTTATGGAATAATCCCTCTACAGGACTTTGTGAGCTTTCTAATAACCGTACACGCTGGAGCTGTGACAGCTGCAGATTTATGGATTTTGTTGTTATAGCAGGCACGCCTAAAGAGGTCTGCACTACACTTTCTGATCTTACAGGTTATGCACCGGAAATGCCTGAATGGGCGACCGGATTCTGGCAGAGCAGACTGCGCTATGAAACCCAGGAGGAGCTTCTCTCTGTAGCAAGAAGGTATAAGGAACTTGGAATTCCTCTTTCAGCTATAATTGCCGACTATTTTCATTGGACAGAGCAGGGGGATTATAAATTCGATCCGAAATACTGGCCTGATGTAAAGGCAATGACCGACGAGCTTCACAGTATGAACACAAAGCTTATTGTGTCTATGTGGCCTACGATAAACGAACACAGTGAAAATTACCGTCATATGAGAGAAAACAATATGCTTATGCGTACTGTTCACGGTCCGGACAGAGTTTTTGATTTTTACGGCTGGCAGAATGAAATAGATGTCACCAATCCTGCAACCAGAGACTATGTCTGGAGTAAGCTTAAGGAAAATTACATAGACAACGGTGTTGATGCTTTGTGGTTCGATGAGGCAGAGCCTGAAATTCATCCCGAGCACTTTGATAATCTTATCTGGTATAAGGGAAGAGGGGACACAGTGGCACTTCTCTATCCTTATTATTACTCTAAAATGGCTTATGACGGATTCAAGAAAATGGGAAGGGATGATATTATAACCCTTACCCGTTGTGCTTATCTTGGCAGTCAGAAATTCGGCTCTCTTGTCTGGTCGGGTGATATAGAGTCTACCTTCGAGTCTCTCTCCTGTCAGGTTAAGGCAGGACTTAATATGGCTATGTGCGGTATACCCTGGTGGAATACTGATATCGGAGGCTTTTACGGCGCTGATATTACAAGTGACTATTTCAGAGAGTTGATTGTACGATGGTTTCAGTTCGGTCTTTTCAGTCCGGTAATGAGGCTTCACGGTTCACGAAACCGCCATTTTGAGCCTACACCGGATTTAAAAGAGCCAAGCGGTGACCCGAATGAAATATGGAGCTTCGGTGATGAAAACTTCGAAATACTTAAAAATCTGATTTTAATCCGAGAAAAGCTTCGTCCTTATATTCGCAGTCAGATGAAAACCGCATCCGAAAAGGGGTATCCTGTTATGAGACCTATGTTTTTTGAGTATCCTGAGGATGAAATCTGTTATTCACTTGACAGTCAGTATATGTTCGGAGATGATATTATCTTCGCTCCCATAGTAAATCAGGGTCAGAAGGTGAAAACAGTGTATATTCCCGACGGAGAGTGGATTCTTACAAAGGATAAAAAGGTTTATACCAAGGGTACGTATGACATCAGTGCAGAGATTGACGAGTTTGTTGCTTTTGTAAGAAAGGGTTCAGATGTGATAGAGTGCTTCTGATAAAAGCTTGCCTCAGCTTTATAAAATATACAGATTAAATGTAAATCATACGGTTGAAAATATAGCAATAAATATGCTATAATTATAATCCTTTTAAGAAAAATAAAATTATGGATATCCGGGAGGAATTTATATGAAATACCGTGAGGATAAATACGGAAATAAGCTCTCAGTTTTAGGCTTCGGATGTATGCGCTTTAAAAAGAAAATGGGCAGAATCAATATGCAGGAAGCAGAGGGACAGATAATGTCCGCTTATAATAAGGGCGTAAATTATTTTGACACTGCTTTTATTTACCCGGGAAGTGAAGCAGCTATCGGTGAGATTTTCGAAAAGAATAATATACGTGATAAGGTTTATATCGCCACGAAGCTTCCTCCGGCACTTATGCGCAGTACTGAGGTTCTGGATAAACTATTTAATGAACAGCTGAAAAGACTTCGTACAGATCATGTTGACTTTTATCTTATGCATATGATGGCAGACATCAAAATATGGGAAAGATTAAAAAGTATGGGCATCGAAAAGTGGATAGAGGAGAAAAAAGCGAGCGGTGCTATCCGTCAGGTAGGCTTTTCCTATCACGGAAATTCAGATATGTTCTGCAAAATCGTAGATGCCTATGACTGGGATATGTGTCTCATACAGTATAATTATATGGATGAGCATACTCAGGCGGGACGAAAAGGTCTGAATCATGCTTATGAAAAAGGCATTCCGGTTATGATTATGGAGCCGCTGCGGGGCGGAAGACTTGTTAATAACCTTCCTGCTGAGGCAAAAAAGATTTTCGGGGAGCATACTGTTCAGCATACTCCTGCTCAGTGGGCTTTCCGCTGGCTGTGGAATCAGCCTGAGGTTTCTGTCGTGCTTTCGGGTATGAACTCAGATGAAATGGTAGAGGATAACATCAGAACTGCATCCGAAACCGATATTGGTGAGCTTACCGCTGATGATGAAGAAATGCTGAAAAAAGTAGTTAGGGCTATAAACGCTAAAATGAAGGTACCCTGTACAGGATGCGGTTATTGTATGCCTTGTCCTCAGAAGGTTAACATAAGCGGAACCTTCTCTGCTTATAACCGACGTTATTCGAACGGAAGCCTCTTGGGACTCAGAGAGTATGTGAAATGCTCTGTAAATGAATATGCGCCGGCTTCAGCATGCATAGGATGCGGTAAATGTGAAAGTCACTGTCCCCAGGGAATAGAAATCAGAAAGCAGTTAAAGGAAGCCGAAAAAGAACTCGAAACTCCCGTGTATACGGCAGTCAGCAGGATAGCCTCAGCCTTCGCAGGAAAGAAAAAAGATGCAGAATAAATGAAATCAGCCACCGATTTTCATCGGTGGCTTCAGTTTTAGCTGTTTACTTATATCTTCGTCTGTTTGATTATGCTCTTGAGGCTTTCGGCACTCTTATGAAGAGCCCATACTTCAGCATCTGAGAGGGGAAGCATAACCTTGCTGTGAGCACCGTTATGGCCTACGACGGTGAGAAGACTCATAGCTACATCGTCTATACCGTATTCGCCGTGAAGCATAGTGGAAACTGTCATAGTGGTGTCGATACCGCTGAGAAGACACTTGCAGATGTGACATACAGACATAGAAACTGCATAGAAGGTAGCGCCTTTTCTTTCTATGACTCTTGCACCTGATTTTCTTACGTATTCTTCGACTTCTTCGACACTGAGGTCGGGTACCACGATGCCGTCGGGTCTGATGAAGGACTTGCCGTATTCCATAACGGGAACGTTTGAAATATTGGCTGTAGACCAGGGGATAACAGAAGTATCACCGTGTTCACCTAAAACATAAGCGTGTACATTCTGCTGGCTGAGAGTGAAGTACTCTGCAAGACGGCTTCTGAGTCGTGCTGTGTCGAGAATAGTACCGGAACCGATAATTCTTTCTTCGGGAATGT
Source organism: Acutalibacteraceae bacterium (assembly GCA_045613145.1). Classification (GTDB taxonomy): domain Bacteria; phylum Bacillota; class Clostridia; order Oscillospirales; family Acutalibacteraceae; genus UBA6857. Next base: position 5,134 of record JAZLAJ010000079.1, read on the forward strand.
CAGAGCATTTACAGAAAGTGTATGTAAGAATGTCGACGGGATTACTTACGATGACATAAGTAGCCTCGGGAGCGTATTTGGTAATCTGGGGGATAATACTTTTAAGAATATCTACGTTTGTCTGTGCAAGGTCGAGTCTCGTCTGACCGGGCTTTCTTGCTACACCGGAAGTGATGATTACTATATCCGAGTTTTTTGCATCTGCATAGGTTCCTGCATAAATAGAGCAGGGAGCACAGAAGGGTGTACCCTGACGGATGTCGAGAGCTTCGCCCATTGCCTTTTTGTCGTTGACATCGATCATAACGATTTCCGAAGCAATGTTTGTTGCAGTAAGAGTGTATGCGATGGTTGATCCGACACTTCCTGTGCCGATGATTGTGATTTTGTTCATAAGAAAACCTCTGCCCTTTCTTTCGTTAGTGATATTATTACAGATTTCTTTGAAAATGTCAATATTTGACGGAAAATAACATTGAAAGTTTATGAAGGTTATGTTATAATAATTTGAAATTGACGAAAAGGAGATATTAAAATGAAAATTACAGTATGTATCGGTTCTTCATGTCACATTAAGGGTTCACGCCAGGTAGTAGAGACACTTCAGCGTCTTATCAAAGAAAATAATGCGGGAGATAAGGTTGAACTCGGCGGCACTTTCTGTATGGGAAATTGTCAGCAGGGCGTTTGTGTTACCGTTGATGATGTTTTTCATTCGGTAACTCCCGAAACAGTAGAAGAATTTTTCTGTAACGAAGTAATGGCTAAGGTATAAAATATGATAATACAGGTTTGTGTCGGCAGTTCATGCCATATTAAAGGCTCTCCTGAAATAGTAGAGCTGTTTCAGAATGCCGTGTCAGAATATCATCTCGATGATGAAATTACTCTTGCAGGAAGCTTTTGCATCGGTAAATGTAACCGTGTAGGCGTTACTGTTCAGATAGATGATGACATTCACACGGGCATCAATAAAGAAAACTTCAAGGATTTCTTTAAGGAAAAGGTTCTGGATGTTTTAGCTGAAGAAAGGGGTTGACGTAAATGTCAAACTGTCTTACTTTGAAAAAATCAAACTGCAAAAACTGTTATAAATGTATCCGCCACTGTCCTGTCAAGGCTATCCGCTTTTCGGGAAATCAGGCGCATATTATAGAAGATGAGTGTATCCTTTGCGGACAGTGCTTTGTTGTCTGTCCTCAGAATGCAAAACAGATAGTCGATGAAACAGAAAAGGTAAAGGTATTTATCCAGAGCGGAGATCCCGTTATCGTTTCTCTTGCACCGTCCTTTATTGCTAACTACGACAGTATAGGCATCAATTCTATGCGTAAGGCTCTTAAGAAAATGGGCTTTTTCGACGTAGAGGAAACGGCAATCGGTGCTACAATAGTAAAAAAAGAATATGAAAGAATGCTCGAGGAAGAGGACAGAGATGTTATTATTTCGTCCTGTTGCCACTCGGTGAACCTTCTTATTCAGAAAAAGTTCCCTGCTTGTCTCGAATATCTTGCAGATGTTGTGTCACCTATGCAGGCTCACTGTATGGATATAAAAAAGAGATATCCCGATGCTAAGACAGTCTTCGTGGGTCCCTGTGTAGCCAAAAAGGATGAAGCAGATCATTATAAGGGAATTGTAGATGCTGTTCTTACCTTTGAGGAGCTTACTGAATGGATGAAGGAAGAAAAAATCGAGCTTGAACAGGAAATCGATTCTGAGGAATGCAGCCGTGCACGTTCCTTCCCTACAACAGGCGGTGTGCTTAAAACGATGGAAGAAAAAAGCGGTTATGCTTATGTCGCTGTCGACGGTGTAGAGAACTGTATTTCAGTTTTAAAGGATATAGAAAAGGGAAAGATTCATAAGTGCTTTATTGAGCTTTCGTCCTGTGTCGGAAGCTGTGTGGGCGGTCCTGTTATCGAAAAATATCATCACGATTCCAGTATAAAGGATTACCTTGAGGTTGTGGCTTATGCCGGAAGTAAGGATTTCGTAGTAAATCAGCCTGCGCCTTCCGAATTGAGAAAGCTTATCAAATATATTGATCATAAAAATGCTATGCCGACAGATATCGAAATAGCCGGAGCGCTCCGTCAGATGGGTAAATTCAGACCCTCCGATGAGCTTAACTGCGGTTCATGCGGATATAACACCTGCCGAGAAAAGGCGATTGCTATCTGCCAGGGCAAGGCTGAGATTTCCATGTGTCTTCCCTTCCTTAAGGATAAGGCGGAGAGCTTCTCAGACACTATCGTTAAAAACACACCTAACGGACTTATCGTTCTTAACGAAAACCTCGAGGTTCAGCAGATAAATGAAGCAGCGAGAAAGATTATGAATATCCGTTCTGCTTCTGATATTTTAGGTGATCAGGTTATCCGTATTCTCGATCCTACAGCATTTATGAATGTAATTTCGAGCGGTAAGGATGTAAAGGACCAGAGAGTCTATCTTGCCGAATATAAGAGATATGTGGAACAGACCATCGTTTACGATAAGGACTCGCATCTGCTCGTAGGTATTATGCGTGATGTTACTGATGAGGAGTATGAGCGTGAAAGAAAAGAAAACATCAGCCGTAAGACTATCGAGGTAGCTGACAGAGTGGTTGATAAGCAGATGAGAATTGTTCAGGAAATTGCTTCTCTTTTAGGTGAAACGGCCGCAGAAACAAAAATTGCACTTGCCAAATTAAAGGAGTCGATAGCTGATGAATGATTTGTGTGCTGATATCGGATACAAAAGTATAAATCATTTCGGTGAAGAGCTCTGCGGAGACCATGTGGATGTGGTGGAAGAAAACGAAAATTCTTCTGTTATCGTGCTGGCTGACGGACTCGGAAGCGGTGTAAAGGCGAGCATACTTTCCACTCTTACATCTAAAATCATTTCAACTATGATGGCAGAAGGACTCCCTGTGGAGGAATGTGTCTCTACCATAGCAGCCACTCTTCCCGTATGCTCTGTCAGAGGAGTGGCATACTCTACGTTCACCATTATTCATCTTGAAAATAACGATACGGCAGAGATCATTCAGTACGATAATCCTCATGTAATCGTTATCCGTGATGAGAAAAACTATGATTATCCGAAAACAGAGCTTAACATCGGAGGAAAAAAGATTTACAGAACGCTGCTTAAACTGCAGGAAAACGATGTTATTGTTGCTATGAGTGACGGATGCCCTCATGCAGGTATAGGTATGATTTATAATTTCGGATGGAAGCGTGAGGACATCATCGATTTCATTGAAACTATCGTACCTGCCGGATATACAGCGAAAACTCTTTCCACGATGATAGTGGATGAGTGTAATAAGCTTTATGCAAACAAACCCGGTGATGATGCCACGGCATGTGTGGTAAGAATCAGAAAAAGAGAGCCGATGAATTTACTTTTCGGTCCTCCCTCTAACCGTGATGATGCAGACCGTATGATGTCTCTGTTCTTCTCTAAGGAAGGCAAGCATATTATATGTGGCGGTACCACGTCGTCTATTGCAGCGAAATATCTCGGAAAAGAGCTCAGAGCCACTCTGAATTTCGAAAAGAGCGATGTTCCTCCTATTGCGGAAATAGAAGGTGTCGATCTTGTAACCGAGGGTGTTATAACTGTTAACAGGGTTTTAGAATATGCCAAGGATTATCTTGATGAAAATGAGCTTTATGAGCATTGGAGCTTTAAGCGTGACGGTGCATCACTCATATGCCGCCTTCTTTTCGAAGAAGCTACGGATATAAATTTCTATGTAGGCAGAGCCATAAATCCGGCCCATCAGAATCCGGATCTTCCCATTAATTTCAGCATAAAAATGAATCTCGTTCAGGAGCTTTCCGAATGTCTGAAAAAGATGGGCAAAAGAATAAAAGTAAGCTATTTTTAAGGAGCTAAAATGAGAAAGTTTGATACAAAAGTACAGTATTTAAAATATAAGGTCCTTCGTGAAGTGGCGAGTGAAGCCTGGACTGACAATACAATGAGAAACGCTATCGATATTCCTAAGATTATCGTTCCCGGCAAAACTTCCACTATGCGCTGCTGTGTATATAAAGAGAGAGCTATTCTCGGTGAAAGGGTCAAGATAGCCATGGGAGCCGGTAAGGATATTATTCAGGTTATTGATATAGCCTGTGATGAATGTCCTGCCGCGGGTTACGAAGTAACCACATCCTGCCGTGGATGTCTTGCTCACAGATGCGAGGACGTATGTAAGAAGGGTGCCATCTCTTTTGATCATAACCACGTAGCACATATAGATAAGTCAAAGTGTGTGGAATGCGGTCAGTGCGCAAAGGTTTGTCCCTTCTCTGCTATCGTAAACAGAAAAAGACCTTGTCAGATTTCATGCAAGGTAAAGGCTATCAGCATAAATGACGATAATGCAGCTTCCATCGACCAGAATAAGTGTATTCAGTGCGGTGCCTGTGTTTATCAGTGTCCCTTCGGTGCTATTACCGATAAGTCATTTATTATTGATGTTATTGATATGATAAAGAAGAGTAACTGCAACGAGGAATATAAAGTTTACGCTATGGTAGCACCCTCTATTTCCAGTCAGTTTACTTATGCTAAGCTCGGACAGGTTATTACAGGTCTTAAGAATTTAGGGTTCTACACTGTCGTTGAAGCGGCTCTCGGTGCTGATATGGTAGCCTATGCAGAGTCTAAAGAGCTTTCAGAAAAGGGATTTCTTACCAGCTCCTGCTGTCCTGCATTCGTACAGTATGTGAAGTCTGCCTTCCCGAAGCTTCTGCCGATGGTATCCCATAATCTTTCACCTATGGCTACTCTTGCTAAATATATAAAGGAAACCGATAAGACTGCCAAGGTTGTATTTATCGGTCCCTGTACTGCTAAAAAGGCTGAGGCACAGCTCGAGACAGTCAAGCCTTATGTAGATGCAGTTCTTACCTTTGAAGAGCTTCAGGCTCTCTTTGACAGCTGTAATATCGACATTATGACCCTTGATGAAGATGTTCTCGACAATGCTTCCTACTACGGAAGAATTTTTGCACGCTCAGGCGGTCTTACTGATGCGGTTAAGCAGGGTCTTATTGAGCAGAAGATTGATTTCGATCTTAAGCCTGTTGCCTGTGACGGTATCGACGAATGCCGCATAACACTTCTTAAAAAGAGTAAAAATGCTCTCGATGCCAATTTCATTGAGGGTATGGCATGTGTCGGCGGTTGTATCGGTGGTGCCGGATGTCTCACTCATGGTGAAAAGAATAAGGCTGAGGTTGACAAATACGGCAGAGAAGCTCTGGAAAAGAATATAACTGACGCTATCTCTGTTTTATAAATCAGATGTACGGATCTCTTTCACTGTGCTGTGAAAGAGATCTGTTATGTTTTTTTACAGAGATGCTTTAAGTTTTATAAAAGTACATTATTGAAAAAATACGTATGTTATTCTGAAGAATATAAACAGAAGGAGAAAAATATTATGGCTAAAGAAAAATCAAAAAGAACTAAAAAAGGATTACTTGTTTTTGTGTCAGTGGTTATTGTTATTGCAGCTGTGATTGCAGGTCTTAATTTTATGGCACTTCGAAATCTTGTGAAAAAAGGTGATTCATACACCCCTGTAGAGTTTGAAAATCAGCTCGTACCCGAAAAGGATGAGAACGGTAACTGGTACTTTACCACTGACGGTGAATTTAAGGTTATGCACCTTACTGATATTCATATCGGCGGTGGCTTTCTTTCTGAGAAAGTGGACGAAAAAGCCCTTAATGCTGTCGCTGCTATGGTGACAAGAGAGAAACCCGACCTTGTAATCGCAACGGGAGACATTACCTTCCCCGTACCGTACAGGGCAGGAACGTTTAATAACTATAGCGGTATAAAGGCATTTGCGAACCTTATGGAAGGTCTCGGTGTTTATTGGGATGTTACTTTCGGTAATCACGATGCTGAGGCATATTCATATTTTGACAGAAAAGCAGTTTCAGAATTTTATGAAAATGAAGATTACAAATATTGCCTTTTCCAGGCGGGTCCTGAAGATGTTGACGGCTACGGCAATCACACCATTGAAGTGAAAAACTCAGCGGGCGTCATCACACAGGCGATAATTTTAATTGACTCTCAGGCTTATGTCAAAGATAACATAATCGAAAGCATTAAAGGTACTTACGATAACATTCATGAAAATCAGGTTAAGTGGTATGAATCCGAAATACTAAGAATGAACGCTGAAAACGATGCTGTCAGCAAAAAGGCTGTACCGGTAAAATCTCTCGCATTCTTCCACATTCCTCTTGTTGAAATGCTTGACAGCTGGAGTGAATTTAAGGAAAATGAATATAAGGACACTGATGATTTCAAATTCATTGACGGTGTAATGGGTGAGGGCGGTAAGGTAGTTTACTGCGGGCTCGGAGAAGATGAAATGTTCGAAAAGATGCTCGAGCTTGATTCTACAAAAGCTATGTTCAACGGCCACGATCATCTTAACAGTGCCACTTTTGAATATAAAGGAATTCAGTTCAGCTACGGCTACAGTATTGACTATTTCGCTTATTCGGGCATAGATAAGCTCGGTTCCCAGAGAGGATGTACGATGATTACCTGTAAGCCTGACACTACATTTTCTATTGATAAATACAACTACTATTCAGACAGATATGATCTTGAAGGCTTTGAACGTGAAGATGTTACGATGCAGTTCGAGGATGTGACAATTCAGCCTGTAGCTGAATGAATCTGCTGATAATGCGCTCAAGGGAGAGAAAATATGAACAAATGGAATTTTTACACATCTAAAGAAATAAAACCCGAGGGCTGGCTTCGCCGTCAGCTCGAAATACAGGCTGAGGGGCTAAGCGGTAATCTTCATAAGATATGGCCCGACATCCGTGACAGCGCCTGGATAGGGGGAGACCGTGAAGGGTGGGAAAGAGTCCCATACTGGCTCGATGGCTTCATTCCTCTTGCTTATCTTCTGGAAAATGAAGAAATGATTGCGACGGTAAAGAAATATATTGATGCCATTATCGGCGCTCAGGAGGATGACGGTTGGATTTGTCCCTGTAAAAAGAGCAAAAGAGAAAAATACGACACCTGGGCCATACAGCTTATCTGTAAAACTCTTAAGGTTTACTACGATTGCTCAGGGGATGAAAAGATTCCTGATGTTATTTACAGGGTTCTCAGAAACTATTATGATTTTCTTAAAAGTGGAAAAATGAAGCTTTTCGGTTGGGGAAAATACAGATGGTTTGAGACGTTTGTTTCACTTAACTTCTTATATGAAAAATACAATGAGGAATGGATAAAGGACCTTGCCAAGATAATCAGAGAGCAAGGCTTCGATTATGAGACGTCAGTAAAAAAATGGGAAAAGCCAAGCCATAAGTGGCAGATGGATACTCATATAGTAAATATGGCTATGATGCTCAAAAGTGAGGCTGTGTCTCACGATCTGCTCGGTGAAGAGTACACTGACAGAGCTGAAAAACTCCGTCAGATTCTTGATAAGTATAACGGTACTGCATTCGAAGGATTTACAGGAGACGAGGTGCTTTCCGGTCTCGATCCTACCAAAGGAACAGAGCTTTGCGCTGTAGTTGAGCAGATGTATTCTTATGAAGAAATTTTTGCTCATACAGGTGACAGTAAATGGGCAGAGCGACTTGAGATGCTCGCATTCAACGCTCTTCCCGCTACTCTCAGTTCAGATATGTGGACACATCAGTATGTTCAGCAGGTAAATCAGATTGCCTGTCAGAAAACGATGATTATGGCTCCGTGGAGCACAAACGGACCCTACGCTCATACATTCGGACTTGAACCTAATTTCGGCTGCTGCACTGCTAATTTCAATCAGGGTTGGCCTAAATTTGCACTTTCGGCTTTTATGCATAAGGACGAAAAGATAATCAATTCCGTTATGCTGCCGTCTGTTCTGAAGGATGAGGGAGTTACAATCAGACTCGAAACAGATTATCCCTTTAACAATAAAATGCACTATTACATAGATTCAGAAAAGGACTTCAGCTTTGTAATCCGTATCCCTTCTTTTGCGAAAAATCTTAAAGTCAACGGTGAAGCTGTAGAGACTAAAGATCTTGAGTTTGAAATAAAGCCGGGAAAAACGGAAATTGAAATTGATTTTGATGCGGAGCCGTTTCTTAAAGGCAGACCGAATAATCTTTATGTTTTACAGATGGGTTCTCTTCTTTTCTCTGTTCCTGTTTCCTATGCAAAGAAAATGAAGCAGTACACCAAAAAGGGAGTAGAGAGAAAGTTCCCCTACTGTGATTATCAGCTTGTACCGCTTTCACCCTGGAATTACGGTTATGCAGATAATGATTTTGAAATTAAATTCAACGGGGTAGGAGAGACACCTTTTTTACAGTCAGAGCCGCCTGTAACTGTAAAAGCTAAAATGCAGCAAATTAACTGGGGGCTTAAATTTCCGTACAGAAGCATCGCAGGAAAAACACCGAAATCGAGAGTGCCTGTAACTGAAGTACAGGAAATAGCACTTATTCCTTACGGTTGCGCAAGGCTCAGAATGACAGAGATGCCCTTGCTTAAAAAATAATATTTCCCCTGACATACTTGCCGTATACCGGTGAGTAAGTCAGGGGTTTTAATATTCTGTTAACATAGTAGAAGAATAGATTTTACATTTTGCATCACCGTGATGTATTTCTGACAGAGTGTAACAGTTTTTTCTGCAGAAAAGATTGACTTTCAGGTTGATTTTTGGTATCATTGTGTAGTTGAATAAAACAAGAAGGAGTGTATTATACGTGAAAAAGCATTTACCTGAAAAGCTTTACGATCTTATCCCTTCACAGCAGACTATGTACCTTATGGTTAAGTATAGCTTCAGCAAGCAGCTTACCCAGATACCTACATCCTTTGCGGTCGATCGAGATATGGATTTAGACATTCTTACCAAAGCACTCAACATTGAATTCGAGAGAAATGATTCTTTACGTCTCAGATTTATCAAAGACGGAAAGAACATCAAGCAGTATTTTCTGCCTTCATTTAAAATGAATAAAGTGCCCTGTAAGTATTTCCGTAACGAAAAGGAGCAGGAGGAGTTCTTCGCAGCTGATGCCAAGAAGCCCGTTTATTTCCTTAAGGATGAATGCTTCAGAATTTATTTCTTCAAAAATGCTAACGGTAATGACGGAATTTATTTCAATGTAAGTCATCTTAATATGGATGCTCTGGGTTCTATGATTTTCTATTTTGATCTTATTTCCGTTTACAGACACCTTCGCTACGGTGCGGAAATGCCTGGGCCTCTCGATTCTTACGAGGAGTACATAAAAGAAGAGCTCGTGAGACTGAAAAACGAAAAGAAGATGAAAAAGCACGAGGCCTTCTACAGAGAATACTTTGCTAAGGGCGGAGAGCCATTCTATGCAGGTGTTCACGGTCCTGCTTTTCTTGAAAAAATGAGAAAAAAGAAAAAGGATCCTAATCTTCGTGTTCCCGCTGCTTATAATCCAATTTACGATAAATGTAAAATGGTAAGAGAGCATATCAGTACTGAGGATGCAGAGAAGATTATAAAGTTCTGCACAGAAAGAAGTATCGCTCCCGAAAGCTTGTTTATGTTCGGCTTACGGTGTCACGTTTCAGCTATCAACTACCGTACAAAGGACGTATTTATGATGGCTACCTGCTCCAAGCGTTCCACTGTCAAAGAAAAAAATATGAGCGGATGTCTTACTCAACCTATTCAGGTACGTACTATTATTGATGAAGATAAAACCTTTGCCGACGGTGTGAATGAGTACACCTATGTCAGAACTCAGCTCTACCGTCACTCGGAGTATCCCTACATCACTGCCCGTGATATGTCGAGAGAAATGTTTAATTACAGTCTTATTCAGGGACCGGCATGTCTTATGTTCTCGTGGATTCCTGTACCCTTTGATTTAGGTGACCACGGTCTGAAATTAGATTTCAGAACCTATGACCTTGGCAGATATTTTACACCTCTTTATGTTATCTGCTCTACCGACCCGATCGACAAAGGATTTAATCTCAACTATATGTACCGTGTAAAGCTTTCTGATAAAGAACAGATTCAGGCACTTCACGAAAATGCAATAAAGGTTATTCTTACAGGTATTGAAAATCCCGACATTACTGTCGCTGAGCTTCTCGATATGTGTCTGGAATAAAAATATACTAAACTAAAGAAACAGAAAAAATTAAAAGGAGAACGGAAATGACTATTCAGCACAGCAAAAAAGAAAAGAAAGAAATTGCTAAACTGAGATCGAAACTGCACAATATGGGTCCTTGCTCTACAATCAAGGAGATGTTTGTCAGAAGTGAGGCCTTCGGTGACAGAATAGCTGTCGTAGAAAAGATTAAAAAGAAGGATGTATGTTACACTGTTAAGGAATTTCATGACAGAGTAAGATATGTCGGAACAGCTCTTTATGAGTTAGGTCTCGGCGGTAAGCACATCAGTATCGTCAGTGAAAATTCATACAACTGGATTGTAATGTTTTATGCAATTACCTGCGGCGGCGGTGTAGCAGTGCCTATTGATAAGGAGCTTTCGGATAAGGATATCAGTATGCTTATTTCGAAGGGTGACGCTGTAGCTCTCTGTCACAGTAAAAACTACAAAGAAACTGCAAAGCTTCATATGGAACAGGATGACCGCTGTCAGTATTGCTTTAATATGACTCCCGGTGCAAAGGCGGAGGGAGGAAAATTCCTTACTGTTGATGCTCTGGCAGAAATGGGTAAAGAGCTCGTAGAAGCAGGGGACAGACGCTTTATTGATAAGGAAATTACCGGCGATATGCTCGCTGCTATCGTATTTACATCAGGTACCACTGGTACCAATAAGGGTGTTATGCTCACTCACTTTAATTTCTCATCAAATGTTGACGGTCTTTTAGAGTTCCTCGGACCTGAGCAGTCAACTATGTCTATTCTTCCCATGAACCACGTTTATGAGCTTTCATGCAGTATTCTTACAGCTATCTATATGTACGGTGTTATTTACATCAATGACAGCCTTAAGAATATTCTTCCTAACATAAATGACTTCAGGCCCACAGCTATGGCGGTAGTACCTCTCGTGCTCGAAGCTATTTACAACGGTATCTGGGCTAAGGCGGAAGCAAGCGGTAAAGCCGATGTAATGCGTAAGGCTATCAAGGTAAGTAATAAGCTTCTCGAGATCGGTATTGACATCCGTCCTATTGTTTTCAAGCAGATTAAAGAGAATTTCGGCGGTCAGTTCCCCACAATGTCCTGCGGTGGCGCTCCTGCAAGAGCAGACCACATCAAAAATCTTTCCGAGCTGGGCTTCAATATCATTTCCGGTTACGGTATGACAGAAGCTTCTCCCACCATTACTCTTCACAAAAACGGCAGAAAGAAGCCTCTGTGTGCAGGTAAGGCATTCCCGAGAGCTGAGTTCAGAATCGATTCGCCCGACGAAGAAGGTATCGGTGAAATTCAGGTAAGGGGAGATAATGTTACTAAGGGATACTATAAGGATGAAGAAGCTACTAAGGCTTCCTTTACTGAAGACGGCTGGTTTAAGACAGGCGACTACGGCAGAGTGGATGAAGATGGTGAGCTTTACGTCACAGGAAGAAAGAAGTTCCTTATCATCCTTCCTAACGGTGAAAACATTTTCCCTGAAACTGTAGAAAGTAACATTATGGAGAATCTTCTTTATGCTGTTGAGGTTGTTGCTTTCGAAGAGAAGGTGGAAATCCTCGGCAGAGAAAATGTAGTAATGTCTGCTGCAGTTTATGTAGATAAAAACAAGCTCAGCGGTATGACCGATGAGGAAATCATTGAAAAGACAAAGGCTGATGTAGCAGCATCAAACAAGGGTCAGCCTGCATACAGAAAGGTACAGAATGTTTATGTTTCCTTCGAAGAGTTCGAAAAGAACTCTACCAGAAAGGTAATAAGACAGAAAGTTATCGACAGATATACAAAAACTATTGCAAAATAATTATTTTTAGGTTATTATATTATGGAATTAATCTTAAGGAGGCTGTAAAATATGCTCGATAAAATGAGAGAAGTTATTTGCCGTTATGTTTCCATTGATCCTGAGAAGCTTACGGAGGATACCAATATCAGAAGCGAACTTGGTCTTAATTCTCTTGAACTGATCAATATTGCTGTCGCAATTGAAGATGAATTTGATGTTGAGATTCCTGACCGTGAGGTTGCTAACCTTGAAACTCTCGGTGATGCTATCAAAATCATTCAGAAGTATATGGAAGACTGATAAAAGAAGGACTGCTCATATGCCGACTTCTCATAAGGAAGTATTTCTTTAAAATGTAAACTTTTGGCACAATAATGCGTTAAAAACAGTCGATACGCGTCAGCGTGATCGGCTGTTTTTGCCTTTTCTTGCACTCAAAAATTTCATTTTAAAGTGCTTCGCAGTTTCGTAAGATAAGAATCTTGTATTGAAGTCATAAAATGTAGCAAAGCTGTCGCCTTGCGAGGCTTTTGGCAAAAATACAGGGAATTTTCATCGAGAAACAAATACTGCCTTACGGGAAGGCGGCATACGGGCAGTTTTTTGTATGTAATATCTATTGAAAAGAGAAGGAAAATCTGTTAGTATTTAAATAAAGGAGGAATGAAAAATGAAAAAGCTTTTATCGCTTATTTTGTCAATGCTTATGATTTTCGGAATTGTCGGCACTGCTTTTGCTGCAAATGAGGTGAAACCCTTTGTAAACAGTGAGTTTTATGAATTAGGTGATTATACACTTCACTACAGAGTATTCGAACCGGAGAACGAATCAGAAAAACAGATTATGCTCATTCACGGCTTCTGTCTTTCCACTGTATCTTTAGAGGGAATGGCAGAAGAATATGTAGGAAAAGGTTATAGAACAGTTCTCGTAGACGTTCCGAATTTCGGCTACTCTTCGAGAGAAACTAACAGCACTGTTTTGCTTTCCCGTGAGGAGCTTATCGGCTCTCTTATGGCTTATCTTGGTGGAAAATGGATCGTAGGAGGCCATTCCATGGGCGGTGGTATAGCGATTAATCTTGCCTGTGATTATCCCGAAACGGTGACAGGACTTATTCTTTTCGCACCTCAGACATCGGCACATACGGAAGGCAGCAGGCAGAATCCTGCAGTGGGAATGATGATGCAGACTGTATATAATGTCATTCTCGGTTTTTGTCTTAAGGTTCCCTTTCTTGTACGCATTTTTGTTTCAGCCAGCTTCAGTGATGCTGGCTATGCGAAAAATTATGATCTCTCACGTGTGACGGATTCTTTGGCACTTCCGGGTACGGGGACAGGAATTTCTGTTATGACCACACATACCAGAGGTCCTGAGTTTGAAAAGCTGAAGGCACTTGATATTCCCTGTGTAATCATAACCGCTGAGAATGACAAGATAGCTATGGCAGACAATCTTCAGGCTATTATAGATAATGCACCCGCGGATACAGAAATTTTCGAATTCAGACAGGGTGGACATATGATGATGGAGTATGCACCTGAGGAAGTTGCGGCGAAAACCTTTTCTGTAATCGAAAAGGCATAAATATTATAATAATAGTATCAGTGAACCCCACCGTTCAATGCGGTGGGGTTCTGCATATCATTTTTTTGCTTTAATCTGACTTATAACTATATGTCCGATTCCTCTTGCGCCTTTTCTGATGTACTGACCGAGATTTTTATTAAAGCCTGTCATAACAGGATTTTTAAGGTCAGACTCACTCTTTCCGTCTGCTTTACCTTCCCTTACACTTATGTTATCTTTTGTAAAGGGTGTGACGGGAGAATTGTCGGGTACAGTGATAAGTGCTCCGTCAGCAAAAGCGCATATTTCCTTTCTTTCGCTTTCGTCAAGACCGTCAGCAGACATAGGATAAAGTCCGAAAAGTGCTGTTTCACTGCTTCCGTTGTAAGAGGGGGCGATGCTCTTTCCTTGGGCGGCTACGAGTGTATAAGCATCGAGAACCTGGCCTTTTGCCCTGCTCCAGTGATTACGCTGTTTGCCGTAGTAAGTGCCGTAGGGGTTCATTCTGACTGTTTTATCCTTTTCCAGTCTCATAGGACAGTGTGCCATAGAAGAAAGCACCTGACGTGCATTTGCGAGGATAAGACCGCCTTTTTCATCGTAAAGTCCTACGAAACCGCCTGTAAGCTGGTGGTTAAAGGAGTCGAGAGAAGCGTTAAGGGGATCACATTCCGGGAAGGACTGTGTTCTGAAGGATGATATATCGTCCATAAAGTTTCTTTTGATTACAGAGATGTCACCGTCGAGACAGGGAGTAATCTGGAAGGGTGCAGTCTCGGTCCATTTCATATCGGTGAATCTGCCAAGGGAAGAATTTTCTGTGGAAATAGAGGTGTTTTCTGCCGTGTAGGGATAGTTAACAGTAGTTCTTACGAAAATGCCGTCAGAGAAATCCGTTCTGAAGAAATCGAAAACGAAGCTTCCTTCCTTAAGCTCGTCGGGAAGATGTATTTCTCCCTCGACTCTTATTCCTTCTCCGCTACCGGCTACAGGAAGGGGAGTGAGCTTTCTGTGAGTGAAGAAATATTTACTGTCACCGTAGGTGATAAAGGAATTAAGGAAGCCACTTGTGCCGATAACTCTTCCGTCGGATACGACTTTTTCTATGGTACCTTTTGTAGTGAAGTCTATTTTCATACGGTTCGTTCCGAGAGTGTACTGAAGCTCTTTTTCTGTCTTTTCACCGTCGAAGGAGATTTCGATTTCGTATTTGTCTTTTATTTCGGTGAATTTCATCATTATGAAAGCGGAGCTGCATTCGTTGTCTGTGGCTACAGCTGTAAAATCTTCGAGTCCGTCAGCAGTTACCCTGAGAAGAGAAATGTCGCTGATATTTTCTTTGATTTCCACCTGTACGCTCTGAATAGCAGTTCCGTTAACATTATGAACAGTTATTTTCTCGGTTTTCGGCATAGCTGACAGCTCTTTTTCGGTAACTCTGTCACCGTATTCGAGAGCAGTTTTTTCTCTCTGAATATTCAGAACAGGCGTAGCGAGACCGAAATGAGTAGTGGAAAGAAGGAGAATACGGTCGTCGAAGGAGGGTGAAAGAGAGTCTTTCTCACTTGTGATTTTTGACATCATTCTGGCTCTTTCGAGACGTGTCCATATCTTTCTGTTAAAGGGCTTTTCTGACCAGGATGCGTATCCGGTGAAGTTCCCGTCGGCAGTATCGTGAGTGAAGCTTATTTCGCCCGCTGAGCAGTGATTCTGAAGATATCCGCCGGGTGTGTCGAAAACGATGTAGGGTAAATCTGCTATTTCGGTTACAAGTCCGTGAATACCGTCTGTATTTGCAATCTTGCCCGTGAGAGGGCCAAGATTCATAGTCTCCCAGAAAATAGCATCTGCGTCCATATTGATGAAAAGGAAAAGGTCACGGTTGATTTCTCCGCTTTCCTGCTTCCTTCGCAGGTCCTTTACCCATGCACGCAGACATCCCGCATCGCACACATCGGAATTACTGTAGGTGGGGATTATGGTCATGCTCTCGCCTTTATAGGTGTAGGTGACGGGGTTAAAGGCGACTTCATCGGGAAGCTTGGGTACTATGGTACGGAAGGCATCAAAGGGTACTGCGCTGTAGTAAAGGCAGAGAGCCTTTATGCCAAGCTCATTGTAGAGACTTACCTGTGAGGGGGTAAACATAACCTCCTGAGGACGGACTATTTTTTCACACTTACCGAAAATATCTTTCAGACCGCTGCCGTTCTTATTTGTAACGGCAAGGTTTATGCTTTCACGGAATTCATCTTCGGTCATAGCGGAAAGAGCACCGTTATTGAACCCCATAATGATGTTTTCGTCACCGTATTTATCTACTCTTTCCTTCATTTTTTCGATGATGTCGGGAGCGTATTCAGGAAGGATTTTCTCTAAGGAGAAAAAATTCTCTGTGTCCCAGGTGCCTTTTACGGGAATACCTTTTTCATTGAGGTCGGTCAGGACATCCAGAATCTTTCTGATTATTCTTATGTCGGAGCCGAAGCCTAAATTATCATTCGTATCTCCACGGTAGGAATGATAGCAGTTTACGTGAAAACCGTAGGCCACGTGAATTCTGTTTTCTTTCATATTTGCCTCCAGAGTTTTTTTTCTTTTTATGATTATAGCACAGCTTTAATATACTTTCAATCGAAAATAAAAATTAAACTGACACCCCTTATCGAAGAAGTGTCAGTATGTATCAGGTTATGTATTAAAATGAAGAAAGTATTGAGATTACAAAATCAATAATCTGCTTTTTAATATCGAGAATTTTAAGAATGATTTTGATAAGTAAGCAGGGTTCATCTTCAGTTGTTTCTTCTGTAGCAGCTTCTGTAGTAGACTCAGCAGGAGCTTCAGTGGTAGGCTCTGTAGTAGTGGGAGCTTCTGTAGGAGCCTCTGTAACAGGAGGAGCAGTAGTGGTGGGAGGTACGGTAACAGGTGCCTGAGTAGTAGGTGCCTCTGTAGTGGGTGCTGTAGTAGGCTCTGTTACTTCTTCGACTACGGTATTAAGCTTTTTTACCTGAGCGGTAACTGCACCTAAAACGAAGCCTGTGGTGAAAAGAAGTGCAACCACGAGAACGATGGTGACAGTTTTCTGAATGAGTATTTTATTTTTGTCCATTTTTTCGTCTCCTTATATTTTAAAACTTAATTTACGATTTAATCCGTTTACCATTTTATCACACTTATTCTTTAAGGTCAATTGTTATTTTAACTTTTTTTAAAGTTGTATAACTTTCTTTTTTGTAATTTATTACATTAAATGTGAAAATAGTTATGTTTTATGTTGAATTTCCGTTGATGATATGAGATAATAGATATACTAATTTCGGAGGATATATATATGACCGGTTATTTATTCTGCTATTTTACGGGGAACAGACCCGAAGAGGAGAGGGTACATTTCGCTCTTTCCCGTGACGGTTATCATTTTAAGGCTCTCAACGGAAACAGAGAGATTTTTCTTCAAACGAAGGGTAAAAAATGCTGCCGTGACCCTTTTATCTTCCGTGACGAAAAGGGGAGCTTTCACATTATAGCTACAGATATGCGTTCTGAAGACGGCTGGGCAAATAATAACTCAATGGTAGTGTGGGACAGCGATAACCTTACTGACTGGAAAAATGAGCGTATAATCGATTTTTCTGTCTTCGAAAGCACAAAGACCGCCAACAGAGTCTGGGCTCCTCAGGTTATTTTTGACTCCTGTAAGGGCGAATATATGGTTTACTGGAGCCATAACAATGCAGATGATGATCTGGATACGGTTATATGGTACGCTTACACGAAGGATTTTATTTCACTTACTACTGAACCTGAGGTGCTTTACCGACCGAAAAGCGGACTCTGCGCTATTGACGCAGACATAACTGAAAGAGGCGGTAAGTATTATCTTTACACCGCAGACGGGGAAAAAGACGGTATATGCTGCTGCACAGCAGACAGACCCTCAGGACCCTATTCTGAGTATGACGATAATAAGGTTTCTGTAGCAGAAACGGCATTGGAAGGCAACTGTCTTTATAGGTTAATCGGTCAGAATAAATATATTATGATAGCGGATCAGTTTAAATCAGGCGGTTATTTTATGCAGGAAAGTGAAGATATGATTCACTTCAGAAGGGTTGAATGTGAGAACTTTTCTCTCAATCATTTAAGACCGCGTCACGGCTCTGTGATGCATATAAATGAAAAGGAATATAATATTCTTGTTTCAAAGTTCGGAATTGAAGAATGAAAAGGTGATTGATATGATAAAAATACTCGCAGTAGATATGGACGGTACCTGTCTTGATTCAAACGGTCAGATGGCACCTGAAACCGTAAATGCTCTGAAAGAAGCCTCCGAAAGAGGAGTGCTGGTAGTTCCGACTACGGGCAGAAATGTCAACTGTCTTCCCAAGGCACTGAAAAATCTGGATTTTTACCGCTATATTATTTCCTCTAACGGCTCACTTGTGGTTGATACAAAGGAAAACAAGATTCTTTTCGAGGCTTGCTTCGATGCTGAAACAGGAGCTGAAATTCTCGGAAAAACCAAGGGTATGCTGATTTTTAAAGCTGCGCATATTGACAGAGATTTCCATACTCAGGGCAGAATACTGCAGTACATGGTGAAGAAATTTTTCAAAGACAATTCGGTTAACATAATCTATGTCAGAAATATGAAAAGGTTCATCAGAAAGCATAATAAGAGAATTGAGGAGTTTCAGTTCTTTTACAAGGAAGATGAAGGTTACCGCAGAAAGATAAAGGAAATTATTGAGGATTATCCGGAAATTACCGTAGCTTTTTCTAAAGGATATGCTGAGATTTATAATAAAAAAGGCTCTAAGGGTACAGCTCTTCTCGCTCTTGGTGAGACACTGGGTATCACTGCTGATGAAATCGCCTGTATAGGTGACGAGGAAAATGACATCTCTATGTTTGATGTGGCGGGTCTTCCTATGGCTATGGGTAGCGCTATTGATGCCATCAAAGAAAGGGCGAAGGTCATTCTTCCCACTAACGACGAAAAAGGTGTAGTTACTGCTGTTTACGATTATATACTCAAGTAAAAATCAATCCCTCACTTTTCGGTGAGGGATTTGTTATATCATTCAGCTACTTCTATTTTTGCTCTCTGCTCGAGAACGGCAGTGTGAATGTCTTCTTTGGTTTTGCCGGTGAGCTTGTAGAAGAAGAAGGGAACGCCTGCAAGGAACATCATAATACCGTGAACTATGGTATAGAAGAAGAGAAGAGTAACCTTGGTTTCGAGACTCTGTACGGGGTTGGGGATAAGGTCCGTAGGCTGAATATAGCCGATAATGGAGCTTTCGCCATAGAGAATAAGCGGTGCAAGAGTGCTGGCGATAGTACCGCTGATAAGAGTGCCGATACCGATGACGAAGGGGAAGGAAGCGTCGAAGCGCTTACCTGTTTTAAGCTCGATTGTTTCGAGTACATCAGCCTGGAACATTGAGGGAAGAAGGTTTGATGCACCGAACTGAAGACCGATGAGGAAAAGGAATACGATAAATACTATCTGTAAAATTCCTGAGCCTGTTTTGAAGTAGGTGTAGCCAACACCGAAGGCTATGCAGTTTGCACAGAGTGAGTAAATACCGCTTGCGATGTAAAGCTGACGTGCGTCGAATTTTTTGAGAAGGAAGTTAATTACGAGCATACCTACGGCAGTACCGATACCTACAGGTAGAACGAAAAGGATTTTCTTTGAAACGTCGCCGAGAACTGCAGCAGCGATAAATGTTTCCATATAAGTAGCGAGACCTCTGAAGCTCTTAAGGAATTCAGAGAAGATAATTGTCCATGCATACTTGTTTTTAACGATATCTTTAAAACCTAAAAGGGGATTCTGTCTCTTTTCAGTGTAAACCATTCTTTCACGAACCAGCTTCATACCTAAAAGAACAGTGATGATACCTACTACAGAGCAGAGTGCTGCTGAAATTATGTACTGTAAGCCTTCTACGCTTCTTATGCTTGTGCCTGTAACAGATTCGATGAGCTCAGGGTTATTCTTACTCCAGATAAGACCGATAACCAGAAGAATCACAACGGGTGCAGAGTTACCTACAGCAGAAGAAATGCTTCTGAAGGAAAGAACCTGGTCACGCTCTTTAAGATTGGGTGTCATTACGTTTGCTATCATATTGATGGAGTTACCGAAGGTGCAGAAAACGCTCCATAAAACCGCCAGAGTGATAACATAAATGAAAAGAACTGACTCGGAAAGACCGGGAGGTGCCCAGAAGGAAAGAACCATAACTATGGACATCGGTATGATAACCAGAGTAGTGATAGGCTTGAACTTTCCGCCTTTACCCATCTTTCTTCCGTCGATATACATAACGATGAAGAAATTAAGGATGAAGGGAATAATACCTGTAAGAAGATTGAAAAGTGAGGTCTGTTCTTCGGGAAGACGAAGAACATTTACGAGGTAAGCGTTTCTGTTACCTCCGACCATACCTGTCATGGTAGTGTAGAAAAATACACCGATGAGGTAGAGAATAAACTCAGCTTTTCCTACATGCTTTTTTGACTCTCCGTCATAAACAGGAGTGCCGGTTAATGTGTTTGACATAAAATTTTCTCCTTTTTTCATATTTGAAATATATTCTTTTATATGATACTTCATTTGCACTTTGAAAGCAAGATAAAATGTACAAAAATATGTTAAATTTTTAATAATTGAAATAAAAAATACACAAAGTTTGTCTGAACAGTTACTTTTGTCCTTAAAATATGTTATGATAAAAAAAGAAGTAGGTGATGTTTATGTCAAAATATCCTATCAGTAAGGAGTACGGTGCTTTCCGATTTTTAAAGCCACCCGTATATGCACCCGTTTTTCCTTTGGCGGCTAAATTCTTATCTGCTCCGTCTTTTCTTTTTAAGGACGATGAGCTTGATGTCAGAGAAGAAAAGGTGAAAAGCTTTGACGGTTATGAGCTGTCTGTATATGTTATATCGCCCAAGGCTATAAAGGGGCGTTGTCCGTGTCTTTTGAATTTTCATGGCGGAGGCTTCGTTTTTGAGGGCTCCTTCCATCATTACCGTCTGGCTATGCAATATGCTAAAGAAGCAGGGTGTAAGGTGATTTATGTTAAATACCGACTCGCTCCGAAATGGAAGTTTCCTGTGCCTATGGAGGATTGCTATGCAGTTCTCAGATGGGCTTATGAAAATTCAGAAAAGCTCGGTATAGACAGAGAAAATATCGCTGTAGGCGGTGACAGTGCTGGCGGTACCATTTCTGCTGCGGTCTGTCTTATGAACCGTGACAGAGGCGGAGAAATTCCTATCCGTTTTCAGCTTATGGTTTATCCCTTTCTCGATATGCGCAATAACAGTGCATCTGCGAAGAAATACACGGACACACCGATGTGGAATTCCTCACTTACTGAGAAGGTAAAGCCTCTGCTTATGCCTGACGGTGAAGTCAATATTTCTTATATTTCACCGGCGGAAAGTCACGATTTCAGTTGTTTACCTCCCGCATACATAGAAACTGCAGAGTTTGACTGTCTCCATGACGACGGAATACTTTACGGAGAGCTTCTGAAAAAAGAGGGGACAGAGGTGGAGCTTTTCGAGACGAAAGGTACTATGCACGGCTATGACATAGTTCTTAAATCATCAATGGCTCTTAAAGCTGTTAAAAAGAGAACAGATTTTATGAAAAGGATGTTTTTATGATTTTTGTACTGATTGTAATTTATATAGTTTTTATCTCATTGGGTCTTCCCGATTCCCTTTTTGGGGTTGCGTGGCCTGTGGTACACACAGAGTTCGATATAAGTGAGAGCTTTGCTTCTGTTTACAGCATCATTATCGGCGTATGCACAGGCGGTGTCAGCTTCGTTTCGGGTAAGCTTATCCGTAAATTCGGCACAAGTAAGGTTACTCTTGTATCTATCCTCGTTACAGCTCTCGGTCTGGTGGCTATTAGCCTTTCTCCGAACATAGCTGTGATGATGGTAAGTTCAGTTATTATGGGCTACGGTGCAGGCGCCATCGACACGGGCCTTAATAATTTCGTATCACTTCACTACAAGGCACATCATATGAACTGGCTTCACTGCTTCTGGGGTGTGGGTGTTACCGTAAGTCCTCTCATTATGTCCGTGTTTCTCGGTGAGGGCGGTACACAGTGGAGAAACGGCTACCGTGTGGTTGCTCTTTTGCAGGTGCTTATTGCTCTTCTTGTTCTCTTTTCTCTGAAAAAATGGAAGGGAATAGAGAAAAAAGAAAAAAACGATGAGGGCGCAGAAGAAGCATCAGCAACGTTAATGGAAATCATTAAAATGAAGGGCGTTTCCACGGGTATTCTTTCTCTCGGTGCTTACTGCAGTATGGAGTTCCTTCTCGGCACCTGGGGTGCAAGCTATGCGGTAAATGTTTTCGCTGTATCTCCCGATGTGGCAGCGAAGTGGGTATCTCTTTACTACGGCGGTATTATGGTCGGCAGAGTTATTTCCGGTTTCCTATCTATGAAGTTCAGGGACAAGAGTCTTATCAGAGGCGGTCTGATAGTTGCTCTTATGGGTATTATAATATTTGCTCTACCGCTCGGTACTGTTTCTATGGTTGGATTTTTCCTTATCGGTATGGGCTTCGGTCCCGTATTTCCAAGTGTTCTTCACAGCATACCCGAAAGACACGGAGCGACCTATTCAGCCGATATAACAGGTTACCATATGGGCGGTGCTTATGCCATCGGTTTTGCTATTCAGCTTATTTACGGTTTCCTTGCTACGAAGATAACCTTCGGCATCACACCCTTTGTTCTTATCGGTCTTGCAGTGCTTTGCTATATCTGTAATGAGATTACTGTCAGAAAGACTGGAACATAATTTTTCTCAGAGTACTTGAAAAATTTTCTCTTTTGGAGTATAATAGTCGAAGCAAAGAACGATTATTTTTCCGAAAGGAGTATTAATAATGAAAAAGATTATCTGTAAGGTTGAATACGATACCGAAAATGCAGAGCTTGTAGCAAAGTTCACAAGCGGTGAATTCGGTAGCGCAGACGGCTACGAAGAAAGTCTTTACGTTACTGCAAAGGGCAAGTACTTCCTTTATGTTAACGGCGGCGCAGAGTCTATCTATCCCGCTGAAAACATTACAAGAATGTCTGCTGACAAAGCTAAGCAGTGGCGTGAAGAAAAGAACGTTTAATAAAAATGCCTTCCCTGATGAAAAGGGAAGGTTATTTTTTTCGATTTATTGTCCTGCTATATAAAAAGACTGATTTACCTTTCCGTAAACCAGTCTTTCTTTTTATCATTTTACAAACTCAGCCTTCCAGCTGTATACGAAGCTTTCTCCTGCGGGAATAGCGTTTATACCGTCTTTTTCGGAGAAATCGTCCTTCTTTTCTGTGGAGTCATTGACACCGCACCAGGGCTCTATGCACACATAGGGAGCACCGGGCTTTGCCCATATACCGAGCCAAGGAGAATTATTAAGGTGGAAGATAACTTTTCTCGAGTGGTTATCGCTTTCGAGGGTAAGAGTATCTGATTTCACACCGTTAAAGATGAGAGCATCCTCATTGAAAATATCCTCGGTAATAGTAATAATCTTTTCATTCTTAAGCACGGGAATCATTTCGGGAAGTCTCAGAGAATTCACCAGGTCGATTCTGACTGTGTCTAAGGTTTCATCTTCACTGAAAACAAGTCTGTCACCGATTTCGCAGTTGAAGGCAGGGTGAGCGCCGAGAGAGGCGTACATAACACCGCTGTTTCTGTTTTCGATTTCGTGGGTAACCTTAAGGCTGTTTCCGTCGAGAGCGAAAGTAACCTTCACAGTGAAGCTATAGGGATAAAGAGCGAGAGTTTCTTCTGTTTCTGTGAGAGTGAAAGCCATTGAAGCACCTTCTGCACCCTCGAATTTCCAGGGCATCTTTCTTGCGAAGCCGTGTTTGGGCATAGTGTACTTTTTGCCGTCGAGATAATAGCAGTCATCTATGAGTCTTCCTACGATGGGGAAAAGGATAGGGGACTGACCTGACCAGTATGCTTCATCGCCCTGCCAGAGATATTCGGTTCCGTTTTCCTTGAGGATAACGCTCGTAAGCTCACAGCCGTATTCTTTTACGCCTATTTTAAGATAATCGTTTTCGATGTAATGAATCATATTTTCACCTCTTACGGTCTGAGACCCATACCGCCCTCAAGGGTGAGAGTTTCACCGTTGAGGTATTTGAAGTCGGGGTTTGCTAACTGTACGCAAACTCTGCCTATTTCAAGCTCTGCATCACCGAAATGACCTGCGGGAGGCATTTTAACGTTTGCTTTGAAAGCATCAGGATATGCCTTTTCGAAGTTTTCGAGCTGTGCTGTCCAGGCTAAAGGACAGATAACATTTACATTGATTCCGTCGGGAGCCCATTCTGTAGCAGCTACACGGCTGAGACCTCTGATGCCTTCTTTGGCGGCAGCGTAGGAGCACTGACCGTAGTTGCCGAAAAGTCCTGCACCGGATGCGAAGTTGATAACAGAGCCCTGAGTTTCCTTAAGATAAGGATAGCAGGCCTTCATATAGTAGAACGCAGCATAAAGACCTGAGAACATAGCAAGGTTGAACTGCTCTGTGGTGTGATCTTCGAGTTTAACACCTGAAGCGGAGGCCTGAGCATTGTTAATGAGAACATCTATTCTGCCGAAGGTATCTATGGCTTCTTTGATAACACCGTTTACTACTGCTTCGTTGTCTGCACCTTCGTTTACATCAGCCTGAACGGTCAGAACCTTAATGCCGTAGAGTCTTTCTAATTCTTCCTTGGCGTCCTCTAATTTCTTTACGTTACGGCCTGTGATTACGAGGTTAGCACCTTCTTTAGCATAAGCTGTGGCTATGCCGTATCCGATGGAACCGCATCTGCCGTCACTTAAAACTGCTCTGCCTGCTCCTGTAATAATTGCTGTTTTACCTGTTAAAAAACCCATAGTAAATTCTCCTTTTATAAAGCGTTGTATTTATAATACCATTATTTCCTTTTATTGTAAAGAAATATACGGTTATTTTTTTCTTCTGATAATTCCGAAGCCTGTTCCGGGCTTTCCGCCTGAAAGAATATAAGCCTTGCACTGTCTTTGTAAAGTGGTGTTTTCGGGATAGAGCAGAGGGTCTCTTTCTTTCTTGCCGAAAACCCGTTCTACGGTCTGTGATGAAAATTCGGAAGAGCCGAGAATTTCAAACATTTCTGAAAAACGGATAATATTGGAGTCCTCACTCATAAATTCCCTGTTCCTTTCGCATAACAGCCAGGAGTCACATATAAAAGCCTTATAAGGCAGACTTTCGAAAAAGCCTTCAGCCATACTGAAGGACTTCTCACACTCCTCTTTCAGAAGCTTCTCTCCCTGCGGAATATGTACATTCAGCACCGTTTCTCCGATTCTGATGTTTGCATGGACGTTTTTATTTTTTAATACATAAGGCGGGAGATAGAAGGGGAAAGGCTGAAACTGAAGTCTTCCGAGTCTGAAGATTTTACAGTTCAGATGATTCTGAATCCATCCGATATTCTCTAAGCCGACGAGACCTGTTTTCTTTCTGAAATTTTCACTCCATATCCTTATATCACTCATAGTGTCAAAGAAGATTTCATCACTGATTCCTTTTTTTCGGTAAAGGTCACGGGTGTGTTTCGCCTTAAGCATTACGGCGGCAAGAATATAGGTGAAGGCTCTTTTTCCTTTTAAAAGCTTCTGTGTGAAAAGCAGCGCTCTGCATCCCACGGCACTGAAATTACTTCCTGCAAGACAATCGATATATCTGCTTTCTTTTTCATAAAGCTCTGTAATTTCTGACTTAGTATCTTCAGGTAATCCTATTCTGTCGGACAGCTCACGGAGCCACTGAAGGTTTTTCTCTTTTATCTGTCTGTTTTTCATTTGTTTCCCTCTGTTTTTTTACTATTAAAAGTTTATCTTAAAATAATTCTGATGTCAACAGTTTGATGCTTTGTCGGAAAAATGCACAAAACATACAGCAGTTATTTGGCTATTACATAGAAAAGGTGATTCTGACTTTTTTTGTTAAAAATTTAGTCGTATAATTATCAAAAATAATATTTCATCAAGGAGAAAATGTTATGAAGGTTTTGCTTATCGGTGCAGGTGCCATCGGCGGTACTGTAGCAGTGTTTATGAAGAATGCAGGATACGATGTTCGTATAATGTGTCACAGTGCTTCAACTAAGGAACTCATAGAAAAGGAAGGCTTTTTCCTTCATGGCGCAAAGGGTGAATTCCGTGTTGACTTTACCTGTTACAGCAGCTATGAAGAGCTGGGCGAGGAAAAATTCGACCTTGTTATAATTGCTACAAAATACGGTGCTATGGCTGAGTGTGCGAAGAAATCTCTTCCTTATGTGGCTGATGGCGGTCTCGTTGTAGGTATGCAGAACGGTATTCTTACAGAGGAACTCGGTGAAATTGTCGGCAGAGACAAGGTAGTAGGCTGTATGATAGGCTTCGGTGCTACAAAGAATAAGGCAAACGATGTCACAATGACTTCAAAGGGTGAGTTTTATGTAGGTATGCTTGACGGAAGAAGACCCAAGCTTCTCGATGATTTTGCCGAAATGCTTAAGACGGTTCTTCCTACGGAAGTTACTATGGATATAAAGGGCAGACAGTATTCTAAGCTTATTATTAATTCCTGCATAAATGCCGTGGCAGGTATCACAGGTAAAACTCTTGGTGAAATTCTTAAAGATGTCAGAGCGAGAGATCTCTTTCTCAGCATTGCCAGAGAAGGTATGGCTGTGGCGAAGGCTATGGGTATAAAGGTACCGAAGTACGGCGTAATGCTCGAATACAGACTCCTTGCGCTCAGTAACGGCAAGCTTTATAACTCTGTCTGTAAGCTCGTAGTGCGTGCTGTAGGTCTCCTTTATTCCGACGTAAAGCCGTCTACTCTTCAGTCTCTCGAAAAGGGTGAAAAGACAGAGATAGACATTCTTAACGGCTACTTTGCACAGAAGGGTGCTGAGTATAATGTTCCTACTCCTGTAAACACTAAGCTTGTGGCTATGATTCACGAAATCGAAGAAGGCAAGAGAGAATCTGCATCGGATAATCTGGCTGAGTTTTAAAAAAATAGCAAACTGAAAGAGCAACCGTATTTTTAAGCGCGGTTGCTCTTGTTTTGTTTATTGAACTGTTTCGATATCGAACCAGAATTCAACACCGTTTTCTCTGTTAATAACTCCGTATTTCTGCCCGTGAAGGTCCTGGAGCTTTGCTACGATGGAAAGACCTAATCCGAACCGTCCTTCTGCACGTGAATGGGATTTGTCGGCACGGTAGAAGCTCTGCCAGATGTTTTCTATGTCTGTGCCGGGTATCTGCTTGCCTGTGTTGAATACGCTTATTCTGCAGCAGCCTTCCATATTCTGAGAAGTGATGATTATTTCTCTTTCGAAATCGAGATGGCTGAGAGCATTCGAAAGGTAGTTGTTAAAAACATTCGATAAAAGCTCTGTATCACCGAACCCGTTAAGCTTTTCGTCAATGGCCACCGATACTGATGCTTCTGCTTCCTTAATGCGGTAGCTGCGAAGCTCCACACACTCTCTGATAAAGGATGCAATATTGAAGGTAGTCTTGTTTACACGGTAATTTTCCGAGCCGTACTGAAGGTATTCCATAAGTCTGCTTACGAGATTATTCATTTTCTCCGATTCATCGATTATGATGTCGCAGAACTCTTCCGGAGAATCACAACCGATACCGAATTTCATTCCTTCTGCATAGCCCTGGATAATAGAAATGGGTGTTTTAAGCTCGTGGGAAACATTAGCCATAAATGAGCGCATGGTTTTTTCCATTCGCCTTTTCATTTCGATATCCATTTCCAGACGTCTGTTTTCGCTCTGCAATTCGTTCATAGCGTTACTCAGAGAAACAGACAGACTGTTGATATTCGAGCCGAGCTCATGTATTTCCTTTATTTTAAAGGGCGGGCAGGTTTCTGTGAAATCCATCTTTATTATGCTTTTTGTCTTGTTATTGATAATAAGAAGCGGGTTAATGACCGAATAAGCATAGATAACAGCTATGGAAATAAGGATGATACTTAAAGCGAGAGTAGTGACGAAAAATGCCCAGCTGGCTGTAAGTGCATTCTCTTTAACTGCGTCAAGTGAGCGGTATATTTCGATGCCGTTATTTTCTCCGAAGAATACACCGTAAACCATATATTCTGCTGAGGTGTAATGCTCCTGACGCATTTCGAAATAGCTGCCGTCCTGAAGGTCGGTGTGAGATTTTATTTTCATAATACGGGGTTTGAGCTCTTCGTCAATTTCGGCATCAGGCTCGTAGACGATATCATTACTGTCAGAGGTGTAAAATAAGGTTTCACGCGGTGCATAGATTTCTATGTAGATGTCTTTATTTACCTCCATCTCTGAAAGTATACTTCTGTAGTCGTCTTTTTTGAAGTTTATTTCCATTATCTGCTTTGCGGCGGCAATCATACTCTGTTGGGTAGCATAATAATAAAGGTCATCCATAAAAGCAAACTGTACCACACTCGAAAAGAAAAGGGTAATACAGAAAACTAATATAACTACGAAGGAGGTGCGCCTTTTCAGCGGCGGTTTTCTTTTGTAAGATCTCATTTAAAACTCCTCGATTTTATATCCGATGCCGTAAACTGTTTTAAGATGTGCAGCTCCCCAGTCACCGAGCTTTGTTCTGAGTCTCGCTACATGGGAGTCTACTGTACGCACATCTCCTGCAAAGTCATAACCCCACACGCTGTCTAAAAGCTGTTCTCTGGAAAAAACTCTTCCGGGGGTTTCAAGAAATTTTTTCAGAATATTATATTCTTTAAGAGTGAGATCGATTTCTTTTCCGTCGAGGCGTACCTCATGAGCTTCATCGTTAAAGATAAGATCATTGAAATTTTTCTCACTGCTTGCAACTGTTTTTGAGCCGCTTCTTCTTAAAAGTGCCTCCACACGTTTTACGAGAACAGAGGGACTGAAGGGCTTGGTTACATAATCGTCCGCACCTGATTCATAGCCCATAAGCTCATCGAATTCTTCACTTCGGGCAGTGAGTATAATTACGGGAACATTTGATGTTTCTCTTATTTTTTTTGTTACCTCCCAGCCGTTGAGCCCCGGCATCATAATGTCGAGAATAACGAGACTGAGGTCGTTTTTATGTTTTTCGAAAAGTGTGTAAGCTTCATCACCGTCTTCTGCTTCGATAACATTATAGCCTGCCTGTCTGAGAAAATCGGATACAAGCTTTCTGATTCTTAATTCGTCATCTGCGATAATAATGTTTTCCATATAAATTCTCCTTTCACAGTTTGTTAATATTCTACCATAAAACTTCTGCTATTACAATGCAGAAAATATCACGATTTATTGAATTTTTTTTAACAAACACCGCCAAATCAAGTTTTAGGTGTTATTTTATTGACACTTTGTAATAAATAGTATAAAATTAAAATGTTAAATTTTGTTATTAAACAAAGAAAGGTAAAGACATTCAGGTGTCTGAGGAAGGAAATATGATTTATATCAACAAAGACAATGTATTCCATTTACAGAGCGAAAAGACAAGCTATGTGTTCAGAGCACTTCCCACAGGTCAGCTTGAGGGTATGTACTACGGCAGAAAAATCAGAAATTCTGATGATTTTACTTATCTTTATGATAAGCATGCTTCCGGTTACAGCAACTCAACTCCCTATACACAGAAGGACACATCTCTTTCTCTTGACCACATCGCACTCGAATACTCTGCTTACGGTAAGGGTGACTACCGCATTCCTGCTATGCAGCTTATGCCCGAGGACGGTATTTTCACCACAGATTTCAAATATAAATCTCACGCTGTTACCAAGGTAAAGCCCGAGCTTCACGGTCTTCCTTCAAGCTACGGCGACAGCGATACACTCACTGTTGTGCTTGAAGACAAGGCATTGAAGGCTGAGCTTCATCTTTTTTACACTGTTTTCAGTGAATGTAATGTTATTACCAGAAGTGCCAGACTTATCAATAAGGGTGACAGCACCATCAAAATCCACTCTCTTATGAGTATGCAGCTCGATCTTCAGAGAGGGGACTACGTAATGCTTTCCTTCGACGGTGCCTGGGCAAGAGAAAGATACAAGAACGAAAGACCTCTCGTTCCGGGCGTCTGTGAAATCGGCTCTATCGCAGGTTATTCCTCAAACCGTCATAATCCTTTCTTCGCTATCAGAGAGAAGGATACAACTGAGCATAAGGGTAACTGCTACGGCTTCAACCTCGTTTATTCAGGTAACCACACAGCCAGAGCAGAGGTTTCTACTCACGGTCTCGTAAGAATTCAGAACGGTATCAACCCCTTCGAATTCGAATGGCATCTCGGTGCAGGTGAGTCCTTCGACACTCCCGAAGCAGTTATGACCTTCAGCCATGAGGGTCTTAACGGTATGAGCCATAATATGCACGATTTTGTAAATGAGCATATCGTAAGAGGATACTGGAAGAACAAGGAGCGCCCGATTCTCGTAAATAACTGGGAATGTACCACCTTCAGCTTCACCGAAAAGAAAATTCTCGAAATTGCCAAAGCCACCAAGAATATCGGTGCAGAAATGTTCGTTCTTGACGACGGATGGTTCGGTAAAAGAAATAATGACAAGGCCGGGCTCGGTGACTGGTACGTAAATATGAAAAAGCTTCCCAGCGGTATCGGCGGACTTGCTAAAAAGGTCAACGATATGGGACTTAAATTCGGTCTTTGGGTAGAGCCTGAAATGGTCAATCCCGACTCGGATCTTTTCCGTGAGCATCCTGACTGGGCTATGACTACAGATAAGTATGAGCCATCTCAGGGTAGAAATCAGCTTACGCTCGACCTTACGAGAAGAGAAGTACGTGAATACATCATCAATACAATGACAGATGTTTTCCGCTACGGTAATATCGAATATATCAAATGGGATAACAACCGTCAGTTCTCTGATGTATTCTCACGTCAGAAGGGTGCAAAGAGCGGTGAATATTTCCACAGATTTATCTTAGGCCTCTACGAAATCTGGGATGCACTTATCGGCAGATTCCCCGAAATTCTTTTCGAAGCCTGCTCCAGCGGCGGTAACCGCTTCGACCTCGGTACATTCTGCTATATGCCTCAGTGCTGGACAAGTGATAATACTGATGTACTCGACAGACTTTACATTCAGAGCGGTACCTCCTACGGTTATCCTCAGTCTGTTACCACTATGCACGTTGCTGCTTCTATGAGCTTTGCTAACTTCAGAGCACAGAGCATCGATCACCGTTTCAATGTTTCTGCTTTCGGTGTTCTCGGTTATGAGCTTGATGTTACTATGCTTTCCGATCTCGACAGAGCCAGAGTAAAGAAGCAGATCGAATATTATAAGAAGCACAGAAAGCTTTTACAGTTCGGTGACTATTCACGCACAGGTGACATCAATGTAGACGATAAGGTTATGTGGCAGATTACCTCTAAGGATAAGAGTGAGGCTATGCTCGGCTACTTCGTAGACAGAGTAAGACCTAACTGGGGTAATGATGTAATTAAATTCTCTGACCTTAACGAAGATTACACCTATGATATGAGTGTACGTACACAGGTTCTCGAATTTAAGAACTTCGGTGAGATGATTAATGTTCCTCTTCCGAAGAAAATGGATCTCGAAGACGGTAAAATGTTTGATTTCCTTTGTAAAACCGTTAAGCTCCGCAACGAGAAGGAAGACTACACTATCGGCGGTGACGCTCTTATGAATTCCGGCTTCAAGCCCAAGCAGCCCTTCAACTACAGTGGCTATAATTTCTCAAATTCAAGAATGCTCTTCGACAATGATTCGAGAATGTATTATCTCAAAAAGACAGATAAATAAAGGACGGAAAGAGTAATGTCAATTAAAAATGAAATTAAAATGCTCGCAAATCATTTCGGCATTGAAGGTGAACTTATTGATTTCAGCGTTTACACAGACGGACATATTAACTCTACCTTCCGTGCGGATTTCGAAAAGGATGACCGTGTCGAAAGATTTATAGTTCAGGGTATAAATACTCACGTGTTTAAAAATCCTGATGAGCTTATGGAAAACATAGTCAATGTTACTAAGTATCTCAAAGGTAAAATCGATGAAGCAGGAGGAGACAGCTCTAGACAGTGTCTTGAATTCCTTGAAGCTGATACCGGAAAATATTATCTGTATCATAATGAAAAGTGCTGGCGTATTTACAGATATATCGACAAATCCTACACCCTTAATTACATTAAAAACCGTAGATTTTTCGAAAGTGCCGGTAAAGCCTTCGGAAGATTTCAGAGAAATCTCAGCGGTTATCCTATGGAAACTCTTCACGAAACCATCAAGGATTTCCATAACACACCTAAAAGAGTTGAAACTCTCGAAAAGTCCGTTGCCGCTGATGTAAAGGGCAGAGCAAAGGAAGTAGAAAAGGAAATAAAGTTTGCTCTCGACAGAAAAGAAGATGCTAAGGTTCTCCTGGATCTTTATAAGGAAGGACTTATTCCCCTGAGAGTAACACATAACGATACCAAGCTTAATAATGTTCTTTTCGATGAAGAAACCAACAAAGCTATCTGTGTTATCGACCTTGACACCATTATGCCCGGATTTTCACTCTACGATTTCGGAGATGCTATCCGCTTCGGAGGTAATACCACCAAAGAGGATGACGCTAATCTGGATAATGTCAACATTTCCGTCGAGCTTTTCAAAAGCTATGCAAGAGGATTTCTCAGCACCTGTGCCAAGGCTCTTACTAAGTCAGAGGTTGACCATCTTGCTTTCTCAGCCAAGCTTATGACTTATGAGTGCGGTGTACGCTTTCTTACGGACTATCTTGACGGTGATGTGTATTTCCGTACAGAATACCCGGGTCATAACCTCGTAAGAGCGAGAAATCAGTTTAAGCTTGTGGCAGAAATAGAAAATAATCTCGACAGGATGAACAGAATAGTGGAAGAGATTTATCTCGAAGCAATCAAATAATTAACTTTCGGCAGTACATTTATGTGTATTGCCGATGTTTTTAGGAGGCTGAGACATGAATTACACAGTCAGACTTTCACACAGGGGAGAACACTCTGATATAACCTGTAGGCTACAGGAAATACTCGATGAATGCAGTAAAAACGGAGAAGAAAACATAATCCGTTTCGAAAAAGGTGAGTATCATTTTTATGCGGATTTCTGTAAGGATGAAATCGTATATGCTTCTAATACAGATTCTGAGCGTTTTCCGCTGAAAAAGACAGCCATTAATATTGAGGGGCATAAAAATCTTACCGTAGACGGCGGAGGCTCTCTTTTTGTTATGCACGGAAAAATGATTGCGGTGAAGGTTTCGGAAAGTGAAAACATAACTCTGAAAAATTTCACCTGGGATTTTCCTTGTGCGGCTACTCTGGAAATGAAGCTGCTTAAGAGAGGGCGTTTGTATGCCGATTATCAGCTGCCGGAGAATTGTCAGTGGAAAATAAAAGGCAGTCAGCTGCATTGGTACGAAAAGAGTCCTTTCAGCGGACAGGATTACTGGCATAATACAGGTCAGAAGGAAAGCTACTGCACGGTAGTCAGTGACGAGAAAAGCGGAAATCTGTCCCGTTATAATGTTACAGACGGTCCTTTAGGTTTTTGTATCGGACTTAAAAAGCTCGGAAAGAATAAAGTAAGGGTATATTCTCTGAAGCCTCTTAATAAAAAAATTACAGAGGGAAATATTTTTGAAATCTGTACCGATAAAAAAAGAGACTGTGTAGGTGCGTTCTTTCTCGAAAGTAAAAATCTTACTGCCGAAAACATTGGTGTAAGATATATGCACGGCTTCGGTTGGCTTACACAGATGTGCGAAAATGTAACTTTCAGAGACTGTGATTTCATTCCCGATGAAGGGTCAGACAGAAAATGTACGAGCTTTGCTGACCTTATTCACGTTTCGGGGGCTAAGGGCAAGATACACATTGAGTCCTGCCGTTTTTCCAATGCTCACGACGACCCCATAAATATTCACGGCACCTATACCGTTGTGAAGGAAAAAATAAGCGATGATACTCTTCTTCTCGAATATGCTCATAATCAGCAAAGAGGGTTCAAGCAGTATCACGAGGGAGACAAGGTAGTCTTTTATCTGAGAGAAAATCTCCGGGGCTTTGAAAAGGGGAGAGAGTTTACCGTTAAAAGCACCGTTGACCCTTCAGAGGGCGACTGTACGGCTAAGCAGATGAAGGTCACCTTCACTGAAAATCTTCCCGATGAAATATGTATAAAGGACAAATATGCCGTGGAAAATGTAACCTATACTCCCGATGTATATATCGGAAGCTGTCATTTTTCACGTATACCTACACGTGGTATTCTCTGTACAACGAAGGGCGAGGTAATAATCGAAAACAATGTTTTTGACGGTATGACTATGGCGAGTATTTATCTTTCAGATGACTGTAATAACTGGTATGAATCGGGCCATATCGAAAATATGCTTATCAGAAACAATACCTTCATAATAAAAAAAGCTCCCGTCTTCAGAGGTGCGAAGCCTGCCATACTCATTGAACCTATTGTTCCTGACGTAAGCAAGGCAGAAAATGCAGTTCACCGTAATATCAGAATAGAGAGTAATACCTTTTATCTCGGACACAGTAATGCTGTGGATGCGCTTCTGACGGAAAATCTTATAATAAAAAATAATAAGATTCTGAATGACGGTGCAGAAGAAACTCTCATGGCTTTCAGAGTGAAAAAGTGCAGAAATGTACTTATCGAGGATAATCATTTCGGTGAAGGAATAGACGGTAGTGCAAATAATTTATAAAAAATATATAAAAGTTTTCCGAAACTATTTATTTTTCTGTGAATATATGCTATAATATAGTCAAGAAAAGGAGTTAAACTCTTTTTCAAGCACAGAAAGGAGCTGACGATATGAAAATTACAGTTATCGGCAGAAAATGCACACCCAGAGATTCATTCAGAGAAAGAGCCGAGAAAAGACTTAAAAAGGTAGAAAAGTTTTTCGGTGCCGAAGCAGAAGCTAAGATAACAGCGACTGTCGAAAAGAATGAGCAGATAGTTGAAGTTACCATTTTCCATGACGGTATGATTTTCCGTTCCCAGGAAAGAGCCGTAAATATGAATGATGCTCTCGACAGATGTGCCGACTCTATCGTACGTCAAATCCGCAAAAACAAAACAAAGGTAGAAAAGAAGCTCCGTAGCGGTGCCTTTGATGCCTATGAAGCCATTGACGTATTTGAACCTGAGGATGACTATTCCGTTATCCGTTCTAAGGAAATCACTCTTAAACCGCAGAGTGTGGAGGAAGCTATTTTGCAGATGAACCTTCTCGACCATCAGTTTTATGTATTCCTCGACAGTGCTACCGAAAAAATCTGTGTGGTTTATGCGAGAAAAGACGGAGGCTACGGCTTAATTATTCCCGATGTTGATTGATTTATCTGAAAAGATGTGATATAATCACCCTGCTGACTTATGTCGGCAGGGTGTTATGATTATACAAACCTTATAGAAAGTAGGTTATTTATGAAAATAAATTTTGTTATTCCCTGTCTTCTCGGTCTTGAAAAGCTTATTGCCGATGAGATGAAGGAATTAGGCGCAGAAAACGTAATTTCCGAAAACGGCAGAGTGCTTTTTTCGGGTGACGAATATCTTTTAGCCAGAGCGAATATCTGCTCACGCTATGCTGAAAGAATACAGATTTTAGTAGGTACATTTCAGGCTAAGAGCTTCGAGGAGCTTTTTCAGGGTACAAAGGCACTTCCCTGGGAGCAGTGGATCGGTGCTTATGACACCTTTCCGGTAAAAGGCTACTCTCTTAACTCCACCCTTTTCAGTGTAAGCGACTGTCAGTCTATTATTAAAAAGGCTGTGGTTGAAAGACTCAAGAGTAAATACAATATATCCTGGTTTGAGGAAACAGGCCCTCTTTATCAGATTCAGTTTTCTATTATGAAGGATCAGGTAAGCCTTCTCATCGATACCTCAGGCTACGGACTTCATAAAAGAGGCTACCGTCTCGAATCAAACGGCGCACCCATAAAGGAAACCTTGGCCGCATCTCTCTGCTGTCTGTCGAGACTGCGTCCTTATCATACTCTTTATGACCCTATGTGCGGTTCGGGTACCATCCTTATCGAGGGCGCACTCCTTGCCAATAATATGGCTCCCGGTATTAACCGTCATTTCACTGCTGAAAGATGGTCAAACCTTCCCGAAAGCATCTGGACAGAAGAAAGAGAAAGAGCGAGAAGTCTTGCTCTCACTGAAAGTCAGTTCGTTGCTTACGGTTCGGACATCGATGAAAAGTCCCTTGAGCTTGCTATGGCGAATGCTAAGAGAGCAGGGGTGGATAAATACATAAAGCTTGAAAAGCGTGATGTGAAGGATTTCGTACCTAAAACCGACAGAGGTACACTTATCTGTAACCCTCCCTACGGTGAAAGACTTTTAGACCTGAAGCAGGCTGAGGATTTATATAAATCTATGGGTAAATGCTTTAAGCAGCAGAAGGGCTGGTCCTACAGCATCATCAGTCCCTCAGAGGATTTCGAAATCTTCTTCGGCAGAAAAGCTGACAAGAGAAGAAAGCTTTATAACGGTATGATTAAGTGCCAGCTTTATATGTATTTTAAATAAGAATATAAAAGCCATTGTATTGTCATTCACGACTTTACAATGGCTTTTTAGCTTATATGTGTTTTATTTCTTTTGCTTCGGTGTAATCTCATTGATCATCGTAAATCCTAAAATCAGCACGCCACCTATTATCTGTGAAGCTGTCATAGACTCACCGAGCACAGTTACAGAAATGAGTACAGCGACAAGTGGGTCAATATAGCTTAAAATGGCCGCCTTCTGTCCCGGAAGCTCTTTCAGTGAAGAGAAGTAGAGACAGTAGGTGACACCTGTATGTATAAGACCGATTATAAGAAGGTTTATCCATCCCTTGCTGTCGAGAGAGGCGAGAGTAAAGCCTCCCGTGAAAAGAACATAGGGAAGAAGAACGATAACGGCTGAAACAAACTGCAGAAATGTTCTGTGTATACCCTCCACATTTTTAATGAACTTATTGAGTAGTATAACCGTAGCATAAAAGCAGGCAGCTCCAAGACCGAAAAGTATACCTAACAAATCCTTACCGCTTCCCGATGTACCGATGCCCGTAATAAGTACAAGACCCACCGTAGACATCACGAAGCATAAAATCTGTTTGCCTGTCAGCTTCTCTTTAAAAAGAAAAGGACATACAGCAGTAACGATGACCGGAGCAAAATAATAGCTTAATGTGGCTACGGAAACAGTAGTATATTTGTATGCTTCGAAAAGTAAAATCCAGTTAATACCCATAGCTATACCTGAGGCAAGAAGGAAAGGGATCTCTTTTTTAATTTTTGCGAAGGGTATTTTCTGCCTTGTCACAAGGAGAAGGAGTCCGAGTAAAACTGATGCCATAACAGCACGGTACAGGGCTAATTCTCCCGAAGAAACAGGTATATTTCTGACAAAAAGACCTATGGTGCCGAAAACAGACATAGATACAATGAACATCAATCTCGGATTAAACAGCTTTTTCATAAAACATCCTCACAGTGGTGAATAATGGAAATATTATAGCATTCTTTATCTTTCCGGTCAACCGGAAACAGACAGTATTTTTCCGGGAGACAAAACTCACAGGATATTATCTAATGACACCTTCTGACGTCTTAAGACAGTACCAAGTCCCGTACGGCACTCCTCAATGGTTACCACTGCCTCTTCCTTCATATCCCATATAATATATTTTTCTATACTTCCGAGAGAAATATCGAGCTCGTCAATGAGTGCGGTCTCCGAAACAGAGCTGAAAAATTTTTCTGCCTTATCCCATTCTCCTTCGAGTCTGCTGATACACCTGAGAGCCTTGTCGTTATCACCGATGTTTATTGCGTATTCAGTTTCATTGAGAATGCTTATCAGTGACTGCGTTTTCTTTTCTGTAATGATGCTTGAGTAAACACAGATGCCAATACATATAAATAACAGAGCGATGGCGGAAATTATTCTTTTCATTTGGTGCGTTCCTTTCTGACGATGTAGTATTTTCCGCCTCTTTCGGCAGTCATAAGCATAATGTCTTCGATTCTTATCTGTTCCTTTTTCATTATGTCTGAAAGTCTTTTGTCTGTCATAGCACAGATATCGAGCTGGCTTCTGACTATCTTGCCGTCGCTTATGATAAGGCAAGGCAGTTCACAGGGAGGTGTTTTTATTTCCGTGTCTCCGATAGTTACGGAACGGAACTTATTTTTTAGCAGAACACTTATTGAGCCGTTGGTTTCGATGTAGGCATACTGCACCTGACTGATGTCGAAAATATCCTTAAGACGTAAGGCTTCGAGCAAATCCTCTACGCTGTAGCGAATGTTTTTCAGTTCCCTCTGATCTAACTTACCGTCTTTTATTATAAGAATGGGGTTACCTTGGATGAGATTACGGAAGGTCTTGGTTTTCATTCCGATAACCGAGCATAAAATTTCCAGGGAAATGAGAAGGAAGATAATGGACATTATGCTTAAAAGAGGCACCTCCAGGCTTTCGAAGGGCATAGATGCCACTTGAGAAAGAAGGATAGTGACCACCAGCTCCGCAGGCTGAAGCTCGCCGATCTGTCTTTTTCCCATAAGTCTTACGGCAAAAATGACCGTCACATAAATTATAATACCTCTTATGAGCATATTTACCACACATATCACCTCAAAGAGAGTATAGGACGCTTATCTGAAATGTAAACGGTAAAAAAACTATTGACTTTTTTTGAACTTAATGTTAGCATAAGCTGATATTTAACTACGGAGGTAAAATTATGAAAAACTTCAAAAGAATAACAGCTTTCCTGCTTACACTTATTATTCTTTCAGGCTCATTTGTGTGCTTTGCAGCGGACAGTGAAAAACAGTATCATAACTATAACAAGGTTCTTCTTCTGGGTGACAGCGAAGCCAGCGGTTATATGGATTATGAATACAGAAACACTGAATTTACTCTTGCTCCCGATTCCTATTCTGACTTTGTTGCACGTGATCTCGGCATAGAGCTCATACCTATGGCTTGTCCCGGCTTCAGATCCATCGAGCTTCGTTATATGCTGGATGATAATTACAGACCTGTTGACAAATATCTTTTCAACCAGATACCTAATTCACCCACTCACGAAATAATTGCGAGAATTCCTGCTATGCGTCAGGCAATTGCTGAGTCAGATTTAATTATTATCGGTATCGGCGGTAATGACTGGGGTGCATATCTCGGTTGGGTTCTGGCTGATGTACAGTTAGAAAACACTCTTCCCGAAGAATTTAAAGAAGCATTAAGAAAATTCCTTGCAAAGGCTACTTTCAAGGATGATGTGATTTCTCAGATTATTGAGCTTGCTGACAGTCTCAACTCTCTGGATGAGCTTGCAGTTGCTCTTCCGGAAGCTATGAGCTACGGCTTTACAAATCTCAGAGAGAACTGGAATTATATCATTGAATATATTTATGAAAACAACCCGGATGTAACTCTTGCTGTTATCGGTATGTTCCCGACTTATCTCTGTACTCCCAAGGGAGAGCCCGAAAATGTGGCACAGCCTGATGCAATACAGGCAAAGGTTGAGGATTATATTATCGACTACGGTAATAAGCATATGATTGAGAATCAGGAAAAGTACGGATACATCTATGTCGATACTTTCGGCACAGTAGTTGAGGTTTCTCATCCCACAGTTGCAGGTCACAGATTTATTGCTGACAGAATTTTAGAGGAGCTTCCCGATGCAAGATTTACCTGTACTGACATCCGTGTTTCTGATGCGGAGTATAAAGCTGTTGAATATATGTGCATCAACGGTTATATGGACGCTGTTGATGCAGCAACCTTCGGTGCTGATGCAAAAATGACCAAAGCCGAGCTTTCCGCTGTTCTCAATAAAATCACAGGATATGAGGTAACAGACAGCAGCGCAGATGTTACAGGCTTCCATCTTAACTCTGCACTTTATAAAGCTTCCGCTGAAACAGGCATTTTAGGCTTCTTCGCACAGCTTGTAAAAACCGTAAAACTTCTTATGTCAGGTAGTGGCTTTAAAGCTGTAACCAGAGCAGAAGCAGCATATGAAATCTATAATACTCTGATTAAATAACAACAAACAGGGAATGACTCATCTGAATCATTCCCTGTTTTTTTATGGCTGGCAGTATGCGCAGGCCTCGTATTGCGCATTTAAGGCATCCCCCATGGATATTGCAATTTTCTTTTCACCGAGGTAATCACACCCGTTCAGATGATATTTTTTACCTGACCGTGTAATGTAAACAGTTCTTTCATTTGAACTTTGGGTTTCTGCGGTCACATCGTGAATTACCACAGGCTCAGCTTTTTGCAGTGCTTCCAGCTTCTTTTCTGTTTTCAGATAAACGGTAAGAAAAGCAGTGAGAAAGGCAAAAGCAATCATTATGTAAATGAATTTCTCTGATTTAATAAGCTTTTTCATAAGTTACACCTTAAAAAATAAACTGTACCATAAGCATATAGCTGATAGTTCCTGCGGCGATGGAAATGAGCATCTGTTTTTTCCACAGATGTGCTGCAGCGGTAATAATTATGGCGATAAGCTCAGGTAAACCGTGGCTTCCTTCGAGGATGCTGACATTTTTAAGAGCGTAGATAATCAGAAAGCCGAAAACAGCCGGAGGTAAAACCTTTCCCATATAGTGAATGAAGGGCGGTGTGGGCTTGTTGTCGGGGAAGAGCATAAACGGCAGATAACGCATTATTACCGTGGCAAGTACCATAACAGCTACGGTAATGATTTTTTGATTTGTGCTCATTGGTCATCACCGACCTTTCTTTCCAGATATTTTTTAGAAAGGGTAAGAATAGCAAAAATGCCTATCATTGATGGGATAATAAAATTCTCTGCACCGAAGATAATAAGACTTAAAAGAGAGATACCGAGACCGTAGAAGGCGCTCAGATGATTTTTATCCTTTTTCCACTGCTCGATGAAAATTACTACGAACATTGAGGTCATAACAAATTCGATACCCTCGGTGCTGAATTTTATCATCGTGCCGAAAAGGGCGCCGACCGTAGAACCGACAATCCAGTAAATCTGATTGAAAAGAGTAACAAAGAACATAAACCAGCCTCTGTCCACATTGGCAGGTGGCTGTGCTGAATAGTTAATGGAAAAGGTTTCATCAACCATACCGAAAATCATATATATTTTTTTGAGTCCTAAGCCTTTGTAATTTTCCAGCATGGATATTCCGTAAAAAATATGTCTTGCACAGAGAATGAAAGTGATGATAAAAGTATTCACTGGGTCGAATGCCGCTGTAAGAAGGCTGACACC
Organism: Acutalibacteraceae bacterium; assembly: GCA_045613145.1. Taxonomy (GTDB): domain Bacteria; phylum Bacillota; class Clostridia; order Oscillospirales; family Acutalibacteraceae; genus UBA6857. The sequence goes on from JAZLAJ010000079.1 coordinate 46,093, forward strand.
TACAATCTGTGTGGAGCCGCCGAAAAGGAAAATACACATAAAAAAGGTGTAAAGAGGGTGTAGTCCGTTTACACTCATACAGATACCGTAGGTTAAACCTAAAAATCCGTAGCCTGCCATTATGGGCAGAGAGTGAGGAACGGCTACATAAGCGGCACGCTTAAGAATACCGAGTTTTTCTGAGGTGAGTTTTTTTATCACAGCTTTCCGCATCCTTTCATTTATATCCAAAGGTCATTATAGTACCGTACGCCTCGCTTAAATTTACAATACAGAAAAATAAACGATAAATTTTTTCTTTGTAAACTGTGTAATTTTTAATAAATGTGTGTTATTATATATCCGGTGATTAAAATGAAAAAAGAAAAGAGGATGCTGACAGGTTATGTTCTGGCTTTTGTCGGTGCGGTGCTGTTGTTTTTCGGTGTGGCGGGAAACGAGCACAGAGAGGTTTTCGAAAAGGCAGTAAGAATATGTCTGGAGTGTATCGGAATTGGATAAGAAAAGAAAAAGAAAAAAAACAGATTTGCGTCTCATTTTTCAGGGAATATGTGCGTTTATAACCAACAGTTATCTTACAGGCTTTCTGCAGGGTAAAATATATCAGGGAAAGCTAAAGAATTTGTGTCTTCCGGGTCTTAACTGTTACTCTTGTCCCGGTGCTCTCGGCTCCTGTCCTATAGGTGCTCTGCAGTCTTCGTTTGCCGGACGTGGAAACAAGATAAGTCTTTATGTGTCCGGCTTCCTTATTTTCATCGGTGCGGTTATGGGCAGATATGTCTGCGGTTGGCTTTGTCCCTTCGGTCTGATTCAGGATTTACTGAATAAAATACCTTTCCCGAAAAAGCTGCGCACATTTAAAGGTGACAGAATTTTAAGAAAGCTTAAATATGTAATTCTTCTCGTTTTTGTAGTGCTTCTGCCTATGGTAGTGGCAGATGTAACAGGACTCGGAGACCCCTGGTTCTGTAAATATATCTGCCCTGCAGGAACGCTGGAAGGGGGAGTACCGCTTGTGCTTCTAAACAGTGCTTTAAGAGAAACTGTCGGATTTCTTTACACCTGGAAGCTTCTGATTTTAGTTGTGACGGTTATTTTATCTGTAATAATTTACAGACCCTTCTGTAAATATATCTGTCCTCTCGGAGCTGTTTACTCATTCTTTAATAAAGTTTCGGTATTTAAAATTACTTTCGACAAAGAAAAATGTATCGGATGTAATAAATGCGAAAGGGTCTGCAAAATGAATGTAAATCCCTGTAAAAATACCGACAGTGCCGAATGTATCCGATGCAGGGAATGTATAACAGTCTGTCCTACGGGAGCGCTGAAGGATAATTTCTCATGCTTCTCTTGCCATAAAAAGAAAGAGGATAAGGCTAAAGAGGGATGAATTTGTCGTTTTTTACCTCTTTATTGGAAAAGATGATGAAAAAAACTTTATAAAAATTTGAAAATACCATTGTTTTATTATTAAAAATGTTATATAATATCTTTCATAATTATAAAATTGATTGGAGGGTTCAGAAATGAGCGACAAAACAATACAATTCAAACTTACGGTGGGTACTCCCGAGGAAATGAAGGAAGTTATGAATACAGTCTATTCCGCCCTTAAGGAAAAAGGCTATAATCCCATCAACCAGCTTGTCGGTTACATTCTTTCCGAGGACCCGACCTATATCACCACACACAATAATGCCCGCAGTCTTATCAGAAGAATAGACAGAGACGAGCTTTTACAGGAGCTTTTAAAGAATTATCTCAAGGGCTGAACATAGGAGGTAAAAAATGGCAGCTAAAAAGAAAAACGAATTTCTCACATATAAAGACAAACCCCTCGTAAGAAAGGGTAACACTCTTTACTATGGTAATATGAGTGATAAGTTTGTAGTTATGTTCCAGATTTTAAGCACAAAGGATGTTGACGGATTACCCGTAGCTGATAAGGTATCAGTTCAGCTTATCAACACCGACCCTGACGTAAGACCTCATGACAGAATCGCACAGAAGACTGAAAAGAAAGGTCTTTACGCCGCTATGGACATCGGCAGAATCTGGCTTGAAAGAGCCCTTGCCGAATAAGAGAAAAGGAAAGAGCTGTTGTCATAAGGGCAGCAGCTTTTTTAATAACCGCACGTGGCGCAGCCGGATAACGCAGCAGATTCCGATTCTGAAGAACGGGGGTTCGAATCCCTTCGTGCGGGCCATAGTGAAAAGTGCCCTAATCCCTTATGTTTAGAGGGTTTAGAGCACTTTTTTATTTTTTATTTTTGATGAAAAAATATATGAAAAACTATGAAAAAATGGCTGTTTTTGAAATAGTAGGTGTGTCAAAAGGTGTGTCAAACTTTTTAAGCTTCTGTTTTCAGATCTGCAGCCTTTTTGTTCAGATAATCGTCGAGCTGACTCATACTGTGTTTCTTGTATACGGAATCAAGGTGGGTGTAAATGTTCAGCGTTGTTTTTATGTCTGAGTGACCGAGCTGTTCTTTTGCAGTGAGAACATCAATACCTGATTTGTAAAGCATAGAAGCATAGGTGTGGCGGAGCTGGTGGGGAGTGAATGTTTCAATTCTCAAAGGAAGACCGCCGGGTGCGAATCTTGATTTACGCTCACCGTTTTTCTTAAGGGTGTTTTTATCAATGCCAAAGCTACCGTATTCTTCATTCAGAGCATTCATATAGCTGTCCCACATTCGTCTGAACTGACCTTCGGTCATTATTTCACCGTTGATGGTGCAGACTATAAGTGACTTTCTCTCTACCGCCTTAAGATATGAAACAAGGATTTCGGGAATAGATACCAAGCGCATACCTGCCTGTGTTTTCGTCATAGGCTTTATTACGGCTTTATTGTCGATGAATTCAGCTGCTTTGTTTACGAGGATAGTTTTATTCTTAAGGTCGATATCGTTCCATGTAAGTGCTATAAGCTCACCTCTGCGAAGTCCGGAATATAGCATAATCATAGCTGATGTCTGTGCATTATGTCTGAATTCGTTTATCCATTCAATCTGCCTGTCGGGGATGGCTTCTCTTTTAGTTTTGCCGGATCCTTTAGGAACGTCTACAACACCTGCAGGGTTGAAATCAAGAACTCGGTTTTTTATCGCAAGACGGAAAACACCGAAGGCCGCATTACGAAGGTCCGTCAGAGTCTTCTTTGCAAGAGGCTTGTTTTTTCTTACGGCAAGCTCCTGAAGTATTTCTTCTATATGGTGCGGCATTATCTGAGCTATAGGCATATCATTTATAGGTTCAAAGTGTTTCAGCAGACATTCTATACCCAAAGCACTGCGGGAGCTTATGGTTGCCCGCTTGCTTTCGATATACTTATCAGCCCAGCTTTTAAAGGTGTCCTTCTGCGCTCCGAGGTCAAGACCTTTGGAAAGCTGATGCAGAACCTCATCACGCTTTTTCTTAACTTCCTTCTGTGTTTTACCATAAATGTTCTTATACTGTTTGTTTCCTTTTGAGTCGTAGCCCAGGAACACACGGCACATATACCGTCCGTCAGAGCGTAAGGTGAAAGCTTCTTTCGGCATTTTTACCGCTCCTTTCTTGACTTTTGGAAGGAGTATATGGTAAAATGACATAGTACTCCTCCTGTTTCCCTGTGGTTGGGTGAATTTGGTGGTTTACGTTTCCTCATCGACTGGTCCTCGATGGGGAGTTTTTTATTTAAGTCCTATGAGGGCTTTATTTTTTATTCATCATCTTCGATGGTATCATCCTCATAATCTGAGGTGTAGATTTCCTCTGTTGACAAGGACTGTCTGAATTCTTCTGCAGCCATTGTTCTGGTAAATTCAGCTGTGGGAGCAATATCAGAGATTAGTGATTCGAGTTCATCAAGTGAAATATTGAAGAATTCTTTTCTGCGGTTTACTTTGTTTACTCGTTTGGAGTTGAGTATGGTGTGTAAGCGATTTTCCAATTCAACTGCATCATCAGAAAAGATGAAAGAATGTACATCAAATTTAAAGGGAACACTGGCATCACCGAGTTCGTTAACTCTTTCCTGAGGATCCATTCTTCTTGTCATACCAATTTTAAATACATCTTCACCAAAGGAACCGAGGTTACTGATAACATAGATGTTACCTGCTTTACCATTCTGAAGCTTTGTAATTTCATCTTTTTTAACAACAACATCAGCAAGCTGAGCCTGAAGCTCTGCAATTCTTGAGTTGAGAAGAGCGAGTTCACTTTCTTGAGCTACAGCCATCTGTGCTTTAATTTTCTCAATTTCATCTGTATATTTGGTCTCTTCTTTTTCAATCTTCTTCTTTTCTTCTTCAAGTGCTTTGCGTTCCTGTGCCTCTAAACGCATCTGCTCTCTGATTGCAAGCTGTTCTTGTCTTGACTGTTCTTTTTTTACATAATAGTTGTATTCAATTTTTACTGCATTAATAAACAGATACTCGACCTGCCCTATAAATTTTGTAAGGGTACTCACTATGCTTTGATTTCCGTCTCCGGCAATAGCGAGATATTTGGCAGTCATAGACTGGACCTTTTCAATCGCAACATCCAACTTTTCAAATTTAAGGTCAGTAAGTATGTTTTGAAGCTCCGAGCGAAGAGCTATAACCATAAGCTGATAAATACATCTGTTTGATTTTGTTGTATATCTGCCTATGTAAGCTGATAAAACACTCTGAATTTCTTTATCATTTTTGCGGAAAGCTTTTTGAAGGTCTTTTATATCCATACTGTGTAATTTCAGAATTACCGAAGGACTAAGTTCTTCAACCGCCTGTAAGGTGCTTTCATTAAGTTCAAAATCTTCACTGAACTTATCGGTATTGTAATATAGGTCGGTTGCATAAGACATGCTCTTATAGATTTCAACCAACTTATTAAGTTTGTTTTGAGCCGTGGTCTGCTTCTTTTCAAGTTTTTCAACATCTGCTGAAAGAGAAGTTTTCTTTTCTTGGAGTCTGCTGATGGCCTCATTTTCTTCCTGCATCAGTTTGTTGTATTTTTCCTTAAGGTCGGTTTCCTTATTTTCATATTTTCCTGTTAATTCAGAAAATTCTCTTTCCAACTTTTTGATTTTATTTTCATATTCTTCTTTTTTTGCTGAATCAGAGGAATATTCAATAAAAGCAGGGTCGTTGAGTTTTATTTCGATTTCATTAAGTTTATCACGAAGAGAAATAATTTCGGCTTTGTCATTTTTTTGCTTTTTATCGGTTTTTATGGTATAAAAGACAAGCAATAAAGCAGCAGCGATACAGAGAATACCGAATGGCATAATAGCACATCCCATAATAGCCAGGAAAGCTGCAATAAGATAATTGACAATGGTAAATACTTTTTGAATTTTCATAACTTCCTTCTTCCTACCGCCTATGAGGGCGGTTATTTTATTTGGGAATATCCCTTGTTTATATAGTTATGGAATTTATAAAAAGTAACGGAAAAAATTAAAACTTAGCTCTCAGCTCTACTACCTTACCTATTATCTGAACAGGCAAACTATCTACCTGCTCTTTGGAATAATAGAACGGCTCATAAGAAGGATTAGTGGAAATGAGGGTAACACCGTTATCATTCATATAGAACTTCTTTACAGTCGCATCATTACCGTTAACCAGGACTACGGCAAGCTCACCGTTTTCAACTATATTTTGTTTACGGACAATGACAACATCACCCTCACTGATTTTAGGTTCCATACTGTCGCCTTTGATAGAAAGAGCAAAGTGTTCACCTTTAGATGCCATATCTGCGGAGATTTCTTCATAGTCAAGAATATCCTCGACAGCTTCAATAGGAATACCGGCACGAACATAGCCGAGAACGGGGATAACTTTTCCTGAAGCCTTTTTGGCAGCGTCGGGTGCGTTACCTGTCATTAAACTTCCAAGTGTAACATTAAAATAGTCTGCTATAAGTTCAAGAGTTTCAAAGTCAGGCTCACGATTCCCATTTTCATACATACTTATTGTGCTTTTTGCGATACCAAGCTCCTGCGCTAATTTATCTTGAGTAAGGTTACGGGAAAGTCGAAGTTCGCGTAATCTTTTTCTGAACATATTTATCACCTCTGGAATGATAATATCACGAAATGTGGCAAAAGTCAATAAAAAAATTCACGAAATGTGTTGACAAAACCGAAAATAGGTGATATATTAATGATGTACACGAAATGTGAACAAAGAAAGTGAGGTGAATTTGATGGTTGATGCCAAAACTATTGGTAACAGATTAAAAAAGTTAAGAGGCGGAAGAAAAATGGAAGATGTCTCAAATGCTATTGGTATAAGCCGTTCAGCGTTATCTATGTATGAATGTGGGCAAAGAATACCAAGAGATGAAATCAAGGTAAAAATTGCAACTTTTTATAATACATCTATTGAGACCATTTTTTTTGCATCTTAAGTACACGAAATGTGAACATCAAACAAAACACCCAACCACAGGAAAGGAAAAGAGGTGATGAGGCACTATGACAGAAAAATACTGTTTACAGCTTGAAGAAGAAACCGAAAAGCTGAAAATGCAGAATATAAAGCTTGAAGCCGATGTTTCTTTTTGGAGAGCACTCGCTTGTGGTGCTTTAGGTACTCTTTTCGGTATTTTCGGAGCTGTGCTCGGTTTCTACATTATGACAAAAAACAGTTTTCTATAAACCAAAAGAGTAGCGACCCTAATAAACCTGATATACCACCGCAAACAGAACTGAATACGGCAATTTTCCAGTTGTGTCTGTAGCCTTCCTTTCGGATGCGTTTGTCTTTTGCATCTTTAAGCTCTGCTTCGAGCTTGGCGGTCTGAAGAGGTATGGAGGTTCCTTTAGCAATAGGTGGAATTTCAGGTATATCAACATTTTTTAACTTATCAACATAATCGTTATTATTCATTTTGTTTCTCCTTTCTCGGTATTTCGGTGTAGCAGACCGATGAACTCATTATATAAAGGAGAAAATGAAAAATCAAGTACACCCAACCACAGGAGACCAGCGAAAGGGGGGAGAAGGGTGAAAGAACTTAAAAACATTCCTACTTGTGAATTAGTTGAAGAACTTAAAACAAGAGAAGGCGTTGAAACAACGATAGCCGAACCGTATGAAGACATTACAGTCATAGCAAACGGCCCGGCAATCATTTTAACAGTTATTGATTAACGAATTCTTCGACATGCATAAACGTTTCTAATGTAAGCATGAAAATATCTGCCCTTTGATGGAGCATTAAGTAGTGCAGAGTAGACGTGTTGAGGCACATCTGAATAAGAATATAGTCCACCGGAATGGAATGAAATGTAGAGTGTGCCGTTTTCGTATCCAACGCTACTTAAATCTGACGAAGATACAGGAATCATATTCATTTTTACACCCCCTTTCTCACATATGTAGTGTCGAAAAAGGGAAAAAGTAACATTTTTACAAACAAATACCCAACCACAGGAAGGAAGGTAGAAATGAAAAAAGCAAAAGAAATTCCGAGAATAGATGAGCTGCCTGATATATTCGACCTTTTATTAGCGGGTCAGCTTCTCGGATATAACACCGAATACTTAAGACAGCAGAGTATAAAAGGTAACTTTCCCGGTTATCAGCTCTTCGGCGACGGTAAGAAGGGCGCATGGAGAGTGAACAAAGAAGACCTGCTGAAATGGCTCGAGGAAAAAAGAGCCGCATCGAAATGGAAGGGGAGTGAAGCCGTATGATGTGTAAACTCTTCAACTGCGACAAACGTCACGGGAATATCTGCTGCCGTGAATGCAGGGACCGAAGAAACTGCGCAAATCCCTGCAGAAATGACCCTGCAAAATGCAGACAAGCCACCGAGGCAAAGCCCGGAAGAAAATTAAGAAAAGGAAGGTAAATAATATGTTTGAGTCATTAGGATCATTCAGCGTTGTATATTTCGCATTAGCGGCTGTGCTATTCTTGCTCATTCTCTTTGAAAAGCCTTTAATCGCTCTGGAAGAGAAAAGGATAGAGGTAAGAAAAGCTGTCATAAGAGAGCTCAGACTGATGATGAAAAATAAAGAGAAGGTCATAGACATCCAGGACAAGCTTATCGACTATCTGTTCGCAGAGAATAAGAAACTCGGAAAAGAGTTAAGCAATCAACATAAAATCAACAGTATCAACCTCGAAACTCTCCGTCAGGAGCGACTTATGAGGGCAAAGGAGCAGAACAATGGAAAAGACAAATAAAATCACAGTAGTAATAGTACCGCCTTTCATGGAACCGTACAAAAGGGAAATAAGGCTCAAGCTCGAAACACTGCGGAGAATAGTCAGAGGCGGCATAGAGACCACCTGCGACGACGGACTCCCGGACATGCTTATCGTCTGCAACAACGAAAACAAGCTAAGTAACCTTCGCTTTAACTGCCGTATCAAGCAGGGAGCTTATGAAGATTATATCTTCGGCACCTTCTTCGTATGCGGCATGGGAACAGATGATTTCTGCAGTCTCACCGATGAGCAGGCAGAGAGAGCAATAAAAAGGTTTTCACGGCAGAAAAAAGCATAAAAAAAGAGCCTACATAAGCGCCAACTTATGTAAGCCGATGCCCGAAGGCGGTAAGGAAGTTTTAAACAACTACAGTATATCACATAAAAAATGATATGTCAAACTTACCGCCGAAAATTCTATAAGAGCAAAAATTTAAAGGGACGTGAGAGCCCTTTTACACGGCTCTTAACAGTATTAAGTTTAGAACAGATTTCTGTAAGGGGGTAAGCGTGAGTTATGTAGAACAGACAGTCTATGCGGGTATGACTGTGGAAATAAAAAAATATCACAGATACAGGAACAGGCCTAAGGGCGAGAGTCGAGGTAAAAGACTGAACGAGACAAGCCTTCAGCAAGAGGAAGTCAACAGAAAAAACTCTGAGAACAGGCTCAGGTGGTTACTGAATACGAATTTCAAGGGTGGAGATTATCACCTGGTACTCCGATACAAGCATAAAGCAGGGGATCCATACCGAACGCCCGAAGAGATGAAAGAGGATATGAAAAGATTTCTTCGCTCAATGAGGGCAGAGTACAGAAAAAAGGACTCAAAGTTTAAGTTTGTCTATGTTTTCGAGATAGGTGTGAGAAGCTCAAGACACATTCACATCGTTATGAATCAGCTTGATATGAACCTTGTCCGAAAATGCTGGCCACACGGTTATGTCACCTGTACACCCCTTGACAATAACGGAGATTACCGTTTGCTTGCATCCTATCTTGTCAAGTATTCGGACAAGACCTTCCGTAATGTCGGTGCTCTGATGGGAAAGAGATATTCCTGCTCCCGCAACCTTGAAGAGCCGATAATCAAACGCAAAATCATAAAAAGAAGCAGTACATACAGAGAGCATATCCCGGATATGAAAGGATATTTCCTCGACGTTGACAGTATCGAAAGCGGTGTCGATGCCTTCGGATACAGCTTCTTTAAATACACTATGGTGAGGTTAGAATAAAAATGATCAGTTTTGAAAATCTCGAAGAAAGATTTCAGCATATCAAGGAAATGGCATACAGGAGAAACACTCTTCCGTCATACCAGGGCGAGAATGCCTACTCCGATGCTGATGAGCATTATTTTTATGCTATGAAGTACATATATGACAGATACAAGTTAAGGCAGATACATAAGGACGAAGCCGAAAAGGAAGTGGAAACATTAAAGCTTAAGTTCATAAGCGCCAAGCAGTCCGAGGATGCACGTGCACGGTCTTACCGTGAATTTGACGATACACGTCAGAAGGCGGGACAGTGGACGAAAGAGCTTATCGCCTATGAGGGCAAAAGTCAGAAGGAAATCTTCGAGCTTCTGTTCTGCCGGCTTATTCCTGCTCTTACAAACGAGGTAGCGGGGAAGAAAATCAAAGAGGGTGCAGGGTATTTTCTTATGACAGGGGAGAGTAACCTCACTGATGAAGAACGAGAGGAGCTGAAGAAAAGATATGCTTAACTGTGCAGTGTTAATGGGAAGGCTTACTGCTGACCCTGTACTTAAGACAACAACATCAGGAAAAGAAGTATGCAGCTTTAAGATAGCCGTTGATAAGACAATTAACGGTGAGAGAAAGGCTGATTTTATCAACATAGTTGCCTGGGAAGGCTCGGCGGTATTCGTTGAGAAGTATTTCCGTAAAGGATCCATGATAGCTGTTCAAGGTTCTATACAGACAAGAACTTACGATGACTCCCACGGTAACAAAAGAACAGCCTTTGAAATAGTGGCAAGAGAGATAAGTTTCTGTGGTGACAAAAAAAGGGATGAGGGACCGACACCGATGTCGGCACCTACCGGGACAGCAGACAGCGGTCTTAACGGTTATTATTCAAATGCTACGGTCGCAGACTTCGAAGAAATCGGCTGTGACGATGATGATTATGAGGTGTCTGTATGAAAAGATACTGCTTAAAGTTTGAGTGCACGTGCCGTGAGTGTCTTGTCCATCCCGATAAAGGCAAGAATGATAATGATGCACGTTACCGTAATTTCGAAGGAAACCCTGAACTTTGTGTAAAGAAAAAATCACAGGTACGAAAATTTTTCTCAGGTTCACCTTATGTTCCCTCAGAGAGCGAAGAGCAGCAGGCTCTTTTCGAGTGGGTAGAGGCTAATATTTACAAATATCCCGAGCTGAAAGCCTTTTATCATATTCCCAATGAGGGCAGGCGCAGTAAATATGAGGGTGCAAGGCTGAAAAGGGAAGGTCTGAAGGAAGGTGTCAGTGATAACTGTCTCCCGGTGAAAAAAGGCGGTTACGGCAGCCTTTACATCGAGCTGAAGAAAAGACAGGGCGGTGTAGTGTCCGATGCACAGAGTGAGTGGATAGAGCTGATGAAAGAGGTCGGTAATGCTGCTTTTGTGTGCTACGGCTGGGAGCAGGCGAGGTACAGACTGGTGGAGTATCTGGAAGAAAGAATATAATTTTAGGAGGACGAAATGGAAGTTTTAAATCTCAAAGCAGAAACGCCCGAACAGGAACGGGTGAAGGAATATCTTCAGCAGAATGCGAGTGAAAATCTCACTGAAAAAATCAATAACGGTGTCAGAATCGAAAAGGACGGTAAGACACTGATTAATAAAAAAGACCTTGACGGGTTTATGAAATATGCCTATGAGGAAGCAAGGAAATTGGCAAAAGGTGCAAACTGCGCCTGTATTTCGTCTGACACGGTTTTCGGATGGGCTGTGCATTATTTCGAGGAAGACAGCATCGAGGGTATTCTCTATAACGAGGACGGCACACCATATTCAAAACCTGCGCCGGTACCTAAAACGAAAGCAGAAAGTAAGCCGTCAGCACCGAAGAAAGAGATCCCGAAAGATGAAAAGTCGAAGAAAGATAAAAAGGCACTTTCTGATAATCAGTTTTCACTCTTCGATTTATGCGGATGAGGTGGCTTATGAAAATCGAAAAGATAAAGCCTATCCCGAAATATATCCTTCGGCTGATACAGAAAAAGGATAAAGAAACCCATCCGAAGCAAGACGGCCATATAAGGTACTATGCTTATCTTGCAAAGAATGAGGGCGAACTGTGTAAGGTGTTCGTAGCGGTGAAGTGTCATAAGGGCAAATGGTACTGTAAACAGTGCATAGTTCACGGCATACATTCTGACTACTGTTTGATAAAAGATATGAAGTTTACATACGGAATGGACGGTTATACCACAGGCTTTTACGATTTAGGTCTGTATAAGGTACCACAATGGTTCGAAAGCGGAGAATGGGAGGAGCATGGCTTTATGTTCAATCCCTGGGCACCTATAGTGAACAAAGAGTATCTTTCAAAGTTTCCTGAATACAGATACAGCGCTTATGAGCTTTACAGAGGTTCGGATATCTTCTCTTATATACAGCAATATGAAGAGTATCCGCAACTGGAATTCTTCGTCAAAAGAGGTCTTTCAGATTACTGCTACAGTGTTCAGATGCTGAAAAAGTTCGGTAAAGATAAAGGCTTTCGTAAGTGGTTATACAGGAACTGTGCTGAGCTGAAAAAAGACAGATTCACTATTCCTGCCGTTATGAGGGCATATAAGAACAACATCTCACTCAATAAGGCTCAAAGGTATGTGAATTTGAGAAAAGACGGGGAACTGAAAGCCATTCTTGACCTGTTCGGCGACGATTTAGAACAATATCTTGATTATGCCGAGAAAAAGGATATCGGTAACAGAGTATATCTTGACTATCTGAAGGCCTGCAATTATCTCGGACTTGATATGACGGAAGATAAAAACAGACTGCCTCACGATTTCGAAAGGTGGCACGATATTCGTATCGATGAAGCTGACTCAAAGAGGCAGAAAGAGGACCGTAAAAAGAGAAGGGAGCTCTACAAAAAGTTTTCTTCTGTGGCGGATAAGTATGCTCCTATGCAGAAATGCGAAAACTGCAGTTTCTTTATGTTTATCGCAAAAAGCCCCGCCGAGCTTCAGAAGGAAGGCAGAAAGCTTAACCACTGTGTAGGAAGTATGGGTTATGACCAAAAGTTTGCAAGAGAAGAAAGCCTTATATTCTTTCTTCGTAAGCCAGAGGAAAAGGACAAGCCTTATGTAACGGTTGAGTATTCTCTTAAACAGAAGAAGGTCCTTCAGTGCTATGCGGCGCATAATAGCAGTCCTTCTGAGGATGTCAAAGAGTATGTGGATGCTGTGTGGCTTCCTTATGCAAATAAGGCTCTGAAAAAGATAATGAAGGAAAGGAAGGCGGTATGATGTTATTCATCGCAAAAGGAAATGTTCAATTAGGTCAAACAAAAACCGATGAAGACGGAAATGTTATCAGTCATACCGATGCAACCTTCAGCACGGATGAAAACGGTAGCTGTGTCGCTGTCGGTGAGGTTGACGAAGATGCTCCTGAGTTGAAGCTTAAAATAGACCACATATACGGTGATTTTGCTGCTGCAGAATATCTCGGTGAAATTCTTGAAAAATTAAATCCGCAGAGACAAATCAACCTTCCCGATTTTAAAGGTATTGTTAAAACAGCACTCAAAAACGGTGCGGTTTTCTGTGATTACTGCTCAAACCCTATTTGTTGCACAGATTGTATTGTGAATGAGTGGATGAATGAAGAAATGAGGGCAGATGGATGAAGACGATAACACGTGAACAATACGAAGAACTCGACGATGCTCGTATGTTTGGCACAATAGGTGAATATCATCGAATGCTTGAAGAGTATACAGGTATTGAAGCAAGAGCATACACTGCTCATCAGTATTTTGATGGTGCCGATAATTATGTCGGTGACAGTAATGAAGATACTCTGAAAGATATACTTAACAGAGCCTACATAAAAGTAAAGGAGTAAACAATGGAGTACATAAAACTTAAAGATGCCCTTCACGTTATCTACCTTGTTATGTCCGATGAGGGCATAAGGCGTAAAGGTAAGACTATCAGAAAGAGGCTGAAGGAGCTGCCTGTTCTTGATGTAAAGTCCATCATAGAAAGAGCTGAGGAAGGTATCAAAGCCACTGACTCTGCTGACAATTATTCAGCAGGTTTCAGAAACGGCATCAGATATTGTCTTGCTCTGATTATCGGGAAGGATCCTGAATATGAAGAACTCAAAGGATTGAAGCCTGTCGAAGAGTTTCCCTTTGAAGTTTGTCCGAAGTGCGGCCGTGTAGTAAGCGCCCGACCGAAATATTGCGGAGAGTGCGGGAATTTGTTGGATTGGGGTGATGGGGAATGAAAGTGATTGTTAAAACGTGCGGAGCTTGTAACTTCGATAAGATTTGGATACCGAAGAGTTTTAAGGAAAGCCCGCCGAAGCTCGAAAAAGTCATCGAGAAGACTCTGAAATTCTCTCGTGAGAGCGAGTTGGAGGACATCCTTGTAGATGAAGACTTCTGCCTCATTGACGGATATTGCAGTTATCTTATTGCACAGCAAGTAGGACCTGCATTTGTCAAGATTAAAATGGTCACTAAGCCGAAGAAGAGGAGGCGTAAAATTGATGTATCCGGGATATTCTGACGATATAACTTGGTGCTCCAATTGGGGATGTAAGGATATGAGGTGTCACAGAAATCCGAATCATATAAGGCCTTTTGCTCCACCTGAAAAATGGTTCAGTTTTGCGGAGTTAGAAGGAACAGAACATTGCAGAAAGAAAAGGAGTGATAAAAAATGACTGACAGAGAAAGGCTGATTGAGTCGCTTGACAAAACTTTTAACGAACAATTCTACAAGCGAAGGTTAATTAACGCAGAGTTTACAGCCGATTACATTCTATCGGACGGTTGGATAAGACTGCCTTGTAAGGTGGGTGATACGGTGTATTATGCAGGGCTCGACACACCAGTAAAACTCACTGTTATTGGATTCAGCAAAGGCAGAATGTTTGACTGTAGTGTTGCTGACTATGAAGAATTTGTCGAGGATAACGAATTAAATGTTGATGAATGGTATGTTCATCTTGATTCTTTCTGTGGATTAAGGCAGATGTCACCTTTAAGCAGTTTTGGAAAAAGGCTGTTTGTTGGTGCTGATGCTGAAAAAGAAGCAGAAAAAGCACTTGCGGAAAGAGAGGGTAAGTGCTGATGAAGATATCAAGTTTGTTACGTGTTGGCGATGTTGTATATTCAGCATCTAATGGTCAGCCGATGAAAGTGACAAAGATGCGCTCTTGTGGTTTTGACACAGATGTTGGTTACTTCAGCTTTGATGAACATAGAAAATTGTTTTGGCTGACAAAAACGGCCTATTTAGACCAGTTGGATAAAAGAGGTGTAACCAATGCGGGCAATAGTTAAATTCATTGACGGCGGGTATGTGAATATCCCTGCCGATAAAATTCAGAAGAAAGAAGAGTGGATAACCATTCTCGACGGAAAAAATATCGTAGGTCTCTTCGATGAAGGAATGATTAAATGTGCTTATCTTTCATCCAAGGAGAAAAAAGAGGTGACCAAATGACATACGAAAAATTTCTGCAGACAAAAATTGAAATAGCACCCGTCAGCGGCTTTGATGTGACTGATGATGAGATTAATCCGATTCTGAAGCCTCATCAGCGTGACGGTGTGAAATGGGCGGTAAAAGGCGGTCGCAGAGCTTTGTTTTATGCCTTCGGTCTCGGTAAGACCGTTATGCAGCTTGAATTCTGCCGCCTCGTAGTAAAGCATAAGGGCGGTAAGGCGCTTATAGTAATGCCTTTAGGCGTTAAACAGGAGTTTACCCACGATGCCGAGAAACTCCTCGGTATTCCTGCCCCCGTGTATGTGCGAAATATGGAAGAGGTTAAAGCAGCTGATGCTGACATTCTCTGTACTAACTATGAAAGAGTGAGGGATGGAGATATAGACCCTACATATTTTACGGCGACCTCCCTCGATGAAGCGGCGGTACTCCGTTCCTTCGGGAGCAAGACCTATCAGACCTTTCTTGATAAATTCAAGGGTGTACCGTATAAGCTTGTAAACACGGCCACACCGTCACCGAACAGATACAAGGAGCTGATACATTATGCCGGCTATCTTGAGGTTATGGATACAGGACAGGCTCTGACAAGGTTTTTCAAAAGAGACAGCACAAAGGCGAACAATCTTACTCTTTATCCGCACATGGAAAAAGAGTTCTGGCTGTGGCTTTCATCCTTCGCTCTCTTTGTTTCAAAACCTTCTGATTTAGGCTATTCCGATGAGGGTTACGATTTACCGAAGCTGAAGGTAAATTATCACAGAATCGATAAAGGCCCTTCCGTGAGACAGGAGAAGGACGGACAGATAACAATGACCGTGGATGCGGCCGTTTCTCTTCAAGCGGCGGCAAAAATCAAGAATGAAAGCATTGATGCCCGAACAGAGAAGATGAAGGAGATAGTTGATTCGGCTCCCGGTGAACATTTTATCCTATGGCACGACCTTGAGGCTGAAAGGCACTCCATAAAGAAGGCTCTCCCGGAAGCAGTCGAGATTTACGGTTCTCTTGACCTGGATAAAAGGGAAAAGAGAGTTATCGATTTCGCTGAGGGCAGAACAAGGCTTCTTGCCACAAAGAAGGAAATCTCTGGCAGCGGCTGTAATTTTCAGAAGTACTGTCACAGAGCCGTATTCCTCGGTATTGATTATGAGTTCAATGATTTTATTCAGGCGGTACACCGAATATACCGATTCTTACAGACAGAAGAGGTAATCATCGATGTTATTTATATGCAGGAAGAGCAGGAGATACTGAAGGTACTGCTCGAAAAGTGGAAGCAGCACGATAAGCTTATGGAAGAAATGACAGAGATAGTCAAAAAGTACGGTCTTTCCGATACGGGCAGAGCTGAAAGTCTTCGCAGAAGCATCGGCATTGAAAGTAATGTTGTCAAGGGCGAGCATTTCATAGCGGTAAATAATGACTGTGTTTTACAGACACAGCTGATGGCAGATAACAGTATCGACCTTATACATACCTCTATTCCGTTCAGTAACCACTATGAATACACACCTTCATATAACGATTTCGGCCATAACAAAAACACAGAGAGATTTTTTGAGCAGATGGATTATCTTTCTTTCGAGCTTCTCCGTGTACTTAAGCCGGGCAGAGTATTCGCCTGTCATGTCAAGGACAGAGTTCTTTTCGGCAATGTCACAGGTGCGGGCTTTCCCACTATCGAGCCTTTCCATGCTCTTTGTATTTCTCACTATATGAAGCACGGCTTTCAGTATTTCGGTATGATAACGGTCTGCACCGATGTGGTAAGAGAAAACAGTCAGACCTACCGTCTCGGATGGAGTGAGCAGTGCAAGGACGGAACAAAGATGGGAGTAGGCTGTCCCGAATATGTATTGCTTTTCAGAAAGCTCCCCACGGATACATCAAACGGCTATGCTGATGTGCCTGTAACGAAATCAAAGGAAGAATACACCAGGGCGAGATGGCAGATAGATGCTCACGGATATTGGCGTTCCTCGGGTGACAGTTACATTTCTGCAGAGGAACTTAAGAAATTACCTGTTGATAAACTACAGAAGGTCTACCGTCAGTTTTCGAGAAATAACGTCTACGACTACAAACAGCACGTAGAGCTTGCTGAAGATCTTGACAGACAGAAAGCTCTGCCTTCGTCCTTTATGGTAGTCGCTCCCGGTAGTTGGTCTGACGATATATGGGACGATGTAAACCGTATGAAAACACTTAACACAGTGCAGAGTCAGAAAAACAAGGTACAGCACGTCTGTCCTTTACAGATTGATATAGTCGAGAGAATCATAAACCGCTACTCCAATGAGGGCGAAACTGTATATGATCCCTTCGCAGGTCTTTTCACAGTTCCTATGACGGCCATAAAGATGAACCGTAACGGTTATGGCTGTGAGCTCAATGCTGATTACTTCGCAGACGGTGTGGCCTACTGCAGGGAAGCCGATGCACAGAGAGATGTACCGACACTCTTCGATTTGGTGGGGTGTTTGTGATTATAAACGAGGTGATTTTTTTGAGGGAATATAAAATAAAGCTTTCAAAATATAACATAAGTCCGGGAAGGCGTAAGGAGCTGGAAGGCTTCTGTCAGCAGTATTACGAAAAGAAGGCTGAACTTAAAGAGATATATGCGCTCTCTTCAATATCACCTGATTCTTCAGTTAAAAGCGGCGTTCCCGGAAAGCCAACAGAAAACAAGGCTATGAGGGCAAATCAGCTGAGCCGAGATATCGAGATAATAGACAAGGCTCTTATTCTCGCCTGCGGGAATGACGTTGGTCTTATTGAGCAGCTGAAAAGAAATGTGGTTCTTCGCATAGGATTTGAGAGTCTCGGATATGTTCCCTGCGGTATTAATAAATTCTCAGAATACAGAAGAAAATTCTATTTTTACCTCGATAAAGAGAAAAATTTTTAAAATTAGTGAAATTGGGGCACTACTTTCGTGATATATTGATAGTGTAGACAAGTGGAAAAGATGCGAAACTGCTGATTTTTTCATATGTCCTCCCGTTTATATTTTCTTTCGCAGAGCCGTCCGAAAGGGCGGTTTTTGCGTTATCTTTTTATCATCAAAGACAATTCGGCAGGTGGTGAAATGACGAATGAAAAAAATAATAAGCTGACAGACAGGCAAGAGAAATTCTGCCGTGAATATATCATAGATTATAATGCTGCACAGGCAGCTATAAGAGCCGGCTACAGTGAAAAAACTGCAAAACAGATAGGGCAGCAAAACTTGACTAAACTTGACCTCCTCGCGCGCGTGCGTGAGCTACAGGCTGAACAGGCAAAAAGACTATGTCTTTCTGCCGACTGGGTTGTTATGCAGTGGTTAGAGGTTTATAAGCGCTGTATGCAGGCTGAACCAGTTATGATATGGGATTACGAGGAAAAGCGAAAGGTTAATTCAGGAGAGTACACCTTTGACAGCAAGGGTGCTCTTAATGCTCTTGAAATGATTGGTAAGCATCTCGGTATGTTTAAAGACGATAAAGCTGATTCAGAAAAGAAGGTTTTAGAGCGGCTTGATCATGTTCTCGGAGGTATAGAAAGTGGCTTTTAGTTCGAAACAAAAAGAATATTTTATGAATGCTACTCACCGATGGAACGTTAAAACAGGAGCCACACGAAGCGGCAAGACATATATGGACTATTTCGTTATACCGAAACGTATCAGAGCCGTTGCCGGTAAGGAGGGTCTTATTGTTATTCTCGGTCATACAAAAGGAACATTACAAAGAAACATTATTGAGCCTTTACAAAGAATATGGGGTACAGCTCTGGTGTCGGACATAAAAAGCGATAATACAGCTTATATGTTCGGTGAAAAGGTTTACTGCTTAGGTGCGGAAAAAATATCACGTGTAGATGTAATCAGAGGTTCATCCATAAAATATTGCTACGGTGATGAAGTTGTAACATGGCATAAAGATGTTTTCAATATGCTAAAAAGCCGTCTCGACAAGCCTTACAGCTGCTTTGACGGGACCTGTAACCCCGATAATCCTAACCATTGGTTTTATAGCTTCCTGTACGACGACAATGCGGTTGACAGATATGTACAGGAGTATTCTATATACGATAATCCTTTCCTTTCTCCTGATTTTGTGGAAAGTCTGGAGAACGAATACAGAGGAACCGTTTATTTTGACCGTTTTATTTTAGGTCATTGGACCATTGCAGAAGGTCTTATATACAAACGTTTTGCCGATGATTGCTCGTCGCAAAAAACTATGCTTATTAAAAATGCACCGCATCTTTCCCGTATAGTAATTGGCGTAGACTTCGGCGGAAGCAGTTCGGCGCATACTTTTGTGGCCACAGGAACAGACAGAGGTTATAATAATCTTTTTGCACTTATGTCAGAGCGTTGTCTTTGTAGTGATAACGGAAAGCAGATTGAGATTGATCCGGACAAGCTCGGTGAACTGTTCTGTGAATTTGTATACCGTGTTATCGCTGTGTATGGTACACCTGATGTAGTTTACTGTGACAGTGCAGAGCAGACACTTATTCTCGGTTTACGTTCTACAGCAAGAAAGAAAGGCTTAGGCTGGCTGAGAATAGAAAATGCGCTTAAGACAGAGATAAATGACAGAATCAGATGTACTTGTCGTCTTATGGCACAGCGCCGTTTTTATTATATGGAGTATGGCTGTGAAAGCCTGGTTAAAGCTCTGACTACAGCTGTATGGGATCCTAAAATACTTACTGAAGATGTGCGACTGGATGATGGCACAAGTGACATAGATACTCTTGATGCATTCGAATATACCTTCGAGAGAGAAATAACCCGATTTATAAAATATGAATGATGAGGTGATGAAAAATGAATTACACAGCGATGTATTCCGCTATAATCAAAGTGCTTAATGATAGCGGAGAAAACATATACCTGATTAATGACTCGATGATTTCTCATATAGAACTTTGGGGAGCGATGTATGAGAATCGTGCACCTTGGCTTAGCAAAAATGTAGAAAGTGCGAATTTATCGTCTGCTGTATCCTTTGAACATTCTAAACTGGTTACACTTGAGCTTAAAAGTGAAATCAAAGGCTCTGCTATGGCTGATTTTCTCAATAAAATATATCAAAAGAGTATTTTCCCTGTTTTAAGAAAATATACAGAGTACGGACTTGCTAAAGGAAGTCTGGTAATTAAACCTGTTCCTGTACCGGGAGGAATAAGAACACAGTTCATACAGGCGGGAAGATTTTTTCCTGTAAGCTTTGACGGTAGCGGAAAGCTTTCGAAATGCGTATTTACCGAGCAGATCAGAAAGGGAAAATATATCTATACACTTCTCGAAATACATACTTTAAGCGGCGTTAATACTTTCACCATAGAAAACCGTGTCTTTAAAAGCACGAATGACGGTATGCTTGGCAGTGAGACTGACCTTTCAGAGGTAGCTGAATGGGCTGAAATTTATCCTTCCGCTACGATGTCTGGTATTTCGCACCTGCCTTTCGGACTGTTCAGCTGTCCCATGGCAAATCAGATAGACTGCGATTCGCCTTTAGGTGTGTCTGTTTTCTCCCGTGCGGTGGAGCATATAAGAGAAGCGGACAGAAGATATGGTTCTATAAACTGGGAATATGAGTCCACGGAGGTGGCTGTGCATATCGCTCAGTCACTGCTTAAATTTAATAAAGAGCAAGGGAAATATGAAGTGCCGCAGGGCAGAGAAAGACTCTACAGACCTTTTGAATATAATACAGGCGCTACAGAAAAGCCGTTGTTAGATGTTTTCTCTCCTCAGATACGTTCAAAAGAACTTTATGAGGGCTGGAATAATCAGTTAAGACTTATCGAATTTGACTGTTCTCTTGCTTATGGTACTCTTTCTGATCCTCAGAATGTAGATAAAACTGCTGCAGAGGTAATAGCAAGTAAACAGCGAGCCTATACCTTTGTTTCGGAAACGCAGACAGCTTTGCAGAATGCTCTGTCAGACTGGTGTGAGGCGGCTTACTTCTGGGCAAGAATCTATAATCTTGCTCCCGACGGTAAATACGAGATTAGCTTCCAGTGGGGCGACAGTATTCTCGCAGATCCGAATGCAGAGCGTGAAAATGACAGAAAGGACCTTGCTAACGGTACCTTAAGACCCGAAGAGTACAGAGCAAAGTACAGAGATGAAACTATCGAAGAAGCTCTTAAAAACCTTCCTGAGCCTGTGGAGTTGATTGAATAATGTACACTTCAAACGAGCTTGAAGCACTTTCCATATCCTTTGACAGCCGGATGAGACAGCTCGAAAAGGATGTAATGTCAGATATAATCCGCCGTATAAGCATTAACGGAGAAATTACCCGTGCAGCAGACTGGCAGATTAACCGACTTATTGAAATGGGCGTGCTGAGAGAAGATATAGAAAAGTCAATAAAGCATTACCTTAAGATGTCCGATAAGGAAGTCGAAGAGCTTTTCAGTGAAGCTGCAGAGAGCGGATATGCCCGTAATGATGAAATTTATAAAAAAGCGGGAATAAAGAACATTCCCTTCGAAGAGAATGCAGTTCTTCAGCAGTTAATAGCAGCTGTAGGAAAACAAACAGCAGAGGATATGACAAATATCTCACAGTCTCTCGGCTTTGCCGTGAAAAATGCTGACGGATCCCTTTCATTTAAGCCTATAGCAGAATACTATCAGGACACCCTTGACAATGCCATTAACGGTATTGCAAACGGTGTCTTTGATTATAATACTGCCATAAAAAAGGCTGTAAGCGAAATGACGAAAAGCGGTCTGCGCACCGTGGATTATGCCTCCGGGTGGAGTAACCGTGTCGATGTAGCTGCACGAAGGGCTGTAATGACAGGATTTGCACAGGTTACAGGCAAGATAAACGAGATGAACGCTGAAAAACTGCATACGGATACCTTTGAGGTAACCTGGCACAGCGGGGCAAGACCTTCTCATCAGGAGTGGCAAGGTAAATGGTATACCCGAGAAGAACTTGTTTCTGTCTGCGGTCTCGGAACCGTTACAGGTTTGCACGGTGCTAACTGCAGACACGATTATTTTCCCGTTATTCCCGGTATATCCGTTCCCACCTACACAGCCGAGGAACTGGAGGAAATGAACAGAAAAGAGAATGTTCCTGTGGAGTACAACGGTAAGAAATACACCAAGTACGAAGCACTACAGAGACAGAGAAGGCTCGAGACTACTATGAGGGCGCAGAGACAGCAGATACATCTGCTTAAGGTCGGTAATGCCGATGAGGATGATATTATAGCTGCACGGTGCCGTTACAGGGTAACGAGTCAGGAATATAAACGCTTTTCTGAGGCTATGGACCTTCCCGAACAGAGACAGAGAGTTACTGTTGACGGACTGGGGAATATAGGTCAGGGGAAGTGGAAAAGAACATTGACAAAAACAAATGAAAGTGATAAAATAAATAATAGTAAGTTAACCAATATTAAAAGGCGAGGAACTCTTCCACCTAAAATGGATGAAGATAGATATAACAAAATGGTTAACGGACTAAAGAAGCAAGGTGTTACTGTATTAGAGGCTAAAGGTGATGATTTAAGATATTTGGATTCTCTCGGAGCGGAAGCTTCTATTGGTGGCATAACTCATATTTTTCATCGTGGTGCGATACCCAGCGCTTCTGCAATGTTTGAAGAAATCATCCATATTACTCAGTCAAAAAAATATGGAGTTCTAAATTCTACTGAACCAGTTGAATTATATATACGAGAAATATGTGCAAACAGAAAAATGCTGAAACATAACAAAGCTTATGGCTTTACATCAGAAGATGTTGAAGATACAGAAAGAAACCTTCAAATTTGGGAAAATAGATATAAAGAAAGAGTAGGTGTTAGTTTTGATGAAAGTGGAATTAAAAGGACAATTTAATACTTCAGTTGGAACTGTGCTTACCATAAAAACTACAAATAAGATAAGTGTAGGAGATAAAATTAGCGTCGAAGGAAAAGAATATGTTATCAAAGGTTTAATGCATCCTACAGGAGCTTTTGATATGGATATTGTTTCCGTTATAGTCTAACAAATATTTAAAACCGTCCATTTGGGGCGGTTTTCTCATTAAAAAAAATTACATATCTGTTGATTCAAGCACCTTAACGGGTGCTTTTTTCATACCCAAAATTACCCCGTCAGAGGTCATCTGACAGTAGCTTTAACCAACCGCAGACAAAGCGGTTAAAAATTAATGTGGAAAGGAAAGAAAGCTATGAAAAACATTTACACACTACTCGAGAATATAGGTGTCTCTATTCCCGAGGACAAAAAAGCGGCCTTTGACACTGCCTTCGCTGAAAATTATAAAACCGTGGCAGAACATAAAAAGGTCAGAGATGCGAGAGATGATTATAAAGGTCGTCTTGAAAAAGCAGAACAGTCACTTAAGGATTTTGAGGGCGTGGACGTCAACGACCTTAAGAACAAGGTGGCTACTCTTACACAGGACCTTGAAACCGAAAAACTCAATTTCGACAGAAAGATGGACGAAAGAGATTTTAACGACCTTGTAGGTTCTGTGGCACAGGATTTTAAGGCAAAAGACCTTAAGGCTGTGTTACCCTTCCTCGATGTGGAAGCACTCAGGGGAAGCAAAAACAGAAATGAGGACATCAAGTCCGCATTCGAACAGGTCAAAAAGGATAAGGCATATCTTTTTGAGGATGAGGGCGCACCGAAGGTAGTGTCCTACACCACGGGACCTGACAAAAACACAAACGATACAAACACCAAAGCAAATGATGCTTTGAGATCATTTTTCGGAAAGGATTGATAATTAATGCCTACTAATTCTATTATTTCAAGAGAAAAAGCGGAAGCTCTCATTCGTGAACAGGTAGTACCTCAGATTTTTCAGGATGCTCCCAGAAAATCTGCATTTATGTCTCTGGCGAGAAAGCTTCCCAATATGACAAGCAAGCAGACACGAATCCGTGTTCTTGACCAGCTTCCCATGGCTTACTGGGTAAACGGTGACACCGGCTTTAAGCAGACCAGTGAACAGGCCTGGGACAATGTATACCTTACAGCTGCCGAGCTCGCTGTAATCGTACCTATCCCCGAGGCAGTTCTCGATGATGCAGAGTTCGATATTATGGGCGAAGTAACTCCCAGAGTTATCGAAGCTATCGCACAGAGAGTGGACAGCGCCACTATCTTTGGTAATAACCGTCCCTCTGAATGGGATTCTGACATTATCACCAGAGCAAGACAGGCAGGTAACAATGTTTCTGTTGCTTCAGGTAAAGACTGGTACGACCTTATTATGTCTGAAAACGGTGCTTTTGATAAGGTTGAACAGCTCGGTTACGCTATAACAGGTGCCATCGGTGCTATGGGTATGAAAGCAAAACTCCGTGGTTTCAGAACACAGGACGGTCTTCCCATTTATACTGCATCTATGCAGGGCTCCACAAATTACGGCCTTGACGGTAATCCTCTTCACTTCCTCGATAACGGCGCCTTTGATAAAGCAGTTGCACAGCTCGTTGTAGGTGATTTCTCACAGGCAGTTTATGCTATCAGACAGGATGTAACCATAAAAATTCTTGACCAGGGCGTTATTCAGAACCCTGAAACCAAGGAAATTGTTTACAACCTTGCACAGCAGGATATGATTGCCCTTCGTGTAGTATTCCGTATGGGTTGGGCACTTCCCAATCCTGCTACAAGACTCGACGGCAGCAGAACAGGTTGTCCCTTCGCTTATATCGAGCCGGACACACCTGTTACCACACAGGATGTCACTTTCACCGTGACAGGTAAAGACGGTAATGTAGTCGAAAATGCTACTGTAAATGTATCAGGAGCCATTCTTAAAACGGGTGCAGACGGTAAAGCAGTATTCCACCTCAGAAAGGGTGAATACACCGTCGCAATTAAAGCAGACGGTTACAAGAAAATCGCTGACAGCGTAACTGTAGACAATGCAGCTATTGAAAAGGCTGTTTCTCTTACGGCTACAGCTTAAGGAGTGAGCTGATATGAACCTCTATGCAGATGTTACATTCTATACGAATGAATATCTCGAGGGCAGAAGGGCCGTTCTCGAGCCGAGCTGTATTAAATCTTATCTCCGTAAGGCACAGAGAGTTCTTAAAAACTTCACCTTCGATAATATAGACGAAAGCGCCGCCATACCTTATGAGGTGAAAATGTGTGTATGTGAAATTGCGGAAATTCTTTTCCGTGACGATCAGTGCGACATAGACAGAGGCGGAGTGACTTCCGAAAGTGTGGTCGGATGGACGAAGCACTATGAAAGCTCCGAACAGGCGGAGATAAAAAAACAAAAGAGAATCAGAGAGTGTGTATATACTTGGCTTTCTGATACGGAGCTTCTCTACTGCGGGGTGACAGTATGTTGAAAAATGCAGACTGCACCCTGTATCGCTATAATGCCAAAACACAGGGGTATGACAGATATTTCATCCCCGGTGTTTATTGGCATGAAAACAGAGGCGGTAATGTACTGAAAAGCGGACTTCAGAGTATTCACGGAGTAACAGTGTATGTTTATAAGGACTGTACCTTATCTGCAACACCGACAAAGGATCTGCTCGTAAAGGGCGTGTGTCATTTCGAGTTTGATAACTCCTCACAGAAAACCGTGGCGGAAAGCTTTGAGATCTTCAAAAAGAACTACTCATTCGTTACTGTTATGAGTGTCGATGACTGTACCTTCGGAAGTCTCAAGCACTGGGAAATTACTGCTAAGTAGGTGATAATATGTCCCATAAAATCAATCAGCCCATAGATTTCAAATCCGAACAGTATAAGATCAATGTTGAACTTGCCTGGAATAAAGCCTTCGGCAAAGACAGGACACAGCAGTTCAACGATGCACAGTCTTTTATCGATCGTGAATGCATCCACCTTATGGTGCGCTATACTCCGGCTCTTAACAACATCTTATACAAATCACCCACTTTCGGAACCATAATCGGTAGCGGCGAAATATATTATCTCTCTCCCTATGCCCGTTATCAGTATTACGGAAAGCTGATGGTGTCAAGCGTTACAGGCTCCGCTTATGCGAGTGCCGGTGAAAGCAAGGTGCTTACGGATATTGACTTAGTACATCAGAAATCTGTACATGCTCTCGCCGGTCCTTTTTGGTTTGAAAGGATGAAGAAGGAGAAAGGCGCTGAGATTTTAAAAGGTGCGGCAAAAATTACAGGAGGTACTCCCATAGGATGAACATTATTGAAGTAGTAAGAGACATAGTAAGCTCTTTTCCGAAAATATCAGCTGTATGCGATGCAGTACACGTGGACTTCACTGAAAGCGGAAGCACTAACTACGGCTTATCGCCTACGGGTGATACCTTTATTTCCGAAAATATACTCGGATGTCAGAAAAGAAAACACACCTTTGTTCTCTATGCTGTGTACAGCTCCCTTAATGATTATTCGAGACTTAGTAATAGCGGAGTTCTTTTAGAGCTTCAGCAGTGGCTCGAAAAGCAGACGGGAAACGAGGTCACGGCAGATTTTGAGGGTTTTACCGTAAAAGGTGAGCTCACCAAAATAACTGCCGCCAACGGAATGCTTTACAGTGTTCCTGACGGCAATTTCAATGAAAATGTGCGGTATCAGTTACAGATTACCGCCGAATATAAATTATTTTTTTAGGAGGTATAAACAATGCCGGAAAAAGCTGTAACAAAGCTTCGCAGAAGCGCATTAATCCATTATCTCGATGAGGGTTTCTCTCCCGAAACAACCGATTTCAAATCCATCATCTGGTTTCTCATCGGTAAGGATGTAGAGGATTTGGCAGTAAACCTCAATCCTCAGGCAACAACCAAAAAGAATATCCTTGATGAAACAACAGTGGACGATGAGGGCTACGAGCCTGAATTCGATGTTGATACATATTATGCCGACCCGTCAGACGGTGCATTCTATGAAAGACTCAAGGACATCGCTATGAACCGTCTTACGGGCGATGCCTGTAAAACAAGAGTGCTTGAGGTGCTTGTCGATAAGACTCAGGCTCCCTTCGATGCATGGGTGGAAGATGTTATCATCAAGCCTCAGTCCTACGGCGGTGCACAGGGCGGTGTAAGAATCCCTTATAAAGTTGCATACTGCGGTAACAGAAAGAAGGGTACCGTTACTCTTGTCGATAAAGTACCTACCTTTACGGCAACCACAGAGACAACTACAACCACAACTGACTAATATTTCGCCCTCTTGGTAAAACAAGGGGGCAAATCTTTTATAAGGAGAGATACTGTGAAATCCATTAAATTTAATACAGGCGTAAAAAGATATATTCTTAACGATGATGAGAATAATGTTATATCCATAAACATCAGTGATATTAATCTTCTCAAGAGAATCAATGATGCATCGGCGGTGTTTGACACCATTCTCACAAGACTTGACGAAGAAGAGAATACTCCCGAGCTGTTAGCAGAAATCGATGCAGAGATGAAGAAAGAGCTTGACCGTGTTTTCGGTACGGATATTTCTGCCCATGCCTTCGGTGATGTTAACTGTCTTTCTCCGCTCGAAGACGGAAATCTTCTGTTTATGGCATTCTTCGAAGCCTTTGTCCCTGTAGTCATAGCGGATATGAATGCAAGCGGTGCCGCCTTTAAAGGCAACACAAAGCTTAATAAATACCTTCCCGAGACCAAGACAGCTCCTGCAGCACAGCCTGCCGGCTTTGCAGATATGAAATTCACTCCCGAACAGATTGAATTTCTCAAGAGCATGCAGAAATGATAGGCGTTTTACCGAAAACTCTTACCGTAGGCGGTAAGGAATATGAAATAAGAAGTGATTTCCGTACCATCTTGCGCATTTACGCCGCCTTCGATGATACGGAGCTTACACCTCACGACCAGGCTTATATCTGCCTTGCGAACATATTCCCCGACTTCGAGAATATTCCTGATGATCATCTGCAGGAAGCTGTTGACAAGGCTTACTGGTTTGTCGGTGGCGGAGACATGCCGCAGAGTGAACCAGAAAGACAGAAGATGATTGACTGGAAACAGGATGAAAACATCATCTTCCCGGCTATCAATAAAGCGGCAGGCTGTATGGTCAGAGAAAGGGAATATCTTCACTGGTGGGAATTTTTAGGCTTTTTCGGTGAAATCGGTGAGGGACTTTTCTCTACAGTTATGAGCATAAGGCAGAAAAAAGCACAGGGAAAGCCACTCGATAAATACGAAAAAGAGTTTTACCGAAAAAACAGAGACCTTATCAATATAAAAACTCCCGAAGACGTCAAAGCGGAAGAAGAGCTGAATGCTGTTCTTGAGGATTTGATATTGTAAGGTGTGAAAACTATGATGAAAAAATACTGCTGCAGAAAATGCGGAAGAATACTTTTCGAAGGTGTTTTCAGCGGCATAATCCAAATCGTTTGCAGAAAGTGTAAAACGGTTAATAAATACGAAAACAAGTAAATAATCTGCACAGCGTACCAAGCGTACCCGCAGACTTTTACAGGCGACAGCCGGAAAGGAGTGGGTACTATGGCTGTTGACGGATATTTAAATTTTAATACAAGGATTGATACTAAAGGGTTCAATGCCGGAACGAAGCAGATAACAAGCGGTCTCACGGGTATGAAATCAATGCTCGGAAAGATAGGTCTTGCTATGGGTACTGCTTTCTCTGTTAAAGCAGTGGTTAACTTCGGCAAAGAAGCAATAAATACCGCTTCTGACATTCAGGAAGTACAGAATGTAGTCGATGTTTCATTCGGTCAGCTGAAGGGCAAAATGGAAGAATTTGCCGCTACTGCCATCGAAACCTACGGCATTTCAAAGCTGACTGCGAAGCAGACAGGCTCAACCTATATGGCTATGGCCAAAGGTATGCAGATAGTCGATGATAAAGCCGCCGATATGGCACTCACACTCACAGGCTTATCGGCTGATATGGCATCCTTTTATAACAAAGAGCAAAGTGTTACCTCTACGGCTTTAAACTCGATATTTACAGGCGAAACTGAGACATTAAAGCAGTTCGGTAT
Source organism: Acutalibacteraceae bacterium (assembly GCA_045613145.1). Taxonomy (GTDB): domain Bacteria; phylum Bacillota; class Clostridia; order Oscillospirales; family Acutalibacteraceae; genus UBA6857. The sequence goes on from JAZLAJ010000079.1 coordinate 75,013, forward strand.
CGTTATGACCGAAGCCAACCTTCAGCAGTTCGCTTATACACAGGGAATTAATAAGAAAATTTCTGCTATGAGCCAGGCTGAAAAGGTTATGATTCGTTACAACTATGTAATGTCGCAGACAGCTCTGGCACAGGGAGATTTCGTAAGGACACAAGACGGATGGGCAAATCAGACCAGAATCCTTACAGAGCAGTGGAGAGAGTTCTCGGGTACTGTAGGTACCATCTTTATGAACACACTTCTCCCGGCGGTACAAAACCTCAATAAAGCTATGCTGTGGCTTAACAGTATAGCAAGCAGTGTTCTCGAAAACCTTGCCGCCATTTTCGACTGGGATATTTCTTCGAGCGGCGGAGGCCTTGAAACCTATGAGGGCATAAGCGATGCCATAGGAACGAGCGTGGAAAATCAGAACGCCCTCACTGATGCGGTCAAAGAAACTGCAGAGGCGCAGAAGCGTGAACTGATGGGTTTCGATAAAATCAATAAGCTCAGTGATGATAGTTCTTCCTCAGGAGGATCCTCAGGAGGAGTATCAGCTGCAGGTGGTGGAATGTCTGCTACGATGAAGCTCGATGCAGATACTTCCGAAGCTGAAAGCAAGCTTACAGGTTTTGCCGCAAATGTAAAAACAGCCTGGGAAAGCGGAGATTATGAGGGCTTAGGTTCTCTTTTCGCTTCAAAGGTAAATACTGCTTTAGATAAGTTTGCTAATGAAATCGACTATGAGGGCATAAAGGAAAACATCAGACCGAAGATACAGAACATCGCTACAGTTTTTAATAGCTTCGTTGACGGTGTGGATTGGTCTTTGCTTTCAGAAGGGATAAGCAGAGGTCTCGCTCTTGCTCTCGGTACGGTTGATATTACACTCGACGCTTTAGACTTCGAAGCCATAGGTGGAACCATAAGTGAGTTTTTAAGCGGTATCGATATTCCTGCTCTCGGTGCAGAACTCGGCTCACTGCTTTCTACCGTCTTTAGCGGAGGCATTGATTTATTATCAGGTTTCATACAGGAAATCGACTGGGGAAAGATACTTTTCGGACTCTATGACGGCATAAAAAGTTTTATTTCAAACATTGATTGGGGCGAAATAGCCGGTTCTGTAGCAAAAAATATTGGTTCAATGGCAGGTAACGCTCTGGAACTTGTATTTAATGCTACTGCTCTTATCGGTACCATAGGTGAAGATATTGCTGCCGCCTTTAAAAATATCGGAGATTATTTCGATGAAAGTATAAAAGAAGCAGGCGGAAATATCGTTCTCGGTATCTGGAACGGCATCACGGATGCCCTTTCGAATGCGGGACAGTGGATAAAGGATAACATCTTTACTCCCTTTATTGACGGATTTAAGAAGGCTTTCGGGATTAATTCTCCCGCTGAAACGATGAAACCGATGGGCAGTTACATAATCGATGGCCTTAAAGAGGGTATCGGCGATGTGTGGGAGAAGCTTCAGCAGAACTTTACGGATCTTTTGACTGGCATAACTAATTGGTTTACTGAAAAGAAAGAATCGATTAAAGAAGGGTGGGAAACTTTCACCTCAGGTATTAAGGACAAAAAAGCTACTATTACCGCATCAGTAAATAATTCTTTAGGCAAGGTCGGTGAAACTGTAAAAAGTTATTGGGAAAAAGTAACTGACAAATCTGCTGAACTCACCGCAAAAGCCAAAAATAAGGATTCGGAAGTTCTTTCGACTCTAAAAAGTGCATGGACTAAGGTAAAGAAAAAAACAAGTAAACTGACAGGTGAAGCTGAAAATAAGAATAAAAATGTTCTTTCAACATTGAAGGATTCTTGGTCTGCTGTAAAAACCAAAACCTCTACACTTACGGCCAAAGCTGTAGAAAGCAGCAAAAGCAAACTTTCTTATATAAAAGACAGTTGGGACAGTATCAAAACCAAAACCTCCGAGCTCACCGTTAAATTAAGCGATAAGTTAAGCACCTCTTTCAGAACGATGGTTAGGAACATTATCGATTATCTTAACGGTTGGGTAGATAAAATCAATGCTGTTTTGCCTGGTAGTCCTGTTAAGAAAATGGACTATCCCAAATGGGCGGCATACAAAGACGGTGGTTTTCCGCCAAGTGGTCAGATATTTATAGCTAATGAAGCAGGTCCCGAATTGGTCGGTACCATCGGTGGCAGAACAGCTGTAGCTAATAACAGTCAGATTGTTGAAGCAGTAGCTGGCGGTGTATACGAAGCTAACGCTGAACAGAACATGCTTCTTCGGGAGCAGAACAGTATTTTAAGACGTATTTACGATAAAGAGGTGTATTCTGCAAATACACTTTCGTACAGAATGAGATATATTTCTGTTCCACAGACACCCAAACTTGCCACAGGTACCGTTGTCCCTGCAAACTACGGTGAGTTCCTTGCTGTTTTAGGTGATAACAAGCGTGAGCCTGAAATCGTTTCTCCCGAAAGTGCCATCAGAAAGGTGGTTTCCGAGGAGCTTAAGAAAAACGGCGGCGGAACAGAGACCATAAATCTTGTCGTTAATCTTGATGGAGATGTACTTTACCGTACAGTGGTAAAGAAAAACAACCAAAATAAAAATATGACAGGGGTGAATGAACTTGCTTCTGCTTGAAATTAACGGATATAAGCCTGTTACACCTGATAAGGATGGCTATGCCGTTACTGAAAATAAAATATGGTCTAAAAACACCGGCCGTACAGCCTCAGGGCTTATGGTCGGTGATATTGTTACCCGAAAGTACAGTCTTGCAATTAAGTGGTCAGGCATAAAAGAAGATGATGTGTCAGAACTTGACAAAGCAATAAACACCAAAGCTTTCTTTCCTGTAACCTTTATAAATCAGAGAGGTGAAACTCTTACACGTACCTTTTACAGCGATGATCCTGTTTACGGTAAAAAGGTCTGTATAGACGGAGTAATGAAGTATTCATCGGTTAATCTTACCCTTACAGAAAAATAAGGCGGTGATAAAGTGATAAATGTTTCAGAAAATCTAAAATCTCTTATAAGTGAGGATAGCCGCACCTTCCGTGTGAGGCTTATAAATAATCTGAACACTTACGAAGAGATACGTTCTCTTAAAAAGACCGTTATGTTTCCTTCTTCTTCACTGAGTATAGGTAATGCGCTTTCAGCCTGTATAGAATGTACGGCTACGGATGTTCCTGTTAACATAACAGGTGAGAAGATTAAAGCAGAAGTCACTATCCTCGGCTGTGAAGAACAAATACTTCTCGGTACCTTCAAGGCAGAAAAACCTACAGTTAAAGACGGTGATGTCTCCTTCGTGGCTTACGATGCTATGAAGGATGCTGCGGAGAAAACTTATAAATCTACTCTCGATGAAGGTGGACACACAGCACAGGAATACTTTACAGATATTTGTATTGTTCTCGGGGAAGAGTGCGTACCACTCGATGAAGCCGAAGGCTCTCTTCTTATTGACGAGGATAAACTGAGCGGTTACAGCTGTCGTGATGCTCTTGGTTACCTTGCCGGTTATCTTGGCAAAAACTGTCTCGTGAATCGTGACGGCCTCTTTGAAATGGTAACTTTCACGGAATTTGATTATGACCTTCTTAATGAAAACAGAATAGCTGAGCCCGAGTTTGCTGATTCCTTCTGTTCTCTCGGATATATTAACTGCTGTATTGATAACGAGATTACTCTGCAGTCAGGTGTAGGAAGCAAAGGATTTGAATTCATCTCTCCTATAATGACACAGGAAAGACTTGATGTAGTAGGAGACATGGTATTCGGCGAAAATTCTGTAATAAAAGTATACAGACCTTGCAAAGTTGTACAGCTTTTAGGTGACCCGAGAATAGAAATATGTGATGTTCTCAATTTAAGCTACGGCGGTGAAGTTTACAAGGTTCCTGTTATGTCTGTGATTCTTGAATATGACGGCGGTCTTATGACGACAGCAGAAAGCTACGCTCCGTCAGAGCCGCAATCAACCTCTTTGGGAGAAAGAATGACATTTGCACAGAAACAGGCTCAAAAGGAAAATAATGCACATATAAAAGGCATAGTTGAATTTTCTCAGTTGATTCAGTCAGCTTACGGTGTTAAAAGTACATATCTTGACGGAATTACTTATTTTCACGATATGGAGACTCTTACGAAATCGTCCTATATATTCTGTATAACCTCGGAAGGATTTGCTCTGGCAAGTGGTCAGAACTGTTGGGGAGGCTCACATAAGGAAACTGTTTGGAAGTACGGCCTCTCAAAAGATGGTTCTGCGGTGTTGGATATGCTTAATGTTTTCAAAATCACCGCATCCCTCATCAAAGCAGGGCGCCTGGAAAGCATCGGTGGAAACGCATATTTTGACCTTGACAACGAAGAAATAGGGTTAAACTTTAAGAATAGCCAGGGAGATATCACAAAATCGATAGTGTTCAACTCCTTCGGAATAAATTTTAAGGCTGATTTTGTTTCGTCACTGAAAGATGGAGAACTTACAGAAGATGAAGAAATCAGCATAAAAAATATACTTGTTAAGCGGGGGTATATAGAAGGTACATTGCTTTATAAAGCTGCCTTTCTTACACTTAAAGCTTATCTTCTTATGACTAAAAACCAATATGGCACAACCATTGAAGGTAAGGATGAAAAAGGTGACTTGTATAAATCAAGACACAGCGCCAATAAGTTCGTTGTCAGCAGAGAAGCTTTTAGCGGGGAAGCTGAGACAAAAACCACCGAGCGAACTGTGGATGGTACATTCTCTGACGGACCTCAGATGTACCAGGCTACGGAACATATATTCTCAGACGGATATAATGAGTTCAAGCCGTACTTTTCAGCCGGTGATTCTTTGGATGTGAACATAACCACTGCCGGCGTTATAACTACCAGTAAAACATTAGTAGGATTCTGCATACCGTTATCAAAACCTGTTCTCGGAAATGTTTCTGTAGAGGTCGATAATGAAAGTATAGGCTTTATCTTGCGGCAGAACGACGGTTTCACACATGGTTCTGGGCCAAACGAATATGTAAACCCGGAAAGATATCAAGCTACTGTTATGGATGGAATAGGGATAAGCATTTACGCATCTTTCTCAGATTCCACAGATCTTACAAATGCTATAAACAACTCACCGATAGGAATAACCTGGAAAGGAAAGATAGTCTTTGTATCACCGGAAGCAATTCTCGATAATTCAAAGCTTGATTTTATGACATTAGGATAAGGAGGCAATAATATGGCGTATAAAAAACATAACTTCATCAAAGGCCAGAAATTTAAAGCGGAACATGCTAATTACATTGAAGATGGTATCGTGAATAATGAGAAAGCCATCGAAGGGAAAGCTGACCTTGATGAAAACGGAAAGCTTAAGGAAGACCAGCTTCCTGATGACATCGTCAATGAGGAGCAGATAGCTGAAGCGGTCAACACAGCACTTGAGCAAGCGAAGGAAAGCGGTGAGTTTGACGGTGCTGACGGAAAATCCGCTTACGAGTACGCTAAAGACGGTGGTTACACAGGTGAAGAAAAGGATTTTGCAGAGAAGTTAGCGGGGGAGACACCTAAAAAACTTCCCAATCCACACGCTCTGACAGTCAACGGTAAGAGTTATGATGGAAGTGAGGCTGTAGACATTGTTATTACAGGCGGTTCTGATGGCGGTGTGATAGAAAGCACTTTATTAGGTCAGACACCTTACACACTTGCAGTTAAAGATAAAATCACTTTGATGGGTAGCGGTGAGCATTCTTACACCATAAAAGGTAAGACAGTTGCAGACCTTAATACAGCCACGGTAACGAAAACCAATGTAACTATCACTGAAAAAGAAGATTACATCGAAATGTCAACTTCCGACTCGGTAAATAATTGGTTCGATGCCTATGCGACTGTTAGTGTAGACGGCCTTACCGTAGGAACGAAATATGTATTGGTAGTTATGAAGATTGATTATGCGGATTACAATACAGGAACACCAAGCCTATACGCTCTTATCAAAAATTCGAAAGGAGATACAATTGCAACTCTTGGTTCTGGATATAACGGACTTAACGAAATCGAATTTACGCCAGACACCACAAGTGTTACAATTAACTGTTATGTAGCACCCAATTATTATTGGAATAATAATTGTAGAACAACAAAAATTAGTGATTTTTATATCAACAAGGTGGAAGATGGCACGGATAGGACTGACATTGTCAACAGAAGTGGCACCTTTACCGATATAGCATCACTCGGCACTCTGCCAAAGGGTGTAACGATAACAACAGAGCCTGTATGTAATGTATACAGTATTACATCCGAAAGCAGTGATGATGAAGTTTCTCTTCCGCTTGAAGGTAAAACAGTAGTTTGCTTTGGTGACAGTCTTTTCGGTATGTATACAGGTGATACTTCCGTTCCTGCCTATGTTGCAAAAAGGACAGGTGCGATAGTACACAATGTCGGTTTCGGTGGATGCCGTATGTCTGTGCATCCTACATCAGGATATGCAGAGTTTTGTATGTGGTCTCTTGCGAAAGCGATTGCAGAGGGCGATTGGTCAGCACAGGATGCGGCTGTTTCTAAAGGTAGTGCAAACTTCGCTGAACAACTTGCAATTCTGAAAGAAATCGACTTCTCCGATGTAGATTTAATCGTTATTAACTATGGCACGAATGATTACAACGGTGTGGATATTGACAATGATAGTAATCCGAAGGACTATAACACTCTTTGCGGTGCTTTGAGGTACAGCATCGAAACATTGTTGACGGCATATCCAAAACTACGGATTTTTGTTTCTGTTCCGCCATTCCGTTTCTGGACAGACGGAGACGGCAATAAAATCTATCCCGAAACCCATAGGAATTCAAAGGGCAACTCGCTCATGGAGTTTATCGAAGCCATTGCGAAAACTGCAAGAGAGTACAACCTGCCTGTTATCGACAGTTATTACGGATTAGGTATCAATAAGAACAATGCAGAAACATTTCTTGGAGATGGAGTTCATCATAACCTTGATGGAAGAAAACGTCTCGGCGAATACATCGGAAGCAAACTGATTTCAGGTGGAGACACCGTGTTTAGTGATGGCGACAGCGAACAGACAGGCAGTAGCGTACAGGCTGACCTTTCGCAGAACGATGAAACTGCACCCGATTATGTGAAGGGCAGAACACATTATAAAGACTTTTTTCCGATACTCCCTGAAACAAGCTACACGGCTGATGAAGACGGACAGGTTCTGAGGGAAGTGAACTTTAAGTTGACTGTGGGGGAAACCTACGAGGTGTTTTATAACAGAACAAAGTATACTTGCGTGTGTAGTTTTTATGATGACGGTGAGATTACAGGTGGATTTTTAGGTAATGGTGTGATATTGGGTAGCGAAGATACAGGAGAGCCTTTTGGATTATTAACAGCAGAAGGAATGCTTCTTATCGATCCATTAGACGGCAGTACCGAAATTACTCTTGAAATCAAGAAACTTATGCCTGTCAAAATCCCTACGGAGTATTATGACAGAGTATACTATGTCGATGTTGTAGAGGGTGAAGACAATACATATTCAACCAAAACTACTCCCAACGACATATTAAATGCTCTTGAAAAGGATATTCCGATAGTTGCAAGAGTTTCAGGAAAAAACAGTGGCTTTACTGTAAATGTGTTCTGTCCGTTAGTCTATGTTGTGCCGCAACTTCCGAGCATAATTCATTTTGCAAGTATAGGTTTCACAGGTAATCGTAATGCGGTTGCTCTTATTTTGGAGGATGTTGACGAGACTGGAGAATGGCTTACAAAACCCTACGATGTAATATCGTCAACTGAAACTTCACAAGCTAACGAATAAAGCACTCTCTTATGAGGGTGCCAAAGAAAGGATGAAAACTATGGCGAAAACAGTAAAAGTAAACTATCACGGCCAGGAATATACTCTTGTTTACGATTCTTCTATAGGAAAGTATAAAGCCGAAGTAACATCTCCTGTAGACTCCTCCTATCAGAATAACAGCGGACATTATTTCCCGGTTTCTGTAAATGTAACTGACGAAGCAGGGAACAAAACCTCTGTGAGCGATACTGAAGGTAATTTCAAAGACAAGCTGAAGCTTTTTGTAAAAGAACAGATAAAGCCTCTGATATCGGGAATATCTCCCTCGTCCGGAGCGAATATCACTACATCAAATCCCATAATTAAATTTACAGTTCTTGATAATTCAAACGGACAGCAGACAGGCTTTTCGGGTATAAATCCCGACAGTATAGTGCTTACTTTATCCGGAAAGACAGTGGATAATTCAAAGATTACCAAGAAAGCTGTTACAGGTGGTTATGAATGCACATACACTCCCACTGAAGCACTGGCCGACGGTAATAACACATTTACAGTTAAGGTCAGTGACTATGACGGAAACGTGAGTGATGATGCATCAGTAACCTTTAAGGTTGATACGATTCCTCCCGCTCTTGATATCAATAAGCCTGAGCCGGGGATATACACAAATCAGAGAGAGATAATGGTTGAAGGTAATACTGCAGATATAGCTTCTTCTCCGGTTACTGTCAGAATAGCAGTAGACGGCATAGATCAGGGCGAGGTAACTGTGGGGAATGATGGTTCGTTTTCCAAAAAGGTGATTCTTGCCGGAGACGACGGAGAAAAGATTATCAGCGTAACCGCTACTGATTCTGCAGGTAAGATTACTACAGGCGAACGCAGAGTTATTCTTGACACCACACCTCCCAAAATTATCAATGTGGAAATCACACCTAACCCCGTTAACTGCGGTCAGACCTTTGAGATTTATGTAACTCTTGATGAGGAAGACTGATATGGCTAAAGTTGCAAGAGTTTACGGTAAGGCAGATGACTTTGACATTGAGTTCGTGAGAAAAGGGGACAGATGGGCGGTAGAGGTGCCGCCTGATCTGTCCGACGGAAGATATGTAGTAAGAATTACTGCGATCGATGTTCTCGGTAACACCTGTTACTGGATAGGCGAGCTCTATATGATGAACGGTGTTTGTCATATGGAGATAAGACGTCACCTGACAGGCTGCTTATTCTCTGTACAAAGCTACAGAATGAAAGCATCAGCATATAACCGTATGGATCTTTCTTCAAAAAAGTACGGAATTAGTTTTCAAAAGAATCACGGTATGGTGTTTCGGATTGAAGAAAGAAAGCCTTATGAAATGTGCTTTTCGGTATGTGACTGCATAGTCTTTTTGAAGGTCAGTCATACGGATTTTTCTGCGAAAAGAATTTATTTTAAGGTTGATGAAAAAAAGATGCTTTTTAGTAAATGCTCTGCTTTAAGCATCGGAAAGGAGTGCAGTCATGGATAACGAGGTTATGACCTTTATCAGCGGTGAAATCAGATACATAGAAGCACAGGTTTTCCCTGCGGAAAAGAATGAAACGTTGGCAGCTGAATCGGCTGATTTCACGCTTACGGCAATTAATACCGGCGAAACTGTTAAGGAAGGTAAATGTGAAATGCGCAGCAACGATACAGCAAGAGTATTACTCGACCTTACAGATGTACCGAAGGGTAGCTACGAGTTGCGTGTGACGATGAAAGCACTGCCCGAAAAAATAATCGGCGCTCAGGAAATCGAAGTTCTCAGGTAAGGAGAGATTGAATGGCAACGGCAACGAAAACTATTAATCTTGCCTCCTCTTGCATTAAATCTTTATCTAATATTAACGTTAATGCATCCACCGGCTCATATTATCAAACAGGTTCTTTAGATAAAAATGGCGGTACACTTGATATTGCAATAAAGATTAACTTATCAGAGGCGATAGGTCTTCCTGCATCTTATGTAAAAAACATAAAAATCAGTTACGATATATCACAGGAAAGATATGGTGTTCTTTCGTCAGCAGGTACTGTTTCTACAGGTTATAAGGACTCTGGCGGAAATGTAGTAATTCAAAAAACTCATTCAAAAGGTATCGGTAAGGGTGTAAATAATTATGAGCCATACACAGACGAATTGACACCTTATTGTGCTTCTGATAACACTACGACCATAGTAATGCGGATAAAGAATGAGATTAACGCTCAGACCTGTTACTATCGCATTAAGAGTGTTTCATTATTAATTGAATATAATGAGCCTGCTGAAATCAGCGATATCGAAATGATTTATGGAGGTAAGCAAATATCGGAAACAAATAAAGTGCCGGCGGGAGAGAAATTTATAATCTCTGTCGCTGTTACATAGAAAGGATGAAAACTTATGAAAAACTATCTTATCTATCCCTGTAAGACTATGAGAATAACTCAGAACTACACAGGAACCACATCACATCTGCCGCACACGACAGGCAAGCCGAAGGATTATCCTATCGACGAAGGCTGCAGTGACACCGGCAGAGATTATATCTACTGTCCCTGCGATGCTATGAAGGTGAAGCGTATCTACGGTGTAGGTACAGGCGGAACTAATACTCTCTGGCTCGAAAGCACGGAAAAGGCTCTTTTAGCAGACGGAACTAAGGACTACTGCACACTTCTTATTACCCATCCCGACGATGCTGACCTTAAGAAAATCAAGCCGGGTCAGGTCTTCACCCGTAAAGAAAAAATCTGCCGTGAGGGTAAGGATGGCGCTACAGCTTACCACCTTCACATCTCTGCGGGTAAGGGTAAGTTCAACGGTAACGGCTGGACCCCGAACAGCAAGGGTAAATATGTTCTCACTACTACAGGCGGTGCATTCAGGCCTGAGGAGCTTTTCTATATTGACGAAAGCTTCACCAAGGTTATCAGCACGAAGGGACTCACCTTTAAGAAAATGCCTACATACACCACCGGCAAATACAAGGTTAATACTGCAGTTCTTAATGTAAGAAAAAGCGCAGATGCAGATGCTGAAAAAGTCGGCACGGTTCTTCTCGGTCAGAAGGTTACTGTCGACAAGGTTGTGGGAGATCGTGGCAGAATCGGTAAAAACCGTTGGGTATGTCTTGATTACTGTAAGAAGGTGAAGTGATGAGTGATGCAGTTCTTGTCGCTGTCATAAGTCTCTTCGGTACACTCGGTGGCAGCTTAATCGGTGTTCTTGCTTCGAACAGACTTACGGTCTATCGTATCGAACAGCTCGAGAAGAAGGTTGAAAAGCATAACAACCTGGTGGAGCGTACATACAAAATCGAAGAAGAGCAGGAAGTAGAAAAAGAAAAATTCAAGGTTATCAATCACAGACTTGAGGACCTTGAAGGATTTCATAAACCTAAAAAATGAAAGAAAGAAGGAAACAATTATGAAACAGTACATCGGCACAAAAATCATCAAAGCAAAGCCTATGACAAGAGGGGAATACAACACCTTCAGAGGCTGGAAAATACCTGAAAACGAAAACCCTGATGACGAAGGCTATCGTGTAGAATATTCTGACGGATATATCTCCTGGTCTCCGAAAAAGCAGTTCGAGGAAGCATACCGCCTCTGCGACAATATGACCTTCGGTCTTGCCATCGAAGCTCTTAAGAAAGGACTTAAGGTAGCAAGAAAAGGCTGGAACGGAAAGAAGCAGTATTGTGAACTTGCTTCGAATATCAGTTATGTAAACTCGAAAAAAGAGGTTATTAACAGCGAACACGAAGCCATCGGAAACAAAGCTATCGCTTTTGTCGGTACTTCAGGTGTTCAGATGGGCTGGCTTGCAAGTCAGGCGGATATGCTTGCTGAAGATTGGTGTATCGTTTATCCGGAATGTCGTTGCAGCGCCTGTAAGCACTCCCGTAAGGTCGAAGACGATGCCTACGATAAAACATATGAGTGTACAGCTGAACACTACGATCTTGAAGCCTACACCTGTTTCGAAGAAAAATAATCAAAAGAAAGGAATACAACTATGAAAAGTATTGATTTAACTTCCCTTATTCAGGCCGTTATAACTCTCATGTCCACCGTAATCACCATTTATATCCTCCCGAAGGTAAAATCATATCTTGCTGCAAAACTCTCCAATGAGCAGAGAGAAAACCTCAAGCAGTGGGTAAAGGTAGCCGTTGCCGCCGCTGAGCAGATATATAATGGTAGCGGGCTTGGTGCTGATAAGTACCGTTATGTTGTCGGTTTTCTCAAAGAAAAAGGTATTTATGTTAATTGTAACGAGGTTATGGCTCTTATTGAAAGCGAAGTGTATAAGCTCAGTCAGGAATATAAGAATATCACACCTGAGAGCGGTACCTTGTTACCCGGTAAGACTGCATTAAATGATTTGTCTGAGCCTGCAGAAGTACTCAGTGAACCCTGCGGTGACGGAAACGGCTTTACAGAGGATACCGATAACAGTTGCATCGATTCTCCTGCTCCCGAGGAAGAGACCGAACCCGACACCGTTGACGAAGAGTGTGAGTCTGATACAGCCGAAGCAGACAATCTGTTCTCGGCAAGAAACACCTGCGAATAATACATAATGAAATGAAACACCGCCCGATGGAGTTAACTGCTCTGTCGGGCGGTGTTACTTTTTCTTTTAATGAGGATTTTTGTGTAGGAGTGAATTTTGCTATCTAACTAATAAATTGAAATTAAGGAGTATTAAAAATGAAAATCTATAAAGAAGAAAACGAAATAAAATATCCGCTCTACATAACTATTCTTGATAATGGTATAACGTTATTCGTATACGATGGCTACGGCGAAGGCTCTGACGGATGTGTTTATCATCCTGTGGTGGAAGATAGAACAGATGGTGAGTGCGAAGTAGTGGGGTGGTGTGTGGCATAATTTTGATGTAGGTGTGTCAAAAGGTGTGTCAATTTTTAACGAAGCCTTATAAATAGTAGGTTTGTATGGAACTTTAGTTTGTTTCCGATTCTGAAGAACGGGGGTTCGAATCCCTTCGTGCGGGCCAAAAAAATCGACAATCTTCGACAGAAGGTTGTCGATTTTTTTATCCAATCCGAAGGATTGGTATGTAATCGCCGTGAGGCGTATGTAATCCGTTTGCGAAGCAAACGGTATGGCATCAAGCCGTAAGGCTTGTATGTTTCCTCATTCGGATTGATTACATACCTTTCTGTGAAAGGATTACATCCACACCTACGGTGTGATTACATTCCGTCTTGCGACGGATTACATACAAGGCTTCGCCTTGATTTTTGTCGGTTAAGTTGTTATAATGTTTTCAAGAGGTGATTATATGAAAGATAATCCATTAATGAAATATTCTGAACAGTTAGCTATTGAAATTGAGAGATTGTGTAAATTAATAGACAAAAAAGATAATTCAAATACAATTTTTCAGATTCGCAAATCTTCTTCAAGTGTGTTTGCTAATATCACTGAAGCACAATATCCCCAAAGTCTTCCTGATATGCTTTCAAAATTTAAAATAGCACGAAAAGAATGTGTTGAGACTGAAAGTTGGTTGAAGCTTTTGTATTCAGCAAACGCTATTGATGAAATAACATTCAAAAAGTATAGAAATCTTTGTGGTAGAATACAGAGAATGTTAACTTCATCTTGCATTACCATTGAAAAGAAATTGTAATTTATATTATTTGTGATATAATCATCTTGATAAGAATTTGTGGAGTTGATAATTATGAAACGAAACAAACATAAAATATTTTTTATAGCCTTATTGATTTTCGTTAGCATTCCTATTATATTATTTAGATTGCATACTTTTACATTTTCTAATTTTATAGTCGATGAAAATGCTATAACTGTTTTTTATCCCAAAGGTGTAGCAAATGGATATAAAGGAATTACTGTAATCAGCACTAATGAAGACCATCGAATTTGGAAATATGAGCTTAATAAAAAAGAAATAGAAAACTTAAACAATGATGTTTCAATCGGTGTGTGGCAGAAGATGTCTTATGAAGAGATAAAATATATAAATGAAGTGTATTTTAACGCATACCTTTTTGATTATAAAGAGTCAGATGAAATATATTATTACCTATATGATTTGGAAATAGGAATTCATCGAAACAATATCGATATAGATAATAAGTTGCTATATGGTCAAGAAAACTTATTGTTGGTTTATAATAAAACGGATTCAGAATACTATTGTGTATCAAAAATTGTTCATTGAAATCAGATAACAAACAAGTTAACAATTCCAACTTGTTGCTAAATTAAGCTGTAAACACAAAAAATAATAACGGTGCCGAAAGGTGCCGTTATTATTTTTTTCGTTACAATCAACCGAAGGGATTCGAACAAGGAGGGAGCGAGGCGATGGTGCGGTAGCACGGGACAAAAATCCCTTCGTACGGGCCAATGCGAAAAGTATTTAATCCCTTATGTTTGAGGTTTTAGGGCACTTTTTCGGTGAAGAAACAGAGTGGTAAACAAGTTACGAAGAAAGCAAATCCGATACAACAGAAGTCGTAGGATAAAATTTAACACTTTGATTTCGAGGTAATAAACCGATACATCGCCAATGGTGTTAACTGCTCTGTCGGTGGTGTTACTTTTTCTTTTTATGAGGATTTTATGTAGGAGAGAATTTTGCTATCTAACTAATAAATTGAAATTGAGGAGTATTAAAAATGAAAATCTTTAAAGAAGAAAACGAAATTAAAAATCCGCTCTACATAACTGTTCTCGATAACGGTATTACACTGATCGTTTATGACGGCTACGGTGAAGGTTCGGACGGATGTGTGTATAAACCTGTGGTGGAAGAGCTGCCTGAAGGTGAATGTGAGGTAGTGGGGTGGTGTGTGGCTTAATTTTGATGTAGGTGTGACAATTCTTTGCAAAGAGTAGGATTTTACGCGGTTTTAGTTTGTTTCTGGTTATGTATAACGGGGGTTCGAATCTCTTTGTGCGGGCCAAAAAATCCAAGTCATATGGCTTGGATTTTTCATTTATGTCCGAATGACGTAACTTCGTTTCATAGCGTTAGCAGTTAACTTCATTTCACTGTTTTCAGCGAACTTCATTTAGCGGACATAAACAAATGAAGTTGCCTTGCGGCAAATGAAGTGGCTTTGTCAATGAAGTGTGCCTACGGCATAATGAAGTCTTCTTATATGTAAACGGATTGACAATTTCGGGTCCATTGTTTTATAATGAAACAGGTGATAATATGAAGTTGTATCAATGGTTAAAAAACCAAAAAGTGTATAATGAACAAATTAAAAAATTGCCGGATGAAGAAGTGGAAAAGCTTATTGAAAAGTCATTTGATTTGTATCCGCAATTAATCGATATAAGTGATGGAGACTTACGAAGTAAAAATGGTTTTTACTCCAAAAATTTATCAGATGCCTGGCATAATGCAGACGAGTTAAATATGCCACGTTCAGAAGAAATTTATTTTATGATTTGGGCTGTATATGGTGAACTACATAGAAAAAGTGTAGAAAATTTTAAAAAAGGCATTAAAACGGTGGGTTTATCGGAATTAAGTCATATCGAAATAAGCAAAAGATATATTAAGGCTTGTCTGGAAGCTGACTTGTAATAATGTAGCTTTATTCTTTTAAGAGAAAAAGGTAAAAGAATGATTTTTTACTAAGGTTTGCCAGTCAAATGTCAGTCAAAAAGCAATTCAGATTTATGCTTTTTCACATTTTCGAAATTTTTTGTTTTACCCCTTGATATCAGCACTTTAATGTGATATCATACTGAACATTAAGCCCAATGAAACTGTCGGAATCATTCAGAAACCGATAGCGGAGGAGGCTCTGGAGAAGCTCATTAAATTGAGTGCCCAAGGTGCAAGGCGGTAATTCCGCTGAATCTCTCAGGCAAAAGGACAGAGCAGAATAGCAGTAATTTAATACAACTATTCTACATATGTTTTTTCTTTTTCAGTTGCTTTTTCAGGGTGACTGATTTTTTTGTTTGGAGGAAAAACAAATGGACGCAATTTTAAAAATTGTACAGACAATCAATCTCTATCTTTCCGACTGTATTCTTATAGTCCTTCTCATCAGTATCGGTCTTTTCTATACGGTGAAAATCCGTTTCGTACAGGTTCGTTGCTTCGGTGAGGCTATGAAAAGTGCCTTCGGCGGTATCAAGCTCCGTGGCGGTAAGCAGGAGTGTGGCTTTATTTTCTTGCTTTTCAGATATGGATATGCTATTATATTCCTGTAAAAGGGGGAGTGAAGGTATGAAAAGAGAAGAAATGTACGACCGCTTGTTTGAGCAGTTCGAAAAGTCTGCACAGCAGTTCTGTGAGGACAGCGAGGGCGTTTTCTGCGAAGTATCTAAGGAGTATAAGGGTTCAGAGAAATCAGATAACCTGAAGAGCTTCTTTGCGAAGATATACTATAATTCATTTTATGTGAAGTTTACCTATACTGCCCACGGTACTATGGGATTGATAAACAGTGTTTTGGGGTGCAGTGTCTGTCCGGATAAAAACGGAAGTTCCCGTGAAATCCCTCTTCCTCTTTTGAGCGATTATCTTGATTATGATATAACCGCACCTATGTTCATTCCGAATATCACCGATGAAAAGGGGATGGAAAAGGCCTTTGAAAGTATAGGAAATGTCGCTGTTGCTTTACTTCCTGAGCTTGTCAGAGCAGGTGCTGACAAAGAATTTAAAGACAGCATACTCAGCAAATATAACGAAGAAATGAAGTATATTTTCGACGTTGATACTCTCGATAATATCATAGATTACTATTTCTATGACTTTTTTGTTCTTCGCTTTACTACGGATGCCTTTGATTCTTACTTGAAAGGTGATTTCGAAAAGACTTGTAAAAAACTCGGAAAAATCAAAAAGCCAACAGGCTATGAGAAAAGACTGCTTGATAGTCTGCAGTCAGGTATGCATGAAAAATGTCAGACCTTGCCCGGGGATATATCCTATAACAGTCCGAGACCTAAAGATGACCTGAAGGAGCTCTTGGTGCTGATTCCTTCATGGTTTATACTTACACCTTTTACCTCGGTTGTATACTTATTGGTATTTTTCCTTGCTTTATTTATGGAGAGCAGAGCTTCGGTTTACCTTATGGGAGTAGAATATAATTGGATATACTGTATTACTTTGGGTTTTCTAACTGCTATTGCGGTGAGCTATTTCACACGTTTCAAATTCTATAAGCTGTTCAATAAAAAAGGCTACGAAAAATATGAAAAGCTGAGCAGTATGCAGAACGGTAAGGGTGCAGATCGCTTTATGAAGGGATTTACTTATGTAATATTCTGCGTGAGTATTGTATTGAGTGTTCTTCTTTGCAAATGGAACATTAATTTCACAGAAA
Organism: Acutalibacteraceae bacterium; assembly: GCA_045613145.1. Lineage (GTDB taxonomy): Bacteria > Bacillota > Clostridia > Oscillospirales > Acutalibacteraceae > UBA6857. The sequence goes on from JAZLAJ010000079.1 coordinate 92,199, forward strand.
ACGGTGTAATTGATAATACTGAGTTTCTTTCCTTGCGGGGTGAATATTACACCTATGAGGAAATAGAAAAGGTTTATTATCTGCCTGAGAGAACCAATGATTTCGGAGATGTGCTCGGATTTCCGTCTTACGTTATGGTTGTAGACGGCAAAGAAATCGACTTTTATGAGTTCGCCGATATTGAGGATTACGAGGATGAACTTCTTACATTTTTACAGAAAAAAGGTGTAAAAATCGAAAAGGCTGATTGATGTCAGCCTTTTTCCTGTATCTTTTCCATTTTTTTCCAGCTTATGAATCCGTACATATCATTTATCAGAAACATAATGAAGCAGATGATTACCGACAGATAGGAAATGTCTTCCTTTGCTGCTAAAATCCACAGAAGAATAAGAATGGTATCGTTGGCGGCATAAAGCAGAGCAAAATATGGACTTCTTCTGGCTGTCAGATATGCGGCGGCGAAGCTGGTAGCTACTGAAAGGGTACTGGGGATAAGATTAGCAGTATTGAAATGTCTGAGTATAAAGTAAAAAGCAACGGTTACTGCTACGGTCAGACAACACATAAAAAAGATTTCCTTTCTCCCGGTTTTTCCGACGGATACCTGAGACTTATTTCCCTTGTAGGGATTTTTCAGCCAGGTGATAAGGGCGAAGGCTGACATAGGTAAGGTCATTCCGAGATAGGTTATCATTTCTCCGTAATAGCTGAAGCTGTATGAGATAATTCCGTAAAGGATGCTGAAAATTATCATCAGAAGAGGTGAAAGTGGATTGCCCTTTGCACCGAAAATAAGAGAGGTAACACCCAGAAGTGATGCTGTAAGGGTAAGATAGCTGTCTCCGTCGAAAAGAATAAATGATATGATGATTACAGCGAGGGAAGAAAACCATAAAACTAGCTCTCCCTTTGAAAAATAAGACAGTAATTTTTTCATAAAAGCCTCCAAAAAAATAAGCATCCGAAAACACATCTTCAAAGACCTAACGATGTGCTGACGAATGCGAACTCTCACATTACACTACCCGGTGGCAGTATTATTTTTTATTTATTATAACATATATATAAATAAAAATCAACCCAAAGAAATATTCTAAAATGCAAAAAGTCATTGAAATTACAGGTAAGTTGTTGTATAATGAAAAGAAAAGGAGTTGATTGTATTTGAAAGAAAGACTTACTTCTGTTTTCACACTCGGTACTTTAGTTCTGATTATAGCCGTAATGTGCGGTTATATCGCCGGAATTGACAACAGAAAAGCACAGTCGGTGACTACTGCTCCGTCCTTATCGGAAGGTACTACCTTTATTTATGATCTTACTACCGGTGTATCAAATGCACCTGTTACAGAATATACGGTTACTGAAGCTCTCCCTGTATCCTCAGAAAGTACATCAGTAATGGCTGAACCCACTACAACTGTTGCGGTTACAGAAGAAAAAAAGTTACCCGAAACTACTGAAGAAATTATCGTTAAATATTCTCAGCTGGTCAATAAATTCAAAGAGAAGAAGCCTGCATACAAAAAGAAGGAATTTCAGTTTTTGCCCGAAGAATACCGTGAGTTTGGTTCAGCGGGTAACGTTCTACTGAATATCGCTTCAAATTATATGGTAAGTGAGGAAGAGTGTGAAGAACTTGTGAGGGGTGCAGGTTCTGAAGAAATAGTATGGGATTTTCCTGTCCATAATACGGAAAAGGGCTGTGTTCTTACTGATTATGATGCTGTTTCCTGGGCAAAGTGTGAGGATATCGGTGACGGTACATATAAGATTTCATTCTCTCTGAAAGAAGAAATTAATCCTCAGCCTACACCCGCTGACACACTTATACCTGTTTCTGCTCACGGTGCTGTTATGCAGCCTGTGTCTACGGAAGAGCTTATGAAAGAAGTGGACAGCATAACGAGAACGGTTCCGGGAATTGATCTCGATGACTTTTCACTTTCTCACCATGACTGTGAATTTATCTGTGTTTATAATCCGGAAACCGACGAGGTTATTTCGGTTACACATCACATCGTTATAGATATTACTGCCGACATCAGGCTTTTTGCTGCTAACATTAACGGCTCAGCGAGACTTCTCAATGAAATATTTATTTATGACATTACTTGGTAAAATATGTTTTAAGGTGGAATTTATATGAGACTTCTTAATTCTGAAGAAATGAAGCTGGTAGAACAGCATACTGCGAAATTCGGTCTGTCTTATCAGCGTATGATGGAAAATGCAGGTGCTGCCTGTGCAAGAAACATCCGTAATATAATCGAAGGCGAAAAAGCACCCTGCAGAAATGTGGTTGTAGTCTGCGGTAAGGGTAATAACGGCGGTGACGGCTTCGTTGTCGCCAGAAAAATGGCGGAAAACGGCTACAGTGTCTGTGTCGTTCTCGCTTCGGGTTATCCTAACAGTCAGGAAGCCACATATATGTATAAGCTGGTTATCGATCTTTCTATTCCTACTGTATGGTATGATGCTGACCGTCTTAAGGCGGTACAGACAATTAAAAGTGCCGATGTTATCGTTGATGCTGTTTACGGCTTCGGTTATTACGGCTCTCTTGATGATGATATGAGGAGCCTTATTGCTGAAATGAACAGTGCCGGCGGTATAAAATTTGCTATCGATATACCCAGCGGTGTTTACTGTAACAGCGGTTTTAATGACCCCGGATGCTTTGTTGCCGATTATACTATTGCTATTTCATCTTTAAAGCCTGCACATATTGTTCATCCGGCTTCTGATAACTGCGGTGATATAATAATTGCTAACATCGGTATCCCTGAGGAGAGCTATAACTTTGTCAAAGATTCACTTTACACATATAATAAGACAGAGGTAAGAAATCTTTTTCCGAAGCGCGCAGTAACTGCCAATAAGGGCTCTTTCGGACATGTGCTTTGTATATGCGGAAGCAGAAATATGGTCGGTGCTGCGGTACTGTCTGTTTCTGCTGCACTGAGAAGCGGTGCGGGACTCGTTACTGCTGCTTTTCCCGAAAGTATTTATCTCCCTATAGCTGATAAGCTTACACAGGCACTTCTTATGCCTTTGCCCGAAAACAATAAAGGGACCGTTTCAAAGACGGCTCTTGATATGATTTTACCGATTCTCGATAAATATGATGCTGTGGTTATCGGCTGCGGAATAGGGGTAAATGAGGATACGACAGAGCTTGTAAAGGGAATTCTTCAGAACTCCAAGGTTCCTGTTATTGCCGATGCTGATGCTATTAATATTATCGCAAAGGATTTAAGTCTTCTGAAGTCAGCCTCGAGCCGTGTGGTTCTGACACCGCATCCTAAGGAGATGTCAAGACTTATAGGCACACCCGTCGAAATAGTTCAGTCTGACAGAGTAACCTGCGCTAAAGCTTTTGCTGTGTCGAATGATGTTTATGTGGTTCTTAAGGGGTCAAATACAGTCGTTGCCTGTCCTGACAGTCCTAAGGTATATATAAATGCTTCGGGTAATTCAGGCCTTTCCAAGGGCGGAAGCGGAGATGTTCTGGCTGGTCTTATCGGTGGCTTTGCAGTACAGGATTTCGAGCTTACCGATGCTGTCTGTGCGGCTGTTTATGTTCACGGATACACAGGTGACACCGTAGCTGAGAAATATTCTAAATCAGGTATGCTTCCCGAGGATGTGGTAAATGAACTGAAATATACTCTCGGAGATTTCGAAAAATAAAAGAAGCTTTATAATAAAAGTATTTTAACGCACATTTTTACAGAAAAAGATGTGCGTTTTTTTATGAAAAGTATTCCGAAGGTTTAAACTCAGGTTATCCTGGTAAAACTATCAGTAAAGAAAGAGTATTAACGATCAGAGGGATGCTTATGAACATTAAACGAGGCGAAATATATTATGCCGATCTGAGTCCTGTAGTAGGTTCTGAGCAGGGCGGAATAAGACCTGTGCTGATAGTACAGAATGATGTGGGAAATAAATTCAGTCCTACAGTAATAGCGGCAGCCATTACAAGTCAGAGATTTAAAACTGATCTGCCCACACACATACAGGTGAATGCTGATAATTGCGGTCTTGCCAAGGATTCAATAGTTCTTCTCGAGCAGGTAAGAACACTCGATAAAAAAAGACTGCGTGAAAAAATGGGAAACCTTAATAAAAGCGATATGTATAAAATAGATAAAGCCTTATCAGTGAGCTTCGGACTTACTACATAAGGAAAAATAACGGAGTGTCATCGGACACTCCGTTAAGCTTTTATGAGAAGTTTTGTTTATTTGCTCTTCTTTTTGTTTTTCATAAAGAAAGCACCGAAAACCATGATCACGATGTAGGTGATGAGGTAGAAGAGAACGGGAAGAGAGAATGTTCCGTTTGCCTTTGCAGCCTGGTAGGGATAAACACCGTGTGCAAAAATAGCAGCAACTACCATAAAGATTGAACCGCAGATAGCAAGGATGGGAGCGACTATGCCTTTTACAAAGCCTGAATCCTTACCCTTTGCGAGCATCTTGAAGAAAATGGGAAGATACATAGCATAGGTTGTGATGATGGGAAGCTCTGATGAGTCGAAGGAGAAGGGACCAAACCAGGGTGTGTCAAGCTGTGAGCCGTAGAAGAAGAGAAGCCAGAGACCGCTGATGAAAAGTCCTATCATTGATGAGTTAGCGGGCATATTGGTAGCGGGATCAACCTGCTTGAAGATTTCGGGCTTAGGACCGAGGTCACGTGATGCAATAGCATGGAAGGCTCTGGAGCATCCGAGTGTAAGACCATTCAGTGTACCGAGACAAGAGATAACAACGAACAGGAAAAGAGCTGTACCTGCGAAATTACCAAATACTGATGAGAAAGCGATTCTCGCACCGGCTTCACCACCGGCCATAATAACTTCGTTTTTGATACCGCCGGCAAGACCGATGTAATAGGTGATATAAACGCCTACGATAATGAGTGTACCAAGAACGAGAGCCTTGGGAAGGTTTCTTTTTGCATCCTTAAGCTCAGCGTTGATTGATGTGGCACAGATCCAGCCTTCGTAAGCAAAAGCAGTAGCAACAACTGCCTTGAAAAGACCGCTTGCAGTAGAAATATCTTCATTAACAATGGTTGTGAAGTTTTCTACGAGAAGACCGTTTGAAAGGCCCTTGATTGTTCCCACGATAGCCATAAGGAAGAGAGGAACGAGCTTTATAAATGTAGCTGAAACCTGGAACTTACCGGCAAGCTTAGGAGCGATAGAGTTCATAAAGAACACTGAGATAAGAAGAGCAGCCGCTATGGTCATACACTGAGGACCTACGATGCTCAGCTGTGCTTCTTCAGGTAAGAATGCATTGATGAAGACGCAGAGATATCTTGCACTAACCCATGCAAGAACTGATGTAAGAGTGGGGTAGTAGAACAGAGCGAGGAACCATCCCATAAAGTAAGCATATTTTTTACCTACCATCGCTTCTGCGTAGTCAACGATACCGCTGACTTTTTCGTGTTTTGTTGCAAGGATTGAGAATGCATAAGCACAAACAACCATAATGAGACCGCCTATGATCCAGGCAAGGATACCGACGGGAAGATTACCGCCTGTTTCCGTAAGGATTTTTTCTGCTTTGAAGAATACACCGCTGCCGATAACTGTACCGACTACAGTGCATATTGCGGTAAGCAGACCGTATTTTTTGTTGAGTTGAGTAGACATACTGTACCTCCTGAATTTTGATAATGAAATTTTAGCACATTAAAGTGAAGTTTTCAACTGTCATTTTGCATATTGTTTTAATGTGTTTTTTGACAAATATACTAAAAATATGTGAACATAAGCTGTTTTTGTTTGACATCGGAACAGTTTAATGATAAACTGTAAACATAAAATATATCTCGCAGAAGGAGTGTTAAGAAAATGAAAAAAATATTATGTGTCCTTATGGCTGTTATGATGCTCTTTTCATCAGTAGCCGTTATCGGAGCTTCTGCTGCTGACAACTACGCAGCAAAGAATCCTCTTACCGAAAGCTTTGATTCTTACGAGGAGTTTGTTGACGAGAACGGTGACAAGGAAATTTACGGTTATACATATAAATTCCTTTACGAGGAAACAGGATATGCTGACTGGTCCAAGCTCGACATTTATTCATCAAAGGAAGGCGGTACCTCCCAGTCCACACGAGGAAGTGTTTCTCTTGCTTTCTCGAATATGAATAATCATCTCAAGCGTCTTATGATTGCATTCTTCGGCGGCGGTAAGCTTCACACTGAAGAATATGCCACTGATATTGCTAATTTTGTCGGTAAGCTCGTTCATCCCGATTTTAAAGAGGTAACAGTCAGATTCAGTGAGACACCCAATGAGGATGATTTCTATAAGTTTGTTGCTGATAATTCAGGTCTTATTCCTTTGATTCAGACCAACTGGATCGATAAAGGTATTGACTTCAAGGCATTTTTCAGAGCCTTTGGTATTGATACCAATTCTATTATCAGTCATAAATACACTGATGCCCGTGCTATGGCCGCCACTCTTATCAAGGGTGCCGTGAATTATTTGATGGCTTGTGGTCCGCTTGAGGCTATGTACAGAGTTCTTGACGCTTTCACATCGAATCATTTTGCTCTTCGTGAAGCCACCACAGCTCTTTTCAGTCTTAAAATCAACGCAGGTAAGCGAGTTGGAGGCACTGATGCTTCGGGACGTCCTCTCCGCAGAGAGTATACCAATGAGGAGCTTAACTCAGTTGAAGGTCTGCTTACTTATGTTTTCGACGGTGCGATTTCATATGAGTTTATTAAATTTCCCCGTGAAAGAATGATTGAATTAGGCGATAAGCCCGAAAAGCTTCTCTGTCTTATGATCTATTTCGCTATTAACTACAGATATAAGAATAATTCATCTGCCGTTGACAAACTCCTTCCTATGCTCAATGCTTTTGTTTTCAACGGAAACAGATATAAGACAGCAGGCTACAGCAAAAAAGAGATGGAGGTAGCTGCAGAAAAATTTGACGATATTATCGATATTATCTTCAAGGGCGATATTACTCACGAATCTGTGGCTGTTGTCAATGCTCTTACACAGGAAAATATGGATTCGACTCCCGATGATATGCTTACCGCTCTGAAAAACTGGTTAAGTAAGCTTATGAGAAAGATTGCTGACTATATCGATTATGTATTTAAGGTTCTTACAGGTGAACATCAGTACGGACAGCCGATGAACTGATAAGTTTATTTCGTCTCCCTTCGGGGGGACGAATTTTTTGCTTTTAATGGTTGTCATATTGTAATTATTATGTTAAAATAATACAATTACGGAGGTGGAAAAATGAAAATTGCTATTATCGGCGGCGGTGCATCAGGTCTTGCCTGTGCTATAGAGTGCGGCAGAAAGGCTGAGAGAGAAAAAATAAGCGTCAGCATAACCGTCTACGAATCAGCTGACAGAGTCGGTAAAAAAATTCTCGTTACCGGAAACGGCAGATGTAATATGATGAATGAAAATGAGCTGCCTTATTTCGGCGGTGAGTTTGCGAATTTTGCTCTCAAAAGATTCAATACGGAAAGTAATCTTTCATTTTTTGCTTCTATGGGACTTTATACACGAAGTGATTCAGAAGGAAGAATCTATCCTCTCGGAAATCAGGCATCCGGTGTTCTCGATGCTCTGCGGTTTGAGTGCGAAAGACTCGGTGTGAGGTTTGTCTGTTCTCAGGCGGTTACGGCTGTGAAAAAGAACGGTAACGGCTTCGAGGTCTGCGGAAAAAGATACGATAAGGTCGTTCTCGCCTGCGGAGGAAAAGCAGGGGTCAAAGGTTATCAGTCTTATGATTTACTGAAAAATCTCGGTCACGGTGTGATTTCTCCGTCTCCTGCACTTACTAAGATAAATGTAAAGGACACCAAATATGTAAAGCAATTAAAGGGCATCCGTCATAAGGGTGAGCTTAATCTTTATGTCGACGGAAGAAGGAGAGCCTTTGAGTCAGGTGAGGTACAGTTTACGGATTACGGACTTTCGGGTATCTGTGTTATGCAGTTATCCTCTTACATCACCCGTGAAAAGTCAAAGGATATAAGGATTACCTTCGACACTGCTCCTGATTTTTCTTACGCAGAGCTGGAATGTGCTGTGGGAAGGATAAGTGTAAACAGAAATCTTTTATGTGAAAATCTCCTTACAGGGTTTATGCCGAAAAAGCTCGGCAGTATTATTCTTAAAGTGTGCGGAGTTTCTTTGAATGACAGTGTATCTTCCCTTTCTGAAAGGCAGATAAAAAATATCGTTTCGACCGCTAAAAGGCTTAATTTTGATGTGGACAGTGTCCGGGGCTTTGAGGATGCTCAGGTTACTGCGGGCGGTGCCGATACACGTCAGTTCAGCAGTAAAACTATGGAGTCGAAAAAGCATAAGGGTCTTTACTGCATCGGGGAAATGCTCGATGTAGACGGATTCTGCGGAGGATATAATCTTATGTGGGCGTGGAGCAGCGGAAGGCTCTGCGGTGACAGTTTAATATAAATAAGGTGAAATAGTAATGATACGAATTAATGAAATAAAGCAGAGCCTTGACAGTAATAAGGAAGATCTTTTCAAGGCATGTAAAAAGATACTTAAATTACAGGACGAACAGATTAAGTCTATGACAATCTACCGTAAGAGTGTGGATAGCAGAAAGAAGGATAATGTCTTTTTCTGCTACAGCGTTGATGTGGAGGTCGCAGGCGACGAAGAAAAAATCGTAAAAAGAATCAATTCCAATAAGCTTACACTTGTAGAGCCTTATGAATATGTTCTGCCCGAGGTAAAGAGAAAATCAGCGCTGAGACCCGTCGTAGTCGGTCTCGGACCTGCAGGACTTTTTGCTGCGCTGACTCTGGCAAGAGCAGGACTTAAGCCTCTCGTTTTAGAGCGTGGCAGAGATGTGGACAGCAGAACGAGGGATGTCAGTACCTTTTTCACACAGAAGATACTCGATGAAACCTCCAACGTACAGTTCGGTGAGGGCGGTGCGGGAACCTTCTCTGACGGTAAGCTTACTACAGGTATAAAAAATCCTCTCTGCCGCAAGGTGTTTATTGAGTTTTATGAACACGGCGCACCCGAAGAAATTCTCTATTCGGGTAAGCCTCACATCGGTACGGACAAATTAGCCGGTGTAGTAAAGAATATGCGTGAAGAAATCATCGCTCTGGGCGGTGAGGTGAAGTTCGAAAGTAAGCTTACAGACCTCATTATCTATAACGGCTGTATACAGGGTATTACCTACGAGGAAAAGGGCAGAACGGCCGATTTCGAAACGGATGCAGTTATTCTTGCTATCGGTCATTCGGCAAGAGATACGGTAAGAATGCTTTACACTAAGGGCATACAGATGATACAGAAGCCCTTCTCTGTCGGTGCGAGAATAGAGCATCCGAGAGAGCTTATCGATAAATCACAGTACGGTGACTTTGCAGGACACAAGGCTCTCGGTGCCGCTGATTATAAGCTTGCCTGTCACGGTAAGCACGAAAGGGGAGCATATACCTTCTGTATGTGTCCGGGCGGTACTGTCGTAGCTGCCACAAGTGAAATCGGCGGTGTGGTAGTAAACGGTATGAGTGAGTGGGCAAGAGACGGAAGAAACTCCAACTCTGCCATTCTCGTCAATGTTTACCCCGAGGACTTTCCTTCAGAAGATGTGCTTTCAGGCTTTGAGCTTCAGAGACAGATGGAGCAGAAGGCCTTCATTCTCGGCGGAGGAGATTACAGTGCACCCTGTCAGCTGGTAGGTGATTTTCTCGAGGGAAGAAAGAGTACAAAGCTTTCCTTCGTAAATCCCACCTGTCCTACAGGCGTAACTCCATCGGATATAAGACAGGTTCTTCCTAAAAAGGTTACTGACACTATGGCTGAGGCTATAGTGATGATGGATAAAAAGCTTCAGGGCTTCGCATTAAAGGATGCAGTTCTTACAGCACCTGAAACAAGAAGTTCTTCACCCGTCCGTATTCTTCGTGATGACATTTACCAGACAAACATCAGAGGTCTTTATCCCTGTGGTGAGGGTGCAGGCTATGCAGGCGGTATCGTTTCCGCAGGTGTAGACGGTATAAGATGCGCACACGCACTTATGGATGACGAAAGATAAAAAGAAGGAACAGACATCCCTTACAAAAACAAGGTGAGTCTGTATAAGTTGATTTTTCTTGAATAATACGATAAAATATATAAAAACGGAGAAATTTAATTATGGAAAAGAGTAACAAGAAAAAAATAATTCTGTCTTTGGCTGCAATGGTTGCAGGGCTGATAATGTATCTTATTCCCGATTTTCTCGAGATAGTCAATATGCCATATATAATTGCTGAAGTGTTAAGATTAATTCTTGCTTTCGGCGTGGTGGCCCTTTTTGGCTTCCTTTATTACGGAAAGGATAAAAAGATATTCCGCTTTATTTTTGCCTTTGCTTTTGGACTTACGACGAGCTCATGGCTCTTTTTTCCTGCAATCAAAATCATTAACGATCTGATTTCAGATATTTTTTACATTGATCAGGCTTATGCAATGCAGATCTCCTTTTTATGCGGTGGGATTGTGAGCTTTCTGTTATCATTAAAGCTTAACGGACCGGATGAAATATTCTGCAGGTCCGATAATGAAGATCAGGCATTCCGTAAAAATTACAGCTGCGAAAAAGCGGTTGCTCTCATATGTGGCTTGCCTCTCGTTGCAACAAGAATTGCAGGCTATGTCTTCATCAGGATTTTTGCACCGCTTACCTTTGCTCTTGAGGGTGAAATGACTAATCTTGGCGCCGATATCGGTGACTTGCTCGCTTCTTTATTTATATTCGGCTTGTGCTATGCATTGTGTATAATTTTCGTGCGTGATAAAAAAGCTATTCTTTACTGTATCGGATTTTTCTTCTTTGTTTATAATCTTTCTCTTTCGGTTTCAATGGGCGTAACTGATATTATTTCTGCTTTGACAAATACCGACATTACGACATCTGCTGTCAGCTTTATTGTTTACAATCTTATACCCTCTGTTGTAAGTATCGCTGTAGCATTGGCTGCCGGAATACTGATTGCAAGATTTCTTACAGCTTCAGAAAAAGAAAGCTCATAACAGCTTTTTATAAAAACTTAAGGACAGACCGTAAAAAGTCTGTCCTTTTGATGTTGTTGTGTGCTTTACTCTACCTCGCATCCCTTACTCACAGCTGAGCAGAGATACGCTTCATCATAAGTCTTCTTAAGCCCCTCAAGGCATTTTTCAGCATCCTCTCTCTTTTCGAAAATGCCGAATACACTCGGGCCGCTTCCGCTCATGCAGCAGCATTCACAGCCGTGCTTTCTCATAATGCCCTTGATAACTACTCTGTCGGGTACATCTATGAACTGCTCGAAAACATTGTCCACTCTGTCGAAAATGCCTTTTTTGTCCTGAGTAGCTGCTGCGATAAGCATACCTCTGGTGTCGAGATGTCTCACTCTCTCTGCACTGTCGAATGCCGCATAGGCTTCACCTGTAGAAACATCCTGCTTCGGCTTTACGATTACGATGTTTTCGATTTCGACGTCGGGGAGGAAGGAAAGGACTGTGCCTGTGTACTGTGCCGCCATAGTACCGCCCATAATGCAGAAGGGAATGTCCGCACCGATTTTTCCGCCTATCTGTGCCATTTCCTTAAGTGAAAGTCTTGTTCCGAAAAGCTCATTAAGTGCGACAAGGGTAGCAGCACCGTCAGCGCTTCCTCCGGCAAGACCTGCCGCCTGAGGAATATTCTTTTCAATATGAATCGTTATACCTGTATTTTTAACACCTGTGTCAGCAAAAAATCTTGTAGCCACCTTGTGAACGATGTTCTTTTCATCGGTGGGGACATTTTCTCTGGTACAGGTGATTTCGATGCCTTCACTCTCTGTCTTGCCCACAGTTACTCTGTCGTAAATGCCAACGGACTGCATTATCATAAAAAGGTCGTGATAACCGTTCGGAAGTGTGGATAATATGTCAAGCATAAGATTGATTTTTGCATAAGCTTTAACGGTAACTTTCATCTTAAAAAACTCCTTTGCGGAAATATACATATATTATAAACCAAAACCCTTTCCTAATCAATAACTTATCCGAAAATAAAGTTTATGTTAACTTGACTTTTTCCATTGACTTTTGATTTTATATATGATAGAATAACTGGAAAGCAAAAGGATGTTTCTTTAATAAACAGGAGGTAAATTATGAAGTTATCCGTAAATGGAAAAAAACTTTATAAAGACGGCAAATTGTCTTCTCTCCCGCTTTTTATTAATGACGGTATTATTGTTTCTGAAATTGACTCAGCGGAAAATATTATTGATTTTTCTGATAAGTATTATATTTTTCCCGGTTTCGTAGATGTACATGTTCATTTACGTGAGCCGGGTTTTTCTTATAAGGAAACGATAAAAAGCGGAACTACAGCTTCGGCTCACGGCGGATACACGGCAGTATGCTCTATGCCTAATCTTAATCCCGTACCCGACAGCAGAGAAAATTTAGATGAACAGCTCAGGATAATCGAAAAGGATGCCTGTATACATGTTTATCCCTACGGATCTATTACAGTGGGGCAGAAGGGTGAAGAGCTTTCTGATATGGATGCTATGGCTCAGGATATTATTGCGTTTTCCGACGACGGCAGAGGTGTGCAGAGCGACGATATGATGCGTCAGGCTATGCTTAAGGCGAAGTCTCTCGGTAAAATGATAGTAGCTCACTGTGAGGTGAATGACCTTCTTAAAGGCGGATATATCCACGACGGTGAGTATGCGAAGGCTCACGGTCATAAAGGCATATGCAGTGAAAGTGAATGGAAACAGATAGAACGTGATCTTAAATTAGTCGAGGAAACGGGATGTGCTTATCACGTATGCCACATATCCACCAAGGAAAGTGTAGAGATTATCCGTCAGGCTAAGAAAAGAGGAGTGAACGTCACCTGTGAGACAGGTCCTCATTACCTTATTCTCTGCGACGAAGATTTACAGGAAGAAGGCAGATTTAAAATGAATCCGCCCCTTCGCTCCCGTGAAGACAGAGATGCCCTCATCGAAGGTATAAAGGACGGCACTATTGATATGATAGCTACCGACCACGCACCTCATTCCGCTGAGGAAAAGGGTAAAGGTCTGGCAGGAAGTATGATGGGTGTGGTAGGCATTGAAACTGCATTTCCGCTCCTTTACACACATCTTGTCTTAAAGAGCGTAATCACTCTCGAAAAGCTCATTGAGCTTATGGCAGTTAATCCGAGAAAGCGATTCGGTATCGGAGGCGGTACTGACGATGGTGAAAGTGCAGATTTCACTGTAGTTGATCTTGACGCTGAATATACAATCGACAGTAATGACTTTCACTCTATGGGTAAGGCTACTCCCTTTGAGGGCTATAAGGTAAAAGGAAAGATTATACACACTTATATAAAGGGTGAAAAGATATTTTAAAAGAGGAGAGAGAAAATGACACAGGGTATTTATGAAGTTCTGAAAAATGAACAGCTTACTTCCACTGTCTTCCGTATGGTGCTTAAGGGTGATACTTCGGCACTTACCAGACCGGGACAGTTCGTAAATCTTCTCGTGGAAGGCTGTTATTTAAGAAGACCCATTTCAGTTTACGACTGGGATGAAAATACAGTAACTATCATCTACAAGGTTGTAGGTGAGGGTACAGAAAAAATGAGCAGATGGCAGGAAGGCTATAAGTGCGACATCTTAGTAGGTCTCGGTAACGGCTTCGATACATCTAAAAGCGGAGACAGACCGCTTCTTATCGGTGGCGGTGTAGGTGTACCTCCTCTCTACGGACTCTGTAAGAGACTTGTGGCAGAGGGTAAAAAACCGACAGTGATTCTCGGCTTCAATGAGGAAAAAGAAATCTTCTGCAAGGACGAATTTTCTGCTCTCTGTGACACGGTAATCACCACCGTAGACGGATCAGTAGGTGTAAAAGGCTTCGTAACGGATGCTATGAAGGATATGGACTACACATTCTTCTACACCTGCGGTCCCATGCCTATGTTTAAGGCAATAGAAAAAACTGCAGTCGGCTCTGGTGAATACAGCTTCGAGGAAAGAATGGGCTGCGGTTTCGGTGCCTGTATGGGCTGCAGCTGTAAGACCAAATACGGAAATAAGAGAATCTGTAAGGACGGTCCAGTTCTGGAAAGAGAGGAAATCATATGGTAAACACTAAGGTTGACCTTTTAGGTCTCGAGCTTGATAATCCTGTTATTCCTGCTTCGGGTACCTTCGGCTTCGGATATGAATTCGCAGAGCTTTACGATATTAACTGTCTCGGCTCCTTCTCCTTCAAGGGAACTACACTTGAAGGCCGTTTCGGTAATCCCACACCGAGAATTGCCGAATGTCCTAACGGTATGATTAACTCCGTCGGTCTCCAGAACCCCGGTGTACATAAGGTTATCGCAGAAGAGCTTCCTAAGCTTAAGGAAGTGTTTAGTAAAAAGGTTATTGCCAATGTTGGCGGATTTGCTTTAGATGAATATCAGGAATGTGCGAGACTTCTCGATGCAGAGGAACAGGTAGGAATTCTCGAAATAAACATCAGCTGTCCTAATCTTCATGCAGGCGGTGTGAACTTCGGTACGGACGCTAAAAATGCTGCCGCAGTTATCGAGGCAGTAAAGAAGGTAACCACGAAGCCTGTTATGGCTAAGCTTACCCCAAATGTAACAGATATTACTGAGATTGCTCTTGCCTGTGAAGCAGCAGGTGCAGACGGTATCAGTATGATTAATACACTTCTCGGAATGAGAATCGACCTTAAAACGAAGAAGCCCGTAATCGCAAACAAAATGGGAGGCTTCTCAGGTCCTGCAATTATGCCAGTAGCACTAAGAATGGTTTATCAGGTATACGAAAAGGTAAATGTACCTATCGTGGGTATGGGCGGTATTTCGAAGGCAGAGGATGTCATAGAAATGATGCTCGCCGGTGCCACAGCCGTACAGGTCGGTGCCGCTAACTTAGTAAATCCCTTTGCCTGCCGTGACATCATCAATGATTTACCGCAGGTAATGGAAAAATATAACATATCATCATTAAAAGAAATTATCGGAGGTGCTCACTAATGGGTAGAGATGTTATTATCGCATGTGATTTCAGCAGTAAGCAGGAGGTTCTTACTTTCCTTGATAAATTTCAGGGTAAAAAGCCTTTTGTGAAAATCGGTATGGAGCTTTACTATGCTGAAGGTCCCTCAATCGTAAAAGAAATCAAAGAAAGAGGACACAAGATTTTCCTTGACCTCAAGCTTCACGATATCCCCAATACAGTTAAAAAGTCAATGGCTGTGCTTTCAAGATTAGATGTTGATATCTGTAATCTTCACGCCGGCGGAACCAAGAGAATGATGGAAGCTGCTCTCGAGGGTCTTACCAGACCCGACGGCACAAGACCCCTTCTTATCGCAGTTACTCAGCTTACTTCCACCGATCAGGAGAGCATGGAAAATGACCTTCTTATCAAAGAGCCTATTGATAAGGTAGTTATGCACTATGCAAAGAATGCTGCAGATGCAGGACTCGACGGTGTGGTATGCTCACCTCTCGAAGCACAGAAGGTACATGACACCTGCGGTAAGGATTTCCTTACTATTACTCCCGGTGTACGTTTCGCTGACGGTGACATCGGTGATCAGAAGAGAGTTATGACTCCCGCTGAAGCTAACAGAATCGGTTCTGATTACATCGTAGTCGGCAGACCTATCACCGCTGCAGAAGATCCCGTAGCTGCATATGAAAGATGTCTTGCTGAATTTGTAGGCTGATAAACTTATTACTTGTTAATTATAAAACGAAAGGATAGATTTACAATGAAAAAATTAATCGCAAAAGACTTACTCTCCATCGGTGCTGTTTTCCTTCGCCCCGAAGATCCCTTCACCTGGGCAAGCGGAATCAAAAGCCCTATCTACTGTGACAACAGACTTACCCTCACTTCTCCTCAGGTAAGAACTGATGTTGAAACAGGTCTTGCTAAAACTATTCTTAAATATTATCCCGACTGTGAAGTAATTATGGGTACTTCTACAGCAGGTATCGCTCACGCTGCAATCGTAGGCCATATCCTCGGTCTCCCTATGGGTTATGTAAGAAGCGGTCATAAAGACCACGGCAGAGGAAATCAGATCGAAGGTAAACTCGAAAAAGGTCAGAAGGTAGTTGTTGTGGAGGATCTTATCTCCACAGGCGGCAGCGTTTTAGAGGTTGTTGATGTTCTCCGTGAAGCAGGCGCTGAGGTACTCGGTATCGCTTCCATCTTTACTTACGGTATGAAGAAGGGCATCGACAGAATGGCTGCTGCCGATGTAATCAACCACAGCCTTTCTAATCTTGATGCAGTAGCAGAAGTAGCCGCAGAAGAAGGTTACATCAAACAGGAAGACATCGCACGTCTTCTTAAATTCAGAGATAATCCTTCCGATGAAAGTTGGATAGGAGGAGCAAAATGAGAAGTCTTATAAATATTCTCGATCTTTCTGTAGAAGAAATCGATAAGATACTTAATGTGGCTGATGATATCATAGCTAACCGTGAAAAGTACAGTGAGGTATGTCACGGTAAAAAGCTTGCTACTCTTTTCTTTGAGCCTTCCACGAGAACAAGACTCAGCTTCGAAGCAGCGATGTATGAGCTTGGCGGACACGTTTTAGGTTTTTCCGCTGCCGCTTCATCGTCAGCTTCTAAGGGTGAAAGTGTGGCAGATACTACACGTATGGCATGCTGCTATGCTGATATTATCGCTATGCGTCATCCCAAAGAGGGCGCACCTCTCGTAGCTTCCAAGGTAACGAGCGTACCTGTCATCAATGCAGGTGACGGCGGTCACAACCATCCTACACAGACTCTCACTGACCTTCTCACCATCCGCCGTAAGAAGGGTAAGCTCGATAACTTTACTATCGGCTTCTGCGGTGACCTTAAATTCGGCAGAACTGTACACTCACTTATTACTGCTCTGGCAAGATATGAGGGTGTGAAAATCGTTCTTATTTCACCTGAAGAGCTTAAGCTTCCGTCGTACATTAAAAAAGATGTCATCAAAAAGCAGGGCATTGAATATGTTCAGACTACTGACCTTGAGGCTGTTCTCCCTGAGCTTGATGTTCTCTATATGACCAGAGTTCAGCAGGAAAGATTTTTCAGTGAAGAAGAATATATCCGTCTTCGTGACAGTTATATCCTTACCCGTAAAAAGCTCGATAAAGCAAAGGATGATCTCGTAATTCTTCATCCGCTGCCCCGTGTAAATGAGATTTCTACAGATGTGGACGATGATCCGAGAGCCTGCTATTTCGAACAGGCACTCTGCGGAAAGTTTGTACGTATGGCTCTTATTATGGAGCTTTTAGGTATTCATCTTGACTGAAAGGGGAGTAAATAAATGAATATAGATTCCATTAAAGACGGTCTTGTAATTGACCATATTACTGCAGGCAACGCTATGAGAATTTACAACCTTTTAGGCTTTGATAAGCTCGAATGCAGTATCGCCATCATTAAAAATGTTAACAGTAAAAAGATGGGCAAAAAGGATATTATCAAAATAGACAGCAATATTGACATTAACCTTGAAGCTCTCGGCTTTATTGATCCGGGAATCACTATCGATGTTATCCGTGACAGCAAGCTCGTGGAAAAGAGACACGTAGACCTTCCCGAAACCTTACACGGTGTGCTCAGATGTAAAAATCCCCGCTGTATAACTTCCGTGGAGCAGGAGCTCAGTCAGGAGTTTATGCTTACTGACAGAGAAAACAGAGTTTACCGCTGCGTTTACTGTGAGGCAGCAGCTAACTGAAAATTTCTTTAGCTTTTTAGATATTTATTCCGGATACAACTATAATAATAAAACTACTCACCGCAAGGATACACTTACATTTAAAGTGGCGCCCCGGTGGGTAGCTTTTTTTGTGAAAAATATTTAATTTATACCGAACATTTCCCGCAGCTCGCCGATGACCTTTTTCTCTATCCTTGATACATAAGATCGGGATATATTCATTTCCTTGGCAATTTCACGCTGTGTCTGTTCCTTTCTGTTATACAGACCGTAGCGGCGGATGATTATTTCTCTGTCTCTTTTACTTTCGATTTTATTTATATATTCATACAGGGTACGGCTTTTGTTTTTCAAATCAATGTCATCACTTATTGTATCCTCACAGTAGATAATATCTATCAGAGTAAGCGGATTTCCTTCGCTGTCAGTATCAATAGGTTCATTTACGGAGACAGTGTTAGAATCCTTTTTCTTTGCTCTGAAATACATAAGGATTTCATTTTCAATACACCTGGAAACATAGGTAGCAAGCTTAATACCTTTGTCATCTTTAAATGAATCTATACCTTTTATCAGTCCTATAGTACCGATAGAAATCAGGTCCTCCTGCTCGTCATACTCCGAGTAGTATTTTTTGATTATATGTGATACCAGGCGCAGATTATGCTCGATGAGCTTTTCTCTTGCCTTAGCGTCACCCTGCTTTTTCATCCGTGTAAGAAGCTCTTTTTCTTTTTCGGATGAGAGAGGCTTCGGAAAAGATGTGATGTTTTTAAGATGCAGAAAGAAAAAAAGGAAGTTACTTAAAATGGCGCTTATCAGTTCGAACATTATATCACCCCGTAGAGTTTATTAGTACAATTCAGTAATTATGACGGATATTTACTGAAAAAAGTATTGCATAAATAAAAACAATGTGATATAATCTTTAATAATTGGAATTATTTTGGATTCTTATATGAAAAATTATATAACCCAAAAAATAACAGTGAAACAATTGCATTCATATTAACTGATTTAAGTTACCGATTGAGGTAGAAGCCTTTAGTACTAATAGTATACTATATTATATATAGCAAAGGCTAATTTATATTAGGGAACCAGTTGAATGCTTTTGTTCACTTTAATATAGATGTAAAAATTATTTTCGTATAATAAGGAGGATATTTTTATGAAAATGAAAACCAAACGTATAGGTTCAATTTTACTTGCCTTGCTTATGGTGGTGACTATGTTCCCTGTGTTTGAGCTTGAAGCAAGCGCGGCCGGTACACTTACCGTTTCAGATGCAAATATAGGTCTGTCATGGACAGATGCGAGTAATAGTAAAGGTAAAGCTACGTGGATAGCGAGTGGCAATAACGTTACAGGTACCGCAACGGGTTATACACAATATGTTATTAATAAAAAAAGCATTACTACAAAGCTTACGATTACAAATAACCATAGTGAGGAAAGAACTTTAGCTTTTAGTTATGATCTTACAAACGGAGGTTCTGTTTCCGGTACTATCAGTGGTACAAGTGGTAACTATAGCGGTGTCCTTGCTGCAGGTGGCAGCACTACGATTACACTTACTTCTCCCTCTGGTTCAAGCACAAACACCCTTAGTCTGACCAATATTCAGCTTATAAAGAGTGGTTTGTTTACTACGACATTCTCTGCTCCGCAAAACGGCAGCTATACTGTTGACGGAACTGCTGTCGGAGCTACAGGTGATAAGCGTGAAAAAGATTCATCTCAAAAATATTCACTTGTAGCAACTCCTGCATCGGGTTATGTTTTTTTCGGTTGGTATAAAGAAGATGTAGGTTATATATCCTACAATTCAAGTGAAGAAGTACTCGTTGGTGCAGATACAACAATATACCCTGTATTTATTTCTAATACTGTAGCACTCTTCGGTGTCGGAGGTTCAAAGTTCTACGATCTTACAGAGGCATGTAATTATGCTACATCTGCTTCAACAAAAACCGTAGTTCTTCTTAATAACGGTACTGTAAGCGGCAGCCATACAATTCCTAAGGGCGTTACATTATTAGTTCCCTTCGACTCCGCTAATACAGTTTATACATCAGCACCTGGTTGTACAAGCAGTGCCGGAAATAATGTTGCGTGGGTTCAGCCTACAGCATACAAAACTCTTACTCTTGCTTCTGATGCTAAGATTACCGTTAACGGTGCTATTTCAGTCAGCGGTAAGCATGCAGCTTCAAACGGCGGTAAGCCCTACTGCGGTGCCCCCACCGGTCCTGTAGGTTGGGTTAAGATGCTCAGCGGCTCCGAGATTATCGTAAACAGCGGAGCAAATCTTTATGCATGGGGATTCATCCAGGGCGCCGGTACAGTTACTGCCAAAGACGGTGCTACCGTTTACGAAAATTTTCAGTTCACTGATTTCCGCGGCGGTACTCATCTAGCTGCACTGACAGATGAAAACCTTGTTTTTCCAATAAATCAGTATTATGTTCAGAATATAGAGGTTCCTGTAAAATTTGAAGCAGGTTCTAAGGAGTCTCTTTACACATCGTTTTATGGTTCTGGTATGTGCGTAGGCAGTTCAACACCCTTTATTGGTGAAGGTGGCATGTTTGTTATAGAAAGCGGTTATGTTGAAAAGGATTACATCGAAGGCGCAGACCGTCTTCAAATAGAAGCATATGGCAATATTTCTCTCAGCAGCATGTCGGTTAAAGTTAGTGCGTTTGCAAGTGTAAACTCAGCAACATATATGCTTCCGATGAACAATAATGTTACCATAAATATGTGGTCGGGTACTACTACTGTTAATCAGAGTGTTGCACTTTTTCCCGGTGTTGAAATGTATATTGGTAAGGATGCTACTTTGGTAATTGGTGCTAATTCCAGTGATATGCTTACCGATAAAAACGAATATAATTCCGGTGGTTATCACTTAATAGTATATGACAGAGATGAATGGTTCTACGGTTATGATTTAGAGAAAGAAGAAATCGCAGAGAATCTTAATTTCGTATTCGGTGACGGATCAGATGGTAGATTTAATCCTTTACGCTATGCACCAGGTAGAACCTATGAGCGTTCTGCTGACGATATTAAGGATGCAGTTCTTGATGTTAACGGTACTATTATAGTAAACGGAGGTCTTTATACCACTCTTGGTGGTGGTGCTGTTAAGTCCTCCGAAAAGACAGGTACCATTGTAATGGAAAGCGGTTCAGGTCCTGATATGCTTACTTTCCAGGCAGTAGGTGGCACATCATACGGTGTTTTTATGAACTCTGCTTCTCTTATGAACGGTGACGGTTCATATCTTGCAACAGGTCCTAACATAAACGATGATACAATTCTTTCCACTGAGCCCGGCACTACCTTTAACTACTGTGCAACTCACGATAAGTGGTATGCAGGTGAATGTGATTTATGTTCCGGCGGTTGCAATCATAAGCCGGTAACTGATTCCGCAGTTGCTCCCACATGTACAGTTACAGGTCTCACAGAAGGTTCACACTGTGAGCTTTGCGGTGAAGTTCTCGTAGCTCAGGACGTAGTTCCTGCTCTCGGCCATAAAGAGACAACTCTTGCAGGTAAAGACGCTACATGTACAGAAGCAGGTCTCACAGAAGGCAAGAAATGTACTGTCTGCGGTGTGACCACAGTAGCTCAAAAAGAAATCACTGCACTCGGTCACAAAGAGACAACTGTTGCAGGTAAAGACGCTACATGTACAGATGCAGGTCTCACAGAAGGCAAGAAATGTACTGTCTGCGGTGTAACTACAGTAGCGCAGGAAACAATCGATGCTCTCGGTCACGATTATGATGACGGTGTAATTAATCCTGAACCCACATGTAATGATGACGGTGTCAAGACATTTACTTGCGGTAATTGCGGTGACACATATACTGAGGCAGTTTCAGCCAAGGGTCACACCGAAGGCGAAACAGTAGTAGAAAACAAATAAGATGCTGACTGTGTAAACGACGGTTCTTATGATGAAGTTGTTTACTGTACAGTCTGCGGTGCAGAACTCAGCAGAAATACAGTAACAGTTGATGCTCTCGGTCATACACCCGGTGAAGCAGTAACCGAAAATGAAAATGCAGCAACATGTACAGAAGACGGTTCATACGATAGCGTAGTTTACTGTACTGTATGTGACGCAGAGCTTTCAAGAAAAACAGAAACTATTCCCGCAACCAATCATAAGGATACAATTGTAAAGGTTGATGCAAAGGCTCCCACATGTACAGAAGCTGGTTACAAAGCTTACGAGTACTGCTCAGTTTGTGATTACACAACATTTGAAGAAATTTCATCTCTCGGTCACAAAGATGGCGAAGAAGTAACAGAAAACGAAAACGCAGCAACATGTACTGAAGACGGTTCGTACGACAGCGTAGTTTACTGTACTGTATGTGACGCAGAACTTTCCAGAACTACAAATACAGTTGACGCTCTCGGTCATAAGGATGGCGAAGAAGTAACTGAAAACGAAAAAGCAGCAACATGTGCAGAAGACGGTTCATATGATAATGTTGTTTACTGTACTGTATGTAATGCTGAACTTTCAAGAGAAACCGTAACAGTTCCTGCAACAGGCGCTCACGTATATGAAAAAGTAGTTGCCGAGAAAGATGCTACATGCACAGAAGACGGTTATGTTACTAAGGCTTGCGGATGTGGTGCAGAAGACACTACGGTAATTCCTGCAACAAATCATAAGGATACTCTTGTAAAGGTTGACGCAAAGGCTCCTACCTGTACAGAATCAGGTTATGAAGCATACGAATACTGCTCAGCTTGCGATTACACAACATTTGAAGAAATCAAAGAACTTGGCCATAAAGAAGTAATCGACAAAGCAGTAGACGCTACATGTACTGAGCCGGGTCTTACAGAAGGTAAGCACTGTACAGTATGTAACGTAGTAACAGTAGCTCAGACAGCAGTTGATGCTCTTGGTCACTCTTATGGTAAAGAGGTTACTGATCCTACATGTACAGATCGTGGTTACACAACCTACACTTGTTCAGTATGTAAATCCGGTTATACAGGTGATTTTGTTGATGCTCTTGGTCACAAAGACGGCGAAGAAGTAACTGAAAACGAAGAAGCAGCAACATGTACTGAAGACGGTTCATACGATAGCGTAGTTTACTGTACTGTATGTGACGCAGAACTTTCCAGAACAACAAATACTGTTGACGCTCTTGGTCATAAGGAAGTAGTCGACAAAGCAGTAGACGCTACATGTACAGAAACAGGTCTTACAGAAGGTAAGCACTGTACAGTATGTAACGTAGTGACAGTAGCTCAGACAGCAGTTGATGCTCTTGGTCATAAAGCAGGCGAAAAAGTAACCGAAAATGAAAAAGATGCTGACTGTGTAAACGACGGTTCTTATGACGAAGTTGTTTACTGTACAGTCTGCGGTGAAGAACTCGACAGAGATACATTTATAGTTGACGCTCTCGGTCACAAGGAAGAAACACTTGAAGGCAAGGATGCAACCTGTGAAGATGAAGGTCTTACAGAAGGTAAGAAGTGTACAGTCTGCGGTGAAGTTACTGTAGCCCAGGAAACAATTGATGCACTCGGTCATAAAGCAGGCGAAAAAGTAACTGAAAACGAAAAAGATGCTGACTGTGTAAATGACGGTTCTTATGACGAAGTTGTTTATTGTACAGTATGCGGTGAAGAACTCAGCAGAGAAACATTCACAGTTGACGCTCTCGGTCATACACCCGGTGAAGCAGTAACTGAAAACAAAAAAGATGCTGACTGTGTAAACGATGGCTCTTATGACGAAGTTGTTTACTGTACAGTATGCGGTGAAGAACTTAGCAGAAATACAGTAACAGTTGATGCTCTCGGTCATACCGAAGAAAAACTTGAAGGCAAGGATGCAACTTGTGAAGATGAAGGTCTTACAGAAGGTAAGAAGTGTACAGTCTGCGGTGAAGTTACAGTAGCTCAGGAAACAATCGACGCACTCGGTCATAAAGCAGGCGAAAAAGTAACCGAAAATGAAAAAGATGCTGACTGTGTAAACGACGGTTCTTATGACGAAGTTGTTTACTGTACAGTCTGCGGTGAAGAACTTAGCAGAAATACAGTAACAGTTGATGCTCTTGGTCATACACCCGGTGAAGCAGTAACCGAAAATGAAAAAGATGCTGACTGTGTAAACGACGGCTCTTATGATGAAGTTGTTTACTGTACAGTATGCGGTGAAGAGCTCGACAGAGATACATTCACAGTTGACGCTCTTGGTCACAAGGAAGAAACACTTGAAGGCAAGGACGCAACCTGTGAAGATGCAGGTCTTACAGAAGGTAAGAAGTGTACAGTCTGCGGTGAAGTTACTGTAGCTCAGGAAACAATCGACGCACTCGGTCATAAAGCAGGCGAAAAAGTAACCGAAAATGAAAAAGATGCTGACTGTGTAAACGACGGCTCTTACGACGAAGTTGTTTACTGTACAGTCTGCGGTGCAGAACTCGACAGAGATACATTCACAGTTTACGCTCTCGGTCACACCGAAGAAAAACTTGAAGGCAAGGATGCAACCTGTGAAGATGCAGGTCTTACAGAAGGTAAGAAGTGTACAGTCTGCGGTGAAGTTACTGTAGCTCAGGAAACAATCGACGCACTCGGTCATAAAGCAGGCGAAAAAGTAACTGAAAACGAAAAAGATGCTGACTGTGTAAACGACGGATCTTATGACGAAGTTGTTTACTGCACAGTATGCGATGCAGAACTCGACAGAGAAACATTCACAATCGATGCACTCGGTCACAAGGAAGAAAAACTTGAAGGCAAGGATGCAACCTGCGAAGATGCAGGTCTTACAGATGGTAAGAAGTGTACAGTTTGCGGTGAAGTTACTGTAGCCCAGGAAACAATCGATGCTCTCGGTCATAAAGCAGGCGAAGAAGTAACAGAAAACGAAGTTCCTGCTACATGTGAAGACGATGGTTCTTATGACAGCGTAGTTTACTGTACTGTATGTGATGTAGAGCTTTCCAGAACTACAAATACTGTTGACGCTCTTGGTCATAAGGAAGTAGTCGACAAAGCAGTAGATGCTACATGTACAGAAACAGGTCTTACAGAAGGTAAGCACTGTACAGTATGTAACGTAGTGACAGTAGCTCAGACAGCAGTTGACGCTCTCGGTCATAAAGATGGCGAAGAAGTAACAGAAAACGAAAATGCAGCAACATGTACTGAAGACGGTTCGTACGATAGCGTAGTTTACTGTACTGTATGTGATGCAGAACTTTCCAGAACAACAAATACTGTTGATGCTCTCGGTCACAAAGACGGTGAAGAAGTAACAGAAAACGAAGTTTCTGCTACATGTGAAGACGATGGTTCTTATGACAGCGTAGTTTACTGTACTGTATGCGATGCAGAGCTTTCAAGAACAACAAATACTGTTGATGCTCTCGGTCATAAGGAAGTAGTCGACAAAGCAGTAGATGCTACATGTACTGA
Organism: Acutalibacteraceae bacterium; assembly: GCA_045613145.1. Lineage (GTDB taxonomy): Bacteria > Bacillota > Clostridia > Oscillospirales > Acutalibacteraceae > UBA6857. The sequence goes on from JAZLAJ010000079.1 coordinate 117,483, forward strand.
GCCGGGTCTTACAGAAGGTAAGCACTGTACAGTATGTAACGTAGTAACAGTAGCTCAGACAGCAGTTGATGCTCTTGGCCATAAAGACGGTGAAGAAGTAACAGAAAACGAAAATGCAGCAACATGTACTGAAGACGGTTCATACGATAGCGTAGTTTATTGTACTGTATGTGATGCAGAACTTTCCAGAACAACAAATACTGTTGACGCTCTCGGTCATAATTATGATGCAAAAGTAACTGACCCGACCTGCACAGAAGAAGGTTACACAACATATACATGTTCAGTATGTAATTACAGTTATGTAGATGACGAAGTTCCTTCTCTTGGTCACGACTACGACGATGGTTCAGTGGTAGCACCTACATGTACAGAAAGCGGATATACAATCTTCACCTGTACAGCATGCGGTAACGCATATAAGGATAATGCAACCGGTCCCTTAGGCCACAGCTACGTATCAACAGTTACAGCTCCCACATGTACAAAGGACGGTTACACAACCTACACCTGTACTGCATGTAACGATTCATACACAGAGGTAGAAGAGAACACTAAGCTTCCTCACGAGGATACAGACGAAGATCTTATCTGCGATGTATGTGGTGGCGAGCTTGACCGTTGTCCGCTCTGTAACGGCGCTGACCACGGTAAAGACAGAATTGCATGGCTCTTCTGCTTTGTAACTTTCCTCATCAGAGGCATAACATATTTAATCAATTTTAAATTTGTCTGCTGATAAATTAATAACTGTACCGTTCATCAGGACGGTACAGTTTTTTTGCGCCTATTGGGCTTATTTTTACTTCTTTTACTGTAGTCAAGGTAAACCCTTGATTCAGGAGCAGAAAAGCTTACAGAGGCTAATACGTTGCAGAGAGACAAGACAAACATTGAACGGAGCAGATAAGCAGGGGAGTGTGACTTATTAAAGAATTTCACGCACAAAAAAACACCCCATACAAGGGGTGTTCGGTATTTATCTTTAATAGAGTGATTTATTCAGCAGCCTTCACGTGTAATTCGTCACATAACGGGCATTCATCACCTAAAACTGCGAGGATGTCACCGATAAGATTATGAACATAAGAGAGAACTTCTAATTCTGTGTCAATGATTTCTTCGTATTCAGTTTCGGGCTCAGTTGATTCTGTGGAATCATCTGAAGTGAAGTCATGGCTTTCACCGCATAAAGCACATTCTTTTTCAGCTGCAGTCATAAAGAAGGCTACAAAGTTATGTACACCGTCAATGAAAAAGTTGATAGCAGTGAAAATTTCGTTCGTGTCTTTTTCGATTCTATCGAGTTCTGACTTATCGATCGCTGCTGCAGTGCCGGACATCATAGTGAATACCATAAGTACTGAAAGTAATAAAGCTATTAATTTTTTTGTGTTTTTCATAATTGTTATGAACTCCTTTCGATTTTTACAGAACAATTCTATCATCTTTATAACAAAAAAGCAATAGTTTATTAAGCATTTTTTAAGGATGGAACGGTGAAAAACGCATACTGAGTTTTTTATGAAGGGTAAAAGTTAAGGGAACGACTCGAAGCCGTTCCCTTTTTCGTGTTTAATAATGATTTACACCACATTCACACACTGGATTCATTTTGAACAGTTTCCAGAAGAATTGAACAATCTTCCAAATGAAGCCCATAAAACCAGATTTATGGCACAAATGTTTACAATTATCAGCTCGGCTTCTACCACAATTTGAGCAAATATTACCTTCGTAATTATGTCCTGTAGCAGGTGTTTTGTTTCCAGTATAAGTGTCACCGCACGGACAAATATAAACTGCATACCCTTCTTTTTCACAAGTAGGTACAACTACACTTGTAACAGCATAACTGTGCTCTTTTGTTTTTTCTATACTCTCAGTATAGTAGCGGCCACATTCGCAAGTGTAAGTTGTTTCACCTTCAGCAAGGTGTGTTGCTTCTTTTGTAATCTTTGAAGTGTAGGTATGACCTTCAAGTTTATCAACAGACTCTGTGTATGTATCACCACATTTACAGGTGAATGTCTTAACGCCTTCCTTAAGGTGAGTAGATTCTATTGTGATTTCTGATGTGTACTTATGGTCGAGTTTATCTGTGTAATCATCAATATATGTATCACCACAAGCACATGTATAGGTTGTGTAACCTTTTGCAGTACAGGTGGGTTCTGTTACAACTGATTCATAGGTATGACCTTCGAGTTTCACAATTGTCTCTGTGTAGCTGTCACCGCATTCACAAGTATAAGTTGTTACACCTTCTTCAAGGTGAGTTGCTTCCTTTGTTACTTCTGAAGTGTAGGTATGACCTTCGAGTTTTGCAACAGGTTCTGTGTAACTCTCACCGCATTCACAAGAAAAGGTCTTTACACCCTCAGTAAGATGTGTTGCAGGTGTTGTGATTTCTGATGTGTACTTATGGTCGAGTTTATCTGTGTAATCATCAATATATGTATCACCACAAGCACATGTATAGGTTGTGTAACCTTTTGCAGTACAGGTGGGTTCTGTTACAGTTTCTAAGTATGAATGAGGAAGTTTTGCTATTGCTTCTGTCTTAAGAACTTCTTCACATACGGTACATTCAATGTGCTTTGAACCTTCTGCTGAACAGGTTGAATCTTTGTCAACAATCCACTCTGAATCAGTGTGCCCATTAGCTTCGATTTTTTTCGTGTATGTGTCACTGCAAGAGCAAGTGTAGGTTATAGTGCCGTCTTCAGTACAGGTTGCATCAACAGTTTCGGTTTCATATGAATGGTTGTGCTCAAACTTTACTTCAAAGTTTCTGTCGCTCTTTGCAACAAAATCAATTTCGAGTTCAGTTGAAATTAATTCACCATTTTCATACCAACCCATAAACTTCCAACCCTCGTTAGCAGTGGCTGTGAGACTTACATAATCACCGATCTTCACTTTCTTTGATGAATTTGCAAAACCACCTTTTGTGGTTGTAATTTCAATGCTGCATTCTGTTATATTTTCATCAACGAAAACCTCGGCAGGCTCTAATTCCTCGCCGTTTTCAAATGTAAGAGTGTGTTGTTCTACCGAAAATTCATCGGAAATGATATCGGCGGTCATTGTAAGTCCGTCAGTGATTTTAACATCAAAGAAGTTTGCTCGTTTTACTTCACCGATATCCGAGTCGATTTCACTCATAGTGTAGTCCATCGTGCCTTCATCGTTGCCAATCAGCTTGATTTCATAATCACCGTTTGAGGGTAACCAGAATGACTTTGAATCACCTTCAACATCCATTACTATTGAATTTTCTTGACTTTCGATTTCCTCATCAACAAGATTATTGACTATTCTTCCTACAAGTTCACCCGTTTCTTTATCATAGATTTCAATATCAACAGGGCAATTGACAGTACCCTTATGACCCTCTCTTACAACATCAGTCACTTCTTCTGAAGTCATAGAGTGAATATATGCAGCATACGTATCCATAAGATGTGCGTGTTCAAATTTACCGCCAAGAGCAATACCGTCCAACACCTTCTTATCAGATGTAATAGCATCTATAACTTCACCCGAATTTATATCAGGCCAAGCGAAATATGTAATTATGCCCAAATAGAATGGCCCACAAAGCAGAATTATATTAAATATTTCACTCATATCATCAGAAACAAGATATTTTAACAAGGTATTTCTAAAAAAAGTGAATGGTGTTTTATAAACAAACAAATCATCAAAAGACATAGAATACCAAAAAGTTTCAGAATAAAAGTTATCTAAAGTACTTACTTCTTCACCGAAGTTTTTAACCATTTTATATGTTTTAACTTCACCTTTCTTATATGGATCATACAATTCCCCTGTCGTTTCTTTAAAAATCGGTCGCATTTTATTTAAATAGTACTGATAGTTTTTATCATTTGTCTTGCTGGGTAAAGTATATGTTTTACCATTTCTTCTATATCCCCAACTTTTTAACATAACCTTAGTAACAAAATCTTCAGGGTTAACAATATTGATAATTGAATCATATTTACTTGAATTTGAATTAGTCGTTGTGTTAGGTGTAGCGAAACCATATGTGTAAATATTTTCTCTGCTAACGCCAAAAGACGAACTGTTATCTATAAGTTTTGCACCAAGCAGATTTACGGTTGCCGAACCACGACTATGACCTGTTAACAGTATAATAGAATTATTTTTATCTATATTTTTCGTTTTAATATATTCATTCAATTTACCATAAACATAGTCTCTTGCGTCAGCAAAACCAATATGATTTATATGCTTTTCGGAATTATCGGCATAAGGATTTTCTCTCGCATAGCCTAGCGGGTCAAAATTGGAGTACCACTGATTTTTGTACGAACCTATGCAACCTATTACAATTAAGTTTTTATCTTCTCCATTAATATCAATACTTTTATCTGCTATAAAATAATTAACTTCGTCTCTTTTAGCAGCCATATTAATACTCTTTACAGATAATCCTACATCTTTCAATCCTTCAGTAACAGTTGCTTCGTTATATTTATATCCAAGCATAACCAAATCGGCACAAAATTGAGCCAACTCATGATTGTATCCGCTATATGCACCTTTTTCGAACCATTCAGATTTAAGATTTTGAGATTGAAAGATTTCAGAGGTCCGATTAAAATTTAAAGCGGGACGAACTCCGATTTCACATGAACTTGCACTGACAAAAGCAGAGTGACCACCTACTGCGATATATGTGCTTTTCAAAGAAGAATCGCCCGCAGCACGCAAATGCCAATATGACTCACCTCCGTATGTACCTGTGCCTGTTTTTACATATAATCCTTGGCTTTTAGCATAATCACTGCCTTTTGCTCTTCGGGCATCGTCATTGTTGAAGCCATATGAAGCATTTTTTGAATCATTATAAGACAACATAAACACATAGTCTTCTGTTGAATTACTATCAAGAGCTGCATATCCCGTAGTTCCTATTGATGTATAGTAACCTTTATTCTCAATGCTGGATATTTTTATATTGTTTTTTTCACTGTCAGTAAAAGCTGTATTATAAAAATTATTATTCAACCAATTTCTAATTGAACTGGTTTCGTAATTACTTGCATAATTGGAATATGAGGCATCATTATAATATGCATAAGTTGTTGACGAACCACTTTTATAATATAGGGTATTGCTATAAGGTTGGCAATCAATTATTGATTCACAAATAATAAGATTTGTATCAGGGTCAAGAACTTTCCATTTTAACGGTTCAAATTTGAACCAATAGGTTGTATTAGTGTTATAACCGTTATCATCTTGGTAACTATTTGATGAAGAAGATTGATATATCGTGTAATATGGTCTGTATTGGGTGAATTTAACCCCTCTATATTTTTCTCCTTCATGTTCAAGATCAATGTATCTCATCCAGTTGCCTGAACGCATTGTTCCCATTTGTCCTAAACTGGATGTGCTTGAATAATATCCGTAACTCGTCCACTCGTCCCATTCAGGAGCTAAACTATTCAGTCTTGAAATTATGGATTCATCCTTTACTTCAGTCTGCGGATATGAACCGAATTGAATAATGTCTCCAACTTCGTAATCAACAGCTTTAGCATTGAAATCGATCCCTACAAAGCCCTGCAGTGGAGCCACCGTCAGGCATATAACCACAGCGAGCAATGTACATAAGATTTTTTTAAATGTTTTTTTCATTTTTTTGCATCTCCTTTAAAATAAAAATGTGTGCAAACCGAAGCATGCACACACGAAAAATGCAGACTCTGATTTGCTACCACACATAACCATAACTCAGTTCTCATGAAAAGACGAAACAGAGAAGCCTACATTTTTACCGAAATAAAAATGTTTTCTTCCCATAAGAACTAAAAAATATTTGGTTTATGCGTGGTAGTTTTAGTTTATCACCATTATTCTGAAAAATCAATAGTTTGTTCAATTTATTGTGTCTTTACTTTAACACTTTTTCTGTGCTATAATCATTTCAACAGACACAGGAAGGTGAAATACATACTAATTGTAATCAGGTGCGTGTGTCCCGCCCATAATTATTCATTATTAATTATTCATCAGCGAAGCGACTTCATTTTTCATTCGAAAATCCGTTATGCAGAAATGAATAATGAAAAATGAATATTGAATAATGAATAATACAAACAAAAATCCGCCCACTTTCGTGAACGGATTGACCTTTGGTGAGGATGAGTGGGCTCGAACCACCGACCCCTTGCATGTCAAGCCCGCCTGACGGCGAAAATGACACAGAATACCATGAAATCACATGCAATTATGATTATTTTTTTATATTTTTTGTAAAGTTGTTGACACTTTTTACAAGTTCATTTCTTTAACTCTGCGATAGAATGTATTCGGCTTCAAACCGACTTCTTTCATCGCGGCGGTGGCGGTCATTTCTCCGTTACGCCATTTCTTGCAAACTGTTCTGAATAACTTTTCATCAACGTCAACAGGTTTACGACCTTTGTACTTTCCGTCACTCTTTGCAATCTCGATGCCCTCGCGCTGACGTTCTAAAATTGACTCTCTTTCTAACTCTGCAAGCGCGCCGAAGACGGTCAACATAAATCGTCCTTGTGGTGTTGTTGTGTCAATACTTTCTTTAAGGCTGACAAACTCAACACCCTTTTCGGTGAGTTCTGAAACAATAGAGAGCAAGTCGCGGGTGTTTCTTGCAATTCGTGAAATACTTTCGACTATCACAATATCTCCTGTTCTGACGAATGACATCATTTCCTTGAACGCGGCGCGGTCTGTGTTTTTGCCGCTTGCCTTGTCAATGAATAATTTCTCTGCGCCCTGCTCTTGCATCATCTTTAACTGACGCGCTTCGTTTTGCTCGATAGTCGAGCATCTGATGTAACTAACTTTCATATCATAATTGCTCCTTTGCTTTACTGTGTCATTATTGTACCACAAAACGCAAAGTATGTCAATAGGGTATATTAAATATTTTGAAATATTGCAAAATAATTTTATAACTTATGTGACACATAAATTCGTTCTGTTTCACATTGTCATTAAGGTATACCCTATTGAAACACCAAGAGCAAAAAGATTAGCGCAGAGATTGTACCCCGCGCCGTTAATTCAACAAATTGGAAGTTGTTTAACTCTCAGATTGTTCCTGTAATAATTGAAATTGTTTCGGTGTAATAATCTGCTTTAACGCGGTCATTGCTTTATAATACTCATTTTCATAATGTGAGAACGTATCCGTTTTTTGTAGTTTGAATCCTATAGAAAGATATAAGAAAATAGCTTTCCAACTCCATGGCTGTGTATGAATATAGACAGGAAAATTCCCTTGCTCCTTAAACCTATTCATAGTTGTATAACATAAGGCTTTTCCTAACCCTCGTCCTTGATACTCTTCGTCCACAACCAACCAATGCAATGAAGATACGATAGATTCCTTGCGTTTATCTTGCCATGCTATACAAGAGCCTACTATAAGGTTATTCTCATTCAGAAGAAAAAAGATATTGTTTAGTAATGTACGATCCTGTAAATATGTTGAAATAAAATAGCTTTCTGCTTCTTCCAAAGACTCAAAATCTCCAATGGAATACTCTAATTCTGCCCAAGATTTTTCGTATCCGCTTTTATAGGGCACAATAGAGAATCCATTTGGTAATACCGCATCTTTATACTGATAATTATCACATCTTAAAACCGTATTATAAAAGGGTATTGATCTATCTAGCATTGCTATTCCCTCCCCCACAAATTCTTATTTATCTAACTCAATTATAACAGATATACGTATAAAAAAACAAGGGTGGAAATTCCACCCTTTAATTATGTAGCGTTAATTAAATTGTTCACCGCAATTCTGATGCTCTGCGGCACACCTTTCATCTGCACATATTTTGAAACTGTTGAGCCGCTTCTGCCTATTTGTCTGCCGACCTCGGCATAATTGCCATATTTAGCATACAGGCGGTGCATTTCAACAATTTCTTCGGGTGTTACACGTTTAGCCATATTATTTATCTTTCTTGCGGGCGGGCTTATTTGCGACTACAAGACATTTATCTGTGTTCTCCATGCACTCTTTCCAAATCTCATCAATGTAACCATTGAAAGTCTTTTTCTTTGTTTTGTCGTCACTAACCGCCATGATAATTTCATTGATTGCATCGAGTTTCTGCTGATAGTTCCAAGGAACTGTGATTGTTTTCTTGTCTGTGTCGAGAATAATTCTCATAATTTTCTACCTCCGATAGTAAAATAAAAAATGTACGTTTTGCCAATTTTTGACAAAATCCGTACATCAATTATATATGTATATATATATAATGTCAAGTATTTAGACGAAAACAAATGAAAAATAATATATTTACATGAAACCAAAAGAAAACGAATTGTTTTACAAAAAAATGATGTGTTTACAAACATTTTCATTTGTTTTTGTTTGTATTTATTTGTTTTTGTTTGTATTTTTGTAAAATCAAGTAAAACAAAATAAAACCAAGTAAAACAGACGGAAACGGAGACGGTCAAACAAAAATCACTCTTGGTCGCGGGGCGTACCACACAAACACAACCAAGAGAGAAAACAATATAATTTTCCCGAAATATACCCCCGCCCTCATAGGTGATTATAACCTGACCGTCAGGCGGTCTTGTTTGATTTTACAGAAAAAAATTGTTATAATATATATGTAAGTTAAAGATAATAATTTACAAAAAAAATATTGATGAAAGGAGAGAAACTAATGAGAAATTAGCAAACCATGTTTGAAAAAATGCTTGACGCTATGAGCAATACAGGAGATATAATGCTTCGTTATTACTTTCAAACAGAAATGTTTAAAAACTCTATTTTTGAACGCCAAGAGCGCGAAAAAATGAAAGAAGAAATCATATAGGAAGTGCTTGCGCGCATCAGCATCAGGCTTGAAGATGAAGCTATTAAACAGTTAGATGAGATGTTAAGAAATCTCGGAAAATAATAAATATATTTATATGAGTAAAAGGAGATATTATTATGGGTTATACTTTCCCTAATTAGCGTACAATTAAAATAAACCGAGAAGTGGCAAAGCGCGATTTTCTCGGTATCAAAAACGAAAATTGGCAAGCCGCCGCGCGTGATTTAGGCGCGCACTCTCTGATGCTTTATTTATACCTTGCATCAAATGCGGACGGCTACTGTCTTGCACTTTCACCTGTCGCAGTACGTCAGGCAATAGGCATGGCAAGGTCAACATACCACGACCAATTTCACAGGCTCGTTGATAAAGGTTATTTAGTGCCCTCAACAGGTAACACCTTTGAGTTCTATGAAGTACCCAAAGCCGCCGCGCAGACAAAAAAAGAAGTGTCGGAAGACGGATTGAATTTTGAGGAAATGTCGTGTCACGGAGAACTTGAAAACCCTGACGGATTTTCTGTATTACAACAGGATACAGAAATAAATATAGAAATAAAAACAAATAAGTCAGGGATAAATAATACAGTTGATGAAAGTGCAGTAATAGTCCAAAAGCCGCAAGTAAAAGAAATCGTTATACCACCACCAAAAGCAGAGGGAAAGAAAAGACCCTCACCAATAGAAAAGCCTAAAAAAGCGGAGTTTATTTTCTAATGGCTAACTATTCAGAAAATATGTATAATTGGCTAAAACGTCAAGGGTATGCGGCAAAGTATGAGCATGAGGGCATTTACTGCATCAAGATAGATTAGAGTATAGTCTACATAGGCAAAAGCACGAACATGTTGCGGCGGGTGGCGTAGCATTATGTAGGCATACAGAATGAAACAGAAAAGAAGTATTATGTGTTATCCGAAGCTCGGCGCAAAGGGCATAATATAAACTTTGATGTTTTGTACTATGCCAAGAGCCGCAATTATGTTGAACGACTTGCTGAAATCGGAGAAAAAGAAGGAGAGTATATCCGTAAATATAACCCTATTCTCAATACCCAAATACCAAAAGCAGAAAATTGGTCGCATTTTGAAGTGCGGGAAATTGATGCCGAAAAGATAATAAGTGAATTATAAAAAAGGGCGGGAGACGTGTATGTCTCTCGCCTTTTACTTTTGGTCTTGTCAGAAACTGAAAGTGTGATTTATTGATGCCCTCATAGTTGACATATCTGAACGTGCATAAAAGTTCAAAGTTGTACGCGCATCGGCATGCCCTAATATATCCTGAACGCTTTTAATGTCCGCGCCGCCTTGCAACAAAAGAGAAGCGCATGTATGCCGCAAGTCGTGCGGTGACATATTCGGCAAGTCACAACGGAGCATCAGTTTTTTCATGTGCTTTGTAATGTAGGACGGGTCGCGGGGCATCGTCTTATCTTCTTCACTATGAAAAAGAAAATTGTCATTTGCGGCGGGTGCTTCCGCACGTCTGTACATTTCCAAAAGTTCAAGAGTTTTCGTTGCTATTGGAATTGTTCGGTAGCCGTTGTCTGTTTTCGGTGCGCCTACAACTGCGCCGCTTTTAGTTGTGTATGTAACGTTGCGATTTATGCTCATTAAGCCGCTTCTGAAATCAATATCACCCCATTTAAGACCGAAACATTCTCCGCGCCGTATGCCTGTTGTAAGCAAAATATAATACATTGTACGTTGCATGAGTGGCAGTTCATCAATCGCGTTTATGAATAACGTTGTTTCACTCTTGGAAAAAGCATCAACCTTATGACGTTTAATTTTTGGTGATGCAACGCCGTTCATCGGATTATCTGAAATGTATCCTTTTTGAATAGCACTCTTTAAAATAATATTCAATGTTGAATAGTGATGTTTGCGGGTCTGCGGTGAGAGTGGTTTTCCCTGTGTGTTCTTGCGCTCATTTTTGAGGTAATCAAGGTATGCACTTGCTTTTGGCGTGTCAATGTCCGAGAGAAGAACATCACCGAAATACGGAAGCATAGTCTGTAAAATGTAAGTGCGAAACTCATAGGTCGTGGCGCGGCAATCATCATTTAATAATGAGGGCAACCATTCATCATTTACAAAGTCGCAAAACTTTATGTATGAGGGCGTTTCTTCTTCTATTGGTTCATCATAGACCCCTTGCATGATTTCTCGTTCCCACAGTGCCGCTTCCGCTTCTGCAAGTTTTTTCAGCCGCTTTTCTGTGTACTCTTGGTCAGGCTTCCAAATCTTTGTTTTGTACAGTTGCCGTCCACTTTCGTCACGTCCGACAAAGACCCTGAACCTGAAAGAAACTATCTTTCCATTTTTTCTGTTTTCTTTAATACTTGCCATAAAATACCTCTTTCCGCATGGGATTTTATGGCGTATCTGTTGACACTTGTTGACATTTTGTTGACACTTTGTTGACACTTTCGTGTTTTTCGGTCTTTTGGAATGGCAAGTGTAAAAAAGGAAAAGCCTTGAAAACGTAGTGTTTTCAAGGCTTTTCCTTTGGTGAGGATGAGTGGGCTCGAACCACCGACCCCTTGCATGTCAAGCAAGTACTCTGACCAACTGAGCTACACCCTCAAGTGTGTATTCTGTCTTTCGACTTTGTCGATTATATCATAATGTACTCCGGTTGTCAATTAATTAAAGAATATTTCTTGTTTTTTTATCTATTGCTTTATCGGGGAAAATCTGTTAAAATAAACATATTAACTTAAGGGGAAAGAAAATATGAAGGAAACTAAATTTTATCTTATTACAGATACACATTATTTCGCACCGTCTTTAGGCTGCAGCGGAGCAGAATACGATGATTTTATGCACTATGAGCAGAAGTGCTTCGCTGAAACTGAGAGCATAAACAGAAGTGTTTTCGAATATCTTAAAAAGGCTGATGAAGCTGACACAGTTCTTATTGCAGGTGACCTGGTATTTAACGGTGAGAAAAAGAGTCACGAAGAGTTTACTGTTCTTTTAAAGGAGCTTCGTGACAGCGGCAAGAAAATCTTCGTAGTTACTGCTGACCACGACTGCGGAAATCCCTTTGCTTTCGGTGAAAAGGGCAGATATAACCCTGAGGGTATCGACAGAGATGAGCTTTTCGATATCTACTTCGATTACGGATTCGGAACTGCTATAGCAAGTGACAGAAAGCATCTTTCTTATGTGGCACAGATAAGTGAAAATGTCCGTCTTTTAGCTCTGAATGCTGACTTTAAAGAAGAAGGTCAGTATAATTTCGACGATGAACAGCTCAGATGGATTGACGAGCAGACGAAAAAGGCTGAAGAAGACGGTCAGACTATGTTTGCTATGCTTCATTATCCTGTCTTGCCCGGACAGCCGATTTTCTCTGTGATTAAGCCTGCTACCATTCGTAAGCCCTATGACTTTGCGTCTTATCTTGCCGACAGGGGAGTACATCTCATTTTCACCGGTCATATGCATAATCAGAGCATCAACGAGTACATAAGCGCAAAGGGTAATAAATTCTACGATGTCTGCACAGGTGCCATAATTGCTGACCCGGCTGTTATCCGTCTGGTTACCTTTAAGGACGAAAAGACCGTAGATATCAAGAGTATACCCACACCGGACTTTGATTTCGACACTAAGGGCAAGGATTGCAAGCAGTACCTTTCGGATATGTTTGACAATATGATAGTCAATGTTCTTAAGGATATGGCTTATGATACACCGAGAATGATGGGCAAGTTCCATATAGAGGATAAGGGCGTTACTAAAAAAATCCTCAGTATCGTGGGAAAGATTATCTGCAAGGTTAAGCTTGGAACTCTGGCACGTATACTTTTCATTAAGTGTGACAAGAGTATCAGAAAAATGCCTCTTTTAGATTATGCCGCAGAGCTTGTAAGGAATATCTTTGAGGGTAATCAGTATTACAAAGAGGGGACTGCTAAGGGTGATCTGCTTCTGGCTTTCCTTAAGCGTTTCGGCTTCGTTCTTAAAAAGGTGGAGCTGAAGGATAAAAAAGGTGACAAGCTTGATCTTTATGATGTGCTTAAGAATACAGCGGGTAATTATGGTATAGATGATTATGATGCGACTTTAATTCTTAAATAAGAAAAAAGGAACTGTCTCGATGGCAGTTCCTTAAATTTTTACTTTCCGAACATCCTGAACAGCGGCATACACGCCCCGAAAAAGCGTTTATAAGCCACGCAGTAGTCTTCGCTTTCTTTATTTCTCTTGCATCCTCCTGCACGGCATAAGGGATAAAATCTGCACTCCTTACATTCTTTTCTCACAGGCAGACTTTCCATAATGAAGTCTCTTGCCTTCTGACTGTTTGCCATGTTTTCGAGACTCTCACTGTTTATATTGCCTAAGAGCCATTCGTCGGTACAGTAGAAGTCGCAGGGGTAAATGTTTCCGTTACCCTCGGCTACGAACTGATGTGTGCAGTGTCCCATGAGACCGCACTGCTCGGCTCTTTCTCCGAGGTACATTCTCACCCAGTTATCGAACTGACGGATGCTGATGTAATTTCCTCTTACGAAGTCCTTTACATAAAGGTTGAAGATTCTGATAAGGAAGTCAGCATACTGTTCATTGGTCATATAAAGCTCACTTTCCGTATCGTCACCCATAGGGCGCAGACAGGGGATGAACTGAATATACTTAAAGCCGTTAGCACGGAAGTATTTGTAGATTCTTTCAGCGTTTTCTGCACAGTAGCCTGTGAGAACAGTAAGAATGTTGAACTCAACCTGATGCTTTTTGAATTTGTCAGCCGCCTTGATAATTTTATAGTAGGAGTTCTGTCTCTTTTCGTCCACACGGAATCGGTTTCCTTCGAAATCTCCGTCGAGACTGAGACCTACTAAAAATTTGTTTTCACGAAAAAATCTTGCCCACTCGTCGGTAACGAGAGTACCGTTAGTCTGGATAGAGTAAAATATCTCCGATCTTTTACTGTTGTGCTCTCTTACCTTTTCCGTGAAAAATCTGAAATAATCAAGTCCTGCTATTAAAGGTTCACCGCCCTGAAAGGCGAAGGCGACAC
>JAZLAJ010000080.1:0-69444 GCA_045613145.1 Acutalibacteraceae bacterium
AACTTCAAACGCTTCAGAAACCGTATTTTACATATTTTCTCTCATCAACACCTAAACAAAAATCAAGCAGCTGCTTGATTACAACTGCTTGATTGATAATTCTGTTTTTAACTCTTTACCCCAACTATTGACAAAGAGCCAGTTAATTATTTAACCATTGAAGCGATTTCTGCTGCGAAATCGTCAACCTTCTTTTCGATGCCTTCGCCCTTAGCGAAACGTGTAAAGCTCTTAACCTTGATATCAGCACCGATAGCCTTAGATACAGAGTTTACATAGCCGTTAACGTCGCCTTCGAAGAGATCTGAACGAACGAATGCCTGCTCGAGAAGGCAAACTTCTTTAATCTGCTTTGAAAGACGGCCCTGAACGAGACCAACGAAAATCTTGTTTGTGGAAATTTCAGCCTTGTGAGAAACAGCAACTTCTGCAAGAGTAGCAAGAGCTTCTTTAGAAATGAAGTTAACGAAGTTCTTTCTCTGCTTCTGATCAAGACCCTTGTAAATTTCGATGTCTTCATCGCTCCACTTCTTATCAGCTGTTACTTCTTCGATAAGGCTGTTAAGGATGGGAACGGGAAGAGATTCGGGCTTATTGAGAGCGCTGTCGATGGTGATTGATTCCATCTTAGCAAGCTCTTCAGCAGAAATGTCTGCTTTGCTTAAATATTCGGGGCTCATAGCAGCAATCTGCATAGCTACGTTCTTGCTCATTGCAACGAAGTCAGCGTTAGCAGCTGTAGCATCGTCAACATCAAATGCTACGAGAACACCAACAGTACCGCCTGCATGGATATAAGATGCAGTGTGGCCTTCAACAAGAGCAAATCTACGAACTTTCATATTTTCACGAAGAGCAAGGAATACCTCCTGAACTTCTTCGTCAACTGTTTTGTCAGAATCAACTGCCTTAGTAGCAAGAAGAGCTTCAAGGTCAGCAGGCTTTGCAGCAACAACAGTCTTAACAACCTTGGAAGCAAGGTTTACGAAGGGAGCACCCTTAGCAACGAAGTCAGTCTCACAGTTGATTTCAACGAGAGCACCTGCATTTGCATCGTTGTAAGCAGCAACGATACCTTCAGCTGCTACACGGCTTGCCTTCTTAGCCTGAGAAGCAAGACCTTTTTCTCTGAGAATATCCATAGCCTTGTCTACATTGCCGTCAGCTTCAACAAGAGCCTTTTTGCAGTCCATCATACCAACGCCGGTCTTTTCACGAAGAGCCTGTACGTCTTTAGCTGTAAATGCCATAATAAAATTCCTCCTAAATTTGTAATCTTTTCAAAGAAACCCCGTAAATGAAACGGGGTTTAATTTATACTGAAATTATTCAGCAGCTTCTTCTGCTGCTTCCTCAGCAACGGGAGCGTTTGATTCGCCCTGTCTGCCTTCGATAACAGCGTCAGCCATAGCGCCTGCAATAAGTCTTACAGCTCTGATAGCGTCGTCGTTACCGGGAATTACGTAGTCAACTTCATCAGGATCACAGTTTGTGTCAACGATAGCTACGATGGGGATACCGAGCTTGTGAGCTTCTGCTACTGCGATTCTTTCTTTTCTGGGGTCAACGATGAAGAGTGCAGCGGGCTGCTTCTTCATTTCTGTGATACCGCCCATGAACTTTTCAAGCTTTTCGATTTCGAGGTTAAGCTTGATAACTTCCTTTTTGGGAAGAAGTGCGAATGTGCCGTCCTGCTCCATAACCTTAAGCTGAGCAAGTCTCTTGATTCTCTTCTGGATTGTGCCGAAGTTTGTGAGCATACCGCCGAGCCAACGAGCGTTTACGAAAGGCATACCTGCACGGATAGCTTCCTCACGGATGGAATCCATAGCCTGCTTCTTTGTGCCGACGAAGAGAACTTCGCCACCGTTCATTGATACTTCACGGATGAAAGAATAAGCTTCTTCAAGCTTCTTTACAGTCTTCTGAAGGTCAATGATGTAAATTCCGTTTCTTTCTGCGAAAATGTATTCACTCATTTTCGGGTTCCATCTTCTTGTCTGGTGACCGAAGTGTACACCTGCTTCAAGAAGCTGTTTCATTGATACTACTGACATTGTAATGTCCTCCTTTTGTTTTTTTAACCACCGCAAGTTCAAAAGTATGCAACACCCGAAGGGGCGAAACGGGCATACCAATCCCTATGCGTGCGTTATCTCGAAGAGTATATCACAAGAAAAAAGAAAATGCAAGCAATTTTCAAAAGTTTTTTTACTTATTTTTACTCTTTTCTTTAAGTTTTTTCTGCATAAGAAGGAGTTTTTCTCTTCTGCCCTCTTTTTCGGTTTCATCTTTTTTATATTTCTCACCGTCAAAAAGAATTACATCACCTTCATTTACAGGAAAACTGAAATATGAAAGTGGCAGGCTGATATGGCTTAAATCCTCTTTCTCTGCCACAGCAAAATTCTCTTCAATTCTGTCAATGATGAGTTTTTCCATTATTATTTCACCTTTTCGAACCCGTCTGCCGAGCATTTAAAAACTATGTTTCCGTCCATGTCTGTACGGTACATGGTAATGTCGTTCTGCATAACATAGCTTAACGCCTCTTTATGAGGATGTCCGTAGTCATTTCCTCTTCCGCAGGAGATGACAGCAACCTCCGGAGCGACAAAATCCAAAAACGGTTTATAAACAGAAGTTCTGCTTCCGTGATGACCCATTACGAGAATTTCTGATTTGAATGCTCTTGAACCTTTTTCACACACTGAGGAAAGCTCTTCTTTTTCAGCATCTCCGGGAAGCAGTATATCGGTACCTGAAGCACTTACCTTACATATAAGAGACATATTATTAAGATCAGCCGTCTGATTTACAGGACCGAGAAAACGCACAGATGTAGGATCCATAGAAACGGTATCTCCGAATTCCGGATACATAACATCCATATCATTGGTAAGAATATACTCCATCATATTTTCATAAACCCGGGTGGTAGGAATATTAAATTCAGAAAGCTCGGACATAACTACTGTGTCTACCTCGAAAGCTTTAAAAACATCAATTATAGCACCGATATGATCAGAATGAGGATGAGAAGCGATGACATATTTAAGCTCATCGACACCGCAGGAGTTAATGTACGAGACAAGATAATCACCGTAGTCATCTTCACCCGTATCAATCAGTATTCCTTCATCTCCCTGCTGAATAAGGGTAGCATTACCCTGCCCGACATCAATAATATGGACATATACCTCACCATCATCAAGGAACGGATTTGTGTTCTTGCCCGGCTCTGCTTCTCCTCCGAAAAAGAAAGAACAGACAAGAATAATAACTGCAACTATCAAACCTAAAAGGCTGTTTTTACCTTTTTGTTTTCTTTTTGCCATAAGTTTTAGCACCTGCCTTATTATTCTTTCTTGGTCCGTAAGCGTTTCCTGTCTTTACAGAGGGCTTATCACCTTTTACGAGACATTTCTCTCCTGTGCCGATAAGATCATATCTTCCGCATTTTTTAAGAGCTTTCAGAATTATATCTCTGTTCTGAGGATTATAATACTGAAGAAGAGCTCTCTGCATTGCCTTTTCTTCCGATGTTTTAGCTACGTAGACCTCTTTCATCGTGTATGGGTCAAGACCCGTATAAAACATACATGTAGAAACCGTTCCGGGAGTCGGATAAAAATCCTGAACCTGTTCGGGTCTGATGTTTCTCTTTTTAAGGAAAACTGCCAGCTCCACAGCTTCCTCGAGACGGGAGCCGGGATGAGAAGACATAAGATACGGAACGAGATACTGCTCCTTACCGACGCTTTTCGTAAGCTCAAAATAACGCTTAGAAAAATTAACATATGCATCAATATAAGGCTTACCCATTTTTTCTAAAACCATAGCAGAACAGTGTTCGGGCGCAACCTTGAGCTGACCGCTGATATGATATTTGATGAGCTCCTTAAAGAAGGTTTCATCCTTATCCTGAAGCATATAATCATAGCGTATACCGGAGCGAATAAAGACTTTCTTGACACCCTTTATCTTGCGTACGCTTCTTAATATATCCACATACTCGCTGTGGTCAGCCTTAAGAGCCGGACACACCTTCGGTGCGAGACATTTTTTACCCTTGCACAATCCGAGAGTTTTCTGCTTTTCACAGGAAGTGTCGCGGAAATTAGCCGTCGGTCCGCCAATGTCGTGAATGTATCCTTTAAAATCGGGCATCTTCGTCAAAAGTTCTGCTTCACGGAGAATAGATTCTTTACTACGGGAGGTCACATATCTGCCCTGATGAAAAGCAATAGAGCAGAAATTACATCCGCCGAAGCATCCTCGGTTATGAGTTACAGAAAACTTAACTTCTTCAATACCGGGTACTACACCTTTTTCCTCATAAGATGGATGATAGTTTCTCATAAAAGGAAGGCTGTAGACCTCATCAAGCTCAGCTGTGGTAAGCGGTGGCATAGGAGGATTCTGTATAAGCATTTTATTTCCGTGACGCTGCTTTATGAGCTTGCCTCTGATGTGATCCTGTTCATCCTGCTGAATGCGACATGAAACAGCGTATTCCTTTTTACTTGCACAGACATTTTCGAAGGACGGACACTCAGCACCTGTGAGCGGTGTATCCTTTACATCGCAGACATAACAGGTACCTCTGACATCAGTAATGTCGGATATTTTTTCACCGCCACGGAGTCTTTCGGCAATTTCTACTGTCTGCTTTTCTCCCATACCGTAAGAGATAAGATCAGCCTGTGAATCAAAAATAATTGAGCGTCTGATTTTGTCATCCCAATAGTCATAATGAGCGAAGCGTCTCAGAGAAGCTTCGAGACCGCCGATAATTATAGGCACATCACCGTAAGCTTCACGAATACGGTTACAGTATACAATTACAGCACGGTCAGGTCTTGCCCCCGCTTTTCCTCCGGGGGTGTAGGCGTCATCACTGCGTTTTTTCTTGGCAGCCGTATAATGAGCCACCATAGAATCAATGTTACCCGAAGACACTAAAAAGCCAAGGCGAGGACGCCCGTACTCACGGAAGTCCTCTGCACTGTGCCAGTCAGGCTGTGAAATTATACCTACTGTGAAACCGTTATATTCAAGCACTCTGGTAATGATGGCAGGGCCGAAGGAGGGATGATCCACATAAGCATCACCCGTAACATAGACAAAGTCTACCTCGTCCCACCCTCTTTCGAGTGCTTCTTTTTTTGATAAAGGTAAAAATCCGGTCATAAAATTAATCACCTAATTAATCAGATAAAATATCAAAGTCATCACTTACTACATCAGCACCCGCCTTCATTTCGAGATACTGACTGCGTGAAACGAGAACCTTTCTTGGTTTATTACCCTCAGCAGCGCTGACATATCCGAGCTGTTCAAGCTCATCCATAATTCTCGCTGCACGGGCATAGCCTACACGAAGCTTTCTCTGAAGAACAGTGGTAGACGCGGAGTTAAGCTCCGTAATAACATTTACTGCATCATCAAGCATATCGTCATATTCACCGTCGGAATCTTCCACTAAGCTTCCGCCTGATGAACCGCCTTTTTTCTTATCAGCTACGGCGTTACGTTCGATTTCATCCATAATCTCATCATCATATTCAGCATTTTCCTGCTCTTTGATGAAGTCAACTATTTTTTCTATCTCTTCATCCGAAAGGTAAGCCCCCTGTATTCTGACAGGTTTAGAAATTCCGACGGGACTGAAGAGCATATCACCGTTACCGAGAAGCTTTTCAGCACCGATGCAGTCAAGAACAGTACGTGAGTCAACCTGCGAAGAAACGGAAAGAGAAAGTCTCGAAGGAATATTAGCCTTGATAAGACCTGTGATAACATCAACAGAAGGTCTCTGCGTAGCAACAACAAGATGCATACCGGCCGCTCTTGCCTTCTGAGCAAGTCGGCAGATGGAGTCTTCAACCTCCTTGGGTGACACCATCATAAGGTCATTGAGCTCGTCGATAAAAATAACTATCTGAGGCATATACTGAAGCTCAGGATGATCCTTGATATACTTATTGAAGGATCCGATATCACGGACACCGCACTGAGCGAAGGTTTTATATCGGTTATCCATCTCACTTACAGCCCAGGCAAGAGAGCCTGCTGCCTTTCTCGCATCGGTAATAACAGGAACAAGAAGATGGGGTATACCGTTATAAACGGTAAACTCAACCTGCTTCGGGTCAATCATAAGAAGCTTTACCTCTGAAGGTGTCGCATTATATAAAATACTCGCAATCATACCGTTGAGGCACACAGATTTACCTGAACCTGTAGTACCTGCGATAAGAAGATGAGGCATCTTTGAAAGATCTGCACAGTTGATGTTACCTGCGATATCCTTACCGAGAGCAACTGTAAGAAGCTTGCCCTTATGCTTATTATATTCTGCCGAAGAAATAATCTCACGAAGAGTAACAGTGGAGCGTGTTTTATTCGGTACCTCAATACCAACAGCAGATTTTCCGGGAATAGGAGCTTCTATTCTGACACCGGAAGCCGCCAGGCCGAGTGCAATATCGTCAATAAGATTTATTATCTTACTTATTTTTACACCGGGAGCGGGTGAAAGCTCATATCTTGTTACGGAAGGGCCTCTCGAAACTCCGATAAGCGTGGTCTCTACTCCGAAGGATTTAAGAACATCCACGAGTTTCTTGGCGGTGACTCGCATTTCACTTGCGAAATCCTCGTCATTACCAAACACAGGTTCATTAAGACATTCAATAGGAGGAAGTCTGTATTCCTTTTTAACCTTTTTCTTTTCTTCCTTATAAGAAGAAACATCAGCCATATTCTTCTTAAGCTGGGCGTTGGCTGTTTTAATTGCATCCTTAACTATTTCAGACGCATCAGCTGAGAGAGTGTCATCATCAGGTATGAGTTCATCGAAATTTTCCTCAGTAACCTCTCCTAAAGGAATATCCTTTTCTTTTTCTTCTTCTATAACTTCGTTTCTAACCGAAGCGGGAACAGGTCTGCTTCTTCTCGGTGAAGAAATAAAATCAATCTCAAATTTTTCCTCCTCAGGAGCAGCCTTAGGCTTTTCTCCGTCGGCATAGGTAAAAATCTGATCTTTGGGAGTAAAAGGCTTTAAGGGTCTGAGAGGCTTGCCTGTTTCCCTGTCAATAGGATCATATTCAATTTCAGTTTCGTTGAAATCAAAGCTTTCAGGAATAACCTTACTCTGCTCCTCAGCAGCTTTTTCAGCTTCCATTCGCTTTTGTTCTTCGAGCATAATAAGACGCTGCTGTTTTTTCTCAGCACGGATAACTGCTCTTTCATCTCTTTTAGCCTTGAGCTCTTCCTTAGATATATCAAACTTTTCTTTACCTCCGTTTATGGTAGCAGACACAGAATCACCGAAGGTGTTGATGTCGATATTAAGATGGAAGAAAAGACTCACGAGAAACACTGCGATAACAATCACAAAACCGCCTGCCTTACCGCAGGTGAAAAGAGCCGTACCTCCGAAGAGCGCACCGAGAATTCCTCCGCTGAAGGAAAATACTCCTGTACCGATTCCCCATGATGTTTCGGCAGCCTCAAAAAGCTGTAGCTTCCATTCATCGAAGCCGCCCTGAGCAATAGAAAAATTAATGAGATGAATTATTGAACAGAGAGTCGATACAGCGAGAAATCCGGATATATTTGTAATGAGCAGGCTTCTTTTAAGATTACTTAGTGCGAGTCGTATACCTATTACAAGAATCTGCACTACAAGAAGATACAGACTCAGACCAAACACTGAGAAAAGAAGTCCGCGAAGCTTTTCCCAAAGATTATAACCGGGAATCAGAGCCACACAGCCGAGAAAAATTCCGCCGATGATATAAGAAAGCATAATCGCATTATGGTATCTTACAGAAAAAGGCTCGGTATAATTTTTATTTTTCCCTACATATTTGGAATTTGAGTTTGATTTTGATTTCGCTTTTGATTTGGTACCCGTCTTACCCTTTTTGGAAGAGGAAGACTTTTTGGTTGTTGTATTTTTATTTGCCATAGTCTGACTGTTCCCCTTTATTATTTAAGTACAAACGAAAGAACTGCTGAAATCACACCTATAACTGCTCCGTATACAGCGAAACAGCTCAGAATTCTTCTGATATTAATTTTGCTCATTTTAGTAACAACAAGTGTACTCATAAGCAGAACTGCAACAACACAGAAAATAACCATAACAGGATTGATTATTACATCCGAAAGAGCGTATCTGATTATTTTGACAGCATTGATTATCAACATCTGAGGAGCGATATAAAGATAGATTTCTCTGATAATAATTTTAGATTCGATATCACAGATAAGCATATTGGTTCCTGCAGAAGAAACATGTGAAATTCCCGGGATAACATAAGAAATAATCTGATAAACCGAGGAGCGTATCACTGTCAAGGTGTCTGCACCTCTTTTTGTTACAGAATAGCTCTGCCGTGTATACCACACGGAAATAACGAGAATCAAAGCACTTACAATACAAGCTACAGAGACTAAAAGAATATTACTTTTCATGAGGAATCCGTCAAAGAGATCACACAGAAGCTTACCTTCTCCTACAGGTACAAAAAGCACTGCCGCAGGAATAAGGGAAAGGAAAAGATTTTTCATAAGCTTTCTGTAATTTGAAAGTCTGCGTTCCTTAGTGAAAAGAGACTTTAAACCAAGAGAATATATTTTTCTGAGCAGAAAGAAAACCACTACCGAAAAAACCAGAGACATTACCGAATAATAAAATCCGAGAACATCCTTGCTGTCAGAAAAATCAATAACACCGTTAACGAAAGAAAAATGTGCTGCAGACGATACGGGAAGCGGAAGAGTAACACCGCATATAAGCGACAGAATTATAAGCTTTATGTATTCAATCATTTTTTACCTCCAAAGATATAAACGACTTTATATTATTTAACTTAAATTTTATTATAGCATAAGACTAAAAATTTAACAAGAGAAAACAATAAAAAAAGGAGAGTTTTCACTCCCCTTTTAATCACTGTGCAGTAACCCTGATCACAGCATTATATTTTCCGTAAATCCAGCAGTCTTTAATTTCTTCATTGACTATAGAGATATTTGACACCTCGATGGTCTGACTGCCTCTTGCGACAGAGGAAAGACTCGAAACATTAATTTCAACCTGAATATCATCTGTAGTTATTTTTTTCAGACTTTCTTTCGGTCCGACAACAACCACACTGTCAAAATTGCTGCGTGAGGTATCGACAGAATAGTTAAATCCATCTGTTCTGTTCAAAAGAACAACCTTACCGTCAGTGATATCAAAAGTTTTACTGCTCATAGAGGACATATCCACCGTTACTCTGAATTCACCGAAGGATGTATCTGTTCCGGAATTAACGAATTTCTCATCAATCTCAAAAGTAAACTCATTTACCTCATCAAGAAGTGAACGGAAATCGACAGTTCCCACAGTAATGAACTCATAACCTTCACTCTCGGCAGGATTATATGTCACCTTAAGCTCTGAAGGTGTTATTCTTATCTTGGGAGAATTCTCGGTGAAATAAGCAGGCTGGTTAATGAATTTAACCTGCGTAGGAACATTCTTTGTTACATAAACAGGTATGGTAACAGTAGCAGGATTCGATTCATCATTTATGCTCTCGCAGGTAAGATATTTCTCATAGCGTTTACTTTCGAGCTCATAAGAAATGTCAGCCGGTATAACCTTCGCCTGTGTAAGAGGAAGCTCATCCTCGATAACCGAACCGTCAAAATATACCTTGGTCATTTTATTAAGAATAGTGGCAGGACCTGTAATCTCCACCGTACTCATTGAAGGAACAGGCTGGCCTACAGTAAACTCACCTTCTGCAAGATTGTCCGTACTGTTGGTGATTCTTGCCTCGACATCAAAGGTCTGTGTAGCTTTACGGTCATAGTAAACCGACAGTGTCGAAGGTGATACAGAAGAAATCTCCACATCAGACAGGTCTGCTGTTTCAGACGGTTTTACCGTAAGATTAAGAACCTTATACCCGGCAGAGTCGATGTAACCGCCGGATGCTTCGACTATTATGTCGTCCTTAGATAGTGCATAGCTGTTTATGTTATAAGCCTTACCCGTTACCACCACATCGGCATAAAGCTCATCTTCTCCGATAAAAGGAACGAAATCGGAGCTGTCTGCACTGTTCGTAATGGTAATTTTAATGTCACTGATGGTACGGGTGGTGTCTGCACTGTAATTAATTTTTACAGCCGCCCATAAAATCACGGAAATAATCAGACAGAAAACCATAAGCAGCTTGTTATTATATATTATTTTTTCAATAATGCTCTTATTGCTTTTACTCATTATCTCTTCCTCCGCAGGATTTTAAAGCTTTTTCCTGTTTCTGTAGTGTCGCTTTTAAGGAAATTACTGAGAGTTTCGTGAACCTCTCCAACAGAAAGATTTCTCTCGAGGGTGCCGCCGCTTGCAATGGAAATAGCCCCTGTCTCCTCAGAAACAACCAGAACGAGTGCATCGCTGTGCTCACTCATACCGATAGCAGCTCTGTGTCTTGTTCCGAGATCTGCACTGACTTCATTCTGAGTCAGAGGAAGAATGCATCCCGCAGCATAAATTCTGTTATCACGAATAACTACTGCACCGTCATGAAGCGGTGATTTCGGAAAGAAAATATTTTCAAGCATAACCTCGGACACAGCCGCATCGGAAATGCTACCGCTTGATATTATTTCACCTAAAGGTGTTTTACCCTCAAATACAATAAGAGCTCCTGTTTTACTGTCACTCATAT
Organism: Acutalibacteraceae bacterium; assembly: GCA_045613145.1. GTDB lineage: Bacteria > Bacillota > Clostridia > Oscillospirales > Acutalibacteraceae > UBA6857. The sequence continues at coordinate 10,743 of JAZLAJ010000080.1, forward strand.
TAGAAACAGCCTTGGAAATATCAGCCGCTACAGAATCACTTTCTTCTCCGTAAAAGCTCGAATTTCTGGGAGTGAAAATAGAAAACTTTTTAAAGTCGCCTCTGCCGAAGCTTTCAATGGCATGACGGAGTTCGGGCTGGAAAAGAAGAAGCATAACAATAACAATGTTACTGAAAAGCTGATTGAACATATAACTGCTGGCGCTCATATTGAAGGTCGAGACGACAAAGTAAATCAAACCCATAAGCACAATTCCCTTAACAAGATGGAATGCTCTTGTCTGTCTTAAAAGCTTGATAACATAATAAAGTGCAAAAGCAACAAAAAGTATGTCAACTATGTCATACCAAGCAACAGACCTTATGAGTTTGTACGCTCCTTCAAAAATTTCTTCAAAAATTCCCAACATATTATCCTCCGAAAAACACCGTACTTTTCTTGTCATTATGATTATATCACATTTTTTTTCCTAATGCAATTTTATTACAGCAAAAAACAAGATTTTTTATATCTTTTACACTGTTAAAAATTCCCGGAGTTATCCTCACGCACCCACTTTCGGCAGTTCCGTAATTTTTATGAGTCAAGCCTGCGCAGTGATAGCCTGCCCTCACAGCTATCCCGTTTTTATCAAGATAAGAAGCAACCTCTTCACTGTGATAGTCCCCGATGTTAAAAGAAAGTATGGGCGACCTTATTACAGATTTCATATAAGGATACAGCTTTACATTTTTTATTACTGATAAATCCTCCTCGAGAATTCTTATAAGCTCTGATTCCTTTCTGTGAATTTCTCTTACTCCTCCGAAGGACTCTATAAATTTTACTCCCGAGCATAGTCCTGCGATCCCCGGCAAATTAAGTGTACCGCTTTCATATCTATCCGGAATAGTCTCAGGCTGTCTTTCATCCATGGAATTACTGCCTGTTCCGCCCTGCACAAGCTCTTCAGGCATCACTCTTCCCGAAAGCAGCATCGCACCCGTTCCCGACGGACCGAAAAGTCCTTTATGTCCCGGAACACATAAAATATCAATATTCATTTTTTTCATATCTATGCTTAATGTCCCCGCAGCCTGAGCTCCGTCAACGATAAAAATTATATCTCTTTCTCTGCACAGTCTTCCTATCGCTTCTATCGGCAGAACAGTACCGAAAACATTAGAAGCAAAAGTGCATACAACTACCTTTACAGTTTCATCCATGGCTTTTCTGAAATTATTTACCGTTTCCGACTCACATAGCGGATTTACTTTAACTGTTTCATAAGATATTACCCCCTGCTGACGTAGCTTTTCGAGGGGTCTGAGAACTGAATTATGCTCCATAGCAGATGTAAGGACCCTGTCACCGTGACTGCAGACACCCTTTATCGCTGTATTAAGAGCAGTAGTACAGTTATCAGTGAAAATAACACCTTCTGCTTCGCAGGAAAACATCTTACCAAGTGCCTCTCTCGCCATAAAAACCGTTTCTCCTGCCTTAATACTGTTACTGTGTCCGCCTCTTCCCGGACTGCCAGCGGAGTATTTCATCACTCTAATTACGCTCTCCGTAACACAGCAGGGTTTAGGAAAGGATGTAGCACCGTTATCAAGATAAATCATATTCTCTCACGGTAAGTCTCTACCCCGGAACTGCTTATTCCTCCTACAGATATTATCTCGTATGCTTTCCAGATATTTCCGTCAACGAAAAGGGCAAAGTTGCAGCCCTGTTTACGATCCGGATTAGGATTTCTTCTCAGATGAGATTTGATGTTGCTTTTCATAAGCAGGCTTCTCGCTTTTTCACCCTGTGTCTGACTTTCAAATTTTATATAGGTATATGTCAACTTAATTACCCCCTTATCGGTTTATTATATGATTTTTTCTTATGAGTTGTTACCTTTGGTTATTGACCTTTACACATAAAAGATATATACTGAAAAAGACACTAAATTAAGGAGACATAGAAATGCTACATTTCAGTGACGGTACTTTCAAAATAATGCAGATCGCAGACATTCAGGAGGACTATCCTGTAAATCCCGATACAATAAAGCTTATATCACTCGCACTCGACAAAGAAAAGCCCGACCTTGTGGTTCTTACAGGTGATCAGATACAGGCCTATTCCCGATGCTATAAAACAGATGCCGAAAAAAAGGTGAAAGAAGTAATCAATGCTTTCATAACACCTTTAGAGGAAAGGAACATCCCCTTCTGCATAACCTTCGGCAACCACGATGATGATGGAAGCGTAAATAAAGATACTCAGATTAAATTCTACTCCTCCTACGGATGCTCAAGATTCGGTGCACCGAGATGCGAGGATGATAAAGGAACCTATTCCTTACAAATTTACGACTCTGCGAAAGAAAAAGTAATTTTTAATCTTTATCTTATTGACTCAAATAAGAAAGAATCCGACGGTGCATACTCTCCCGTTAAAACTGAACAGATAGAATGGTACCGGAAGGAAAGAGAAAAATTTAAAAATAAAACAGGCGCTTATCTGCCATCTTTCGTTTTCCAGCATATACCTGTTCCCGAATTTTATGATGCTCTGATAAAATGTCCTGAAAAAGAAAAAGGCTCCGTAGAAGCCTTTAAGAGCAGAAAAAACACCTTCTGGAAGCTTGATGAAAAAGCTCTGGCAGAAGGAGGCTTTATGCACGAATCTCCCGCTGTTCCCGAAATCAATAACGGAGAATTCGATGCGCTGAAAGAAAAAGGCGATGTCCTCGGTATTTTCGTCGGACACGACCACATAAACAGCTACATAACCCATAAAGACGGTGTCGATATGGGATACTGCCAGGGAGCCGGGTTCAACACCTACGGACCAGGTGACAAACGAGGCGTAAGGGTTTATATCCTCGACGAAAAAGATATCCGAAATTATAGAAGCTACACTGTTACTATGGGAGAGCTTTGTGATTACAAGCCGTCAAAGCCTGTGAAAGAATTCATCTTTTCACATATGCCGTCATCTGTTGATGAAGCACTTAAGCTTGCACGGAAAACAGGTTTGATTATCGGTGTTACAGCCGCTGCATGTATTTTCGGAAAAAAGCTTCTCAAATAAATTATATACCGCCTCGTCCGTCAGGGATAAGGCGGTATTAATATTATCCGGCTGATCTAAGCTTACCGTTTCCGTCTACGACCATAAACTGCGGGTAGTCGGAAGATCTTTTAACTGTTGGCTGACTCTCAGAAAGAGCAAGCCACATAGTAAAATCAGCATATTCGCTTCCGTATACTGCAGCTACATGTACGGCATCCTTTACGAACCAGGTCATGTCTCTGTAAAGAGCAGATGTGGCATCAATTATTCTGTCGGGTGAAACATATTCGCTTACAGAAGAAGAAAGCTGTTCATCAGTCAGCGTTTCACCGTAGTTTGCAACAGTAGCAAAATTCGAAGTTAGCTTCGTCTCAAGAACACCGTCACCCTGCAGATAAGAATGTCTGAAATAAGGTGCAAGCGGTCTGTTATAATTCGAGACGAATGAAACATTTACACCGTTTTCTATTGCAGTATCAATTATTTCTTCTGTAGAGAAAAGAAACGCCTTGGTTTCGTCAAGCTTTTTCATCAGAATGGGGTAATCTTCCTCATATCCTCCAAAAAGAAACTCCACTCCGCTTTCAAAAACATCGTCGGGACACATCGCCCATAAGCCTAAAAGCGTACCGAAACCGTTTCTCAGAGCATCATTATTAAGTGCCTGAGGATTGTTTTCCACTATTTTGTTCGCAATAACGGTAAGAGCATCAAAGATACCGATTTTATTACATATTTCAAGGAAAAGACCCGTAACCAATCCACCGTCAAATGATTTTTTTATACGGTTATAAATAACATCTCCGTCGAAATAAATCTGTCCGTTAAATGCATCACCGGGGCCATAGCTTCCGTTATGGGCAGATGATAAATACAGAAGATTATTCACCCTCTCGGAACCGTGATGATAAAGATATGCACTCGTAACCATACCGCCCATGCTTACGGCAATGATATTCACTTTGTCCGCATTTTTCTCTTCAAGAACATTATCAATATATGTGTTCAGATCATCCGAAAGCTCCTTAGCACTCTTACGCCAGTCGTAGGTAAAATAATAAACGTTTTCTGCTCCGATTTCATCTGCTGCCGTCTTTATTATACCCGTTTCTCCCGAATCACTCATCAAAGAAACTTCATCAGCATAATTATCCATCGATTTTTCGTATTTATCGTAATAAATTTCGTGAAGAGGATTGCCTTCTTTATCCAATGCGATATACTCGAAAATATCAGCGACAACATTCATGGCACTGTCAAAAAAAGCATCTTCATTTCTTTTGAGGATAAGCTCGGTAAAAAAATTTTTTAACAGCGAAAGCACATCCTGAAGCTGAAAACGGATAGCAGGACTTTTATCCTCAAGATAAAAACCGTCAAAATCAATCCCTCTTACAACTACAAGAGGATATCCTTCATAGCTTTCCTGTGCTTCTTCCTTTACGGCAGACGCAGGAACAACCATAGTAAAAAGCATAATTAATGCCATGAATATACTTGTAAACTTTTTCACGGTAAACATCCTTTCAATTATCAGTAGTTTTCTTCTATGTATCTGAGGAAATCAGCCACCGCACCCTTATTGCAGTGACAGGCGTGAAACTCACAGACCTTATGAATTTCATCGGGAGCCTGCTTACAGCAAGCAGGATGCGAAACATTTTTAAGCATATCAAGGTCATTATAATAATCACCGATAGCACCTATATTCTCTTCAGGTATTTCTAACAATTCAGCAAGTGCTTTAACAGCATTCCCTTTATGAGTACTGCTGCTTACCATATCGAAAGAGAAGGCTGTAGTATCAATATATGAAAGCTCTTCCCCCGAAAGAGAGCAGACATAATCCTTGATATTCTTTTTCTGATCAGGGAAACAGTAAAAAATGACCTTGCCCCATTTTCCCTCGGGAACATCATCGATGCTGTCCCTTTTTTCGTGTCTTAGAGAATCGAGCTTCATCATAACAGGAGATAAGATTTTCGCTCTGACAAGATAAATCATATCATCTGTGAAAACCCCTGTTTCAAGCGACGGAAATTTTTCCATAGCTTTTTTTATTATTCCCTTTCCCGAATCAGGAATAGGATTGAACCAAAGCATTTCTTCCTTCGAAAAATCGTAAATACCTGCGCCGTTAAGGACTATGGCCGGTGTTTTTACGTCGGGAAGCTTCATATAATGAGGACGCAAAGACTGAACATTTCTTGCAGAAGCGAGAGTAAATGATCCACCGAGAGTATGAACGAATCTGTCAATAGCCTGTGTGTTTACCTTCGGAGTTCTTCTGAGAGTGTTATTCAATGTCCCGTCAATATCAGACACTACAAGCCAGTCAGCATATTTTTTCTCTTCCATCACTACACCTTAATAGTTATAAATTATATTATCCTTGTATTTTTCTGCCAGAGCGTAAAGCTCATCTCTTGTCACATAGGCAGTAGTACATCCTACAGCGGTAACACATTTTCCGCCTGTGATATTTCCGAAAAGAACACATCTTTCTATCGGCTCTCCCGTCATAACACCGAACATAAAGCCTGCAAAGAATGCATCACCTGCACCTGTAGAGTCCACATGTATGAACTCATCTATACTCTTTACGTATGTATAGCTTTTCTTATCGTAAATCAGACATCCGTCCTTATCGAGCTTGACTATCGCAATATCAAGATACTCACTGAGCACCTGCGCCGCCTTTTTAGGATCGCTTTCACCTGTTATGAGTGTAGCCTCCTTGCGGTTAGGAAGATAATAATCAGCGATAAGAAGCCTTTCCTTAAAGGATTCCAGAGACATACCTTCAATAAATCCCGTGTCAAGAATTACCGTGGTTCCCTCCTCTTTGAGTCTGCGGTAAACATCAGTATAGCTTTCGTGCATCGCTACGGCTGAAGCACCCTTAAGTGCCGAATATATCTCCTCGGCTACGGCTGAATCCTCAGTGTTTCCGTAGGACCAGAAGGTACGGTCATTTTTTGTAATTGCTGCGGCAGTGATATTAACAGCTACCTTTTCACCGTGAAAAACGTTTACAGGCTCTACCCCCGCTTTTCTGAACTCATCCATAGCAAAGTGCGAAAACATATCATCAGAAAGCTCTGTTACTGTTTTACATTCTATACCGAGTCTGCCCAGTGTTATCATAGTTCCGGGTACGCCTCCACCGATGCAAAGAGAAAATCTGTCAGTAAAAATTTCTTCACCCTCTTCGGGAAGTCTCGGCATATTTTCAAATAGTAAATCTACATTCGTTTTTCCGTATCCTGCTGCAAAGCCCATATTTTCAGCCTCCTGTATTTTTTTTACATTTTATACCATTTAACATCACCTTGTCAACAAATTACTGCTGTTTTATAAGCTGTATTTTTATTTTTTCGATAATTCTTTTTTCCAGCCGTGATATGTAGCTTTGGGAGATTCCGAGCATATCAGCCACTTCCTTCTGAGTATATTCTTTCGAACCGAAAAGTCCGAAACGCATAGTCATTATCTGTCTTTCCCTCTCTTCAAGGTGAGAAACTATCTTGAGAAGCTGATTCTTTTCATCCTCAATTTCTATATTACGGTTAACCTCATCATTATCACTGCCCAGTACATCCGACAGTAGAAGCTCATTTCCGTCCCAGTCAACATTAAGCGGTTCATCAATAGACATTTCATTTTTCAGATTTGCCGTCTTTCTGAGATACATAAGTATTTCATTTTCTATACACCTCGACGCATAGGTAGCAAGCTTTATTTTTTTACCCGGACAAAAGGTGTTCACCGCTTTTATCAGACCGATAGTTCCAATCGAAACCAGATCTTCGATGTTTATACCTGTGTTCTCGAACTTACGGGCAATATATACCACGAGCCGAAGATTATGAGTTATCAGCAGTTCACGGTTAGAATAATTGTTCTCTGAAAATTCACACAGTATTTCATCCTCCCGCTCTTTGGTAAGAGGAGCAGGAAGATTTTCCGAGCCGTTGACATAGTAAACACTACTCTCTTCCTTAAAAATCATTCTTTCTATCTTGGCTATTATTTTTTCAAGTATGTAAAACATAATCTTCTCCTTTACCTGTTATTGCATTATCAAAAATTGCAGAATTCAGAAGTGCCCCGTATTCACCTCCGTGTATTTTTTCCTCACACAGTGCAATCAAAGGATTATAAAGATAAAAATTTCCTTCTAAATTTTTAATTTCTATCTTATCAGCTCTGAATGAGGGCAGAATCTTCGTTCCGGAGACAGTTTTTACAGGAAGCAATTTAAATTCTTTCTCACTGCATATATCAAGATAATCGCTGAAAGTATCCTTTCTGATTACCAGACTGAAAATTTCCTGATGTACAACCGTTATTCCTTCACCGCTGAAAGGATCACACAGACAGTTTCCGGTATCTAAAAATCCTTTACACGTAAAATCTTTGCCGAATGCATAAATTTTTACAGTATAAGAAAAAATGTGCGGTATTTTATTTTTGGTAAACAGGGATATAAGCCTCAAAATCAAGTACGCTGACACAGTAAGCATTACCAATGTAAAAGCATCTATACCGAAATAAACGATTCCGCTGTTATAATACATATTCTCCGGACACAGAAGAAACCACAGCATAAACATAGTTCCTGCAAAAATCATATTTATGCCGAAGAAAGAAAATACTACTTTTAAATATTCCTTCTTGTTCTTATACCCGAATGCAACTGCACTCATAATAAGCAGTGCAGGTATACGTGACAGAGAAATCATCAGATCACTTATGTCTGTAAGAATTATCAGCGAATATAAACCGCCGATAAGTGCTGAAAAAAGAATTTTAAGTCGTTCGGTAGGCATTCTTCTGAAGAAACAGGTCAGAAGCAGAAGCCCGTAATTAATATATATATTTATTATCACCAAAACATCTACGTACACTGTCTGTTTCATCTCATCACCTTGTTTATTATATGGCATAGATGACGAGTATTATGTCGATAAAAAGGTCAGATAAAAAAAGGACAGCTGCCCATTAATAAAGCAGTTGTCCTTTAATTTAAATTTTAATTATTCACCCTGTGCAGCTTCTCTCTTGAGTCTGTTTTCGGTAACGACAGCAGTAATCTCATCCATATATGTGCCGTGAAGCTTGAATTTAGTGGAGAATACTATAAGAGAAACGAAGAAAAGTACGGCGGGAATTACTGAAAGCATAAGCGTGATAGCTGTTTTCGCACTTGCGGGGTTCTGATTGTGAAGCTCACCGTTATAATTCGAAAGTCCGAGAGAACCGAAAAGAATAACAGTCTGGAATGTATATGCCATTTTCTGAAGGAAGCCCTTCATAGAGAAGGTAATGGATTCAGCTCTGAAACCTAATTTTACTTCACCGTAGTCAACAACGTCAGCAAGGAAAATAGTCTGAGAAATAAACATCGAAGCCATACCGACAGCGCAGATAAAGTAAGAAATATTCATAAGCATAAAAATGCCGCTGAAAGCACCTACGGAGATACCTACGTAACCGAGACCGGCAAAAATGAGTGAGAACTGATATGCCTTACGCTTTGAGAATATCTTAGTGATGATGGGATGGAAAAGAAGTCCGAGTACAGAACCCGCACCCTGGAAAAGAGAGAAGGTTGACTGCTTATTAGGATCACCGACAACGACATCAAAGTAATAAGTTGCAACACCTGATGTAAGATACCAGCCCGCATTTGAAATCATAGCGAAAAGCATAAAGACGAGAAGCTGATCATTAGATTTGATGATTTCAAAGGTTTTCTTGAATGAGAATTTCTCGGGAGCCTTGGGAGCTACAGTTTCCTTAGTAGATGCTACAGAAACTGATGAGAAGAAAATAAGGCATACTGCACAGACTATTGCACAGACGAGATAGCTTCGTGCATCGTGGACCTTAACCGCATTACCTGACTCATCCATAGCTGTAGTCACACTGACTGCTGTCATAAGAAGCGGTGCACCGATAGAAACGATACCCTGACCGAGACCGGAGAATGTACGTGCAATAGTAGAAACAAGATTTCTTTCCTTCGGGTCACTTGTAAATGAGGGCACCATTGACCAATAAGGAATATCTGCCATAGTGTTTGTCATACCCCAGGCAACATAAGCCACTGCTACATAAGCACAAAGAGCTGCTCCCTTAAGTCCGAAGGGATTACTGAATAAGAGAACAAGAACGAGAGCATTACACACAGATCCTCTTAAAATCCAGGGTCTGTATTTACCCATTTTAGTGTGTGTATTGTCTACGATGGTACCCATCATAGGATCGTTCACACCGTCCCATATTCTCGCCACAGCAGTAAGAATAAGAAGAAATGACGCTCCGAGACCTAAAACGTCTGTAAGGTATTTGGCGAGAAAGGAATAGAACATACCGTAACTGAGATCAAGACCTATAGCACCGATACCGTAACCTATTTTACCTTTTATGTATTTTAAACTTTCCATAGATAAACTCCTTTCAGAATATCTTCCATAATATAATACAAAATACAACCGAATAAATCAAGCGTTTTTAACCTAAACTTCTGATAAAATCGGCTATTTTTTCTTTTGTGACATTTTCTGTTTTAATTTCAGCACAATCCGAACACACAGAAATCATATATTCACCTGAACGAACAGTATAAAAACTGTTACCGTAAGCAGAAAAACACTCTTCCTGTGTAAAATCAGCGAAGCAATAAGTATCAAGTCCTCCGACTATACCTGTTGCTTCTTTTTTCAGTATACTTTCCTTAAGCGTCCATAGCTTAGTAAAAAGCTCATCCTTATTTTCTGCTTTTTCGAGAAGTTCGGCTTCTCTTACGGTAAAGAACCTTCTGCCTATCCGTGGATTATAAGCCTTGATTATTTCCGTATCGCATCCGATTTCACTGTCCGAAACACAGCATATAACACATTCTCCGCTGTGGCTTATACTGAAATAAAGCTCTTCACCTTTTAAATAAGGCTTTCCGTTTTCTCCGTAACGGTAGGAAAAGGAATCAATGCCGAACTGATTTTTGAGAATATATCCTAGAAGAACTCTTCCGCACAGTGAAGGCTTATTATTTCTTGTCTTCCGATCTGAAACAAAGTATTTCTTTTCTGCTTCTTTTATCTTGTGTATAAATTCATCATCGAAAATCTCAGTTTCCAGTAAATAAAGCATATCTCATCACCTTAAAAGAAAAGAGGCTTACAGAGTAAACCTCTTGTAAATATTTTAATGTGTGTACTCCTCGGGAGTATGGAATGTCGGCATAAAGAGAAGGCTGATAAGATAAAGCCAGAAGCCACCGCCGATAAAAAGGAGAAGTATAGCAAAAATAAGTCTTACAACCGTGGTATCCACCCCGAAATATTCAGCATATCCGCTGCATACGCCACTGATTTTTTTATCAAATCCTCTGGTCAGTATTCTACCGTTATTAACCTCTACATAATCATCAGGAGCCTGAGGTACAACGAGAGACATAATAAGATAAATTACAAGAACAGGAAAAAATGCAGTTATCAGCGCAACAAAGGTTATGGATATTCTGATAAACGTAGGGTCAAGATTAAAATAATTACCTATACCGGCACAGAGACCGCATAACTTTTTATCTCTGCCAAGATAAAGCTTTTTCATATTCATCATCCTCACATTATATTTTAAACATTATTCTGCTTTTTGGTTACAGTGAGAGTGTTTTTCATAAGAACAGCAATAGTCATAGGTCCGCAGCCACCGGGAACAGGAGTAATGTAAGAGCATTTATCCTTTACATTTTCGAAATCAACATCACCGCAAAGCTTACCGTTTTCATCTCTGTTAATACCCACATCGATTACTACAGCACCATCTTTTACCATATCGGCAGTAACGAATCTCTTTCTGCCTACAGCAGCGATAATCACATCCGCATTACGGGTAAAAAACGGAAGGTCAGCAGTACGTGAATGACAGATAGTTACAGTAGCATTTTTCTCGAGGAGAAGAGATGCCATAGGCTTACCTACGATATTGCTTCTGCCTATAATCACACAGTTTTTGCCCTCTAAAGGAATGTTATAGTAATCGAGCAGTTCGATTACACCTTTGGGAGTACAGGAAGCGACATCATAATCCCCTATCCACATTTTTCCTACATTCACCTCGGAAAAAACATCGACATCCTTTTCGGGGCTGATAGCATCGATTACCTTTTTTTCATCTATATGACCGGGCAGAGGAAGCTGACAGAGAATACCATTAACCTCTTTATCTGCATTAAGCTGTGCGATAAGGCCGAGAAGTTCATTCTCAGATGTTTCCTCAGGAAGTGAATATTCTCTGGAGATAATTCCTGTAACCTCACAGGCTCTTTTTTTATTGTTAACATAAACTCTCGAAGCAGGATCGTTACCTACTATAATAACAGCAAGAGTAGACTTAATCCCTTTTTCGCCGAGAAGAAGGATTTCCTCATTAACCTTGCCTTTTATATAATTTGAAACTTCTTTTCCGTCGATTAATTTGTACATTTCGATTCCCCTTTTCAGATAATTTTATTAGTAACGACAGCTTTATCTGTCGTAGAAGTAACATAAAGCCTGTCACCCTTACGTTCGTATTCGAACTTCCATTTTTTTCTTGCAGCTCTTTTATCGAGCGCCTTGGTAATACGTGCATACTCTTTATCGTTCGATACAGCTATATAATCTGTTCCTTCTACCTCGTGAGGAGTCTTGGAGTATTTGATAAGCTTCACTACAAGTAAAGCACCGCATATAACTACAATTAGAACAGAAAGAACCTGCGATACTCTGAGACCGGTGTTTCCTATATAAAGGCTATCCGAACGAAGACCTTCTACCACAGCTCTCTCCAGACCGTACCACAGCCCGTAAATCAGGAACATTTCACCACTGAATTTACGGTACTTTTTCATCACGATGTAAAGAACGAGAACGCCCAAAATGCACCATACTGACTCGTAAAAGAATGTAGGATGAACATAAAGATTATTATCAGCGATGTACTGCGGAATGTTTTCTACATTTTCGAGACCGTACTGTACAGCTACATCGGGTCTCTGTATATAAGAAGCAACGGTGTCACTCATCATACCGAAATTTTTGTAGGTAAACGCACCGAACGCTTCCTGATTTGCGTAATTACCCCATCTGCCGATACCCTGTCCAACGAGAAGGCTTATGCCGCCCATATCAAGTAGATTATAAAAATTAATCTTTTCTACCTTACACACAACGAAGGCTGCAAGAATGCCACCGATAATTCCGCCGTAAATAGCCAGTCCGCCTTCCCATATTTTACATACTTCCGAAAGATGCTGAGAATAATAATCCCACTCAAAGGCAACATAGTATGCTCTGGCGCCCACGATACCTCCTACGGTGCCGAAAAGAAGAATGTCAATCATTTTATCAAGATTAACCTTCCACATATGAGCTATTCTTCCGCCTAAAAGCACGGCAAGAAGAAAACCGAAAGCTATAATAGCACCGTACCATCTCACCTCTGTAAATCCTAAATCAAGAATTTTAGACACGGTAAATTCAGTATCTATTCCTGCAAATTTAACTAAAACAGTATCCATAAAAATACCTGCCTTTAAGCCCCGACGGCTTCATCTTTTTTTACTGTAATCTTAATAACAAGCACAGTTATAAACAGTGCAACAATAAAATCACAGACCCTGAAGGGATATTTGGTATAAAGCTCATCTGCACCCTCAGCAATCACAAAAATAAGACGGGGAACATTAAGAGTAAGAGAAATGAGTGCAGCAGGAAGTCCTAAGCCTGCTATACGCCAGCGGGCATTTTTAACATATACCCCCGAAGAAACCTGAGCAAAGGACATAAAAAACATAACCATAAGAGCAAGTAATACAAGCTCAAGAAGAAGCTCAGATACACGCACATAGCTTATCTGCTCTACAAAACGGTGAATAAGTCTGAATCCTGCCCAACAAACAGGTGCTACGGCAAGTATTTTCATATTAGCAGCTCCGGAGGTTCCTTTTTTTGCATCTTTAGCAAAGACAAGGAAATACACAGCAGATAAAAGAGCGAATATGCTCTGGAAAAACTGCGGTATAGTTCCGGAAAGCATCATTGACTGAAAGGCTGAAATCCCGTAGGAAGCACCGCCCATAGAGTCGAAGGTTCCGAAAAAGGCAGCTGCAGAATCGTAAAGAAAACCGACAGAAAGAAGACAGGTAATAACGAAAAGAAGAGTGTCTTTCCTTCCCGTAAGCTTAATTTCTGCTGTCTCTTTGCTTAAAAAGGACGTAGCAGCAAATAAAACCGATGATGCTGCAATTATAAAGTAAAGCACATAGGACAGAACAGGGTTTCCTTTATAAAAGCCTGTTTCACGGTCGATAAAAGAGAACACCTGAACTGTTCTTATAACAAGTGTAACAGCACAACATAAAAAGAAAATTAAAGGCATTTTACCGTAAAACAAAATTTCTTTATTTTCCTTGAGTTTCATTATCTCAGTCCTCCTCGTAAATTCTCTGTTCGGTAGGAATATATTCATTCTTTGAGTTGTAATTCTCAATTCGCTCGTCCATAGGAACATATTTCTTAGGAAGAGCTATACTCTTATATGCAGGTCTGATAATTTTACCGCCTGTAATGAGCTCCTCAAGTCTGTGAGCAGACCAACCGGCAATTCTTGCCGAAGCAAAGATAGGCGTGTAAAGATCCTCGGGAATGTTAAGCATCTTATAAATAAGACCCGAATAAAGGTCTACATTTGCACACATAACCTTATTTCTGCCCTTGACCTTACGGAAAACCTCCGGAGTCATTCTCTCGATGTTTGCGAGAAGGTCAAAATCCTTCTCAAAACCGTTTTTATAAGCAAACTCCCTGGCTTTCCTCTTAAGAATAACCGCTCTCGGGTCAGAGAGAAGGTAAACAGCGTGACCCATACCGTAAATAAGTCCGGTTCCGTCCCCTGCCTGCTTTCTTACAATTTTTTCGAGATAATCGAAAACCTGTTTTTCGTCGGTTATATCTTCGACATTTGCTTTGATTTCTTCGACCATACGGCTTACCTTTATGTTGGCTCCGCCGTGCTTTCCACCCTTGAGTGCACCGATGGATGCTGCGACTGCAGAATAAGTGTCTGTACCGCTGGAGGTGAGAACTCTGGTAGCAAAGGTGGAGTTGTTACCGCCGCCGTGCTCAGCATGAAGTATAAGACAAATGTCAAGAAGCTTTGCTTCTTCATCAGTATACTTACGGTCAGGGCGGATAGAACGAAGAATGCTTTCAGCAGTGGAAATCTCCTTCTTTTCAGGGTGTACATACATGCTTTTACCGTAAAATTTCATTCTCTTAACCTGGTATGCATAACACATCATAACAGGGAGCTGTGCAATAATCTGTACGGACTGACGAAGAACATTTTCAATAGAAATGTCATCAGGGTTTTCGTCAAAAGAATAAGAAGTAAGTACACAGCGTGAAAGCTTGTTCATAATGTCCATAGAAGCGTTTTTCATAAGTACATCTTCGATATATGTATCAGGAAGAGAACGGCATGTACCTAAAACATCCTTAAAAATCTCAACCTGGCTATGGGTAGGAAGGCTACCGAACAAAAGAAGGTACACTACCTCCTCAAATCCGAAGCGGTTCTCTTTTTCACATGCTTCAATAATATCGTTGATATTGATACCTCTGTATTTAAGTACACCGTGTTTTGGAACTCTTTCACCATCTTCGATATAATAACCGTCAACAGAACAGATGTTAGTAAGTCCTGCCATAACACCTGTACCGTCAGGGTTACGAAGACCTCTCTTTACACCGTATTTCCAGAAAGCATCAAGGTCTATCTGACTTTTCTTTTCAATCTTATCGCTCATTACCTCAAGCAATTCGGGCGAGATTGGGTTTATACTGTTTTTCATTTGCGTATCCTCCCGAAAAAAATTATAATACCTCATAATAATGTAATTAACCTATATTTTATAACATAGTAATAATAATGTCAATAAAAAATCAGTTGATTTTAATAAATCACAGGAGAAAAATGAAATGAAAACTAACCTGATTATGACATTGATTCTATTTTTAATGATTATTTTCCTTCCTCTGATAACTCTCACAGAAAAAAACAGTGACAAATCAGAAAATTTAAAAGAGCAGACAACCGTTACAGAAGCTCATACTACAGCCGATACAAAAGAACACTCAAACAAAACAGAAACTGTTACTCTTACAGTTTCAGCTACAGGAAAAGTAAAAGAAATGAGCGTTGAGGATTACATTTACGGTACTGTCTGTGCAGAAATGCCGGCCTCATTCCATAGCGAAGCGCTCAAGGCTCAGGCTGTCGCTTCTTACACATATATGAAATGGCTTAAAGAAAATGCCGACAACCCCACAGATATTTCTGACAATCCCTCGGTACATCAGGCTTATATTACAGATGAGGAGCTGAAGGAAAAATGGGGAACCGGCTATCAGATATACTCACAAAAGGTAAAAGATGCCATAGAAAGTGTAATGTATGATTATCTTACATACAACGGTGAAACTGCTATGACTGCTTTTCACGGATTATCTCCCGGTAAAACTGTCAGCGCAGTTGATATATGGGGCAAGGATGTTCCATATCTTGTATCTGTCACTGCTCCCGGAGACAGTCTCTCGCCCGACATAACAGATGAAATAAGCTTGTCGGAAGAAGACTTTCTGAAAGCTTTTGAAACAGACGATAAAAAGAATTTCGACCCTATAATCAAAAGCATAAAGAAAAATAAGGATGACTACGTAAGTGAAATATCATACGGCAAGCTTACACTCTCTGCCACTGATCTGCGCTCTGCCTACGGTCTTAAAAGTCCGCACTTCACGGCAGAAAAAGACGAAAACGGTGTAATTTTAACTGTTTACGGAAAAGGTCACGGTGTAGGTATGAGTCAGTACAGTGCTGATTATATGGCTCGTCAGGGCAGCACCTACAAGGAAATTCTTGCCCATTTTTACAAGGGAACCGAACTGATCACAAAATAAAAATTATGTTTACAAATTATAATTTTGGTAGTATAATGGCAAAAAAAGCAAAGGAATGATAAGATGTTTGCAAAGGTTAACAGCATCGGTATACTCGGAATGAACAGCTTCGGTGTAGGTGTCGAAGCCTCCATAGACAACGGTCTGCCCCGTTTCGATATAGTAGGTCTCCCCGATGCAGCTGTTAGTGAATCAAGAGACAGAGTGCGCTCGGCAATGAAAAACAGCCATTTCTCTTTTCCGGGTTCAAGAATAACCGTAAATCTCACACCTGCTGACATCAGAAAAGAAGGACCCGTTTATGATTTGCCTGTGCTTATTGCTTTGCTTATGGCATCAGGTCAGCTCCGTTGTGATATAACACAGAGTGCTTTTATAGGTGAGCTTTCCCTGAACGGAAAAATCAGAAGAATAAACGGTACTCTGCCGATGGTTATCAAAGCTAAGGAGCTCGGCTACAAGGAAATCTTCGTTCCTAAAGAAAACGCAAATGAAGGCTGTGTTGTAAAAGGTATAAATGTATATTCACCTGACAATATAACTGAACTTTACGAACATCTCACAGGAAAAAAGAAGCTTCCGGTAGTTGACACAAAAGCTTTTAAAGAAGATAAATATGACTTCGCTTTTCTTCCGGATTTTGCAGATGTTAAAGGCCAGTATCAGGTAAAAAGAGCGCTGGAGGTAGCTGCCGCAGGCGGTCATAATGTTTTAATGATCGGCCCTCCCGGATCAGGTAAAAGTATGCTCTCACAAAGACTTCCATCTATCCTCCCCGATATGACCTTCGAGGAAAGCCTCGATGTTACTAAAATGTTTTCAGTAGCAGGTATTTTACCGCAGAACGTTTCACTTATTACTGCTCGTCCGTTCCGCTCACCTCATCATTCAATTTCTACAGCAGGTCTTACAGGCGGCGGAAGAGTTCCGAGACCCGGTGAAATCAGTCTCGCAAACCACGGTGTTCTGTTTCTTGACGAGCTTCCCGAATTTTCACGTCTTTCAATGGAAGCTATGAGACAGCCGATAGAAGACGGTAAAATCACTATTTCGAGAGTTTCGGGTTCTCTTACATATCCGAGTCAGGTTATGCTCGTCTGTGCCATGAACCCCTGTCCCTGCGGTTATTACGGACATCCTACCAAAGAATGCACCTGCAGCAAGGGCGCTCCCGCCAAATACCTTTCCAGAGTCAGCGGTCCCCTTCTCGACAGACTCGACATACACATCGAGGTACCTCAGGTAGATTTCGAAAAGCTTTCAGGTGATGAAAGAAGTGAAAGCAGTGCCGACATCAAAAAGAGAGTAGATAAGGCACGGGATATTCAGAATAAACGATTTGAAAACACTCCTGTTACCTGTAACGCAAAAATGACTCCGTCGATGACCAGAGAGTACTGCCGGATAGATTCAGAAAGTAAAAAGCTTCTTGAAAACTGCTTCGAAAAAATGGGACTTTCAGCAAGAGCTTACGATAAAATTTTAAGAATCGCACGAACTGTCGCTGACCTTGAAGGCAGCGAAAAAATTGAAACTGAGCATATCACCGAAGCAGTACAATACCGTTCCCTTGACAGAAAATTCTGGGGAAGATAATTTTCAGATATAAACAAAGACCTGTCCGAAACAAATCGGGCAGGTCATATTTTTGCTTTCTGTTATTTGATAAGAAATACTGAAAACGCAATGAGGAACTGTGCGAAATAGTATGTAGTATGATTTATAACGAAATTTATCGGTGTATTCTTTGTACCGAAATACATAGATGAAAGAATGATGTCAGAAAGAAGGAACAAAAGTGCCGCTACCTGAAGAACGATATACTGAACAGCAAAACCTGACTGTATCATACCCCAGAGTGTGGTACCTGCCATAATACCGATTACGAGACAGTAAACAGTAACGATAGGCTTGAATTTACCGAAATGACACTTAGTAGGTTTCTCGGTAAGAAGTGTAAATGCAGCAACAACAATACCGACGATAACAGGTACAAGGAAATCCTTAAGACCGAAGCCCATATGAAGGAATATGGCACCGATATAGAAGAAATGTCCGATACCGAAGGAAATAAAGCCTGCATTGAGATAATTGTCATTGTGCTGAGGATAAACCCATTTCTGATCAAGATAAATATCACCGAGCATACCGAATATGCCACCGATTAAAATGAGTACACCATACTTCCAGAAGTCCTGGTTGTAAAAAATGGCTGTTGCGGTAGTAAAAAGGAAAAACAGACTGGTGATGTTTTTAATGAATACACCGCCAACGCTTCTCTGCTTATTGCACTTAACTAAAAATGCAATAAGAGAAATAAAACCTAACCCCATTGATAAATAAGTTAACATAATAATACCTCCGATTTTTTCTTTGATTATTATTCAGCAATTTCGATACCGCGTTCTTTTCTCGAAGCGGCAAGTTCATCAAACACCTTCTGCTTCTTAGCACCTGTAAGGTCATAGAAGAAGAGAGGAACGGCACAGAGAAGAAGACTGATACCGGGAACTATGGTAACGAGAGAGAACATCGCAAAGTTCTGTGTGCTTGACATACTGTTAATAGCATCAACAACCTGCTGTCCCGAGCCGACATTAAGCTGGTTAACGTCAATGTTTACTATTATGTACATAACGATAATCATAACAGTAGCAAAAGCATTACCGATCTTATTGACAAAGGACTGACACGCAGAGCCGAGACCTGTGTCTCTGAAGCCTGTCTTCCATTCCATAAAGTCAAGACAGTCACATACCATAGCAAATGAAACGTTATTGATAACACCGAGAGGGATGCTGGAAATAAGCATAAACGGAATGCAGAGAAGAAGATTTTTTGTGGTCCAACCGATAATAAGTGTGAAACAGCTGGCTACAAATCCGCCGATACAGGAAACAATCATAATCTGCTTATACTCAAATCTTTTGTAAAGCTTCGGTAAGAAGAGCATAGCACCGAACATACCCACCGCAGCACATACCTGTATAACAAGAGCAACAGTAGAAATGTTTGAATTATACTGCTCAACTGTTTCAGGCTTTGCACCGATATAGAAGCCGGAATAACGTGCAACGTGAGGAGCAGCTGCCTGAAGCATATATCTGCCGAAGGAAAGCATACCTGAAACTACTACAAGAACAAGTGGCTTACAGGTAAAAACTCTTTTAATTGCAGAAGGCTCACCCGGTGCTCTCTTTGCAGCATTGGGAAGCTGGATTCTTTCCTTAACCTTAAAGGATGACATAGCGAAAAGCGGCATACCGATAAGAGACATAGAAACAGCCATAATGGCATATTTAACGATACCTGCTTTTTCGACATCCATGTCAGCAACAACGAAACCGACAATAATGGGAAGAGCTACAGTTACAGCTGAACCGATACCTCCGACTGTCTTTGCATAAGAAATGAGGTTGCCTCTTTCCTTAGCATCAGGAGTCATAACATTCGGCATACTCCAGAACGGAACGTCACTGGATGTGTAAACCATACCCCAGATTACATAAACAGCAGCAGTAAACACATAGAGCCATACCGTTTTATTGTTTGTGTCGAAGCCGGGATTTACGAACATAAGAATCGTAAGAATAGCAATAGGGATAGCCGTAACCACGGGATAAGGCTTCATTCTTCCTTTTTTAAACGATACTCTGTCCATAATCATGCCCATCATCGGGTCATTGATAGCATCCCATACACGGGCAAAAAGCATAAGAAGAATAACGAACATAGCATTGAGCTTAAGAACGCTCATATAATAGTCGGTTATGTAGCTCGACATACAGCTATAGACGAGTCCCTGACCAAGTGCAGCTACGGCATAGGCAGTGACTTCTTTCTTTGGAACATATTTTTTCTGATCCATAATATCCTCCGATATGTTTGAATTTTATTAATTATAACACAATTTAACAAATTTTTTAACATTAAAAAGAATTATCTTTCTCTTGCTAATGTAGAAAATAAGCACTTCTTTTTGTGCCTTTTGACTAAAGTTTCTAAAGTTGATTGAAAAGAAGACAAATATAATGTATCATATAAGAGATTAAACCGAAAGGGGTTAAAATGATGAACAACACAACGGAGTATTTTTTAAAAACGTTCGGATGGAAAACCGAAAGTAAAACTGACGAAAGATTTGTCTTCATAAAAAACAATGTCAGATTTTCTCTGCTTACACCGAGACTTTTAAGAGTCGAATATAACCGAAAAGGTCTTTTTACTGACGAACCTACACAGTCTGTTATAAACAGAAATTTCGACAAGCCCGCCTTCAACGTTGTCGAAGACGGTGATAAGGTTATCATCATAACCACTAAGACAATTTTCAGATACGATACTGCTACAAAAAAAATGACCGGCATTTCACTTAAGGGCGGAAAAAATCTCACTGAATACGAAAGCGGTAACCTTAAAGGCACCTACCGTACACTCGATATGGCAAACGGTGAAAGAGAAATCGGAAACGGTCTTATGTCTACCAACGGTGTCGCCGTTATCGACGACAGCAAGAGTCTTATTTTAAATGAAGACGGCACTATAAGCGAAAGAAAGAAGACAAAGGATGAATACTATTTTGCCTACGGTCACGATTACAGAGGCTGTCTTAAGGACTTTTTCAGTCTTTGCGGACAGGTTCCTCTCGTCCCCCGTTACTGTCTCGGTAACTGGTGGAGCAGATATAAGGCATATACTCAGCAGGAATATATCGAACTTATGGAAAAGTTCATAGAAAAAGAAATCCCTCTTACAGTCGCTACCATAGATATGGACTGGCACTGGGTAAATGTAAAAGAACGTTTCGGTAACATCGGTGGCAAAAAATCTCTCCTTCCCAATACTACGGACTTTATTTTCCAGGGTGACGGCTGGACAGGTTATAGCTGGAACACAGATCTTTTCCCTGATTATAAAGGATTCCTTAAATGGCTTAAGGATAAAAACCTCCGTATTACCGTAAATCTTCATCCCGCTCAGGGCATCCGTTTCTTTGAAGATATGTACGAAGATGTAGCAAAAGCTATGGGTGTAGATCCCGCTACAAAAAAGCGCATTGAATTTGATATTACTGATCCGAAATATATAGACGCTTATTTTAATCTTGTTCACAAGCCTTATGAGGATGACGGTGTAGATTTCTGGTGGATAGACTGGCAGCAGGGTAAAAACACCAAACTTAAAAATCTCGATCCCCTCTGGGCTCTCAACCATTATCATACTCTTGCCAATGAAACAGGAGAAAAGAGACCTCTTATCCTTTCCCGTTTCGCTGAGGTAGGCTCTCACAGATATCCCCTCGGATTCTCAGGTGACACTCACATTTCCTGGGAAAGCCTTGATTTCCAGCCCTACTTCACCAACACTGCTACCAATGTAGGTTATACATGGTGGAGCCACGATATCGGCGGTCATATGATGGGAAACAAGGACGACGAACTCTACACTCGCTGGGTTCAGTACGGTCTTTTCAATCCAATAATGAGACTACATTCCACGAGCAACGAATTTATGGGTAAGGAGCCGTGGAAGCACAATTTCCAGGCGGAAACAATCGCAACTGAATGTCTGCGTCAGCGTCATGCTCTTATCCCCTATCTCTATTCCATGAACTACCGTACTCATAAACACTGTATCGCACTGTGCGAACCTATGTATTATGAATATCCCGAAGCACCTGAAGCATATAAAGTTAAAAATCAGTATTTCTTCGGGTCTGAACTTCTTGTAGCGCCTATTACTCAGAAAATAAACCCCAAAACAAATCTTGCTTCTGTTAAAGCATGGCTTCCGGAAGGCAGATGGACTGATATCTACACAGGTGCTATCTATAACGGCGGTCAGGAGATTACTATGTACCGAGGTATCGAAAGTATTCCTGTTCTGGCCAAGGAAGGTGCTATTATTCCTCTCAGTGCGAACGACAAAGAAAATTCCAGTGAAAATCCGAAGGATATGATTCTTCGTATTTACAGAGGTAATAACACATTCGAACTTTATGAAGATGACGGTATCAGTAATGAATTCAAAAACGGAAATTTTGCTATTACAAAATACAGCATCTCCGACAATGACAACAACCTCAGATTCAACATATGTCCTGCGGAAGGCAACTGCTCTACAGTACCTTCAAGAAGAAACTACACCCTTATATTCGAAGATGTAAAGGACGCAGAAAACATCAGTGTTAAGGTAAACGGAAAAGATGCAAATGCTGAAATCAAAAAGACAAAGAGCAGAATAGAAATTACACTTAGAGGAATTTCACCTAAGGCATCCGCAGAAATTGTTTTCGAAAATTACACAGCAAGAACAAACCGTGACAAACGTGAAATGGTTATTGATCTTGTCACCAAATATCAGCTTTCAGTCAGTGTCAAGAGACTGAAGTACAACTCATTCCTTAAAGATATAAACGGAGAAATCCCTGTTAAAGAAGAGTGCTTCAGAGGTCCTATCGAGGAAGTACAGAAAATGGCATAATAACATAAAAGAGAACCGAAAAAACACGGTTCTCTTTCTTTATGAAAAGACAGGTGCAAAAAACACCTGTCTGAATTATTTTCAGTTTTTACTGCACTCGAAGCATACCCAACCGCCTTCGGTATGTCTTGCTTCGATTTTAAATCCGTATTTATCAAAAGCATCGATAACATCCTGTTCACGGGTATCAATAATACCTGAGGTGATGAATACCGCACCGTCCTTCATAAAGGAAGCTACATCTTTACAGAAAAGAATAATAACATCAGCTACGATATTTGCTACCACCACATCGAACTTTCCATTGACCTTATCGGTGAGATTTCCCTGCAGAATGTTATATTTCGGCGGATAAAAATTATTCGCTTCACCGTTTTCTATAGCTGTCTTTACAGCAAGAGCATCAATGTCAACACCGGTAACCTCTTTAGCGCCTAAAAGAAGGGCCGCAATAGAAAGAATGCCGCTTCCGCAACCTATATCGAGGACAGTAGTTTCTTCACTTATATGCTTTTCAAGAGTTTCGAGGCAAAGACGGGTAGTTTCGTGTGTACCCGTACCGAAAGCAAGACCGGGTTCTATGTTTAGAACCTTTCTGTCCCCCGGATCAAATTCATCCTCCCAGGTGGGTCTGATGAGAAGCTTTTCACCTACGGGAATAGGATGAAAATACTGCTTCCAGTTGTTCTCCCAGTCTTCATTCTTACATTCATTCAGAATTATTTCGTTTTCTATTCCTTCAGCCGTAAAGCGTTCACGAAGAAATGCAACTGCCTCAGAGGGATTTTCCTCAGGTGAGATATAAATATGTACTATCGCCTTAGTTCTGTCTTTTTTTAGAAGATCCTCATCGATAAGATCAATGTGTGCAATCTCCCAGGCTTCTGCTTCAAGCTCACGGTAATCCTCAATATAAATACCGTAAGGTACCACCATTGATGCAATATCTCCTGCTTTTTCAATATCATCAGCATTTACACTGATTTTTACTTCGGTCCAGTCGCTCATATTAATTCTCCTTTTTAAGTATTACATAATCAAGTGCTGAAAGCTTAACGCTCTGACCCTGCATTACGTCACCTGAAACGGACTTTGAATTGTGCCAGTGCGAGGGCAGATAATAATCGATTTCATGTTCATTTCTGTTCACGATAACTAATATACTGTCCTTTCCGTCTCTTCTTTCATATGCGAGACAGCCGAGCATTTCAGATACAGTAGTGTATTCTCCTTCTCTGAGACAGGAGCAGTCTCGTCTTACCTTGCCTAACGAACGATAAAATTCAATAAGCTCTTTATTTTCTTTGCCCCACGGATAACAGTAACGGTTAAAGGGATCCTTGTAACCCTCCATACCCGCTTCATCACCGTAATAAAGTGACGGGACACCGGGAAGAGTGTACTGAATAACCGCAGCAAGCTTGAGAAGCTTTACTCCGAATTCATACTGTCCCGGAGTAAGATGAGTCTTGCTTTGCCATGATCTGTCTCTGTATTCACAGCTTTCACCTGCCAGCTGTGTTATAGCTCTCATAGTATCATGTGTACCTATATGATTCATAAGAACA
Source organism: Acutalibacteraceae bacterium (assembly GCA_045613145.1). GTDB lineage: Bacteria > Bacillota > Clostridia > Oscillospirales > Acutalibacteraceae > UBA6857. Next base: position 34,858 of record JAZLAJ010000080.1, read on the forward strand.
TCAATGACGCATTTCGGATAATTCTCAAGTATAGTTAAAATTTTATCTGAAAAGCCTTCAACCCTTCCTGTTCTGATGAAAGAAATTATAGCATCGGCAAAAGGATAATTCATAACAGAATCAAGCTGTTTTCCGCCAAAATAACGGCGTCTCTGTCCGTAGCTGAACTTGTTTGAAGCATCTTCCCACACTTCACCAAGCACAAGCGTCTCGGCATTTTCGCTCTTTACTGCTTCTCTGAATCTGTCAAGAAAAACATCAGGAAGCTCATCGGCTACATCGAGTCTCCATCCTCTGACACCTGTACGAAGCCATCTTCTGGCTATACCGTTTTCACCTGTTATGAAATCAAGAAAGCCGTCAGACTCCTCAATTACCTCAGGAAGAATACTGATTCCCCACCAGGAGTGATAATTGTCGGGGTGGTTAATGAATTTGTACCAGCTGTAATAGGGTGACTTATCCGATTGATAAGCTCCGACAGAATTATAACGTCCATACTTATTGAAATATATACTGTCATCACCGGTATGGCTGAACACACCGTCAAGAATAACAGATATGCCCTTTTCTTCAGCTTTTTTACACAGAGAAGTAAGGTCCTTTTCTGTTCCGAGAAGAGGATCAATTTTGCTGTAGTCCGACGTGTCATATCTGTGGTTACTCTGAGCTTCAAAAATCGGATTAAGATAAAGACAGGTGACACCTAAAGACGATATGTAATCCAGTTTTTCTTCGATGCCCTTAAGATCTCCCTGAAAGTAGTCATTATTAAGTACTTTACCTTCTCCGGTAGGCTTCCATTCAGGTTCTCCGAAAATATCGTCACGAAGCTTTCTGTCCACAGGTACATTATCTTTTTTTATGCCCGAAAAATAAAATCTGTCAGGAAAAATCTGATAGAAAAGTCCACCCTTGAGCCAATTGGGCGTAGAAAAATTTTTACTGTAAACCGTCAGCTGCCAATCCTCATCACCTGCGGAGACTTTTCCGATACAGTTTCCGCTATGTCTGATGAAGCTCCTGCCCCATGAGGTTTCATATTCAAAATGATAAAAATAAATATCAGGCTCTTTAGCTGTATAGCCGACTGCCCACCATTCCTCATGCTCACCTTCCATGGAAAGCCATTTCATAGGAATATTTTCATAGTCGCCATTGTCGCTTTTTATCACAAGATCAACATATCTTACACCGAAGGAGCGAGGCATAATTACCTTAAAAACTACATTCTCCCCCTGCTTGAGAGCACCGAATTTACTTTTATGAAGAGTATTTCGTGAATTAAAAGGAATAAAATCCATAAAGCACATCCTTTTAGATGGTTTAAAAGTTCTAACTTGATAAATCAAACATATAATTTTATCAAACAAATAATGATTGGTGGATAAAAATATGTTTATAGTTTCCGTAAAATCTGATAAAGCAATTAAAATAGCTGTCTGTGTCCTTCTCGTATGCGCTCTTTCCATAGGCGGAATAATTTATGTCATCAAAGACAATGCTCTTCCGGCAAGTAATACGGGAGGTATTTCAATGCGTGCCGAAACCCACGCTGACAGAATGACCTTCTTTTCTCAGTTCGGATGGGAAATTGACGAAAATCCCGTACAGGTAAAAGAAGTAATAATTCCCGATGAATTCGATGAAACATACGAGAAATATAATGACATACAACGTCAGCAAAACCTTGATTTAGAAAAATATAAAGGCGCAAGAGTTAAAATGTGGAGCTATAATATTCTTAATTATCCCGGATACGAAAATACCGACGGAATAATATGCGGAAACATTTTAGTATATGAAGGTATCGTAATCGGCGGAGACATATGCTCGAATGAACTCGGAGGCTTTATGCACACCTTCTCCGGCAGTCCGTCAACGATTACAGAAGATAATCCTTGATTTCATTGATAAGACTGATTTCTACCGTAGCTTTCATATAAAGACCGTCTTCACGGTATTCTTCGTACTCAACTACACCCTCTTTTCTTATTCTTGCAGCAACAGCACCTGCGGAGAAAGGAAGAAGAAATTCAGCCTTTCTTCTCGTAGGCGGAAGCTCCTTCAGAACAGCGTTAAGAAGCTCATCAAAGCCTCTGCCCTCAAGAGCGGAAATCATAACTGTTTTTCCAAAGGTAGGCATAGAATAAATGTCACCGACAAGGTCACACTTATTCATTACAGAAATGACAGGCTTTCCTGCGCATCCGAGCTCCTCGAGAAGATTCTTCGTAACCTCGAGATGCTCCGCACTGTGTTCATCGGAAGCATCACAGACATTAAGAATAACTGTAGCCTGTGCAGCTTCTTCAAGTGTGGATTTGAATGCTTCAACTAATTTATGAGGCAGGCGGCGGATAAGACCTACGGTATCGACAAGCATAACCTGTCTGCCGTCAGGAAGTGTAAGTCCCCTCGAAGTAGGGTCAAGAGTTGCAAAAAGCTTGTTTTCTGCAAGAACTCCCGCATCAGTAAGAGCGTTCATCAGAGTAGACTTACCTGCATTAGTGTAACCGACGATAGCAACCGTCTGCACTCCGTCCTTTTCACGTCTTTTTCGCATCTGATTACGGCGTTTTTCGAGATGCTCCAGCTCTTCCTGAAGCTTCTGTATTCTTCTTCTGATATGTCTCTTATCACTTTCAAGCTTCGTTTCACCGGGACCTCTCGTACCGATACCGCCACCAAGACGAGAAAGAGATGTTCCCTGTCCTGCAAGTCGGGGAAGCTGATACTTAAGCTGAGCCAGCTCAACCTGTAGCTTACCTTCACTCGTTCTTGCTCTCATAGCAAAAATATCGAGAATGAGCATAGTACGGTCGATTACTCTTACATTTGTGAGCTTTTCGAGATTTCTCTGCTGAGACGGTGAAAGCTCGCTGTCAAAAATAAGAATATCAACATCATTCGTCTGACAGAAAGCGATGATTTCGAGCAGTTTACCCGCACCTACAAAGGTAGCCTTTTCAGGAGCTTCCTTTTTCTGTATTACCTTGCCTATAACCTCTGCTCCGGCGGTATATGCTAACTCTTCGAGCTCATCGATGGATGCTTCCGCATCGAATTCACCTGTATCCACACTTACCAGAAGAGCCTTTTCCTGTTCAGTTTTATTTTCGTACATAGGCATAATATACCACCTTAATTATTTTATAATACTATAAGCTTTTTCTCACATTCGGTAAGATTTACACAGCCGTCAGCCGTTACGAGAGCCATATCCTCGATTCTTACACCGAACTGACCGGGAAGATAAATACCGGGCTCAACAGTTACGATGTTACCGACCTCGAGAACAGCTTTACTCGTGGGATTAAGTGAAGGAAACTCGTGAATTTCCACACCGACACCGTGACCGAGTCCATGACCGAAATAATCACCGTAGCCTGCATCAGAAATAATCTTTCTCGATACGGCATCAACATCTTTACAGCTTACACCTGCCTTTACGGCATCAACACCTGCCATCTGTGCTTTGAGAACGGTTTCGTAAACATCTATCTGTTTAGAGGAAACCTCACCTACTGCGACAGTTCTGGTCATATCGGAATGATAAAATTCCGAAGTGGCGCCGTAGTCCATTGTAATAAAGTCCCCTTTTTCGATTTTCTTATCAGTAGGAACACCGTGAGGAAGAGAGCTATTTTTACCGCTGACACAGATAGTTTCAAAGGAAAGTCCGTCAGCACCGTTCCTGAGCATAAAATATTCGAGCTCAAGTGCAATTTCCTTTTCGGTTTTTTCTGTAGAAATAAAACCTAATATATAATCAAAGGCTTTTTCGGCAATACGCTGTGCCTTTACTATCTTAGCTACTTCTGACTCATTTTTCTTCACTCTTATTTCATCGACAGCTCTGTCAAGGCTACCGTCACAGATAACCGAAACATCGGGTACAAGCTCACTGATTTTCTGATATCTGGCAACAGTTATTCTTTCGCTTTCAAGCTCAAGCGTCTTTACTTCGAGACTGTCAATAAGAGGCATAAGGTCTGCCTCCATTGATTTGATCTGCAGAACTTCATCACAGGAAGTGATTTTATTCTGAGCCGCTTCAATGTAACGGGAGTCTGTTAAAAATACAGCCTTATCCCCTGTTACTAAAAGATAACCGTTTGATGAATGAAAAGAAGTAAAATAGCAGATGTTTTCCTCACTCATAATGAGTGCAGCACTGCTTTTTTCTTTTAAATATGCTTTAAGTTTGTTAATCATAGTATTACCAGCCTTTATTAATGTGATAATGAAAAAATCACCCAAAGGTATTAAGCCCTCGGGTGATTTTTGCAATTCAATTACTTAAATTTACGCTTACGAGCAGCTTCAGACTTCTTTTTTCTTGCTACTGAAGGCTTTTCATAGTGTTCTCTTTTACGAACTTCCTGAATGATACCATCGCGTGAAGTCTGTCTCTTAAAACGTCTGAGAGCGCTGTCGAGTGACTCGTTCTCTTTAACTTTTACCTGACTCATTTATATTTCCCTCCCTTACCTGTTAGCAGGGGTATATTTCCGTTAAGGATACGAAAAATATTATACATTATAGATTAGCTCTTGTCAAGAGAAATTTCCAAACAATAATAAGATATTTTACGTGTTTTTAATATTTTTTCGAAAAAATCACTGAATTTCTTATCTTACTACGATATTTACGAGTCTTCCTTTTACATAAAGCTCTTTTACGATAGTTTTTCCGGCAATTTCAGAAGCGATCTTTTCATCTGCTTTAGCAAGCGCAATAGCATCTGCAGCCTCAATGTCAGCGGCAACATTAATCTTAACCTTGACCTTGCCGTTAATCTGTACTACTATTTCGATTTCATCGTCAACGCATTTAGCTTCATCGAAAACAGGCCACTGAGTTTCAGCGAGCATATCGCTGCCGTCAAATACGATAGCATTAAGCTCCTCTGTTACATGAGGTGCAAAGGGATTTACAAGAAGAAGAAGAGTCTTAAGCTCAGCCTTATTGATAGCGCCCTTATTATAGATACCGTTAAGAAGAGTCATAAGTGCAGCAATAGCAGTGTTATATTTAAGTGCTTCAATATCTTCGCTGACCTTCTTTATTGTCTTGTGGAAGGAAGATGAAAGCTCAGCAGAGTATTCATCACCGTCTGTGAGGATTTCCTGGAGGTTCCAGATACGGTCTACGAAACGCTTACAGCCCTTAACAGAGCTTTCTGACCAGGGAGCTGCCTGCTCGTAGTCACCCATAAACAGTACATATGTACGAAGAACGTCTGCACCGTAAACATCAACTACATCGTTGGGGTCAATTACGTTACCTCTTGACTTACTCATCTTTACACCGTCGGGACCGAGAATAAGACCCTGAGCAGTTCTCTTTGCATAAGGCTCTTCACAGGGTACTGCACCGATGTCATAAAGGAACTTATGCCAGAAGCGTGAGTAAATAAGATGACGTGTTACGTGCTCCATACCGCCGTTGTACCAGTCAACGGGCATCCAGTACTTAAGCTTTTCCATATTTGCAAGCTCGTTATCATTGTGAGGATCGATATAACGAAGGAAGTACCAGGATGAGCCTGCCCACTGAGGCATGGTATCGGTTTCTCTCTTTGCTGCACCGCCACATTTGGGACAAGTGCAGTTTACGAATTCATCAATCTTTGCAAGGGGGCTTTCACCGTCCTGACCGGGTTCGAAGTTTTCAACCTTAGGAAGCTTAAGAGGAAGCTCTGAATAAGGAACAGCCACCATACCGCACTTTTCACAGTGTACGATGGGAATGGGTTCACCCCAGTAACGCTGACGGTTGAATGCCCAGTCCTTCATCTTGTACTGAACGCCTCTTTCGCCTATACCCTGCTTTTCAAGCTCTTCAAGAACTCTCGCAATCGAAGATTTCTTATCAGTATATCCGTTAAGGTATTCGGAGTTAACCATTTCACCGTCGCCTGTGTAAGCTTCTACTGAAATGTCTCCGCCCTTGATAACCTCAATGATATCAATGCCGAATTCCTTTGCGAAATCATAGTCTCTCTGATCGTGAGCAGGAACAGCCATAATAGCACCTGTACCGTAGCCCATCATAACATAGTCAGAAATGAAAATGGGGATTTCCTTGCCGTTAACGGGATTGATTGCTACGAAGCCGTCAAGCTTGACACCTGTCTTATCCTTTACAAGCTGAGTACGCTCGAACTCTGTTTTCTTAGCACATTCTGCTCTGTAATTTTCGACAGCATCAAAGTTAGAAATCATATCCTTATACTTGTCAAGCATAGGATGCTCGGGAGCCATAACCATAAAGGTTACACCGAAAAGAGTGTCGGGACGGGTTGTGTAAATACGAAGAGTTTCCTCTGTACCCTTTACATCAAAGTTTACAAAAGCACCTGTAGATTTACCGATCCAGTTTTCCTGCTGGAGCTTTATGTTAGGAAGATAATCAACTTCCTTTAAGCCTTCAAGAAGCTTATCAGCATATTCTGTGATACGAAGGTACCATACGTCCTTTGACTTCTGAACTATATCGCTGTGGCAGATGTCACACTTACCGCCCTGTGAGTCTTCATTAGAAAGAACAACCTTACATGAGGGACAGTAGTTAACGAGAGTCTTGTCTCTGAAGGCAAGACCGTTTTCAAACATCTTAAGAAAAATCCACTGTGTCCATTTGTAGTAGCCTTCTTCCGTGGTATCAACCACTCTGTTCCAGTCGAAGGAGAAGCCTACTCTCTTAAGCTGTGATGAGAACTTTTCGATATTCTTATCAGTAAGCTGTCTGGGATGAATACCGGTTTTGATTGCTGAGTTTTCTGTAGGAAGACCGTAAGCATCAAAGCCGATGGGGAAAAGCACATTATAGCCTTCCATTCTGCGCTTTCTCGAAATTACTTCAAGGCCTGAATAAGCCTTGATGTGACCTACGTGCATACCGCTTCCGCTGGGGTAAGGGAATTCTACAAGTGCATAAAATTTCTTTTTATCGGAATTATCCTGTGCTTCAAATACACCTGAATCCTCCCATTTCTTTTGCCATTTTAATTCGGCATTTTTGAAATCGTAATTCAAATTTATCACTCCGTTTAATTAATTTCTATTTTAAAAATCAGTCTTCCGTAATTATATCGGAAATATCAACTGTTTTTGCATCCTGCCATAAGCGTTCAAGGTTATAATAATCACGGCTTTCACCTGTAAACACGTGTACGAGAACACCTGTGTAGTCAAGTAAAATCCAGCCTGTAGCTCTGCCTTCAATATGATGAGGCTCTGTTCCCTGCTGACTGAGCTCATACTCAACCTCATCAGCGAGAGCTTTAACATGGGTATTCGATGTACCGGAAGCGATAACGAAATAATCGGCAACGATGGAATGCTCTGTTATTTCGATAACTTTGATATCAATCGCCTTTTTCTTATCGAGTACCTTAACTATTTCTTTGGAAAGTTCAAGTTCTGTCATAGCTTTCTCCTTTTATTATTTCATTTTCATTACAAGATCGTTATAAAAAGCGAGACTGTCCTCATGGATTATTCCCTTCTTTTCGGAAAGGCTTTTCAGTGTGTACTGCAGAGAATACAGACAAGCCTCGTCAAGTCCTTTTTCATAGCTCAAATTTCTCATAACATCTACATCGGGATAGCTTCTTTCAGCTGAGATGTAATCCGCTACATAGATGATTTTTTCAAATGTGCTCATACCGGATTTGCCTGTGGTATGGTACCGTACAGCCGAAAGAATTTCCTGATCCTCTATATGAAGCTCGGTCCTGAGATAACACTCACCTGCTATGGCGTGCCACAGCTTACGGTTCGCTTTTTCCGTACGGCTTAACATTATACCACCTTTTGCGATACATTTCAACATATCTTCGTCATTTTCATTCTTCATTATATCGTGAAGAAGTCCTGCGAAATAAGCTTTCTCTTCGTTTGCGCCGTACATCTGCGCAAGAGAAGCTGCACTGTCGGCAACATTAAGTGAATGAAGGAAGCGGTAATCATCGAGCTTTTCTCTGAGAATCCTCTTGTATTCTATATACGGACTTTCGTAAAGAAGATTTAATCTCGCATAATTATATATTTCCTTGCCGGTCATAAATGCCGCATCAAGACCGCTTGAAATCCGCTTTCTCACATCCGTAGAACTACACTCATAAGGCTCAATATCAGCTATTATTATCTCACCTTCACCGAGTCCCAGGGTATTGTGTGAATAGGTAAGAAGCTCACTATAATTTACCTTATCCTCTCTTGTCGCTACACAAAGTGTCACCATCGAAAGGATATCCTCATATCGGAACCATGTGTGAAAGCTGAGAAGCATATCAGAGCCGATAATCAGAAACAGTTCATCATCAGGATGAGACTGCCTGAGTTCGAGTAAAGTATAATAAGTATAGCTTTTATCCTGACGTTTAATTTCCATATCACTTACGGTGAAAAAATCCTCAGTGAACATCATTTCGCACATTTTTATTCTGTGCTCACCGCTCGCAAGATCTTTTCCCTCTTTGTGCGGAGGTGTAAAGGTAGGAATTATAATAATATTGTCAAGCTCAGCCTTTTCCTTAATGTTAAGTGCTAAATTTTTATGACCGCAATGCGGCGGATTAAAGGTACCTCCGAAAATACCGATACGCATTATTTATCAGCCTTTCTTTGCGCCCTTGAATGCGATTTTCTTATTCTTTTCCTTTTTTAATGCAAGCTGCTTTTCTCTCTGAAGCTTAGCAGCTTTTTTCTTATTCTTTTCCTTCTGCAAAGCCTTTTCCTTAAGCTCGGGGCTTTCTCTCCAGAGAACGATTACACCGCCGATAACCTGAATAACCTCAGCTCCTGTAGCTGCAGCAAGCTCGTCAGCAGTCTGTCTGGGTGTGATGGGTGAAGACTCTAAAAGAACCTTAACCTTTATAAGTTCTCTTGCTCTGAGTGCATCGTCTGTCTGTTTTATGAGAGCGTCTGACATACCGCCTTTACCTACCTGAAAAAGAGGCTCAAGATGGTTTGCCTGTGCTCTGAATGCTGCTCTTTCTTTACCTGTCATTTAGTTTGCTCCTTTAATATATCTGTCAGATTATCTTAACTTTTCTTCAAGCACCTTAAGTGCATTACCTCTGTGGCTGATGGCATCCTTTTCTTCTGCTGTCATTTCAGCCAAGCTCTTATCCCCTACCATAAAGACAGGGTCATAGCCGAAACCGTTTTCGCCCTTCTTAATATGACCTATCATACCGTGACACTTACCCTCGGCTGTAATCTCTTTACCTTCAGGAAAGCTCACACAGATAGCGCAGGCGAAATATGCTGTTCTTTTTTCTTCGGGTACACCGTCAAGATTTTCTAAAAGCTTTACGATGTTACCTTCATCGTCACCGTGTACTCCGCTGTAGCGTGCCGAATAAACTCCAGGCTCACCGCCTAAGGCATCTACACAAAGACCACTGTCATCAGCGATACATATAAGACCGCTTTCTTTGCATCCGCTTTCAGCTTTTATACGGGCATTTTCCATAAAAGTAGTTCCTGTTTCTACCACATCTGTAAGCTCGATGCCGATGTCTGTGTCTGTGACCACCTCGTAGCCCATAGGAGAAAGAATACGTGCCATTTCTGTAAGCTTATGCTTATTATGGGTGGCTATAAGAATTTTCATTCTCATTCCTCCTCAACTGTTGATGTATCCTCAAAGAGCGCCTTTGCGAATACCTTGGGACTGAAGGGCTGTAAGTCATCAATCTGCTCACCTACACCGATGAATTTAACGGGAAGCTTAAGCTCATTTTTAATAGCGAGAACCACACCGCCTCTTGCAGTACCGTCAAGCTTGGTAAGTGCGATACCAGTAAGCTCAGCTACATTCATAAATTCCTTAGCCTGGCTTACTGCATTCTGACCTGTGGTAGCATCGAGAACGAGAAGAATCTCACGGTCAGCATAGGGAAGCTCTTTCTCCACTACACGGTAAATTTTTGCAAGCTCGTCCATAAGGTTTTTCTTGTTATGAAGTCGGCCTGCGGTGTCACAGATAATAATGTCACAGTCACGTGAAATACCGGCACTGATAGTATCGTAAACTACTGCGGCAGGGTCTGCACCTTCTTTATGCTTAACGATGTCTACTCCGGCTCTTTCTGCCCAGACCTCTAACTGTTCAATAGCAGCGGCACGGAAGGTATCAGCAGCACCGAGAATTACTTTCTTGCCTTCTTTTTTATACATAGCAGCAAGCTTACCGATGGTAGTGGTTTTGCCGACACCGTTAACACCGATTACGAGAATAACGGAAGGGATGGTGATAAGTCCCATATCCTCACCGCCGTCAATCATATCTGCTACGATGTCCGCAATAATCATTTTAGCGTGCTTAGGATTACGAACCTCGTTCTTATTGACTCTCTTACGAAGCTCTTCTACTATATCCGTAGCAGTCTTAAAGCCTACATCACCCATTATGAGTGCTTCTTCGAGATCATCATACAGGTCATCGGTAATTTCTTCGTATGCACCGAGAACATCCTCTATTCTGCCTGTCATTCCTTCTCTGGTTTTTTTGAGTCCGAATCCGAACTTCTTAAAAATACCCATTTATATATTCCTCCTTATTCGGTAATTCCGAGTGATTTTGCGAGCTCTGCCGTCTTCAGCTCAAGAAGCTTAGATACGCCCTGCTCCTGCATAGTGATACCGTAAAGCATATCAGCCTCTTCCATAGTACCGCGACGGTGAGTGATGAGAATGAACTGTGTGTTTTCAGTCATTCGTCTTACATACTGGGCATATCTCGTTACGTTTACGTCATCAAGAGCAGCCTCAACCTCATCAAAAATACAGAAAGGCGCGGGATTAACCTTCATAATTGCAAAGAGAAGCGCAATAGCTGAAAGTCCCTTTTCACCGCCTGAGAGAGAATCAAGACGCTTAACATTTTTGCCCGGTGGCTGTAATTTTATGTCAATGTTACTTTCGAGAACATCAGTGGGGTCTTCGAGAATAAGCTCTGCCTTACCGCCACCGAAAAGCTCACAGAAGGTTTCATTGAAGTTATGGTTGATTTTCGTGAACTGCTCTCTGAACTGTGTGGACATTTTATCGGTAAGTTCACCGATGAGACGGATAAGCTCACGCTTACTCTTTTCCACATCACCTACCTGGGTTGACATAAATTCGTAGCGTTCGCTTACTTCCTTGTATTCCTCGATAGCTCCCACATTAACAGAGCCGAGAGCTCTGATAGAGCCTTTGATTTCGTGGAGTCTCTTCTGTGCACCCTTCGGATCCTCGGGACGCTCTGCCACAGCCTCTGCTTCACGCTTTGTAAGCTGATATTCATCGTAAAGCTTTCCGAGAGTGTCCTCATAATCCTTGTTCATCGTCTCTTTTCTTTCCTCGAGACGTGCAAGCTCACCGCTGATTTTCTCTCTTTCAGCACTCTTTGCTCTTTCATTTACACGAAGCTTGGATGAGCGTTCTTCTTCTTCACTTCTCTTTCTCTGCAAGGAAACGATTTCTTGCTTGGCTTTTTCGCTTTCGAGATGAATATTTTCCGTGAGAAGCGAAAGAGCTTCGATTTCTTTCTCGATCTGAACATTCCGTGCTTTTATAGCTTCGATTTCCATATCGAGCTGCTTGTCTCTGTCCTCGTGGTCAATGAGTCTGGCCTTAAGGAAATTAAGTGCCTGCACACGGGCTGAAAGGTCTTTATCTGCACCGTGAATATCCATATTAAGCTTTGAAATCGCTGAAGTGATTTCTTCTCTTTTTTCCGAAAGCTCACTTCTTTTTCTGCCCAGAGCTTCACCCTGAGCTTCCTTTTCTTCGATGGACTCAGTAAGCTTAGCAACCTTTTCGGATGCTTCATCACAGGAGGCCTGAATACGGGCAATTCTTTCATCGGCACTGCTCTTTTCACCAGTAAGCTCATCTACTCCGCTCTTTGCAGTGTAGAACTGCTCACAAATGAGATTAAACTGTCCCTCAAGACGGATTTTCTCTTCCTGTGCCGCAGAAAGACTCTCCTTCTCACTTTCGAGCTGCCTTGTTATATTTGCAAGTTCTTCATCAATTTTATCGTACTGCTCCTGAAGCTCGGAAACTGTTTTTCTGAGGGATTTTTCTTTTTCCTTAAGCTTCTCAATTTCGTTGCCACGGGAAAGAATACCGATATTCTGTATAGCAGAACCACCGGTCATAGATCCTCCGGGATTTACTACCTGCCCGTCAAGAGTAACTATTTTAAAACGATGTGAATATTTCTTTCCTATAGCAACAGCACAGCTTAAATCTTCAGCAATTACAGTTTTCCCTAAAAGTGAAGATATAATTTCAGCATACTTTCCGTCATAAGTAAGAAGGTTGGTTGCTATATCAATATAACCGTAGCAGTCCTCAAGACCGTCCTCCTGTAATTCCTTACCTTTTACGGAAGATACAGGCTGGAAGGTCGCTCTGCCGGCATTTGAGCTTTTAAGATAATTAATGGCTGCCTTAGCATCGTTTTCTGTTTCCGTAACGATATTCTGTACTGCATTTCCGAGTGCCGTTTCTATAGCAACAGCATATTCCTCTTTAACGGAAATAAGCTGTGAAAGTGTACCGTGAATACCCTTGAGTGCACCCTTTTCACTTTCTTTAATAACCTTTTTAACTGCACCCGAATAACCCTCCATACTCTTTTCGAGCTCTTCGAGCATTTTAATCTTTGATGTGACACGCTGTGCTTCAAAAGACTTTTCGTCAAGCTCTTTTTTCAGTGAATCAGCCTTCGCATCTTTATTTTTAAATCTTAAAGTATAACCATCGACTGAATTTATAAGCTCTTCGATTTCTTTTTCGCAGTCTGAAAGTGCTTTTTCACTCTTTGATTTCTCTGCACTTAAACCGTCAACTGTTTCCTGTCTCTGTGCAATAAGTGAATCTATAACCTCAACTCTTGCCTTGATTTCGCCGATAGACGAAAGTGCAGTAGAAACTGAAACACGACAGTCGGCAAGCTCTTTAGTAAGAAGCGCTACAGTTCTTGCGATTTCATTTGATTCGTCAAGAAGAGAGCCACCCTCACTCTGCATTCTGTCAAGCTCGGAATTCACCTTTTCAAGCTCGGCGGTCTTTTCCTCCCGTATACTCTTAATCTGAAGAATAAGTTTCTCTTCGTTTTCTATTTCCTTAAGAAGCTGATTCTGACTGCTTTCGGAATCATATCGGTCACGGGAAATTCTTTCGATGGTTTCATTGTTATGAGCGATAGAGTTTCTCATAACAGCCTGCTCACTGCCTGCATTAGCAGCTTTTTCTTCCAGAAGAGAAATGCTCTGACGGATTTCATCAATTTTTATGTTAATATTCTGCGTATCGGCGATGCTTTTTTCTATCATTCGCTCGATTTCGGAAAGCTCCTCCTCAGTCTGAGCATAATGACCTGATGCTATAGCGATATTGTCCTCCTGCTTGCGGAGTTCATCACGGATTTTATCGATGTTATAAAGCCACAAGCCGATTTCAAGTTCCTTTTTCTCCCCTGCCAAAACGAGGAATTTCTCGGCCTTTTCGCTCTGATGCTTAAGAGGACCTATTCTGCCTTCAAGCTCAGTAAGAATATCTCTTAATCGGACAAGATTTTCTTCAGCCTGACCGAGTTTTTTCAGTGAATCGTTTCTTCTGTAACGGTAAGAAGAAATACCTGCCGCTTCTTCGAACATTTCACGGCATTCCTTACCCTTTCCGCTTACCATATCGGCTATCTTGCCCTGGCTGACCATAGAATAACCGTCTCTGCCGAGACCTGTGTCCATAAACAGCTCATGAACATCCTTAAGTCGGACATTTACACCGTTGATTTTATATTCACTTTCACCTGAACGGTAGTATCTTCTCGTAACGGCTACCTCATCAGTGTCCGCACCCTTTATGGATCTGTCTTTATTATCCAGACGAAGCGTTACCTGCGCAAAGCCGTGAGCCTTACGGATTTTCGTACCGTCAAAGATAACATCCTCCATTTTAGAGCCGCGAAGAGACTTACTCGACTGTTCACCGAGAACCCATCTTACCGCATCAGATATGTTACTTTTACCGCTTCCGTTAGGGCCGACTACTGCCGTAATACCCTTACCGAAGGTAAGCACTGTTTTTTCAGGGAAGGATTTGAATCCCTGCATTTCAAGTGATGTTAATATCATTCTGTTAACCTCACACTTACTTCATATTTTTTATATTCACTGTTTCCTTTTATCTTTACCTCGTAACCGAGAGCAAAAAGGTGGTTTATATTTGATTTTTTCTGACCTGATGCCATCGAAATATATGAACTACCTACCGTAACCTCTATTTTACCTTCTGAAAGATTTCTTTTTTCGATTTCTTCCTTAATCTTTCTCAGGTAAATTCTGCTCTCTGCAAGCTCTCTGAATGCCGGGTGGTAAGCGCCTGCCACGAACCCTTCCTCTACATTACCGCCGGAATGAAGACCGAGTCTGATAACCTTAATGTCAGCCTCGTGAAACATCAGAAGAAGCTTTGCACAAAGATCGGCCGCTTCATCGGTAGTCTGCGGAGTATACTCACCTTTTTTATAAAGCTCGGCAAGACGTGTGTTTTCGAGTACAACTGTGGGATAGATCCTCGCTGTATCAGGCTTTAAAGAAATGAGCTTTTCAGCTGTTTCGAGAGCCTTTTCTTCAGTGTCACCATAAAGACCTGTCATCATCTGCACACCGAATTCAAAGCCATATTCTTTTATCAAAGCTGCTGCATTTACCACATCAGAGGATATGTGACCTCTCTCATTAAGAAGAAGAACCTCATCATCCATGCTCTGACATCCGAGTTCTATAGAAGTAACCTTATTTTCCTTTAAGAGAGTAAGAATTTCTGCATCGATGCAGTCCGGTCTGGTAGAAATTCTTATTCCCTTAAAAAGACCTCTTTCCACGTACTCTTTCCCTTTTTCAAGTAAAGAGAGCATATAGCTTCTTTCTATGGCGGTAAAGCTTCCTCCGAAGAAGGCAATCTCACCTTCACCGCATTCGGAAGTGCTGACAGCTGTTTCCACAGCCTTTTCTATATCCTCAACTGTAAGCGGTCGTGTTTTACCGGAAATGGTTTTCTGATTACAGAAGCTGCATCTGTGAGGACAGCCTTCATCGGGCACAAACAATGCTACATTTATATGCTTCAAAACTTCACACCCATAAGCTCGAGAGCCTGTTTAGCCGCCTGCTGCTCAGCGATTTTTTTACTCTTTCCTCTGCCGCAGCCTATTGTGTTACTGTTAAGATAAACCTCAACCTCAAAGCGTTTATCGTGGTCGGGTCCGCTTTCAGCTACCACAGCATATGACAGATGCTCATCGGGATTTTTCTGTATGATTTCCTGTAATACTGTTTTATAATCCACAAAAGAAAGCTGTTCATCTGCCGCCTTCTTTACGAAATCGAGTACGAACCTTCTCGCATTTTCGAGACCGCCGTCAAGATATATAGCGCCTATCACAGCTTCGAAAGCATCAGCGAGAATGGATGCGCGCTTTCTTCCGCCCATTCTTTCCTCGCCTCTTCCAAGGAAAATAAAGCTTCCGAGATCTATTTCCTTAGCGAAGCCGTGAAGTGATTTTTCACAGGCACAGGCAGCTCTCTTTTTAGTCATTTCACCTTCAGGAAGATGGTTTAAATTATGGTAAAAATATTCAGCAGTGATAATACCGAGAACCGAATCTCCTAAAAATTCAAGTCTCTCGTTACATTCACCGTTCAGATGCTTTTCATTAGCGTAAGAGGAATGAGTAAGTGCCGTCTGTAAAAGATTTCTGTTTTTAAACTCATAACCTATTACCTTTTCAAAAGCTTCAAGACTCATTATCTATCCCCTCCGTTCAGATATTTTTCAAATTCCTCAAGACCTCTTTCAGAAAGAGCCTTGTAACGTTCTTTTTTGTCTCTGATTTTTGGTTCTATGGGAGGAAGAACACCGAAATTCGCACCCATAGGCTGGAAATTCACGACCGTCGGATCACTGATATATCTGCTCAATGCACCTATCATAGTTGTTTCGGGAAGAATGTAAGTATCCTCACCTTTAAGGTATCTGGCCATATTAATTCCTGCTATTATTCCCGAGGCAGCAGACTCCATATATCCTTCCACACCTGTTATCTGTCCTGCGAAAAACAGAGACGGTCTTTCTCTGAAGCTGAAATCTCCCTTAAGAAGCCTCGGAGAATCAATAAAGGTGTTTCTGTGCATTACACCGTAACGGACAAACTCAGCATTTTTAAGAGCAGGAATCATAGAAAAGACTCTCTTCTGCTCACCAAATTTGAGATTTGTCTGAAAGCCTACGAGATTAAAAAGTGTTCCCTTACTGTTTTCTTTACGAAGCTGAAGTACTGCCCACGGACGGTGTCCTGTCCTCGGGTCACGGAGTCCTACAGGTTTAAGCGGTCCGAAACGCATAGTATCTTTGCCTCTGGACGCCATAACCTCGATGGGCATACAGCCCTCGTAGACATCCTTTCTTTTATCGAATGAGTGTGTTTCAGCACTCTCAGCGTTTATAAGAGCATCGTAAAAATTCTCATATTCTTCTTTGTTCATCGGACAGTTTATGTAGTCATCTTCTCCGCCTCTTTCGTATCTTGAGGCACAAAAGGCACTGTCCATATCTATACTGTCAAGAGTAACAATAGGAGCAGCCGCATCAAAAAAATGAAGTCCGCTTCCGCATATTGAGGAGATTTTTTCACTCAGTGCATCACTGGCGAGAGGACCGGCGGCAATAATTACATTACCGTCCGGAATTTCAGTAACCTCTTCGTTTATAACAGTAATATTCGGATGAGCTGAAATTTTTTCTGTAATAAGACGGGAAAATTCATCTCTGTCCACAGCAAGTGCTCCTCCGGCAGGAACCTTACATTCATAAGCGCATTCAATGCACAAAGAACCGAGTCTGCGCATTTCTTCTTTCAGAAGACCGGCCGCTGATTCAACTCTTTCAGCTTTAAGTGAATTTGAGCATACAAGCTCTGCGAAGGTCGGCTTTTTATGAGCAGGAGAAAACTTCACAGGCTTCATTTCATAAAGCTCTGTCTTAATTCCTGCATTAGCCAGATGCCATGCAGCCTCCACGCCTGCAAGACCTGCACCGATTACCTTTACTGTTTCACTGCTCATTTTTTCACCGCCTTTACTATCTTTCATCATTCGCCCTTCTTTTTACGGGTAGCTTTAGCTGAATACCCGCACTTTTCATCGAGACAGTTGAGCATTCCGCCTTTTGCTTTGAAAAGTGATTTACCGCATTTCGGGCATTTTTCATTAGTGGGTTTATCCCATGTCATAAAGTTACATTCAGGCCATTTATCACAGCCGAAGAAGGTGTATCCCCTCTTTGATTTTTTAGAAATAACCTTACCGCCGCATACAGGGCAGGTAGCATCTGTTTCGACAACATAAGGCTTGGTAGTCTTACATTCAGGATAAGCAGGACAGGCAAGGAATTTGCCGAATCTGCCTACTTTAATAACCATCATTCTGCCGCATTTTTCGCAGGGAATGTCTGTTTCGTCTTCCTTGAGCTGAATTTTAACACCGTCCATTTCAGACTTTGCCTTCTGGAGGGTATCCTCGAAATCTCCATAGAATTCGTGAAGCATTTTAATGTAATCCTGTGTGCCTTCACCTACACGGTCGAGGTCACTTTCAAGCTGTGCGGTAAACTTTACATTTACTATGTTCTTGAACTTTTCTTTGAGAAGGTTTACTATCGCCTCACCGAGTTCTGTAGGAACGAGCTGTTTGGATTTTCTTACCACATATTCACGTTTTACGATGGTCGAAATAATGGTAGCATAAGTACTCGGTCTGCCCACTCCGTTTTCTTCGAGAGTCTTAATAAGAGACTCTTCAGTATATCTCGCAGGAGGCTGTGTGAAGTGCTGTTCTTTATCGAGACTTTTAAGCTTGAGACTGTCACCGCCGGCAAGACCGTCCGGAAGCTTGGACTTATCTTCATCCTTGTCACCGAGATCATAAAGTGCGGTAAATCCGTCAAACTTCACAGAATAGCCGCTGGCAGTGAAAAGACAGAATTTACTCTCATCGTCAACTACACCCTTGATTTCGATTTTCTGAGTGTTCTGTACACAGGAAGCCATAAGTGACGCTACAAATCGGTTCCAGATAAGTGTGTAAAGCTTATGCTGTTCAGGTGTAAGGCTATCCTTGACAGAAGCAGGTGTAAGTGAAACCGTGGAAGGTCTGATTGCTTCGTGTCCGTCCTGAGCGTTACTTCTTGATTTATAATAACGTGGCTTCTCAGGAAGATATTTAGCACCGTAATTATCTTTGATGAATTCCTCAGTAGCTTGTCTTGCCTCTTCAGAGATACGGAGAGAGTCAGTTCTCATGTAGGTTATAAGACCGATAGAGCCATAGCCGGGAACAGTAACACCTTCGTAAAGCTCCTGTGCTATTTTCATCGTTCTTTCAGCTCTGAAGCCAAGCTTCTTGGATGCCTCCTGCTGAAGAGTGGATGTAATGAACGGAGGCGCTGGATTTTTCTTTCTTGTGCCGTTTTTAAGAGAGCTGATGAAATATCTTGCTCCGTAAAGACGGGATATTATCTCATCGGTCTGTTCCTGAGTTTTAAGTTCAACCTTGCCTGTCTCATCACCGTAAAATGAAGCGGTAAGAGCCTTTCTCGACACGGTGAATTTAGCTTCAAGTGACCAGTATTCCTCAGGATTAAAGGCACGGATTTCATTTTCCCTGTCGACAATCATTCTGACAGCCACACTCTGCACACGTCCTGCTGAAAGTCCTCTTCTGATTTTCTGTGAAACGAAGGGACTGAGCTTATAGCCTACAAGACGGTCAAGAATACGTCTTGCCTGCTGTGCATTTACAAGGTCGATGTCAACCTTACGGGGATTAGCCATACCGTTTTTTACGCCTGTTTTGGTAATTTCGTTAAAAGTAACTCTGTTAAGCTTATTAAGGTCGAGACCTAAGATTTCGGCAAGGTGCCATGAAATCGCTTCTCCTTCACGGTCAGGGTCGGTTGCGAGGAAGACTTCGTCACTTTCAGCCACTGCTGCTTTAAGTTCTTTGACGAGCTTTTCCTTTCCTTTTACTATGCTGTACTTGGGAGCAAAGTCGTTTTTAACATCTACGCTGAGTCTTGCTGCAGGTAAATCTCTGATATGACCCTTTGAAGCGACGATGTTAAATCCGCCTCCGAGATAGTTCTTAAGAGTTTTTGCCTTTGAAGGAGACTCGACAATAATTAAATTTGCCATATATTTTCACCTTTTCATAAATTTATTAATTAAGACGGTAGCTGTCGGAGTTTATTTTTACAATAACTCCATCCATTTCAAGCTCAGTAAGAGCAGAAAGAACCTTTCTGACCTCCAGACCTGATTCACGGATTATACTGTCTGAATCACATATACCGTCGGACATTATATTATACACTATTTCCGCATTTTTAGAAATAGTTTCCGGAGTATTTTTTTCGCTTTTCTCTATAATTTTTTCATCTTTTTCGATGATTCTTTCTGTTTTTTCCTTAACCGAAGTTTTTTTCTTCCCCCTCTTCTTGTAAGAAGAAGCCTCAAGGTCAATTTTTTCGAAGGGTTTACCTGTTTTAGGTTCAGAGTTTTTCTTTACCTTTGCCCAGGGAATGATATCCTTGGCAGAGAAAACAGGCTTGGCGCCTTCACTTATAAGCTGATTAGAGCCTTCGTAATTTCCGCTTTTTATATCACCGGGAAGAACAAAAAGGTCTCTGCCCTGCTTTATTGCGTGCCTTGCCGTGCTGAACGTACCGCTCATCTTCGCTGCTTCTGCTATAACAACACCGCTTGTCATACCGGAAATAATTCGGTTTCTCTGAGGAAAGGTAGCCGGTGTAACATTAGTGTACGGTGGAAATTCCGTGATAAGTGCACCGTTCTGAGCCACCTTTTTTCTGAGCTCACTGTTTTCGGGAAGATAACCCGATCCGTGACCGCAACCCATAACTAGAACTGTTCTGCCACCGCATTCTATAGCTGTTCTGTGTGCTATCGAGTCAATTCCGAGAGCACCTCCACTGACAATAAGGACACCGTTGTCGCAGAGCTGACTGACAATGGTTTCGGTAGCCTCTTCCCCGTACAGTGACGGTGTACGGCTCCCGATAACACCAAGGGCATTTTCAGCATTGAGACAGGTATAGTCGCCTCTTACATAAAGAGCGAGAGGAAAATTTTCTGTTTCAAGAAGTCTTTTAGGATAAAATTCACTGTCAGGAGTAATGATATGTATTCTGTGTTTACGGCAGAAATCATAGATATCATAATATTTTTCGATATCCTCATCCCTCAGTCTGCCGATAACCTTAGGACCGTAACCGGGTATATGGGCCGAATTAAGCTCCTCCGAAGAAGCATTGTAGACCGCTTCAGCATCACCGAATATTTCCAGAAGCTTTTTAACTTTTCTGGCATAACCCGATGCTCCCTGAAGCCATAGCCAATAGAGTTCTTTTTCCATTTATCTCATCATCTCCCACATAGTTATGGCTGCTGCCATAGAAGCATTCAGAGACTCTGCATTTCCCTGCATAGGAATAGTAACCTTACGGCAAAGTGAAAACACATCATCACTCACACCGTTACCTTCGTTTCCTATAACGCATATAACTCCGCCCTGCATCGACACTTCCGTGATTTTCTCGGAAGCAGAATCGGGAGATGTAGCATAAACCACCATCCCGTTCTTTTTCAGAAATTCAATATCCCTGCAAAGATCATCGCTTTCAAACACAGGCAATCTCAGCAGAGAGCCCATAGCTGCACGCTGACTTTTGGGAGAATATCTGTCACAGCAGCCGCAAAGAACAGCGCCATTTATACCGAGAGCTTCAGCAGTTCGGCATATAGCACCAAGATTAGCAGGATCCTGTATGTTTTCGAGAGCGATGTATTTACCCTTTATATCGATGGATGAGACGGGCAAGGAATCACTTTTCTCACAGAGACAGAAAAAACCCTGTGACGTCTGTGTAAGTGAAAGCTTATCTGCCACTGCTTCGGAAATAAGATAGGACTCCTTTGACTTCGAAAAGATAAACTCAGCATCCTCACCAAACTTCTTAAAAGCCTTATCAGTAACGAATGCGTATCTTATAACAGTGCCCGTAAGCGCACTGTCACGACACAGACGAAGTCCCTCTAAAAAGAACAGACCGGTTTCTTTCCTTGCCTTACCCGATGAAGCAATTTTAACTGTCATTTTGATTTTTTCATTGGAAACGCTGTCAAGTCTGTTCATCATTTTACCCCTTTTTCAGTAATTTTTTGTTCCTTTAAAAAACACAAATACGCCCGAGAAAAATAATCTCGGACGTAAATCTTTGAAATTAAAGAGCTGCCTTTGCCTTTTCAACAAGAGCTGTGAAAGCTGCGGGATCAGCGATAGCGATTTCTGAGAGCATCTTTCTGTTAAGAGTGATGTCTGCTTTCTTAAGGCCGTTCATGAATGTTGAGTAGTTCATGCCGTTTGCCTTGCAAGCTGCAGAAATTCTGGTGATCCAAAGACGGCGGAAATCTCTCTTCTTCTGCTTTCTGCCGATGTATGCATAGTTACCTGACTTCATAACAGCCTGCTTAGCTGTCTTGAAGAGGCTGTGCTTTGAGCCGTAGTAACCCTTAGCAAGCTTTAATACTTTATTTCTTCTCTTACGAGTCATCATTGCGCCTTTAATACGAGCCATGATTAAGTACCTCCGTTAGTTATAAAATTAAGTTGTTTTTGTGAATTATTTGTAAGGAATAAGACGCTTAATCTGCTTCTCGTTTGTCTTATCAGCTACAGTTGTTTGACGAAGACCTCTCTTACGCTTTGTGTTCTTCTTTGTAAGGATGTGTGATTTGTTTGCATGATAACGGATGGGCTTACCGTTTTTGGAAAGCTTAAAACGTTTCTTTGCACCGCTGTGTGTTTTAATTTTAGGCATTGTAAATTCCTCCTGTTATTACTTTTTTGGCTTGGGCGCCAGGAACATCATCATTGATTTACCTTCGAGCTTAGGAGCCTTTTCAAGATTACCGAACTCCTGACAAGCTTCTGCAAACTGCTGCATAGTGGTGATACCGTGTTCTGTGTGAGCCATTTCACGGCCTCTGTAACGGATAGACACCTTAACCTTGTTGCCGCTTGTAAGGAAACGTCTTGCATGGTTTACCTTAGTTTCGAAGTCATGCGTGTCAATGTTAAGCGAAAGTCTGATTTCTTTGATTTCAACAACGTGTTGATTTTTCTTTGCTTCCTTTTCGCGCTTGGTCTGTTCGAAACGGTACTTTCCGTAGTCCATAATCTTACAAACCGGCGGAACTGCCTGAGGAGCAATCTTAACGAGGTCAAGATTTTTTTCTTCGGCAATTTTTAAAGCCTCTTCTGCTGACATAATGCCGAGAACCTCACCGTCACCGAGGATGACACGGAGTTCTTTGTCATTAATCTCTTCATTGATTTGCATTTCTTTGATAGCGATGTTCATGCACCTCCAAAAATATTTATCGGTTTTCCCGAATAAAATCAAAGCGTGAACAGCAAGCCGTTCACGCACCAATACACTACATAAAATATAGCTTATTGACCAAGCGGAAACAAAATTCCGAAGGTGAGAACGCACTGCTCTGCTTTGTTGTGCAGATATATTATCATATAGCACGCTCTTTGTCAATAGTTTTTTTGATTTTTTATCAAAAATCTATTCCCTTTTTTTCGAGATATTCTTCAAGGCAAAGACCGCTGTTTTTTATATCTTCAGCATATTCCACTCCTACATATCTCCAATGCCAGGGTTCATCGACAATTCCCGTTATGTCCATCTTTTCTTCCGTATATCTTAATATAAAGCCGTACTTATGAGCATTTTCTGTAAGCCACTTATATTCTTCAGTAAAAGCAAAGCTGTCTTTTGTGTTGCAAATATCCATAGCAAGACCGAGATTATGCTCACTCGTACCGGGAGGAAGAATAACCGTAGCCGCCTTTTTTGCAGCTTCCTTACGGGACAGACCGTAATCAGACATATAAGTCTGTGTTAAATTATTATAATTTCTTTCTTGTCTTTCGTAAGAACGGTATCCGGAATAAGGAGTCAGGACTATACCGTCTTTTTTTGCTGCATTGTACATCTGCTCGTAAAAAGCTACTACCCTTTCATCCATGTAATAACCTGTAGAAAGAATTTCAGCCAGCACCGGCTTATAGCCTGCCGGCACCTCCCTTCCCATATTAACCACTACAAGATTCCAGTTTTTCTGTTCGGGATCAACAATAATCCTGCCTGTATCTTCATTGATTTTTTTAGGCACTGTAACAGCCTCTGTGGTTTCGGCAACAGTCTGTGTTACAGTAGTCTCCTCTGTGAAGGCTTCACCGCCGAAGGGATTTTTCACCTCAGTATCCAGTGACATAATAACTGCCACTGAAAACACGACCGCAACAGCCGCAGTAACAGCAACAGTAAGTATATTTTTTTTGTTTTTCTTCATAACTGATTTACACTACCTGCTTTTTTCTTTGATTATACCATTTCTCATACCTTAAGTCAATCAATTAAATCTTAAGAAAAAATAACAGGTATCGCCTCAGCGATACCTGCTACGGTCAATTAATAGTTTTCCTTAAGTCCCTGTTCTTCATAAACGAAGAGAGTCTGGAGAGCGATATCAAGACATTTTTCGATAGTCTTCATATTCATATTATCAGCCGTGTCACCTCTGGTGTGATAATATCTCGGTGGACCGGGGTCCATAGAAGCAAGAGTAACTGCGGGAATGCCGAGCTTCTGAACTGCAGCACCGTCAGATGCACCAACATAAACTGAGCTGTAAGGAAGATCTACACCGGCAAGCTCACCGCCTTTTTTAACAAGAGAGCAAACTCTGGGGTCCATCTTTACAGTACCTGTCATATCACGTGCATAAATAGCCATGCTTTCATAATCTCTGAAGGTTTCGAGACCGATGAATATGGTAGGAATAGCCTTGAGTTCGTCGAGATGACGCTTTGTGTAAGCTCTTGAACCGCGAAGGCCTGATTCCTCAGAGCCGGCTGCAAGAGCAACAACCTCTGTGTTCTCAAAACGGATATTATTATCTTCGAGATATTTCATAATAGCTACAGAAGCCATTGTACCTGTAAGGTTGTCATTTGCACCTTCAACGGTAAGTTTGAAGTTTACGAAGAACATTACCAAAATACCGCCGGGAATACAAGCAATCTGAGCCCACTTGATAATCTCAAGGAATTCGGGTGAACCGACATTAGCTACGATAAGAATAGATGAAATAAGAAGGTAGAACATACTTACCACACCATAACCACCGACAGCGAAAAGAAGAACCTTACCGCCGAGGCGGGTGTATGTCCATTCATGTGAAGAGTCCACATGACCTGAGAAGATAATTCTCTGTTTGGTTTCACCGCTGGCTTTTCTGACACCTGCAGTATTGTGTGACATTTTCTTTGGGAAAAGGAAATCATAAAATTCCCAATACATAAGAAACTCACAGAACAGAAGAACGAGTGCGACTGCCGTAAGTGCAATTGCAACTGCGGGAAGTCCGAGTAAAGAACAGATAACACCTATAATAACAAGTGCACCGTCAATTCTTACCCAACTCATAAATGCCTCGGGAGCGAGCTTGAATTCTTCGATTTCAACCTCGTCACAACAGGTTTTCATTTCTTCTGCTATGTACTTATGTGCTTCGTACTCGGCATCGCTACCGGCAAGTCTCGGTCCGATGTCTTTACAGATTTTTTTGATTGCTCTGACTGTGTAGTTCGTATACATTCTCACTGAAGATGCATAGTTCTGCACACTCTCTGCAGCTTTCATAAATTATTCCTCCTTATCAAACAGTAGCAGTTTTTCTTTTCTCATAACTACTGTAAATATTTTTTAATAATACTAACACAAAACATTAAAATAGTCGAGTTTTTTTATGAATGTTCAATAAAAGTTCAAAAACACTTCCTGTGTATAAACAAAATGTTAACTAACTAATACTAAACTTAAAACTCGTAGTCAACACTCGCTCTGTTTTCTTTAATCAAAGCGACATAAGAAGAGATTTTTACATGCTCAGGATGAACACGATAACGTCCCACATCCTCAAGGCTGTCAAAGCTGCTGATAAGAACAGCGTCATACATTCCCTCTTTGGGATTGACGTTTATCTGTACCTGCATTTCTCTGATAAAATCAATCTTTTCCGGTAAAGCTTCAAGCATATTTTTTACCTTGATAACATTTTCTTCACGGGTGAGACCCTCCGCAAAATCCTTGAATTTCCACATTACGATATGCTTTATCATATTTCTGCACCTACCTTATCCATATCTGTACCTTTCGTTTCTTTTACCTTAAGAACAAGCATAATTACTGAAACAACCACACACGGAAGCGCAACGATAAGACAGGTAAGCCATACTTCCATAAAGAGCATACCGACAATAGTAAGAAGATAACCTACAGCAAGTCCGATAATAAGAAGAAGTCCTTCAGCTCCTACTACTGATGCTCTGATATCGGTGGGAACCTTTTCAGTCATCATAATATTCATATAATCTCTGCCTATCCAGTAGCAGCCCTGATACAGACCGCAGAATCCGCCGATAAGATACGGATTCCAGAGCTGATTTATACCTACTGCGAAAAGAATGAATCCACCGACACAAAGCACACCTGCTATAGTCACTGTTTTCTTTCTGCCGATGAGGTCAGCTACAAAGCCTGAACAAAGAGTAAGTAAAGCATATACTACGGGAAGAACAAACAGAGATTTAGTGATATCTTCGGTAGTCATACCTGCTATATGCATAGAAGACTCGTAATAAAGTGCGATGGCAGGCATACCTGCATCGAAGATTATGTTGGAAATAATGAGATTTTTTGTATCCTTATCTGAAAAGATATATTTTACGGCATTGAAAACACCTGACTGATTTCTCTGAGCCTTCTTTTCTTCCTTCATTCTCTGCTTTTCAGCCTGTCTTACCTCATAAGGAACAGAAAGATAAGCTGTTCTTTCTTTAATAAAGACCTTAGTATCTCTTGCGAAGATAAGAATAAGAGCTGTTGCGATTACTCCGCAGGCAGCAGGAAGCATAAAAATACTTCTCCATTTAGAAGGATCATTTCCCATAAGGAAATTTCTCAGAACAGGTATACAAACTACTCCGAAAATACCGAGACTTTTAAGAATACTGTAAATTCTCGCTCTGTGCTTCTCAGGTGATTCCTCGAGAATATAAATAATCTGTATATCATGACTGTAAAAGAACCCGATAATACCGTATCCTAAAAGAAATACAAGATAATTCGGTGAGAAATATATTATGAAAAGACCTATGCTCATACCGAAAGTAGAAAGTGCAAAAAGAGGTTTTCTTCCCCATTTATCAGCAAGAGCCTTATAAAACGGTGTGATTATACCGAATGCATAGCTGATTATACTGATTGAGGTATGAAGAGATAACCCCTCTTCAAAGGTATAGAACTTTCCGAGAAATCCGTTGTTCACAAAAAATTCCGTTACAAAGGATGACTGCACCGAAACTGACAAATTACTCGTAACCTCATCTATGATGTTTACGAAACCTACCAGAAAAAGCAACATTCCGAAATAGCCGACCCATGCACCCTTTGACTGTACACGTTCAAGCCTCTCAAGCTGCCGTTTTTCTCTGATTATTACGTTACTTCTGTTTTTCATTTATATCCCCTCTTACTACCTAACGGTAATATTTTTTACTGCTGAATAAGGACCGTAAGCCTTTTTTCCGTTCAGAGATTTGTAAGCTCTGACCTTGAAATAATATTTTTTACCCGATTTAAGATTTTCCACAGAACCTGCAGTGCTCATTCCGTCACTGACAGTAATCTTTTCGGAAGATTTAAACTTCTTGTTATCAGCATAAACTATGCGGTATCCGTCAGCACCGTTTGTCTTTTTCCATCCGAGATCAACCTTACCGAGTCTTTCAGATGCTATGCTCTGAAGCTTAACCTCCGAAGGCTTGGTAATCGCTGTGACGGACTTATAAGTTCCGGAATAGTAGGTCTTTTTACCTACAACGGTATATGCCTTTACTCTGAATTTGTATTCGGTTCCGGCCTTGCGTTTTTTGATGTTAATTGCCGCTTTCTTTGTGTCCGCATATTTCTCATACTTCTTTGTTTTGGTATTATAAACAAAGACTCTGTATCCGGTAGCACCGTTAACCTTTCCCCATGTGAGTTTCACAGAGTTCACATAGCTTTTAGCCGAAACAGACGAAACAGCACCTGCCCTGATTTTAAAGGTAAAGGTTTTACTTCCGCTGTATTTCCCTTTCATTTTAACAGTAAGCTTATAATTACCTACTGCACTTCTTTTCTCCGGATATGTAACCGTGTAATCTTTTCCGTTTTCGAGAACCTTTCCTTCGGATGTTTTTACCGTTACCTTAGGCGTTTTATTTTTTCCGTTGTAAACATATTCCTTCCGTGAAATGGTTATACTTGAAATCTTAGGAATTTTCACACTCGAAACCGTTTTCCTGCACACTGTACAGGAAACCTCTTTTTTACCGTCTCGCTCTGTAGTTGCTGCAGTGAGCATAGTAGTATCAGAATGCCCTGTAGCCTTGATTACAGAGGAAGGGATAATATACTTCTTACACACGGAACAGTAAGCACTTCCTGATTTGCCTGCCTTGGTACAGGTAGGCGCTACAAACTTTTCGTATACGAGCTTATGACTGCCGTTACTCTGTATATATTCCTGATCCTTTACGGTTTCACAGCACACCGAACAGTAATAACCTTCACTGAGACCGCCCGAGGTACAGGTAGGCTCGACATACTTGTTCACATACATCAGATGCTCTCCTTCTTTAACAAGATAAGCATCAGTCAGCTTCTGCAATCCTAACATATCAGCCGGTGAACGGAGAATATCCGTAAAATTCGTTTTCTTTGTTCCCGTGTAATATTTAAGAGCAAAAGCGTCTATATCAAACTTACTGTTGAGAGCATAATTATTACAGAAGCTGTAATCGGTATACAGTGCAGATCGGTTGGTTATGGAGCTGTAAAGCATCTGAGCAGATAGATAACCCGAAAGCGGGTTAGGGTGCTTGACATCAGCCTTTGACCCGTCAACTGCAAGACCGTTACCTGCAGAATAATCCACATTATCGATAAGAAAACTGCAGAAATTATATTTTAATGTACCGCCGGGAACTGCCGTTTTTCCGCTGTAAACGTCACAGACAAGTCTTCCCCAGTCGACAATAGTTACATTTTCTTTTCTGAGCTCTTCTACGCCTGCAAGTAAGCTTCCCATATTATTGTAATGCATCATAGGATTGCACATATAGACAAACTTCGTGTCTTCTGGAAATAACGCCATAATCTTTTTGCAGATTCCGATAAGGTCTTCGTTTTCTTTATTTGCTTCAGACATTACAACGTAGTCAACCTGACGGCGTTCTTCACCCTTCATTTTTTTAAGATGCTTACTGTATATGTAATCGAGATCCTTACCGCCGTAAGTGTAATCTATAACTCTTACATTTTCTCCGTTAGCTGAAGCGAGCTGATAAAAGTACCCGTAATCCTCCTTACCTGCATCACCAAAAATAACACAGTTACCGTAGTAAAACATCGAATTACCTACCATCAGCACCGTCTTTCCTTCAAGGGAAACTACAAGCTCACTTCTGCATACAGGAATATCTGTATTTCCCGTTATCCCTGCACCGTTTTCAGTAAAAGCTTCTTCTGAGAGGTATGATTTTTCCGATATTACCGTGCTTTCCGAATCAGCAGCAAAAGCTTCTGAAGAGCAAAAAGGCAAAAGCAACAAAACAACAGCCACAGACAATAAAAACAACTTTTTCATTTTTACCTCCGAATTATAGTTCGAAACATAGAAGAAATCCTTTTAATTTCTCACAGAATTGTATTGTAACTAAAAATTATGATGAAAATATGAATAAACGAAAGTATATGCCTTATTTTTAAAAGCAGAGGCTGCACCTTATACGGTACAGCCCCTTAAAATTATTAAATTATAGCGTATTCCGACCGGACATCCGATTTGCAGTCAGTAAATCTTTTCCTCTGATTACTGCATAAATTTTTATCATCACTTTTTTACAGTAATATTTTTCACTGCCGAATAAGGACCGTAAACCTTTTTACCGTTCAGAGATTTATAAGCTCTGACTTTGAAGTAATATTTTTTACCTGATTTGAGCTTTTTAACAGAGTGTGCAGTGCTCTCACCGCTACTGACGGTAATCTTTACGGAGGATTTAAAATTCTTACTACCGGAATAGACTATACTATATCCGTCTGCACCGCTTGTCTTTTTCCATCTGACAGTAACCTCACCCCGTTTTTTTGTTGCTATGCTCTTAAGCTTAACTTCTGAAGGCTTGGTAATTGCAGTGATACTCTTATAAGTATCGGAATAGTAGGTCTTTCCGCCGACAACGGTATATGCCTTAACCCTGAATTTATATTTGGTTCCGGATTTACGATTTTTGATATTAATGACTGTTCTCTTTGTGTCTGCGTATTTCTCGTACTTCTTTGTTTCTGAATTATAAACATAAACTCTGTATCCGTTAGCGCCCTCCACCTTATTCCATGTGAGCTTTACGAAATTCACGTAACTTTTAGCTGTAACAGACGAAGAAACACCTGCTCTTATTTTAAAAGTAAGCTTTTTCTTTCCGCTGTAATTACCTTTAAACTCGACAGTAACCTTATAATCCCCTACTGAGCTTCTTTTTTCAGGGTAAGTAACTGTATAATGCTTACCTTCTTTCAGTGTCTTTCCGGCAGATGTTCTGACAGTTACTTTAGGAGTTTTATCTTTTCCGTCATAAACGTACTCTTTCTGTGAAAGCGTTACACCGGAAATTTTAGAAATTTTATCACTTGAAAGTATTTCATTACACACGGTACAGGAAACTTCCTTTAAGCCGTCACGCTCTGTAGTTGCTGTAGTAAGCGTAGTAATCTCTGAATGTCCTGTAGCCTTCAGTGTAGCCGGACTGATGAGATATTGGCTGCATTCGGAGCAGTATGCGCTGCCTGTTTTACCGTCATTGGTACAAGTAGGCGCAACAGCGCTTACATAAACAGGCTTGTGCCCACCCTTATTCTCTGTATATTCCTGCTCCTTTACGGTTTCACAGCACACCGAGCAGTAATAGCCTTCACTAAGACCGGCTGAGGTGCAGGTAGGTTCGACAGACGGATTAACGTATACAGGATGCTTTCCTTCTTCGGCAAGATATGAATCAATCAATCGCTGTAAACCGAACATATCAGCAGGCGAACGCATAATATCTGTAAAATTCGTCTTTTTGGTTCCTGTGTAATATTTTTCGGCAAAAGCATCTATATCGAATTTTTTATCCAGGGAGGAATCATCTGTGAAGCTGTAATCTGTGTAAAGAGCAGAACGGTTAGTTATAGCTGTATAGAGCATCTGTGCCTCAATATAACCTGAAAGCGGGTTGGGATGCTTGATATCAGCCTTGCCACCGCTGACAGTAAGTCCTTTGTCGTTCGAATAATCGACATTATCAATAATGAAGCTGCTGAAATCATATTCATAATTAGCGCCCGGAACCGGAGTTTTTCCGCTGTAAACATCATATACAAGTCCGCCCCAGTCAACAATATCAATATTTGCATTTCTGAGGTCTTCTACACCCTTCAGCAAGCTTTCCATATTATTGTAATGCATCATAGGGTTGCACATATAAATAAACTTTGTGTCTTCAGGGAAAAGACTCATTATTTTTCTGCAAGATCCGAGCAGGTCATTATTTTCGATGTTAGCCTCTGACATAACTACATAGTCCATCTTACTGCGTTCTTCTTCGCTCATTTTAATCAGTTTGTCGTACAGCTCACTGAGATCATGACTACTGTAAACAGAGTCTATCACCTTTACTTTCTCACCGTTAGCTGCTGCAATCTGATAAAAATATCCGTAATCCTCCTTACCTGCACTGCCGTGTATCACGAATCTTCCGTAATAAAACATGGAGTTACCTACCAGCATCACGGTTTTACCGTCAAGAGACACTACAGGCTCACTTCTGCACACGGGAATATCTTCACTACCCGACTGGCTTTCGTCTTCTTCAGTAACAGCGTCATCCGCAAGAGTCGAATCACCCGAAGTTACCGTGTTTTCCGTATCGGCAGCATACACTGCGGAAGAACAAAAAGTAAGGGCGAAAAAAATAACAGTCACAGACAATATAAATATCCTTTTCATTTTTACCTCCTGATAAACACAGAAAAGACTTCTGTTCTTTCTCTGAACATAGTGTAACTAAAAAATATGATAAAAATATGAATAAACAAAAGTATGCTCCCAATTTTTAAACAGAGGCTGTTCCTGTACGGTACAGCCTCTGAAAATTTAATTAAACGCTCGGAACTTCCATCTCAATATCTGTGAGAGGGAATGAACAGCAAGGATGTATGCAGCCGAACTTATAGTCAGCGAGTCTCCTGTATTCAAGATGCTTCGGAACATAAACCTTACCCGAAATCAGATGAGAATGACAGAAACCGCATTCACCGCTACGGCAGCGAGAAGGAACAGAGATTCCGTTTTTCTCGAGAGTCTGCATAAGAGAATCGGCAGAATTACCCTCGACAGTGTAAACCTCATCCTGTATTTTTACTTTTACGGTGATTTTCTCGGGAATATCTGTCGGATAATCCTCCTGAGAAGCGGGGTTACGGAATTCACCGAACATTTCGTGGCGGATATATTTCTTTTCGAGCTTCAGCTTCGGCAGTTCACCGTCAAGGAAATCGTACATCTGCTGAGGTCCGCATATAAACACTGAATAAGCTTCATTCTCCGGTGCGTATTTTCTGATAAGCTCTGCGGTAATAAAACCTTTTTCGTCGCCCTTTTTAATTCTTGCACCCTTATCGCTGATTACATTTACTATCTTTATTTTATCGCATTTCTCTGCAAGCTCTGAAAGCTCTTCAGAGAAAAGTACACTCTTATAGTTTCTGCTTCCGTAAAGGAGTGTAAGCTCGAAATCCTCGTCACCGTCAGCTATAGCATTTGCCATCGAAATGAAGGGTGTTATACCGCTTCCGCCTGCCAGGCAGATAACCTTCTTAGCATCACGTAAGGGCTGATATTCGAAATTACCTGAAGGTGCCGAAACCTCTACTTTTGTTCCTTCTTCCCAATTGTCGAAAATATATCTCGACATAAGTCCGCCTTCAACAAGCTTAACGGTCAGAACATATCTGCCCTCCAGAGAATCCTTAGGTGAGGACGAAATGGAATAAGCTCTGGTTACAGGCATACCTTCTATTTCAGCGAAAACTGTAAGATATTTACCTGCGCCGAAATATGCAAGTGCTTTCGTTCTTTCTCCGTCAGGGACAAGAGTGTAGCTTCTGCAATCCTCTCCCCTTTCGGTCACCTTCTCTATTTTAAGATACTGACGCTTCGGATGAAGCGCTTTAGCCAAAGCCATAGCATTATCTTCAATTTCCGTAAGCTCAGCCTTTCCTTCATTGAATCTCGCCTGTCGTTCGGAAAGCATAGGTAAAAACTTTCCTGATTTTAACGATTTAAGATTACTTGACATAATTATTTACCCTCCTTTTCGAGTGCTTTTACGACTAATCCGCCTGCTTTTTCACCTGTGTAATAAGCACAGCCGTAACCGTCTCCTCTTTCCTGCGAAGCACCGCAGAAAAAGAAGTTTTCGAAGGGCTGATCCTGTAAATACTGAACGGTTCTCGGAATCATACTATCCCATTTTTCGAGCATATATCCGTAAGGAGTACCCCATGGAGTGTTAAGATATCTCGCAAATGTAGGAGGAAGAGCAATTTCTATTTCCTCGATGTAAGGTTTTATGGAAATATTAAGAGCTTTTTCGCAGGTTTCTATCATATCCTCAGCTACTTTTGTCTTAAACTTTTTATAATCCTGAGGCCTGATATCCTTCATAACATCTCCGAAGGTCATCGTGGTAAGGAAAAGCTGACACGTACCCTCAGGAGTGCAGTCAGATATAATCTCGTTAAGACAGTTAATGATACAGTAGCCGCTGAAGAAGTTCTGTGCAGCCTCATACTGTTTGTCAGAATCAGAATCAGGAGCGATAAATACAGAATAATCAGTAATACCGAGTTCTTCCTTCGTTCTGTTCATACCGAGATAAACTGTAGTAAGTGTACAGGCTATTTTTCGTGTATTAAGCATTTTAAGCTGCTTTTCGGGAATGTCTCTTTCTATAAAAAGATCCTTCCATACTGTATTCGGTGAAGAATTACAGATAAAATATTTTCCGTAAACCTCTTTTTCACCGTTAACAACTACACCCTCGGGCTTACCGTGCTTCATAAGAACCTTGGTAACTTCTGAGTTGTACCATATTTCTCCGCCTGCATCACGGATTATCTTGTCTATAGCCAGACTCATCTCGTGACTGCGAAGTCTCGGAATACCCGTACCGCTTTTAACATAGCTGTGAAGAACAGCCATATAGTAAAGGAAGTCAAACTTCGAGCCGGGAGAGCCCATATAACACCAGTAGGTATTAAAAATATCCTGAGCCTTTTTCGGCATTCCGAGAGCATCAAGAGCCTCATTCATAGTGTGCGACACCATTCTCATAATGTCAGGTAAATCCTTCACGCTTCCCGGAAGCTTCTTCAGATCGTCAAGACAATCAAAGGCTTTGAACATACGTTCCGACAAATCAAAAGCCTTCATACAGCTTTCATATGAACCCGGAACAAGCTCATCAAGCTTTCTCGCAAAGTTTTCAAAGCCGACAGGCATACGGGCATCAACAGTAACCTTCACACCGTTTTCATTGATAAAAGCATCCTTATCCCCTTCTTTTGCAGGAACCACAAGACGGAAGGTAGAGTCGTGAGTGAGCCAATCAACATCAGCCCCAAATCGCTTAAACATATCCTCAATCTGACCCTTACCGTCCTCATCACCTACACCTGCCAATTCATGGAGTGAAGGCTCAAACTCAAATCTTCCTCTCACGAAAGAAGAAGCCGAACCGCCCGGTATGTTATGTCTTTCCAGAAGCAAAGTCGAAAGACCTGCTCTGGCACAGGTAGCTGCAGCAGCAAGTCCGCCGTTACCCGCTCCGATTACGATTACATCGTAAATTTTCATCATATTTCCTCCGTTTCAATGTATTTTTTCTGCTTATGTATTTCAGTTAAAATAAGCTTTAGTTTTTATAAAAGATTATTTAAACTGAATTGTATTAAAGATATAATATCTCTAAAGTTCATTTTATAACAATAAACCTGAAAAGTCAATCTGTTTAACTGAAGGATAACTTCATCAATTAAAATGGGCTCTTTGTCAATAGTTGGGGTAAAGAGTTAAAAACAGAATTATCAATCAAGCAGTTGTAATCAAGCAGCTGCTTGATTTTTGTTTAGGTGTTGATGAGAGAAAATATGTAAAATACGGTTTCTGAAGCGTTTGAAGTTTTTGTAACCATAAGCATTTCTTTTG
>JAZLAJ010000081.1:0-101159 GCA_045613145.1 Acutalibacteraceae bacterium
ATTACAGCACCCTGTATGCCGCCTTCCCGTAAGGCGGTATTTGTTTCTCGATGAAAATTCCCCGTATTTTTGCCAAAAGCCTCGCAAGGCGACAGCCTTGCTGCATTTTATGGCTTCAATACAAGAAATTTTCTTATCTTACGAAACTGCGAAGCACTTTAAAATGAAACTTTTGAGTGCAAGAAAAGGCAAAAACAGCCGATAACGCTGACGCGTATCGGCTGTTTTTAACGCATTATTGTGCCAAAAGTTTATATTTTAAAGAAATACTGCCTTATGGGAAGTCGGCATAATGAGGTGCTGTAATTTTATGTATTCACTTTATCAGAAGTTGAAAAGCTTAGCAAAGAGCTGCTTGAAGAAGTTAATGAATTTCTCCCAGAATGTAAGAGGAGCAGATTCATTACCCTCAGGCTCGTTTCCGTTAACCTCGGTAATATTACCGTTTGCGTCAACAGAGAAAACGAAGTACGAAATATGAGAAGCTTCATCCTCATAAAGAATACCGTAGTTACCGTCGGGAAGCTCTGTCAGGCATGAGTAAGCGAAGAAGTTCTTCCAGGGAGTGTCTCTGCCGGGAAGGTTGTATGTTGAAACCCAGTTGATAGAATTGTCGCTCTTAACGAAGCCTACCTTGATGACACCGTCAGCTCTCTTTGAGTTGTTTGAAGCGAAGGAGCCGATAACTGCTCTCTGGCCGTCGATTACAGTGTCGATAAAGGAGCACATGCAGTTACCCTGAGCAGAAAGATTGAGATCAGATTTGAAATCTGTCCAGCTGTGACCGCCGTCATAGCTGTCTGCATAAGCAATATGAACACCGTCGTTACGAGCGAACATACGGAGAACACCGTTACCGAGACCTACTATCTGAGATTCACTTGTCTTGCCTACCTGAAGACCGCATACTGTTTCAGCGCCTCTCTTCCAGGTAACACCGTTATCATCGGAGTAAACAGTGCTTACGTTTTCGAATTTGTTCCAGCCTAATGCACCGTTATCATAAACAGCAAAGATAATTCTTTCTTTTCCGTCAGCCATAGTAGTTGTGTAGCCTCTGCCGGGGCAGATACCGAGGAAATAGTCGCCCTCATTTTTTATCTGTCCTGTGATAATCTGAGGAGCACTCCAGGTTTCACCGTTGTCATCGCTGTAACGCATCCAGAGGAAGGTTGTACAGAACACTCTGAAAGGAGCCTCAGCATAGAAGATGTTCTGATTGACTGTTTTGTCACTGCCCTTCTGAGTAGTGGTCACTGCTGTACCGTTAAGATAAATGTCAAACTCTTTATCTACAGTGTAGCCTGTTTCGCTGCCGTCTGCACGGTTGAGAACGGGAGCATACTCTCCGTCGAAGTCACCGATGTAATACATAAATGTATCAGGGCTCTTTGTATTGTCGCCTGTGGTAAGAAGCATATAGTTTTTACCGTTAATTTCAGTATAACCTGTACCTCTTTCGCACTGAAGATAACCGCAGCCTGCGGGCTGAGCATCTACGATAACGAAGATACGGTCTGTCTTATCACTCTGAGCGATAGCCATATCGATGAAAGAAGCGCTCATTTTGTCATTAGCATCATCAGCATAATCATCGAAATGATTGAGAACCTGATATTCCCAGTCTGTGTAACCGTCGGGAGAGATAGCAATAAGAGAATCGATGTTGTTGGGTGAGTCTGAGCCGTGTTCATATCTCATATCAGCCGCTGCAATAACAGTATTGTTATTAAGGGTATAGAGAGCAGGAATACGGAACTCTTCACATCCGAGAGTACCTCTGTCCAGGAACTGGTCATATTCTGCTGCGAATGCTACTGTCGAAAGAGAGAACAGCATAAGTGCAGCCAGAAGAATTGAAAGTGTTTTTTTCATGGTTATTCCTCCAATAAAATTATAGGTATAATGATAATAGCATTTTGATATAGTAAAAGTCAATAAATTGGGGAGAAAAAATTTAAAAGTCTGTTTGAATTGCTAAAACACTTGAAATATTTTAATTTAAGTGCTAATATGGAACAAACTGTATAAAATTTATACATATACAGTTAAATTTATCAGAAGAAAGGTTGAAAATTGATGAAAAAAGGAAAGAAATTATTATTGCTGTCAGCAGTTATCGCTCTGCTGGTGGTGTGCTTTACTTTCGGTGCGAGTGCGCTGGCAGAAAGCGGAAGCTTAGGAGGTAATATAACCTATACCTACGACAGTGCAACCGGAGAGGTTGTTATCAGCGGTAAAGGTGGTATGAAGGATTATTTATCTAGCACCTCACCATTAAACAGTATTGATATTAAAAAAGTAAAAATAGAAAATGGTGTAACAAGAATTGGTGATAATCTTTTTCGTTTTTGTGAAAATCTTGTAAGTGTAGAAATTCCAGATAGTGTAACAAGTATAGGTGGTTATGCATTTTATAACTGTACAAAACTTGAAAGCATAGCAACAGGAAACGGTGTAACACTCATAGGAAGCTATGCATTTGATAATTGTACTAACCTCAGCAAAGTTACGATTGGAAATAGTGTTAAATATATAAACGAATGCGCATTTTATAGATGTGAACGTGTAACGGAATTTATACTTCCTGACAGTGTAGAAAGTATAGGATATTCGGCTTTCGGACACTGCAAAGGAATAACAAGTATTAAAATTCCAAAAAATGTAACTAACTTGAATGTGTATGCTTTTTATTTTTGTACAAATTTGAAACAATTTACAGTCGATGAAAATAATGAATATTATTCTCATGACGAATATGGAGTTTTGTACAATAAAGATAAAACTTTATTGATCCAATATCCAATAAATAGTGACGAAACAATTTATGCTGTCCCCGAAGGAGTAGAATATATACAGGATTACGCATTCTACAATATTACAAACTTGAAAAAGGTTATAATTCCCGAAGGTGTAACTAGCATACTAGAAGCAACTTTTAGGTATAGTTACAACCTTACCGAAGTAATATTACCCAATAGTATAACCAGTATTGGCGAATATGCCTTTGGAAGCTGTACAAGTCTTAAAAATATTATAATTCCTGAGAAAGTAACCAGTATAGGAAAAGGCGCTTTTAATTATTGCACAAGCCTAGAAAGTATTATTATTCCGAACAGTGTAATTGATATAGGAAGTTGGGCCTTTTCATACTGTGAAAGTTTGGAAAGTGTAGAAATATCAAAAAACTTAACATATATTAGTTTATCTATGTTTCAAAATTGCACTAGCTTAAAAAGCATTATAATTCCCGAAAAAATAACGACTATATCTTCCCAAGCCTTTTACGCCTGCAAAAATCTTGAAAACATCACAATTCCAAAAAGCATGAATATTGGAGGATATCTCTCATTCAGTGGTACAAATATAAAAAATGTTTATATAACTGATATAGAAAGTTGGTGTAACATCGAATTTGGATATCCAACAGCTACACCTTTATATAATGGTGGCAATCTATATATAGATGGGGAACCTATAACAGAAATTACCATTCCTTACGGTATTACCAAAATTGGTGACTACCAGTTTTATAATTGTTTAAATCTTGAAAACATAATAATTCCCGATAGTGTTACAACTATAGGTTATACTGCATTTGGAGGCTGTTCTAATCTTAAAAATATAATAATCCCAAATAGTGTTACAACAATTTATGGCAGTGCATTTCAAAAGTGTACAAATCTCAAAACTATAACAATTCCTTCTAGTATAAAAAGAATAATTGACTGGACGTTTTATGAGTGCGATAATCTAACTGATGTATATTTTGAGGGTACTGAAGAACAGTGGAAGGAAATGTTTATCGGCAAATATAACACCTCATTAACCAATGCAAACATCCACTTCATTCACACTTGCCAGAGCGATGACGAATGGACCGTTATCTCTGAACCCACAGCAGTATCAGAAGGTAAAAAAGTAAAATACTGTACCATCTGCGGCGGAGAAATTTCCGAAAAAATCCCCCGTCTCACCATCGACTGGAAATCAGATGAAAACTACGGCTTGGTAAACTTCACAGTCGTAGATGCTACTACTCTCAAGCCCATCAGAAACGCATCTCTCAATATTTCCACAGAAACAGATGAATCCACAGTTTATAAAACAGATGCTGACGGTAAAGTTTCCGCTGTTTTACCTGTAGGTAAAATCACTATTTCAGCCAGTGCTGAGGGTAAAAACACCAGAAATTTAAAGCTTAATGTTACACACAGAGAATATGATGCTCCCTTAATCGGTCTCAGCGATAAACCTCTCGTAGAAGCTTCAATCGACGTGAAAACCATGACATACGATGAAATAGTCAATGCAGGTATCAGCGTCAAGGATCCTTCAAATTATAATGTACTCAAATACACCATTACATTCTACTACGAAGGCATACCCACAGAAGTAACCTTCTACGATAACGACGGTGATAAAACTTATGTAGAGCCTGATGTCGAAGGCGGCGGTTACATCATAGGTAAGGATGACGGACAGGATGTCGTGGTTTATCCCAACGAGAGATTCTATCTTATTATTAAGGGTGAGGTCTTCTGGCTCAAGCAGATGCTTGAAATCGAAATGAATGTTTATAATAATTCTCTCACCGATACCTTTGAAGATGTAGAAGCTACACTTATTATTCCCGAAGGCTTGTCTCTTGCTGCAATGAATGAAGGTGAACAGACTCTCGTTCAGAAGCTCGATGATGTAGCTGAAGGAGGTACAACAAAATGTATCTGGTATGTAAGATGTGATGAAGGCGGCACATATAACATAGGCGTAAACTTAAAGGGTATGCTTATGCCCTGGGAAGAAGACTTCGAAGAAAGCTTTATGACTAAAAATCCCATAAAGGTTTACGATGAAAACGCACTTAAGCTTTATGTAAAGGCTCCCACTACTGTTGAATGCGGTAAATCCTATGACATTGTTATCGGAATCGAAAATATTTCTGATATTACGCTTTATAATGTTACTCACACAGTTAAAAATATCGAACAGGGCGTAGTACGACATTATTCAGGCGGTATCGTAGTCAAAGAAGTTTATGCTGACGAAAAACTTGATACTTCAGTTTTCGATGCAGAGTTTAAACCAGGCGACAAGCTTGAAATTACTGTCAACACAAATATCCTCTTTGAATCAGAAATATATGAGGACTGTATTTACAGATTAGTCGATGCCATAATCGATGCTGAAGATGTAAAGACTCAGCTTGACAGCAACTTTGGCATTTATACCGAGCATCTCTTCGGAGCACCCACAAAGCTTCCTGCTACCTGCACAGAGAACGGCGAAATCACGGCTGTCTGCGAAAGATGCGGCAAGAAAGACACAGAAATCATTCCCGCCCACGGACATAACTACATAGATGGTGAATGTGAACATTGTGGCGATAATCTGACTGACGACTGCACCTGTAACTGTCATAAGGGCGGTATCGGCGGATTCATCTACAAAATCCTCCGTATCTTCTGGAAGCTCTTCAAAACAAATCAGTACTGCGCATGCGGTGTAGCACACTATTAATTCTTAATTTTCAACTTAACAGGTTACCTTCGGGTAGCCTGTTTTTTCTGTATTCTTGAAAAAATCGTAATTCTGTGCTACAATACCCTACAGTAAACATTCAAAGGAGCTGTCTTATGTCAGATACTATTGCTGCCGTTTCCACTCCCCTGGCGGCGGGAGGAATCGGTGTTATAAGAATAAGCGGTGAAGGCGCCGCTGAAATCGCAGATAAGATATTTAAAACTACCTCGGGTAAAGCCTTGTCTTGCCTTAAGGGCTACAGAGCTGCCCACGGTAAGGTATATATGGACGGACAGGTCATAGATGAGGCTGTGGCTCTGGTCTACCGTGCGCCTAAAAGCTACACAGGTGAGGATACTGTGGAAATTTCCTGTCACGGCGGTGTATATGTAACCAAACAGGTGCTTCGTGCCGTACTTTCCGCCGGGGCAAGACCTGCCGAAGCGGGTGAGTTTACAAAAAGGGCCTTTCTTAACGGAAAAATGGATCTCTCCGAGGCTGAAGCTGTTATGGGGCTTATCGGTGCACAGGGTGAAGGCTCTATGAGGGCGGCTCTCACTGCTCTTGACGGTGCTTTATCAAGACAGATCGGTGATCTTCGTAATGTACTTGTGTCCGCTGCAGCACATATGTCAGCCTGGGTAGATTATCCTGACGATGAGATACCTGAGCTTGATTTTGATTATCTTTTCCGTGATCTTACAGAAGTAAAAATGAAGCTCACCTCACTTTTAGATAAATTTGATGCAGGCAAAGCTATTACAGAGGGTGTGGAAACCGCTATAGTCGGCAAGCCTAATGTAGGTAAGTCTGCTCTTATGAATATGCTTTCAGGCTTCAGCCGTTCCATCGTTACTGACATAGCAGGCACCACCCGTGATGTGGTCGAAGAGACAGTCCGTGTAGGCAGTGTCATTCTCCGCCTGGCAGATACAGCAGGTATAAGAGAAAGTGACGATGTGGTTGAAAGCATCGGTGTTGATCTTGCCCGTACAAAAATAGAAAGAGCCACTCTCATTCTCGCAGTTTTTGACGGCTCAAGAGGTCTTGATGAAAGCGATAAGGAAATTCTTGCTCTTTGCAAGGGCAGAGATGTTATCGGCATCGTAAATAAAACCGACCTTCCATCTCAGGCAGATGTGGAATACATTAAAAATGCTCTTCCTTACACGGTATTTATCAGCGCCGCCACCCATGAGGGCGAACAGGAACTGACCGAGGTTATCGAAAAAATCCTCGGTACAGATAAGGTGGACACATCACAGGCTATGCTTGCCACGGAAAGACAGAGACAGAGTGCCACAGAAGCCCTTGCCGCTATCGACGAGGCAATAGATGCTATCGGAATAGGAATGACTATGGATGCAATAAATGTCTGTATAGATAATGCTATCGAGGCTCTGCTTTCTCTCACAGGCGAAAAAGCCAAAGAAAGTGTAGTCAACGAAGTTTTCGCACAGTTCTGTGTGGGAAAGTAAACCTTTCCACCGCTATGCGGTCCCCCTTCCCTTTCAGGGACGGCATTTATAAGTGTAATTAATAGAGGTGAAATAATGAAAACCGTTCTTATAACAGGTGCATCAGGCGGAATCGGTCAGGCTATATGCGAAGCTTTCGCCAAAGACGGATATAATCTTGCTCTGCACTATTCATCATCAGCCGGGACGGCTGAAAAGCTCTGCGAAAAATTGAGTAAAGAATACAGTATTGATGCCGAAGCATTCCGTGCGGACTTCTCCGACGAAAACGCTGTAAAGACTCTGGCAAAAAACGTACTGTCACACTTCGGAAAGATTGATATTCTCATCAATAATGCGGGAATAGCCTATCAGTCACTTTTTCAGTTGGCAGATGAAAAGAAAATCAAAGAGGTTATGGACATTAATCTTATGTCTGCTCTTTCTCTTACCAAAGAAATACTGCCCTCAATGATTAGTCAGAAATGGGGCAGAATTATAAATATTTCATCTATGTGGGGCATAAGCGGTGCATCCTGTGAGGTTCATTACAGCACCGCAAAGTCAGGACTTATCGGCTTCACCAAGGCTCTCGCTAAGGAAGTGGGTCCCAGCGGTATCACCGTTAACTGCATAGCCCCCGGATTTATCGACACGAAAATGAACGGTAATCTCGATGAAGAAGCTGTGCGTGAAATCATTGACTGCACTCCCGTAGGCAGAGCAGGTACAGGTGAGGATGTGGCAGAATTAGTCCGTTTCCTCGCTGATGATAAGGCAGAGTTCATTACGGGACAGGTTGTATCCGTTGACGGAGGATACGGAATATAAATGCAGAATGCAAAGTGCAGAACGCAGAATGACGGGATAAGTTTTCGGAGGACGGGAATGATAGTCCGCAGAATTTGTAATATATAATTTTAATGTAAGTTTTTCAGTATTATATTCGTTAATAGTATTGCAAAGAAAAATAATCTTTACTTGAAAGGTAAAAGTGATTATGAAAGATATAGTTTCAGATTATGCGGGTATTATCGAGAATGAAGTGAAACTTTTTTCGCAGAGAAACGGCGCGGACTGTAAGGGATTTGTCTTTAATGAAGAAACAAGTGAGGAAAGCATAACTGTTTCCTTCAAAGGCTTTGATATCAGCATTTATATCGGTGATAATCTGACTTTCGGTTATCCGCTTTTTGAAGATACACAGCATTTAATCGGATACAGTATTCTCACAAGATTCAAGTTTGATTTTTCGCCTTATTATTTTTCTCCCTACGACATTCACAATGTTATAGATTCCAAAGATTTTGGAACCTTGGATTTTCATAATCTTCAGGATGATGAAGATGTTTTAAAAGCAATAAACACACTTCTTGATTTTATTGAAAAAAATTTGTCTCTTATAACAGATATTTCAGCAAATCTTATCCTGCAAAAGCGACTCAAGGATAATTACGAGCATGATTTATCAGTAGTTTCTAAAAAAATAACTACTGATAAACTTAAGGATAATTTCAGAAAATATTCAGAAAAGCACGAAAACAACCTTTATTTTTTGGGCTTTGCCAATTTAACATATACCTTTGCAAAGTCTGATAAGTATAAGGAACTTGATAATTATTTTAAAAGTAAAAGCAAAAAAGGCAAGCTGACGGTTTTTGAACAAAGGCTTTACGCTCATTTGGAAAATAACGGATATGAGCCTGTTTCAGAGAAAACTAAAAACAATACAGATAAACAGTTTAAAAAATCAAAAAGAAATTTATGGATTGAAATCCCCGCATGTATAATAGGCGGTATTCTTGCTATCGTGACACTTATTGCTGTAGAAGAACTTACTTCTGTTTCTTTACCCGACGGACTTTACTATCTGCTCGGAATCGGAGAAAGCTCACAGTTCAGCTTCTTTGTACTCCTTATCTGCTATAGGTATATCATAGCACTTATTTTTGAAGCTTTGTTTGTAAAAAAGGTATACGCTTCAGAAAAAGATAAAAGAGTCGAAAAAAATGCTACAGTTATTTTACTTGTAATATGTTTTGTTGTGGCAAGCCTTTGCATAGGCTACAATTATTTTTTTAAAGTTTGTACAGTTGCCCTTCATGATAACGGAATTTATGTAGGAACACAGATTGAAAATGATATTCTTCCTTTTGAAAATGACAGAGTAGAGTTTTTTCTTATAGAGGGTTATACAGACCCTGAAAATAATACTTATTCTGATGGGTATGAGAACAAAGAATTATATATTGTTGTAGACAAGGATTATGAAGGCTATATCATAAGCATTTATGAAGAACTTGAAGAGACGGTAGCTCTTTTAAAGGAAAAAGGTGTTGACATTATAAGTGTAAAAGATTATGAAGCCTTTTCAGATACTTATGTTTATCATGAGTAATGCTACAGTAGGGACACGGCTTGCCGTGTCCGATTTTTTTTACAAATTTTGTGACCGAATCCCTTACACAATCGTTTTACAGGTGAAAGGAGGTTATTATGAATAAACGGGATCTCGAAAAAGAATTTGAAAGTAAATATAATGATTACGGTAAAATGCTTTATAAAATAGCTTTTCTCTATACGGGGAATTCATCCGATACAGAGGATATTTTACAGGATGTGTTTATGAAGTATCTTTCGGGAAGATATTCTTTTAAGGACAAAGAACACGAAAAAGCTTGGTTTATCAGAGTGACTCAGAACAGAAGTCTTGATTACATTAAAAGGGTATCACGAAAAAATATTTCTCTTGAAGATATAGACTACACTGTTATGAATGACGGAGCAGAAGCAACGGATATTCTGAGAAAGATTATGGAATTACCGGAAAAATACAAATCTTCCGTAATTTTATATTACTACTACGGCTACTCAACTGATGAAATTTCAAAAATATTGAAAACAAGTAAATCGGCAGTTAAAATGCGACTTAAACGAAGCAGAGAAATACTTAAATTAGAATTGGAGGATTACGTATGATAAATAAAGAAGAAATAAAAAATGCTCTTGACCTTATCGAACCTGACCCTTATATGAAAACGAGACTTAAATCAAAAAGCATACCGAAAAAAACACATTCGGGAGCTTGGGGTAAGATTGCGGCAGGAGTACTGGCACTTAGCCTTGTTTTGGCAATAATGTTCGGCCTTTATCCGTCTTCACCGACTGTTGCTCCCACTACAGAAGGACATACAGAGACAGAACAACAGAATGTAAGACAGATAAGCCCTTTTATTATGGTGGCAAGTGCTGTGGAGTCGGAAAATGAAGCCGGTCGATCCGAGTA
This sequence comes from Acutalibacteraceae bacterium, assembly GCA_045613145.1. Lineage (GTDB taxonomy): Bacteria > Bacillota > Clostridia > Oscillospirales > Acutalibacteraceae > UBA6857. The sequence goes on from JAZLAJ010000081.1 coordinate 10,267, forward strand.
TAAAACCTTAAAGCTTAATGATACATTTCCTTTTGCATATAAAATTTCATTTACAGATGTCAGGGGTATGAGTGATGATGAAAGAAATGCGATTGTCCGTAAGGCAGAGGAGAAAATGAATCTTTCAGTGGCCGGCGAAAGTTCGGATAATTTTGAATACGGTATAGCTTGTGTACGTTCCTTTGAAAATATTATTTTCACCGAGACATTAACAAACAGCATAAAGCTTGATTTACCCGACGGTAAAGAGCTGAAGTCAATAAATGTTCAGAACTCATCCGAATGGGGTTACGTAGAATATTACGACGGAAAGCTCATCGAAATAGAAATAAACAAAGGAAATAATATGCCAATTCCTCACGGTAATAATATAACCATAACCGCTGATCAATACCATCAGGAATCCGGTGGTTTTCACTGGAAAAATTCCTATAAGCTCGACAATGCCATAAACGATAATCCCGACATACCCTTATCAACTTTTAATGATACTATTACTTTTAGCGTGGAATACATCGATGGTACCATGGAAATCGGTGTAATCGATGTAACCTTTGACGACGACGGCAACGGAGCATTTACCTTAAAGGAATATAAAGAAGTATAAAAAGACCTCTATACAACAAAAACCCCACAGAGAACCATAAATCTCTGTGGGGATAATCATTTATTCACTTGCAAAGTTTACAGGGCGGAATATAACTTACCGTCATATCAAATCTTACCCGCGATTTCGCATTCCGAATTCCGAATTTCCGAATCAGTTGCCGAACATCGCAAGAAGGAAGCCTGCTGCAACAGCGGAGCCGATAACACCTGCCACGTTGGGACCCCTAGCGTGCATAAGAAGGAAGTTAGCGGGATTATACTTTCTGCCTTCATTCTGAGAAACACGGGCAGCCATAGGAACAGCGGAAACACCTGCTGAACCGATAAGGGGGTTAACCTTGCCGCCGGTGATGAGATAAAGAAGCTTACCGAAGAGAAGACCGCCTACTGTTGAGAAGCAGAATGCTACCAGTCCTAAAACTACTATCTTAAGAGTTTCGGGCTTAAGGAAGGTCTGTCCGTTAGTGGTAGCACCTACTGTAAGACCGAGCATAATGGTAACGATGTTCATCAGAGCGTTCTGTGCTGTGTCGGAAAGACGGTCAACAACACCGCATTCTTTAAATAGGTTACCGAGCATAAGCATACCGAGAAGAGGTGCTACGGAAGGAAGAATGAATGCACAGATAACGAGAACAACTACAGGGAAGATTATTTTCTCTGTCTTGCTGACCTTACGCAGCTGCTTCATTTCTACCTTTCTTTCCTTTTCGGTAGTGAGCGCCTTCATAATGGGAGGCTGGATGAAGGGAATAAGCGCCATATAGGAATAAGCAGCCACAGCGATAGGACCTAAAAGGTGACCTGCTAACTTACCTGTAAGGAAAATAGCTGTCGGACCGTCAGCACCGCCGATGATAGCAATTGATGCTGCTTCCTGAGGAGTAAATCCGAGTACGATTGCTATAATGAAAGCAACATAGATACCGAGCTGTGCCGCTGCACCTAAAAGAAGTGATACAGGGTTTGAAAGAAGAGGACCGAAGTCGGTCATACAGCCGATACCAAGGAAGATAAGACACGGGAAAATACTTGATTTAACACCGGCATAAATCAGTCTCAGAACACCTGAGTCGTACCAGTGGGCACCTTCTACGATATTTGATGTATCCATAAGACCGGTAGGGTCATCCATAAGACCTGCACCGGGAAGGTTAGCAAGAAGAATACCGAAGGCGATGGGAACGAGAAGAAGAGGCTCGCACTTCTTTGCGATAGCAAAATATAACAGAACGAATGAAACAAGAATCATAACAAGATTCTGCCAAAGGAAGGTTCCGTCAGCAAAGAGAGCGGCAAAGCCGGAGGCCTCCCAAAGACCGATAAGAACGTCTTTAATCATTTGCTGTCATCTCCTTTCTTTTCGTCTTCAATAAGCTTTATGGATCTGAATGAAAGTCTTTCAAGAGGGATACCGCTTTTTTTACTAACGATGGCCATAATAACAGCGGCGCTTTTCTCGTCGGTGTCAATAAGCTCTACCTGACCTGCGGTTGTCTTCTGTGCCGCAGGAGTGACCTGAGAAGGTGCAGGTGCAGCAGGCCCGGCTGAAGCGGCTTTGGCCTCTATTGCCCTGATGGCTTTGGAAACCAGAAGGATGAGACAGGCTATGATGGCCAGAATGACCATAACTACTGTAATACCGATAAGTGAAACGGCAAGAGCCTCACTCAAGGGCATTTTCATTGAAAGAATATTTGCTGTAAGCATTATATTACCTCCTTAAAATAAAATTACTTTGAAAAAAAGAGGCTACCCGCAGAGGAAAGCCTCTTTTGAATTATTTATCTTCTTTTTCCTTCTTTTCGGGTAGGTTGTTAAGTGCATTTACGAAAACAACGATAACTGCAGTTACTACAAAAATACCGAGCATACCCTTACCCATATAGGGGAGAGAGGCAAGGAAGGCTTCAAAATCAATTGTAAAGTTCATATTAATTTACCTCCTTGATCAGCTGAAGAATGTAAGAATAAGACCGCCGGCGATAACTGAAGCGATCTGGCCTGAAACGTTAACACCGATGGAGTGCATAAGAAGGAAGTTCTGGTTATCCTCCTCGAGACCGAGCTTATGAACGACACGGGCTGACATGGGGAAGGCAGAAATACCTGCGGCACCGATCATGGGATTGATTTTTTTCTTTGAGAAAATGTTCATAACCTTGGCGAGCATAACACCTGCGAAGGTATCGAAGATAAATGCGAAAAGGCCGAGACCGATGATAAGTAAGGTATCCACGGTAAGGAATTCTTCTGCACGCATACGTGCTGAAATGGTAATACCGAGGAAAATTGTAACGAGATTTGCAAGCACCTTCTGTGCAGTTTCGGAAAGGGAGTTAAGAACACCGCATTCACGGATAAGGTTACCGAACATAAGGAAGCCGATAAGGGCAACTGCGTCAGGGGCAACAAGGCCGACAATAACTGTAACAACGATGGGGAAAAGAATCTTGGTCATCTTAGATGGAGCCTTGCCTGCTGTGTTGTCCATACGGATAAGACGCTCCTTCTTTGTGGTGCAGAGCTTGATAATGGGAGGCTGTACCAGAGGAACGAGAGCCATATAGGAATATGCGGCAACCATAATAGCACCCACATACTTTGATTCGAGCTCCATGGAAACGGCGATGGCTGTGGGGCCGTCTGCCGCACCGATGATACCGATTGAGGCGGCATCCTTGATGTCGAAGCCTAAAAGTGAGGCAAGACAGAGAGTAAAGAAGATGCCGAACTGTGCCGCCGCACCGAAGAGCATAAGCTTCGGATTGGTAAGAAGAGGTGTGAAGTCAATCATGGCACCGATACCGATGAAAAGAATAAGGGGCATAAGCTCACCGAATTCATTGTCAACACCTACTCTGAAAAGAACATCGATGATGTGCTTTGCACCTGAGTTGGGAAGGTTAATAAGGATAGCACCAAAGCCCATAGGTAAAAGAAGAGAGGGCTCCATTTCCTTTTTGATAGCAAGGAAAATAAGTAAGGCACCTATGATCCACATCGCTATCTGCGGGAAGGTAACGGTGGTAAAGTTTTCAAGTAATACGCCCATTTAACGATACCTCCGTCATCAGATAACAACAAGAATGTCGTCAGTGTTTACTGTAGTACCTTTGGAAACTAAAATCTGCTTAACGGTACCGTCGCAGGGAGCAACGATGTCGTTTTCCATTTTCATAGCTTCGAGAACGATGAGAACATCACCTGATTTAACAGCCTGTCCTACTGCTACGTTTACACCGAGAATGGTACCGGGCATGGGAGAGGGGATATTTGTGCCTGCGGCAGAGGGAGCGGAAGGAGCAGCAGGAGCTGCTGGAGCGGCTGGAGCGGCTACGGGAGCCTGTACGGGAGCGGCAGCAGCGGCTGTAATATTTGTTACGACTGCTTCCTGCTCTGTAACTTCTACTTCGTAATTTTTTCCGTTTAAATTAACTACATACTTCATAATTATTTATCCTCCAAAAGTTTGATAGAATCGAATCTGAGTTTTTCGAGTGGTATTCCTGTTTTATCGGAAACGATAGCCATAATAACAGCTGCTTCCTTTTCCTCCACTCCTGTGAGAACGGGGCCTGTGTAAACAGCTGCGGCAGGAGCTGCGGGTGCAGGTGCTGCTGTTACTGCTTCAGCTAAGGGAGATTTTTTTGCGGAGATTGCCTTAGCAATGTAAACATAAATAACGAAGGCAACGGCAAAAACTGTTACCGTAAGAGCAGGGAGAGGAAGACCCGATACAAAAACGGCTGTGGGACCGTCTGCACCGCCGATAACACCGACGGATAAGAATAAGTTCATTAAATCCATTTCAGCCTCTCCTTATACTTCTCTGATGGTGTATTTAAAGGTGTTCTTTACTTTTTCGTCACGCTTATCAAAGAAAGCTTCAGCCTGTGTGGGGAATGCAATGTAAGAAAGTACATCCTCGTCGCTCTTTGCCTTGGCACCGATTTCTTCCTTAGCCTTTTCGAAATAGGGCTCAAGAGTGTCAGCGAAGCGGCAGGTAACAGGTGTTTCGCCGCCGAGAATCTTTTCAGCGAGATCCTTATCAACCTCACCGGGAGCCTTGCCGTAGAAGCCGAAGAAATAGTTTCTGATTTCCTTTGAGATGTTCTTGTATCTTTCACCGTTAAGAACGTTTGATGTAGCCTGAACGCCTACCATCTGACTTAAAGGAGTAACGAGAGGAGGATAACCGAGATCCTTACGTACTCTGGGTACTTCGAGAAGAACTTCTTCGAATTTATCGAGCTTGCCTGCAGCTGTAAGCTGAGCCACAAGGTTAGAAAGCATACCGCCGGGAACCTGATAAAGGAGAGCGTCTGTGTCTGTAGCTAAAACTACAGGATTGAGAAGACCGCTTTCGAGGGCCTTGGCTCTTACGGGCTTGAAGAAATCGTTGATTTTCTTAAGTGAATCCATCTTTACATCCACTTCGTAGCCCTGCTGCTGTAAAGCATAAACGAGAGTTTCCGTAGGAGGCTGTGATGTACCGCCTGAGAAACAGGAAATAGCTGTGTCAATTACATCTGCACCTGCCTCGACTGCCTTCTGAAGAGTGAGAGCGCCAAGACCTGTGGTAGAGTGTGTGTGAACGATAACGGGAAGCTTTACCTCAGCTTTGATAGCCTTAACGAGATCGTAAGCCTCCTGAGGACCCATAATACCTGCCATATCCTTAATACATATGGAAAGCACACCCATTTTTTCCATATCCTTAGCGAGCTTTACATAATTCTCGAGATTATGGATGGGAGAAAGTGTGTAGCAGATGGTACCTGAGGGATGAGCACCGCATTTAAGAGTTTCATCTACTGCTACCTCGATATTACGAAGGTCATTAAGTGCGTCAAAAATACGGATGATGTCGATGCCGTTTTCTACGCTCTTTCTGATGAAGGCACGTACCACATCATCGGGATAGTGCTTGTAGCCTAAGAGATTCTGTCCTCTGAGAAGCATCTGGAGCTTTGTGTTGGGGCAAGCCTTACGGATTTTTCTGAGTCTTTCCCAGGGATCTTCATTGAGATAACGAAGACAGGAGTCGAAGGTTGCACCGCCCCAGCATTCGAGTGAATAGTAACCTGCCTTATCAAGCTCGGAAAGAATAGGTTCAAATTCTTCGAAGCCCATTCTTGTGGCGATAAGTGACTGGTTGGCATCACGAAGGATTGTTTCTGTAAATTGTACTTTCAAAATACCACCTCTGTTCATATTTTTTTAAAGGTCAAAATTTTCTTTTTAATAATTTAAAAAACTTCGCTATTCTATATCATACAAAAAAACTGAAAAAATTTCAAGTATTTTCCGTTTTTTACTTAATCTTTAATAGTTTGCTCATTTTTTGCTTTATTTATTTGCTTTTTTCAGGTAAAATATAAATCTGTTATCTGCTCTTATATTTGTAATAAATTTGTTATAATTACTTTCGTAAGTTTTAATGAGGATAATTTATGATATAACCGTACCGTGAAAGGAGAGGTATTTTATGTGCAGAGTTTTAGTATGTGACGATGACGAGGCGATTGTACGCTCAATAGAAATTTATCTTAATGCGGAAGGCTACGAAACCGTGAAGGCGCTTAACGGCAGACAGGCTGTGGAAATAGCAAAAAAGGAAGAGATACACTGCATTATTATGGATGTGATGATGCCTGTTATGGACGGAATAAACGCCACACTTAAAATCAGAGAGAGAAGTAATGTTCCTATTATCTTCCTTTCTGCTAAAAGTGAGGACACGGACAAGATAGCGGGCCTCGGCTTCGGCGGTGACGATTACGTTACCAAGCCCTTCAGTCCTCTCGAATTATGTGCGAGAGTGAAAAGTCAGATAAGAAGATATGTTTCTCTGGGTTCAGTGGTAAAAAAAGAAAATGTACTTACCACGGGCGGTCTTTCCATTGACCTTGAAGCTAAAAAGGTCACTCTGGACGGTGAGGAGGTCAGACTTACGGCTACGGAGTATAAAATTATGGAATATATGATGATTAATATGGACAAGACTCTCTCTTCAAATCAGATTTACGAAAACGTATGGAATGAAAACGCCTTCTCCACGGAAAAAACCGTAACGGTACACATCAGACGAATAAGAGAAAAAATAGAAATTGACACTAAAAATCCAAAATATATTAAGGTGGTGTGGGGAATTGGATACAGAATTGAAAAAATATAAAAGAGATACATTTAAAAGAATAATAGCGATGCTGATATGTCTTCTGTGTATAAGCGGGATTACCTTTAAGGCGCTCGATGCCTTAAAGACTGCAGAGGATAACGGTCTTGTTTATGTGAATTTCAGCGATGCGGTAAATTATGAGCTGTTAGACATAGACAAAAACGAATGGACGTATACGACCTTCCGCAACGGCTATTCTTTGCTTTTAGGCTTTCTGGAAACGAAGATGACCAGCTTCGGAAACGGCACGAAGGATGATTATAAGAAAAGGCTGAAGGAATATAACGAAAACCTCGATAAAGAGACAGATTTTTATAAGGACAGAGTGATTTATGCAGCTTCCAAACATTTTCGGGAGTTTGCAAGTCTTTATAATATGGGAATTATCAAAATTACAGGTACCTACTACACAGGAGAAAACGGTGACACTAATACCTATGAAGGCGGCTACAGCGGCTTCGATGATTTTTATTACCGTAACCTTGAAGGTATAGTTACAGAGCCCGTTCTTCCCCTTTCTGTTTCCGAGGATTTCAAAAACATAAAGTACGATAATGTGTTTCACAACGATAAAACACAGTTTGTTTTTGACGATGACAATATAAACATTATAGCCACATATTATCCCGGCTACTATGCCTTTACCGTAGACACGGAAGCCCTTAAAAATAAGCTGATTGACTTAGGTGCGGTACAAAGCTTTTACTCCTCCTATGAGGAATTCTACGAACAGTATCTCGAAAGTGAAAAGAGAATCAAAGAGCATGCAGGGTCGGTGAAATACTTCATCCGTGATACTGAAGGCAGATATATTACCAATATAGAAGGCTTCGACGGTAAAACCGATAAAAAGAAAATAACCGATTACTTAGGAAAGCTCGGCACCTATTCCTACAGTCAGGACGGAAGCATATATCTTTCTGACGGAATGTATTACAGTGATACGTATCTTGACTGGTTTATCGATAACAGATATGCTTATCAGGATGAGGACCATGCCTATTTAATGACTACCACTACTCTGCCTGATACTACACCAACTATTGCTGTACCGACTACTCTTTCCGGTACGGTATACACCGACGAAAACGGTGAAGCTGTATATGTTCCCGAAACCACAAGAGTATCGGCATCACTTGTTCAGCCGAACAGAATCACAGTCAATGATATAGAGCTTTATATCGGCTTCGATAAAAACGCAGAATATGAGTCCTGCCATTTTGCCTCACTCAGAGGTAATATCGAAAAGGCTGAGGAAATTATTCTCGACTGCGCTTTCACCTGCGGAATACTCGGCACTCTCCTTCTTATCTGCATTTTTTATCTTATAGCTATCACGGGTAAGAGAAAAGGCAGTAATGAAATTCATCTTTATAAAAGCGACAAGGTTTTCCCCGAAATCAGAATAGCACTCGACGGTGGACTCGGCTTCCTGTGCGGCTGCGGAATATACTATTTCCTTGAGGTGTATATAGATACAATGATGAAGAAAACCGTCGGCTTATGCCTTCTGGTTTTAGTCATAGTCTTCTTCCTTATCTGTCTTGACCTTATTCTCTATCTTGTCAGACACATCAAAAACCGTAGTCTTTTAAAGAATATCTTCATCGTATGGTGCATAAGAAAGTTGATGAAGTACGGCAGAAAAATCAAAGGTTATATAAATGAGAAGCTTCTTTACACCAAAGAGCTGAAAAAGACTGTTCTTATCCGAACTGCGATAATGATAGCTATTAATATCATTGTTGGCGGTGCAACTTTTCTCTTCGCGGCATCGGAAATATGGGAAGTGAGCATTATGGTGATAATCGTTCTGTTCCTCTTCGACCTTTACATAGTTTACAGAGGTCTGCGTTTCGTAGGCGGTGTGGATAAGCTCTTCTCCGTCATCAAAGAAATGCACGAGGGTAACACAGACATAGAAATCAATAAAAATGCTCTTCCCGATTATCTTTATCTTCCCGCAGAAAATCTCCAGTGCCTCTCCGAGGGCATAAAAGCCGCGGTAGACGAAGCGGTCAAACAGGAAAAGACAAAGACAGAGCTTATCACCAACGTATCCCACGATCTGAAAACTCCCCTTACAAGCATAATCAACTATGTGGATCTGATGAAAAAATGCGACATTACCGATGAAACGGCTCTTTCTTATCTGCAGGTGCTCAGCGAAAAAAGTGACAGACTCAAGGTGCTTATCGAGGATCTGGTAGAAGCGTCCAAGGCTTCGGCAGGTGCTTTATCTGTAGATTTCGTGTGCGTAAGCTGTAAAGAGCTTATCGGTCAGCTTCTCGGTGAATTCGAGGACAGCTTCAATGAAAAAAGGCTCGATTTAATCCTTTCCATTCCCGAAAAAGATATTACGGTAAAAGCAGACAGCAAGCATATTTACAGAGTACTGGAAAACCTTTTCGTGAATGTAAAAAAATATGCTCTCGAAAATACCCGTGTATACATCACCGTCTATGAAAGAAACGGTAAGGGTATCATTAACATCAAAAACATCTCTGCCGCACCTCTTAACATCAGTGCTGATGAATTAAAGGAACGTTTCGTTCGAGGTGAACAGTCGAGAACCACCGAAGGAAACGGTCTCGGACTTTCCATAGCGGAAAATCTCTGTACTCTGCAGAACGGCAGTCTCAGAATCGAAATAAACGGTGACCTTTTCAGCGTTACTGTAGAAATGGAAAAATTCAGATAAAATAATCCTCCGTAAAATCCGTCCGATTGAATTTTCAGACGGATTTTTTACATAAACTATTTATAAATGAGGAAAAATATGTTATTATAAACTCGGAAAACAAAAAGGAGGAAAAAATATGAGCGGAAAAACAGACCCCACAGCATTATTTAAAATTGGCTACGGACTTTATGTTCTCACAGTAAAAGACGGAGAAAAGGAAAACGGATGTATCGTAAATACCGTTTCTCAGCTTACAAGCAATCCCCTCAGAGTAGCTGTTACGGTAAACAAGGATAACTATACCCACGATTTTATCGTCAAGACAGGAAAAATGAATGTCAACTGCTTAAGCAACGATGCACCCTTCGGTATTTTCGAATGGTTCGGCTTCGTCAGCGGAAGAGACAAGGATAAAATGGACGGAATGAGTGTCAGCCGCAGCGAAAACGGTATCGCTTATCTGAATTTCTTCATCAACTCCTTCCTTTCCTTAGAGGTAGAGTCCACGGTAGAATTCGAAACTCACACTATGTTTATCTGCAAGGTTACCGAATCAAAGGTGCTTAACGATAAAGAAAGCATGACCTATGCCTATTATCACGCTAACGTAAAACCGAAGCCGCAGCCTAAAGAAAAGAAAGGCTATGTATGCAAAATCTGCGGTTATGTTTATGAGGGCGAGGAATTACCCGATGACTTCACCTGTCCTCTCTGTAAACATCCTGCATCAGATTTCGAGAAAATGTAATCTCTTTAAAAAAAGAAACCCTCCGTCACGGAACGAACCGTATCGGAGGGTTTCTGCTCTTATTTAATTTTTACTGTCTTAACGGCACTGTTTGCGCCGAATACGTTTTTACCGTTCACTGTCTTATAGGCTGCAACCTTTACATAGTAGGTCTTGCCCTTTTTAAGCTTTTTGATAGTAGTTTTCTTTGTCTTCTGCTTTTTGACTGTTACGGTTTTAGTTGTCTTTTTAGTGAATTTCTTTGATGTAGAGTAAGTTACTTTATAACCGTTTGCACCGCTTACTGTCTTCCATGCCACATTCATCTGCTTAGTCTTGGCAGATTTAACACTGCTGAGGGTTACTTTTGCTACCTTTGTTGAAGCTGAGAGAGCCTTTCCCTCACCGTAAGCCTTACCTCCGTTTACATTCTTATAGGCTGTAACCTTTACCTTGTAGGTTGTACCCTTCTTGAGCTTTTTGAAGGTATATGATGTTTTGGTTGTATATACTGTCTTTTCGAGCTTTTTGCCCTTGTAAAGCTCTACCCTGTAGCCTGCAGCATCGGCTATCTTTGACCAGCTGAACTTTATCGAGGTTTCCTTTATACCTGAAGCCTTTACTGTTTTAACTGCACCTGCACCCTCGACGAAGCTCACCTGTGCAGCTTCAAGTGAGCTGTTATATGAATCGATTTTCACATTCTTCCACTGAGCTTCACTGCCGAGGAAGTTAATCTTTTTAAGGCTTGTACAGTTGTCGAAAGCGAACATATTTATTACTGTTAATGTTCCGGGAAGAGTAACTTCAGTAAGGGCTTCACAGGTGCTGAATGCATTGAAGCCGATTTCCTTTACACCGTAGGGAACTGCTATGGTTCTGATTCCGCTGAGAGAAAAAGCAGAGGCACCTACTTCTTTTACGGAATCGGGAAGATTAATTTTAACGAGACTCTTACAGCCGTAAAATGCCAATGCGCCGATTACCTCTGTACCTGAAGGAACTGAGTATTCGGTTCCTTCCTTTGCCATAGGATACTTGACGATTTCTTTTTTATCCTTGGAATAAATGATTCCGTTTACTGTAATATAGCTCTCATTTTCTTCATCTGCGGTGAATGCCTTAAGCTTCGGTGCACCGGTAAAAGAGCCACCATCGATAAGTGTAATGCCTGCAGGAATCTTAACTGTTTCTACTTCGAGATAACCGAGAGACTCGCCTATGGCAGTTACCTTCTTTCCGTCAAGCTTTGAAGGAATAGTAATGTTTTTGGATTTACCGCTGTATCCGTGGATCATTACCGTCTTATCTGCATTTAAGCTGTAATAGTAGCCGTTACTTTGAAAAATTTCGTCCTCGAAACCGGCCAGAGCTGTAGGCAGCATACAGGCTAAAAGAACTGTTACCATTAAAACAGCAGTCAGCCCCTTAAAAATCTGTCTTGTCTTTTCCATAAAAATATCTCCTTTAAAAAAGGGGCGAACAAAAATATGCCGCCCCATTAAAATTATTTCATCATTCTTCTGATTACTGCCTCGCAATCTGCTTCATCCATAATCTTCGGTACGGGATAAAGAGGATTGCCTTCCTTAAGAGCTCTCTTTACGATAACGGGAATATCCTTTTCCTGAATCATATCGAAGCCGTCGGGAATGTTCATATTCTTATTGAGAGTCTTGATAGCCTCAATAAATGCTTCTGCCTTTTCCTTATCTGTTCCGTTTGTTTTAACTCCTGCGATAACTGCGAGTTTAGCAAGAGCTGCATGAGCAGTTTCACCGTAGTATTCGAGAACATAAGGAAGAATAATAGCATTAGCCAGACCGTGAGGTACATTATAGTGACCGCCGAGGTTATGAGCGATAGCATGAACATAACCTACATAAGCTCTGGTAAATGCCTGACCTGCATAGAAGGAAGCCTTGAGCATTGCATTTCTTGCATCTACATCCTTACCGTTTTCGTAAACCTTTTCGATGTTTTCGAAAATCATCTTTGTAGCTTTTTCAGCGTAGTCAATAGTTGACTTTACATTACTCTTACCGATGTATGCTTCTACAGCGTGTGTAAGAGCATCCATACCTGTGGTAGAGGTAATGTGAGGAGGAAGACCTACTGTAAGCTCAGGGTCAAGAACTGCATACTTGGGACGGAGTCTCGGGTCATTGATAGCATTCTTTTCGTGAGTTGCAGTATCTGTAACTACAGCGGCAAGAGTGGTTTCTGAACCTGTACCTGCTGTGGTAGGAACTGCGAAGAGAGGGGGAAGCTTATGTACGAGCTTGAGAACACCGCGCATCTTCTTTACGGGAATCTTCGGATTTGAAACTCTGGCTGCTGCTGCCTTTGCACAGTCCATAGGTGAACCGCCGCCGAATGCGATAACGCCCTGACAGCCGTTGTCAATGTAAAGCTTTCTTGCATCCTCGATGTTTTCGATGGAGGGGTTGGGCTGTGTACCGTCGTAAACTACATAGTCCACGCCTGCCTTAGCCATTTCCTCGAAAAGAGAATTAAGAAGGCCGATACCCATAAGACCCTTATCTGTTACGATAAGAACCTTTTTAAGTCCTTTACTTTTAATAAATGCGGGGAGACGGCGGATAGCTCCGGGGCCTTCAAGCATTTCGGGCTCTTCCCAGTTGAATGCGCACATAGCAACTCTGAAGGTCTGCTGATAAACTCTGGAAAATGCTTTGTAAGCACTGTTCATTGAAAATCATTCCTTTCAAAAATATTGTTTTTCCATACTCCTTAATTCTACTATGAATTTCCTTTCTTTTCAAGTGATTAAGAGAAATTTTAGAAAATAACTTTTAGAATATAGGTTGATTTCATCCTATTTTTAGTATATAATATCTGTGAGGTGATACTTATGATGATAAATACAGAAAATTTAATATCTATGACTGATGCTAACCAAAATTTTTCAAAGGTAGTGAAGCTTGTAGATAAAGAAGGAATGGCAGTGATTCTCAAAAATAATAAACCACGTTATATCATTGTAGATTTCGATGAGTATGATTCCGTCTCTGCTTCTCTGGAGATGAGAAAACAAAAAATCAATTCTGCCGCTGACAGATTAATTGATGAAAATTTGGAAGCATTTCTGGAGCTGGCGAAATGATATTATTAAATATTGATGAAATAATAAAGCTTCACGAAAAACTCATTTCACGGACAGGCGGAAGTTTTGGGATACGGGATAACAACTTATTGGAATCGGCAGTTTTCAGTGCTATGAACAGCTTTAATGGTGAAGAAATATATCCTACTGTAGAAGAAAAATCTGCCCGACTCGCCTTTTCACTTATAAATAACCATTGTTTTACAGACGGAAACAAGAGAATAGGTGTTTTAGTAATGCTTTTAACGCTTAATATCAACGATATAAAAATCAATTATACTCAGGCGGAGCTGATAAATCTTGGTCTTTCGGTAGCGAAAAGCGAAATGAAATACGACGACATTCTTATGTGGATAAACAATCACAAAAACTGAAAACAGGTACCGATTTTCGGCACCTGTTTTTCTCATATAACGCCTATTTTTCTTATTATCTCTTCCTTATAAGCAATAAACTCTTTGCTTAAGGAATTTCTTTCAGACTTTTTCCCGGGTAGATTTATGATTATCTCATCAGTTATGTGTCCCGGCTTTCCGGCGAGAATGTAAATTCTGTCTGAAAGCAGAACAGCTTCATCAATATCATGAGTGACAAAAAGCACCGAGAGGTTTATTTCAGCCATTACGGATAAGAACCAACGGTGAATTGAGCTTTTGGTTATACTGTCCAGTGCAGAAAAAGGCTCATCCAGAAGAGCTGCCTTTTCCGAAGCAAGATAAGTTCTTAAGAAGGCTACTCTCTGTCTCATACCGCCCGAAAGCTGATGCGGATATTTATTCTCAGTGCCATTGAGACCGAATTCCTTCAGGTGACTTTCTACCTTTCTTCGGGCTTCTTTTTTATTTTCTCCTCTGATGATGAGAGGTAAAGCAGCATTATCCGTCACCTTTTTATGAGGCAGAAGCAAATCCTTCTGAAGCATATAGCTGATTTTTCCCGCCTTATCGGTTATGTCCTCACCGTCAAGATAAACCTTGCCCTCATCGGGAGTCAGAAGACCTGACAGAACATTAAAAAGAGTAGTCTTTCCTCCTCCGCTCACTCCTAAAAGAGAAACGGTTTCGCCCTCATTGAGAAAAAGAGAAACATTTTCTATTATCTTTTCTCCTTCGAAACTCACACCTATATTTTCAGCCTTAAGCAAACTCAATTAAATCACCCTAAAAAATTATTGGAAAAGCCTTTATCGGTAATATCTTTATCTACGAGACCTTCCCCGTAAAGCCAACCGTAAAAAGCGTTCCATCTGTCTTTTTCGATATATCCCCACTTTTCACTGTCAGCTATATACTGTGAAGCCATCCACTTCTGACTCTCGGTCACAAGCTCCTCACTTCCCGTAAGAGAGCCTGTAGTATCGCCCTTTATAAGAATCTGTGCAGCCTCTTCAGGATTCTCAACTGCATATCTGTAGCCCTTTTCAGTAGCACGTAAAAAAGCCTTTGCTACGTCGGGATTTTCCTCGAGGAAAGCATTGTTTCCGACTATTACAGGCGTGTAGTAATCAAAGGTTGCTTCCATATCAGTCATATTGAAATAGTCAAAGTCGAGCTCTGCATTCTCACATGCTATTCCTGCCCATCCGTAATAAATCCATACTGCGTCAATATCACCGTTACGCAGTGCCTCAGCTTCATTGGTTACGCTGGGAACGAGACTGAGCTTTCCGTAATCTGCTCCGCTTTTTTTCATCAGATGTTCTACCATTTTCAGTTCAATGGGACTGTTCCAGGTAGAATACCTTTTATTTTCGAGACCTGCAGGAGTATCCATCCCCTCGCCTTTTCTCGATATAATACCCGAAGTATTATGCTGTAAAACAGCAGCTACAGCAGTTATCTCCAGGGGTTCATCGAGAGCGAATGCGGCTGCAAGTAAATCCTGAAAAGAAATGCCGAACTGAGCCTGCCCCGATGCAGTCATAATCTCTGCACCGTCCTCAGGAGGCTGAACTACTTTTATTTTTAATCCTTCCTCTTCATAGTAGCCGAGAGAGTCAGCTACATAAAAGCCTGTATGATTGGTATTAGGTGTCCAGTCGAGACAGAGAACTATTTCTGTAAGCTCCTCATTCTCTTTTCCGCCACAGGCTGTAAGAGAAAAAAGAAGTATGAATGCAAGTAATACTGCAAATATTTTTTTCATTATTATCATCTCTTTCTTTATCTGTATTTCTTTCTTTTATGGGGCATACTGAGCCATTTCAGAAAAGCTACCACACCCATAAGAAGAAGCGAAACTGCGGAGATAAGAATTATAACTGCAAACATTTTATCGAAAGCATATGCCTTCTTTACTCTGGTCATATAAACACCGAGACCCTCAAATCCTCCGAGCCATTCAGAGATAACGGCACCTACTACAGCATAGGATGCAGAAACCTTAAGTCCCGAAAAAAACTGCTCGAGAGAAGCCGGAAATTTGATGTGACGGAAAATCTTCACATTCCCCGCCCCCATGCTTCTGAGAAGATTGATTTCGTCGGCAGAAACACTTTTAAAGCCGTCTAAAAGGGAAACAGTTATGGGAAAGAAGGTAGTAATAACCACTAATGTTATTTTCGGTGCCATAGAAAAACCCATCCATAAAACAAGCACCGGAGCAATAGCAATAGTCGGTATAGTCTGACTTATTACCAATATGGGATACAGTCCTTTATAAAGGAAAGAAAATCTGTCCATCAGAACCGCAAAAATAAAGCCAAGTCCCGTACCTATCAGAAGACCGTAAACAGCCTCCTGCAGTGTTACGGCAGAATGTGCGGCAAGAACGGGAAATTCCTTTACAAATGCTTTTATTACCTCTACAGGTGACGGAAGCATATATCCCGGTATCAGTCCCCCTTCGCTCACTGTCAGCCACAAAAGAACTATAACTGTCAGAGAAATAAAAGGTGCAGCCTTATTTATGATGCTTTGAAACTTTTTTGTCAATTGTCAGCACACCGCCTTCCGGTTTCCAGACAGTTTTAATATAAGCAGACACCTCCGGTGCGCCCGCTTTTACAGCGACCTTACTGCATTCGGAAATAATGTCCATAATCTGTCCGTAATCCTCCCCTTCAACTGTGGTTTCGAAGGGTCCTACATAATAATTTAATCCCTGCGAGGCAATATATGCAATTACCTCATCAACGATTCTTATAAGCTCCTCGTCGTTTTCTGCCTTGGGCAGAATCTGAATAGCCGCACTAACAGTCATAATAATATCTCCTTATTTTTTTATTTAACATAAGAATATTCAGGACTGATTTTAAAAGACCTTCTGTTTCTGCCGGCAAGAAACAGAAAACACCACCGCATAAAAACGGTGGTGCTGAAAATTTATCTTTACTCTCCCTACGTCGGTATTATCCGCATCAGGTTATGGGTATAATCTCAGCCGATTTGCCATCAGCACCCCCGGTAATATTCTTTTGTTACGGTGATTATAACACCCTTAAGCTAATCTTGTCAAGAGTTATTTAAGATTCATCGGGTCAGCTTCTATGGATATTTCGATATGATTTTCCGAGGAAGCGAGATTTTTTACTGCCTTACGGTAATTAGTAAAATCAACTACAGAAATATCCGTACTGAACTGCTTTATCATTTTACCGAAACTTTCATCGAGAACGCTGTCATCCTCACTGTCAAACATCTTTTTTCCGTAGATAATCATAGCCTCCACTAATTTTTCGGGAGCAGTTTCATAATTATCGCAGAGATATACGAAATATTTCAGCATTATGTCAGCTGACAGCTTCTGTATACCCTCTTCGATTATAATCGGGATGCCTCTGTGAGTATAGGTTACCTTCTCGGTTATGTTCATTTCCATTTCACCTAAATTTTTCATAAAGTCGATGAAATTCTGCTCATCACCGATAACATATCTCTCTATGCTTATATCGTAAAGCTCGCCTACACTCCACATCAGCTCATTGATTCCACCGTTTTCCAGATGCTCCTGCAAGGTGCCTAAAAAACCGTTTACACTCGCCTTTTCCTCAGGGTTTACGAAAGATACAGCGACATTTTTGTTTGCTGAGTCAAGCCTTACAAGAGAGAGAAGCTCTATTTTTTTGTTTCCGTCCTGTGTAAGAACGAAAAGAAAGTTTCCCTTTATTTCCTGCAGGTCCTTTTCCTCCACGGCAGAAGCCACTGCCTGTGTGTTATCAGCTTCCGTGGTTTCATCCTCATTTCCTCTGCTTTCACTGATAACCGTAACGGCAGAAAAAACTCCGATAAGTAAAATAATAACAGTAAAGGCCGTTATTATGAACTTTTTACTGGGTGTTCTGTTAAGAAAAGAAATGGAGTTTATCTTTTCGAAAAACTCCCTTATTTTATCCATTATCAAATCGATTGTTTCCATTTATCCTCCGAAGACAAACACAATAAAAAGGAGATATGACACTCCTTTAAGCAAATATTTGTCTTTATATATATCAAAAATAAGAAGTAAGCTTTTTAAGTGGCACTATTTTACCATAATACACCTCTTAAGTCAATGAACAAAAATTTACAAAAAGAAAAACTCCGCCGAAGCGGAGAAATCAGAATTCTTTGTTTTCGTTTTTACCCTGAGGCTGAGGAGGATCAGCAGATTTATCAGGTGTTGGTAAATTCTGATCCTTTAAACGGTATTTCTGACTGTTTTTACTTTTATTCTGAGGTTGATTATTTTTGTTCTTTGCCATTTCAGATAAACTCCTTTGATTTAATAAGGCTGTTGCCTCATAAATAGTTTGTCCTGAAAGAATAAAATGATACTGTAAAATAAATGAAAAACCTCGTTCAGAGAACGAGGTTTTGTGGTGACCCGGACGGGAATCGAACCCGTGTTACCGCCGTGAAAGGGCGGTGTCTTAACCGCTTGACCACCGGGCCATATATGTAAAAGAGGATGGATCGCGTTTCCAACACTCTTTATTGTAAAACTGGTAGCGGCAGTGGGATTCGAACCTACGACCAATCGGGTATGAACCGAGTACTCTAGCCAACTGAGCTATACCGCCACATATTCGTCGCTGTTTACATTCCGCTGTCCACAACGCTTGAATAATATATCATAAGACTTTAAGTTTGTCAATAGTTTTTTTGAAAAAATTATTTTTTTCTTTTTTTACCTTTTTTCGACAAAAAATTCTCTGAGAACAGAAGCACACTCTTTCTCCATAAAACCTCCGATTATATGAGGCTTATGATTAAAGCCTTTTTCTGCGAAATTATCCAGTGAGCCGAAGCATCCGCCCTTTTCATCGTAAGCTCCGAAAACTACTCTTCCGATGCGGGAATTGATGATGGCGCCCGCACACATGGGGCAAGGCTCCATAGTGACATACATCACTGCATCCGTAAGCCGCCAGGAGGAAAGGGTCTCACAGGCTTCATTTATTGCACAGATTTCCGCATGAAGAAGCGAGTTTTTCTCTTGCTCCCTTTTATTATAACCCTGTCCGATGATTTTATTCCCGTGAACTATAACTGCACCCACGGGCACATCTCCACTTTCACCTGCTTTCTGCGCAAGAGAGAGCGCGAGACTCATATATTCTCTGTCTTTCATTTTTTACCTTCCGAATGTAACATAATTTGAAGTGACATAAAGCATAAGAAGAAAAGCAAGTACCATAGGTATATTGAAGAAAAAACCGCTTATCTTTTCCCCCGGACTCAGCACCGTATCCCCGCTGAAAAGAGGATTGTTTTTATTTTTCTTTACGAAAAGAACTGTTCCGATAATACCTGCCGTACCCAAAGCATAAACAGTCAGAGCAGTTGCCGCAGCACCGGCCTGCTGACCTGCGATTTCCATAATATACGAAAGAACTAAAGAAATGAAATTATTCGCTCCGTGAATGAGAATACCTGTCCACAGTGTTCCCGTTTTAACGGTAAAATAGCCGATAGCAAAGCCTGCAATAAGGGCAAAGGGTGCCTGAATAAGATTTCCGTGCATTATGGCGAAAAGAACAGCCGTGACGCTTATAGCAAAAATATCTCCGTATTTTTTCAGATTTCCCATAACATAACCACGCAGGGAAAGCTCCTCAGCCATAGCTGCTACCACAGCAACTCTCACAAAGCTCAGGAAAAATCCTGATGAACCCTGTGCCATCGGAACATCGGGAGAGGTAAGACTGAAGCCTAAGCCATCCATAAATGTAATAAATACGGAAGAAATCAGATTAGCCTCCATACACAGTCCGACACCCGAAACGACCGCTCCGACAAGGGCGCCCTTGCTTACTTTACGGCTGAAAAGAAGAGGATCCTGTATTCCCGAATGTTTTTTTATAATACGGCTGATTACACTGAAAGGAAGAAGAAGACCTGCAAAGGTAAGAAATATGTCAGCACCGCTCTGAAAAAACTTATCGGTAGTATACTTATCCCAGAGTCCGACTGCCTGTATACCTAAAGCAAGAACATTCTGAATGAGAACATAACCTAAAAGAGCAATACCGCATAAAGCACCTATTTTTCTCAGGGTCTTCTTTTCAGCCTCTTTTCTGTAAAAATAATCAGTAGTGAAATATTCTCCTGTAAATGAAGTCATAATCTTAAACCTTTCACTTAAATATCAATTATGGGGAAGGTTTCCCTTCCCCGTTTTTATTCATCAATTATTTCTTCGCCGCTTTCTCTGAGTGCGGTTTTCTGATTTTCGTCGATACCCTCAGTGCTCGATGAGATAAAGAGAATTTTAAAGGTCATAAGCATAAGCTTGAAATCCTCTAAAAGAGACTGATTAGCCACATACATCAGATCCATCTGTACCTTATCGTAGGGAGGTGTATTGTATTTGCCGTAAACCTGTGCATAACCCGTAAGACCTGCCTTTACCTGTAATCTTAAAGCAAACTCAGGCATATCCTTTTCATACTGAGCAGCAATCTCAGGTCTCTCGGGTCTCGGGCCTACAAAGGACATATCGCCTTTGAAAATATTGAAAAGCTGAGGAAGCTCATCCAGACGGAGCTTTCTGATGATTTTGCCAACAGGTGTGATTCTGTCATCGTTTTCCCCCGCCAGTCTCGCTACACCGTCCTTCTCAGCGTTCTGAATCATACTTCTGAATTTTAAAATTTTAAATTCCTTACCGTTTGTGGTAAGACGTGTCTGCCTGTAAAAAACATCACCGCCGTCATAAGCCTTGATTGCTATGGCTGTAACGAGCATAAAGGGTGAGGAAATGATAATAGCGATAAGTGAAAGAATAATGTCTGCCAGTCTTTTTACGAGATGATAGATAAGATTTGAATCGTCAGCTCTCTTACAGCGGTAAACAGGAACATTCATCAGCTGGATTGTTCTTCCGCCGCTGATAATAGTATCGGATATTTTCGGCTTGACATAAGCAACCTTTCCCTTGGCAATACAGTGCTTTACTACCTCGTTTCTGTAATCCGAAGGAACACCGCAGAGAAAAACAGCATTTATATTTTCAATTTTTTTGTAAAGCTCTTCAAGGGGTACTTTCTCGTAATTATAAGTATGTAACACATTGAAGCGTTTATCCATACTTTTGATTCCCTTGAGAGAAAGATAAGAATCGATATTTCCGTAAACAACCACTGTTTTTCTCGGCTTGTGAAGTCTGGAATATATAAAATCGGAGAAATAACACCACAGAGCTGCAAAAACAGAAAAAGCAACAAACATTATTATAAATGGAACGGGAGAAATCAGCTTATAGCTGAGCATAGAGAACATAACATAGCATATTCCCTGAAGGAAGCCCACTGCTATTATCTGAGAAAAAACCAGATCAGCAACAGTAGCTGTACCAACCATAAATCCGCCGTAAACCTTTACAAAAGCCACATAAATAACAATAAACAATACGCTCAGCAAATAGTTACCCAGGCGGAAGAAAGGTGTAGGAATATTCTGATTATATAACTCCAACCATACATGTGAGAGAACGCCGCTGAAGGTAAGTGTGATAAATATTTTTAAAAAGTAAAGAATAATTTTTTCTTTGACGTATCTGACATTATTCATATTTTAAACCCTCTGTATTTTTTTATTATGCGCAGTAGTAACACTGCTCCGTTTTTTTCACTTTTACTGAATAAATATAAGAGAACTACTTTATCTGAACCTAAAAAAATCCGGAATCAGAACCTTCTTATACCCGTACATAATACCATAAAGTTCCGTTTATGTAAAGTCAAAAAATTTTTTTCTTGTTTTCCTTCTCTTCCGAAGGATTTATTTTTATATTTAAGAAATAAAAACTCTTTTCTGCTATATTTTCACTTTAAAAGGCTAAAATTTTTCCCTTTACTATTGAATTTTCTTCATTTTTAGTATAAAATAACTATAAATATTTTAAAAATTAGGTTTTTTGATATATCAAATTGGAGGTTTTGTATGAATTATTCACTTACAAAGAAACAAGCAAAAGAATTAATAACGGGAAAACTTTCCCATTATTTCGGTGTTTCTGTAGATGAAGCTACCGATGAACAGTATTACAAAGCTGTCGCTCTTATCGTAAGAGACCTTATGCATGACGGTGTCCGTGATTTCAGAGCCGATAAGGGTAATGCTGACTCAAAGAAGATTTACTATTTAAGTATGGAATTCCTTATGGGACGTTCACTTAAAAATAATCTTTACAACCTTAACCTTACCAAGGTTTTCGAGGATGCTCTCAAGGATATGGGCATCAAGCTCGACAAGCTCTACGACTGTGAGCCCGATGCAGGTCTCGGTAACGGCGGTCTCGGCAGACTCGCAGCCTGCTATCTCGATGGTCTCGCTACACAGGGCTACTACGGTATGGGCTACAGCATCCTTTACGAATGCGGTATCTTCAAACAGAAGCTTATCGACGGCTGGCAGACAGAGCTTCCCGATTTCTGGCTTCCCGGCGGTGAGGTATGGCTCAGACCGAAAGAAAAGGATACCTTTACTGTTCGCTTCGGCGGTGAAGTAATCGATAACTGGGATAACCACTATCACAGCGTAGAATACAGAAACACCACTGACATTCTTGCCGTTCCCTACGATATGTATGTAAGCGGTAAGGACGGTAAGGCAATCTCTATTCTCCGTCTCTGGAAGAGTAAGGCTCCCTCTCTCAATATGCAGTACTTCGATCAGGGTAAATATATGCTCGCTATGGAAAATCAGGCTATGGCTGAGGTCATCAGTAAGATTCTTTACCCCTCAGACGGCCACGCAGAAGGCAAAAGTCTCCGTCTCAAGCAGCAGTATTTCCTCGTTTCCGCTTCCGTACAGGATATCGTAAGCAGACATCTGCGTCACCACAGTACAATGGAAAACTTCGCAGAATGTAATGCTATCCATATCAACGATACTCATCCAACTATGTCTATCCCCGAGCTTATGCGTATTCTTTTAGACGAATGCGGCTACGGTTGGGATGATGCATGGAACATCGTTACCAAAACTGCTGCCTATACTAACCACACAGTTATGAAGGAAGCTCTCGAATGCTGGCACGAGGACCTCGTAAGAAGCCTTCTTCCCCGTATTTATCAGATTATCAAGGAAATTGACAACAGATACCGCAGCTACATCTGGGAAACAACTCACGATGCAGGCAAGGTAGAGGAAATGGCTGTCATCTCCGGCGGTGCTGTAAGAATGGCTAACCTCTGCGTAGCTGCCTGTCACAGTGTAAACGGTGTTTCCGCACTTCACAGCCAGATTCTTAAGGATACTCTTTTCAACGACTATTACAGAATTACTCCCGACAAGTTCAAAAATGTTACCAACGGTATCGCCCACCGCAGATGGCTCTGCCAGGCTAACCCTGAGCTTACCGCTTATATCACAGAGCTTATCGGTGACGGCTTTATTTACGACGGTGATGAGCTCGAAAAGCTCCGCAAATTCAAAAACGATAAAAAGGTTCTCGCTAAAATCGAAAAAATCAAGCTCGGCAATAAAAAAGCCTTTGCCGATTATGTAAAGAAGCAGACAGGCGTCGAGCTTGACCCCAATTCTATTTTCGACGTACAGGTTAAGCGTCTTCACGAGTACAAGCGTCAGCACCTCAACGCTTTACAGATCGTAGCAAGATATCTCGAAATCAAGGATAATCCCGACGGCGATTATGTTCCCCATACCTACATTTTCGGTGCAAAGGCAGCTTCAGGTTACTTTTTAGCTAAGAAGATTATTTCTCTCATCTGTGCTCTTGCAGATCTCATCAATAACGATCCGGATATGAAGGGCAGACTCAAGGTAGTATTCCTCGAAAACTACAATGTTACCATGGCTGAAAAGCTTATGCCCGCAGCAGATATCAGTGAACAGATTTCTCTTGCCGGTACAGAAGCAAGCGGTACAGGTAATATGAAACTTATGATTAACGGTGCTCTCACTCTCGGTACTCTCGACGGTGCCAACGTAGAAATCAATGAAGCTGTAGGCGACGAAAATATGTTCCTTTTCGGTATGAAAACTCCCGAAGTTATGGAAATGCAGAAAAATGGCTATACTCCCATCAACTACTTCAATAACAATTCAGAACTCAGAAGAGTTATCGAATTCATTCAGATGGGCTTCGGCGGTAAGCAGTTCCCCGAAATCGGTGACACCATTATCCACCACGATCCCTATATGGTTCTTGCTGACTTTGCAGATTACAGAGCAAAGCAGAAGATGATCGACGAGGTATGGAAGGACAGAGCAAAATGGAACAGTATGTCCCTTATGAATATCGCAGGTGCAGGCCGTTTCGCAGCTGACAGAGCTATCAACGACTATGCCCGTGACATCTGGCACACCAAACCCGTTAGATAATGTATAAGGCTGTAATATTTGATCTGGACGGAACACTCCTGGACACACTCGATGACCTGATGAATGCAGTAAACTTCGCTTTAAGGGAATTTTCCTTTCCCGAAAGAAGCAGAGATGAAATACGCTCCTTCATCGGTAACGGAGTAATTAAGCTCATGGAGCGTTCCACTCCCAAAGGCACAGACGATGAAACCCAGGAAAAATGTCTTAATGTTTTCAGAAAGCATTACCTTGAACATATGGCGGACAATACTGCTCCCTATGAGGGTATTATCACTTTACTCGAAAAACTCAAAGAACTCGGAATTAAAACAGCTGTAGTTTCCAATAAGCTTCATTCTGCTGTTGAAGGCCTTTGTAAGGACTATTTTCCCTCTCTTGATGTGGCGCTTGGTGTAAGCGAAGAGAAAGAAAGAAAGCCCGCACCCGTAAATGTTTATAAGGCAATGGAAATAATGTCTTCCGATATAAGCAACACTATTTATGTCGGTGACAGTGATGTAGACGTAGAGACAGCACACAATGCATCTCTTAAGTGCATCGGTGTTACATGGGGATTCAGAGATAAAGATGACCTTCTGGCACACTCCTGTGACTTTATCGCAGATACTGCCGATGAGGTTATGGAATTGATTCTCCAATAAAATGAATTTAACCATCATATTAGCTGAAAGGCTTTTATGATGGTTTTTCGTTTTATTAATCATCTATGCTGCGACACACAAGGGGACAGGTTACCGCTGTGCGAATCAGCACAAAGAACCTGCTCCTTTGATTCAGAAAAAAAGCAGAGGCGGATAATATCCGCCCCTACCGAATTATTTAACCTTTACATTTTTAACTGAACTGTATGCACCGTAGATTTTCTTACCGTTTACTGTCTTATAGGCTCTGACTCTTACGAAATACTTCTTACCCTTCTTGAGCTTTTTGATAGTAGTCTTCTTGGTCTTTGCCTTTTTGATTGTAACGGTCTTGGTTGTTTTCTTTGTGAACTTCTTTGAGGTGGAGTACTGTACCTCGTAGCCTGTTACACCGCTTACTGTCTCCCAGACGGCTGTAAGCTGTTTTTTGCCTGCAGATACTTTGGAGAGAGTAGCCTTTGAGGGTACTATTTCGAAGGTAAGCTTCTTCGTACCGCTGTATTTACCCTTGAGGGTTACGGTTACTGTATATTTACCGATGGACTTTCTCTTCTTCGGATATGTTACAGTGTAATCTACATCTTTCTTAAGAGTGTTACCCTTACTGTCCTTGACTGTAACGGAAGGCGTTTTTGTCTTTCCGTTGTAGGTATAGGTGGTAGCAGAAAGCTTGAAGGATTTTACTTTATTTACAGCTGTAGTCTTTGAAACAGTACCGCATACTGTACACTTTGTTTCTGTTTTACCGTCCTTTGAAAGGGTGGCTTTTGTAGTTACATCCTTATAAGTGTGAGCCTTTTTGGCTACTGTCTTCTGTGCAACGATTACCTCATTACATACGGAGCACTTTTTACCTTCAGTTTTTCCTTCTTGTAAACAAGTAGCAGAAACACCTTTAAGTGAGATAAGGTTTTCATGAGTACAACCATAATAATATCTCTTTGTCGCTTTTGCTAAAGGTTTACTATCTAAACCAAAGCTAATTTCCTTCCATTGTACATATGAACCCGTATAATAGATATTTTTAATATTATCACAGCCGTAAAATGCACCATTTCCTATTCTCGTTACACTTTTAGGTATTACTATATTGTTAAGTCTTTCACAATAAAAAAATGCTACATCAGATATTTTTTCTACGCTATTTCCAAATATTACATCTTTGAGTCGTGTGCAACAAAAAAATGCACCTTCATCGATTAAAGTTATACCGTTTCCGATTGTAGCACTTGTAAGCTTGGAGCAACCGGAAAATGAATACTCACCGACTGTCTTTACACTATCAGGAATAACTATGTTTGTAAGGCTTATACAACCACAAAAAGCAAAATCGCCTATCTTTGTTACGCTATTTGGAATAGTTATATTAACCAGGTTTTCACACTCTTCAAATGCCGAATTACCAATATAAGTTACACTATTTGGAAGCTCTATATTATTAAGCTTTGTACAACCTTCAAACGCTGAACTTCCAATAGTAGTTACACTGTTTGGGATTATTACATTCACAAGATTTGAACAATAACGAAATGTATCAATACCTATATTCTTTATACCGTCAGGGATTGTTATTTCAATAAGACCACTACACCTCATAAATGCTCCGGCAGCAATACTTTTAATATCTTTTTTAAATTCAAAAATACCGGACTCAACATTCTTTACAGCAATGAGATGGTTTCCGCAATAAAGCGCTTCTTCATCCCAATTGTTTTCATCATTATAATATAGAGTATTATAAAAGCTATTGTATCCTATTTCAGTTATGTTATCAGAGAGCTTTATATCAGAAAGCTTTGTACAACCATAAAACACAAGAGCACCTATGCTTGTCACACTATCCGGAATAACAATACTTGTAAGATTTACACAATCTCTGAACATTACATTATCTATGCGAGTAAGATTGTTAGAAAGAGTTATATCAGAAAGGTTGCTACATCCGAGAAACACATCTCCGACTATGCTTGTAACACTGTCAGGAATTGTTATACTTGCGAGACTTGTGCAATGTGCAAATGCAGAGTTTTCGATTTTTTCCAAATTGTCAGAAAGAGTTACATTTTTAAGACTGCTACAATTCCAAAAAGCCCGCACACCTAAAGTAGTAACACTATTTGGAATCGTAATACTTTCAAGCATTTTACATCCGTAAAACAGACTATCACCTAACGCTGTCACAGTATCGGGAATTGTAACACTTGTTAGATTCGTGCAGCTACTAAATGTTGAATGTTCTAATTTTGTTACGCCTTTTCCTATCGTAACAGACTCCAAATTTGTGCAACCGGAAAATGTATAAGCACCTAATTCTGTAACACTATCAGGAATTGCTATATTTTCAAGACTTTTACAATATTCAAATGCATTCATACCTATAGATGTAAGACTATCCGGTAGTGTTACACTTACAATATAATAACAATCCTTAAAAACACCGGCACCTATAGACATTATTCCTTCTTCAATTGTAACATATTTTAAATTTTCTAAAGTTTTAAAAAAAGGATCAGTTTTTATTTCACCTGTACCACTTATAACGAGTTCGCCTGTTTCTGAATTGAAAACCCAGGTAGCGTTTTCTCCGCATGTGCCGGATTCACTAACTGCAACTGTCGAAACAGTAAACAAAACTGTTGCCGTTATCACCAAAGCAATCAATAAAAACAGTTTTTTAATTTTCTTCATTTCAAACAACTCCTTTTCTGTAAAATAAAAAAGTGCGCCTCAAACAAGACGCACCGAAAAATGCATCTCATTTGCTGCGACACAAATTTAACTCAAAGTAGATATAGTTAATTAAGAGAATGCACTTTTACCGAGTATTCTCTGTTTTGAATTAAAATATTAAATTTATGTCGCAGTTTCAGTTTACCACCCTTT
The DNA here is from genome assembly GCA_045613145.1 of Acutalibacteraceae bacterium. Taxonomy (GTDB): domain Bacteria; phylum Bacillota; class Clostridia; order Oscillospirales; family Acutalibacteraceae; genus UBA6857. The sequence continues at coordinate 37,893 of JAZLAJ010000081.1, forward strand.
GCAGAAAAAATCAACGGTTATTTTTCTTGTTCTGCCTCTCTGCAAAGCAAAACCCGCTGTATCAGCCTTTCGCTTTTACAACGGGTTTAATCTCTTATTATTTGATAATGTCTGTTCCCATATAAGGAATAAGTGCCTCGGGGATGGTAACGCTGCCGTCAGCATTCTGATAGTTTTCGAGAATAGCAGCTGTGGTTCTGCCTACTGCTACGCCTGAACCGTTAAGAGTGTGAACGAGCTGTGCTTTATCCTTAGGTCCGTTCTTATATCTGATAGAAGCTCTTCTTGCCTGGAAATCCTCGAAGTTAGAGCAGGAGCTGATTTCTACATATCTGCCATAAGAGGGCATCCATACTTCGATGTCATATGTTTTAGCAGATGAGAAGCCGATATCACCTGTGGAAAGAGCAACCACACGGTAAGGAAGACCGAGAAGCTGAAGAACTCTTTCTGCATCAAGAGTAAGCTTTTCAAGCTCTGCATAGCTGTCTTCAGGCTTTGTGAACTTAACAAGCTCTACCTTATTGAACTGATGCTGTCTGATAAGACCTCTGGTATCACGGCCTGCTGAGCCTGCCTCTGCTCTGAAGCATGCTGAATATGCACAGTAGGAGATGGGAAGCTGACTGCCGTCGAGAATTTCATCACGGTGCATATTTGTAACGGGAACCTCAGCTGTAGGAATGAGGAAGTAATCGTTAGTTACCTTGAATGCATCCTCTTCAAATTTAGGAAGCTGACCTGTACCTGTCATAGAAGCACGGTTAACCATATAGGGAGGAAATACCTCTGTATAACCGTTTTCTGTATGTGTGTTAAGGAAGAATGATACGATGGAGCGTTCAAGTCTTGCGCCGAGTCCCTTATAGAAATGGAAACGTGCGCCTGTTACCTTAGCGGCTGTTTCGGGATCAAGAATACCTAAATCAGCACCGATATCCCAGTGAGCCTTAGGCTCGAAATCAAAGTTTTTAGGCTCGCCCCAGCGACGGATTTCCACGTTTTCACTGTCATCCTTACCGATAGGAGTAGCATCAGAAGGAACGTTGGGGAATTCGTACATCATTGTCTTCTGCTTTGCGGCAAGATCGTTTCTTTCAGCATCAAGAACCTTTACTTCTTCCTTGATAGCGTTCATTCTTGCCATAATTTCGCTGATATCGCCGCCTTCTTTTTTAATTGCGGGAATCTGCTTGCTGGCAGCATTCTGCTCAGCCTTGAGAGCATCAGCCTTCTGTGTGATTTCTCTTACCTTTTTGTCAATGTCAAGGATTTCATCAACAACTGCATCCATATCCTTGTTTCTGGTTTTCATTGCGTCCTTGACCTTCTGGGGATTTTCTCTGATAAGCTTAATATCTAACATTTTTATTTCCTTCTTTCAAATATCTCTTTTTATTATTCACCTGCAAGACTTTTTAAAATCTTTTTCAGGTCATCTTTGCCGAAAAATTCTATTTCTATTGTGCCCTTGTCACCCTTGGCAAGGTTAATGTTAGCCTTTCTGCCGAGAACCTCACGGATAGAAAGCTCACATTCATCGTAATAGGGATCTCTCTTTTTAGGCTTCTTTTCCTTTTTCTCCTTCTTTTCTGAAAGGAGATTTTTTACTATTCTCTCTGTTTCACGGACGGAAAGATCTTTTTCTTCGATTTCCTTACAAAGTAAGAGCATCGTTTTTTCGTCTTTAAGGGGTAAAAGAGCTCTCGCATGTCCTGATGAAAGTTTACCTTCCTTTAAAAGCAGAATAACCTTAGCGGGCAAAGAGAGTAGTCTCAGAGCATTTGCTACTGCAGGTCTCGATTTACCTACTCTTTCTGCTGCCTGCTCCTGTGTAAGAGAGTAAGTATCCATAAGAAGCTTTAAGCCTTCTGCTTCTTCGATAGGATTAAGATCCTCTCTCTGTAAATTCTCGATAAGTGCCAGCTCCATAGCCTCACTGTCGGACATTTCTCTGATTACTACAGGAACCTGAGTAAGTCCCGCCATACGTGAAGCACGCCATCTTCTTTCGCCGGCGATAAGCTGATAACCGCCGTCAGAAATAGGTCTTACCAGAAGAGGCTGAATAACACCGTGCATTGCAATGCTTTCTGAAAGCTCGGAAAGAGCTGCTTCATCGAAATGCTTTCTCGGCTGTTCTCTGTTCGGTTCGATTTCATTAAGACTGAGCTGTGTAACGGAGCCGGACTCATTTTCCGTGGAATTATCGAGGAAAAGAGCATCCAGTCCTTTACCCAGACCGCTTTTTTTCTTCGGTGCCATATTATTTCTCCTTAGGTCTTCTATTATTCTTTTTTAGAAATTCTTTTGTAAATTCATCGTAGGCGATACTGCCCTTTGAAGATTTATCGTAATAATACACAGGCTGACCGAAGGAAGGTGCCTCGGAAAGGCGCACATTACGTGGAATTACCGTAGCATAAACCTTCTGCGGGAAGAATTTTTTTACCTCCCCTACCACCTGCTGTGTAAGATTAAGTCTGCCGTCATACATAGTAAGAAGCACGCCCTCAAGCTCAACTAAAGGATTATACAGTCTTTTTACCTGTCTGATGGTATTCATAAGCTGTGAAAGACCCTCGAGAGCGTAATATTCACACTGAATGGGAACGATTACACTGTCTACTGCACAAAGAATGTTTACCGTAAGAAGTCCCAGTGAAGGGGGACAGTCGATAATGATAAAATCATACTTTTCCTTTATGGGAGCGAGAGCATTTTTGATTCTTGACTCTCTTTTATCGAGATCTACAAGCTCAAGCTCTGCACCGGCAAGATTCATATTTGACGGTAATACATCGAGATTTGCATAGTCTGTCTTTTTTATTATTTCCTCGGCTTTTACACCGCTTACTATCATATCGTAGGTGGACTGACTGACATCTCTTTTATTGATTCCGAGGCCGCTGGTGGCATTTCCCTGGGGGTCAGCATCCACTAAAAGGGTTTTATAGCCGTAATGACCTATCGCTGCGGCAAGATTTATCGCCGAGGTAGTCTTACCGACTCCGCCCTTCTGATTAACAATCGCTATGGCTTTACCCATTTTTCTACCCTTTCTTTTTAAAATTTTTGCTTAGAACAGTATTATATCACAAGAAAATCCGTTTTTAAAGACCTAAACGCTAATTTTTTAAATTTGTATGTTTCACGTGAAACATTAACATATAAATATGCAAAAACATCCGTCAGGATTTACCGTAACGGATGTCTTTGCAAAGTGGGGTGTGAAAGAGAAAGATATGATGAAAGCAATTTAAGCAGAGGGGATTTTTCTTTCAGGCAGACGGTACATTCTGTTTTTAGGAATGTCGATAACATATCTGTAGCTGTCCCCTGTGTCCTCTCTTTTTACATCTGCCTTAATACCTGCCCTGTTCATTGTGTCCACAGCATTATTAATGGTATTAAGAAAGATTTTAACATCACTGAACATAATCTTGGTATTTCTTTTCGGTTTAACCTCCTGTGAAAGAAGCTCATTTATATAGTTTTCTGTCTGATTCACATTAAGCTTTCTCTCAATTATTGTTTCGAGACAAGGCATAACATCTTCCCTGTCAAGTCTCAGTAAGGCTCTGGCATGTCTTTCGGAAAGTCCTTTTTCTAAAAGAAGAGTTCTGACCTCTTCGGACAAGGTGAGTAAACGCAGCTTATTCGATACGGTAGAGGGAGCTTTACCGAGTCTTCTCGCTGCATCCTCCTGAGAAATTTCGAAATCCTTCATCAGCTTTTCTATGGCTACAGCTTCTTCGAAATAATTCAGATTCTGTCTCTGAAGATTTTCTATGAGAGAAAAGATGGCAGATTTCAGTGTGTTTACCTCGATAACTATGCAAGGCACAGAAACGAGTCCTGCCAGCCTTGATGCTCGAAGTCTTCTCTCCCCTGCCACCAGCTCATAGCCTTTATCTATCTGTCTTACGGTAAGAGGCTGCAGAATGCCGTTCATTCTTATACTTATGGCCAAATTTACCAGTTCCTCCTGGTTAAAGGCTTTTCTCGGTTGATTCGGGTTCGGATAAATCATTTCGTTAGGTATGAGTAATACCTGACCTGCCGTTCTCGGCTTTTCACTTATCAGCATAAAATTAACCTCCCTATGCCAAGATAATACCATGACAAAGAGAGGTTGTCCAGCAAAACCGTTCTTCAGAAATTACGGTTATTCTACATTATATTCTGTTATTTTAAGGGAAACTTTGCGATTTTTGCCGAAGGACGAGGATATTTAGCGGGAGTTGACGAAATCTTTTTGATTAAAATTATGGTTCTTTCTCCGCTGTCAGCAAGTTCAAAGGTCTTTTTCTCAGCAATTTCTCCGCCGAGAATCTTTATAGCTCCCTTAGCATCAGCTATTTCCTCGTCAGCCTTAGCACTTTTCATAGAGATAAATGTTCCGCCCTTTTTTACGAAAGGCAGACAGTATTCGGATAAATCCCTTAAATTAGAGACTGCTCTGGCAGTAGAAAAGTCAAACTGCTCTCTGAAATCCTTATCCTGACCCGCTACCTCAGCTCTGATGTGTATTACATCTGCCGTAAGCTCTGTCTTTTCAAGTATATCTCTTATTACATTAAGCTTTTTATTAGTACTGTCAATAAGTGTTATTTTGAGGTCGGGACGGGCAATAAGCATAGCCAGACCGGGAAATCCCGCACCTGTACCAACGTCAATAATTTTTGCACCCTCAGGAATATTCACAGCTGAAAATACCGTAAGAGAGTCTACAAAATGCTTTATAACTATCTCATCAGGCTCTGTAATAGCCGTAAGATTTATTTTTTCGTTCCATTCTACTAAAAGACGTGCATAAATGTCGAAGCGTTCGAGTGCTTTTTCATCTAATTCCACACCGTATTCAGCAGCTTTTTCCTTTAATAAATCCAATGAAATAAATGTATTATCCATTATTGTCACCTGTTTTTCTGTGTTTCACGTGAAACATTATTTATTCTTGGAGAGATATATAAGCAGAACCGAAATGTCAGCAGGACTTACACCGCTTATTCTCGATGCCTGACCGAGATTAGCAGGCTTTATCTTATTCAGTTTCTCCTGAGCTTCCATTCGAAGCCCTACCACCTCAGTGTAATCGAGACTCTCATCGAGCTTTCTTACTTCGAGACGTCGCATTTCTTCTACCTGTGCCTTCTGTCTTTTGATGTAACCTTCATATTTTATGCTGATTTCCACCTGTTCGAACACTTCTCGGGGAAGATCGGGTCTGTTTTTATCGAAGGGCTTAAGGCACTCGTAATCGAGCTGAGGTCTCTTTATAAGCTCTATCATTCTGCAACCTGTGGTTAAAGGTGATGTTTCACGTGAAACAAGCACCTTATTAAGCTCTTCTGAAGGAGGTACGGAAACAAGAGATATTCTTTCTCTCTCCTCTTCTATAAGTCTGAGTTTTTCTGTAAGCCTTGCCATTTTTTCTTCACTGACAAGTCCCACCTTATAACCGTACTCGGTTAAACGGATATCAGCATTATCCTGGCGGAGAAGAAGTCTGTATTCAGAACGTGAAGTCATCATTCTGTATGGGTCTGAACAGCCTTTGGTTACAAGGTCATCAATGAGAGTACCTATATAAGATGACGCTCTGTCTAAAATAAGAGGCTCATTATCTTTAATTTTCTGTACAGCATTTATACCTGCGATAAGACCCTGTGCAGCTGCCTCTTCATAACCGCTGGAACCGTTAAACTGACCGGCACCGAAAAGTCCTTCAAAATCCTTGAATTCGAGACTTGCCTTTAAAGAAGTCGGATCTACACAGTCGTATTCGATAGCATAAGCAGTTCTCATTACCTGGACATTTTCAAGTCCGGGAATAGTACGGAGAAATTTAAGCTGTACATCCTCAGGTAAAGAAGAAGACATACCCTGTAAATACATTTCTTCTGTATTCTCACCGCAAGGCTCAATAAACAGCTGATGCCTTTTCTTTTCAGCGAAACGCACTATTTTATCCTCTATAGAAGGACAGTATCTGGGCCCTACACCGTCAATCTTGCCTGAATAAAGAGGTGAACGGTGAATGTTATCTAAAATAACCTGCTTGGTTTCTTCGTTGGTATATGTAATATAGCAGGGGAGTTTATTTTCAGGAGTGTATTCTCCGTCGAAAGAAAAGGGAATAACTACATCATCACCGTTCTGAATTTCGAGACCGGAGAAATCCACACTTCTTCTGTTAACACGGGAAGGTGTTCCTGTTTTAAATCTGCGTGTTTTCACACCTAATTCATTAAGAGAAGCTGCCAATTCCGTAGATGCAAACATACCGTCCGGTCCTCCGTCGTAAGCTACATCACCTACATATATTCTACCGCCGAGAAAAGTACCGGTAGCCAGAATAACACATTTAGCATTATAAAGAGCCTCCAGTCTCGTCTTAATCTGCCACATTCCGTCTGCTCTGACCAAAGAAACTATCTCCGCTTGTACAAGCTCGAGATTTTCCTGTCTCTCCATAATATGCTTCATATATTCACTGTAGCGTCTGCGGTCAATCTGAGCACGCAGAGAATGTACAGCAGGACCTTTACCGAGATTAAGTATACGGCTCTGGAGAGTATTGGCGTCTGCTGCCTTACCCATTTCACCGCCGAGAGCGTCAATCTCACGTACAAGATGTCCCTTCGATGTTCCACCGATAGACGGGTTACAGGGCATATTACCTACCCAGTCCATATTAATGGTAAAAACTCCGACCTTAGTACCGAGACGTGCAGCCGCAAGACCCGCTTCAATACCTGCGTGTCCGGCACCGATTACAATTATGTCATATTCTTTCGCAAAATATTCCATCTGAAACTCTTCCTTTTGTTTTTACTGAATCGTAAAAGTTTTCCACATTAACCGATGGTGCTGTGGAAAAATATATATATTTTTATACTTGTTTCTATTGAATAGATTTTTATCGGATGATGCTTTCATCATTTTAAAAATTTCTATTCAATAGAATTGAATTTGTGAAATCTTTTCACTTTTTATAGGTTTTATTTTTCTATTTTATAATTATAATACTAATTTTAACAGTTCTTCTGTGTCAGAAACGATATAATCAGCATTATGCTCTTTAAATTCGTCTTTACTACCGTATCCCCACAGCACACCGCAGGAATCCACCTCTGCTCCTGCTGCACCGTCAATATCATAGCATCTGTCACCGACCATAAGAACTTTTTTTCTGTCATCTGCTCCGAGCTTTTTCATAGACTCAAGAACGAGACCTGTTTTCGAGCTGTGGTTACTGTCATCGAGCTGTACTCCGACAATGGCATCGAATTTTTCCGTTACACCTAAAAAGTCAGCTACATCGTAAATCAGACTTTCAGGCTTTGATGAAGCGATGCCAATTTTAACACCCTTTTCGTGAAGAGCGTCAAGAACCTCAGGAAAGCCTTTATAAAGTTCACATTCATAAATACCCTTCGCTCTGTAGCGTTCACGGTATTTTTTAATGTACATTCCCACCTCTTCCTCACTTACTCCGTAATAGGTGGTATAGCTGTAATGAATAGGGGGGCCGATAAATTTTTTAAGGTCATCAAGACAAGGAATCTCTTTTCCCATCTCTTTAAAGGAATACTGTAAGCTTTTCAGTATACCCTCCCCTGTATCGACTACGGTACCGTCGAAATCGAAAATTACATAATCATACTTTCTCATAGAAAACTGAGCCGATTTATTTAAAACAAATCGGCCTTCCTTTCACTATTTAATTATTCAGCTGTGATATTTTTTCTTTCTTCAGCCTTAAGCATAAACTTATCTGATTTTATGCTGAATCTTTCATGGGTACCCTTACCGATGAGACCGGCATTATCATATGCTTCCACATCGAAGGTAATCTTTCTTCCGTCGCAGGAAGTAACGGTAGCTACAGCCTTAACCTCAGCTCCTACAGCCGTAGCAGCTAAATGCTGAATATTAAGCGCAGTACCTACAGTGGTAATACCCTCTTCTGTATATTTTTCGCAAAGCTCACTGGCAGCCTGCTCCATAATAGCAACCATAGCCGGTGTAGCAAATACAGCTAAAGAACCGCTACCCATTTCTGCAGCAGATAATTCTTTGGTTACTGTTTTGATTACTTCATGCTTTGTACCTGTTTCAATATTCATTTTTTTATCTCCTTAACTGAATCTTTTAACGAAAGAGAAAAGCTTTACTCTGTCATCGGGAAGCTCAATATTACTGTCACCGTAAACAGCTGTCTGAACTCTCTGTGCCGCTAAGGGAAAATCCATAAATACCACAGAGCTGTTTCCGACATATCCGCCTCTGAAAACATCCTCATCACTTAATGTAAACTGCTCAATATCATAGGTAACCCATCCGTTTGTAATAGCTTGAGTACCGTAGGATAAAATCTGCATCTTAGTCATATCAGTTTTAATATATTTAAAGAGCATATCGAGAGCATCATTAAGCTGTGAGAGAGAAGCGTTAGTAGCACTCTTTATAAAGGATTCAATTACCTGTCTCTGTCTTCTGGTTCTGCTGACATCACTGTCAGAGTCACTTTTTCTTATACGGGCGAAAACAAGAGCTTCCTTACCGTTAAGAGTCACGGCAGGACCGCTTTCGATAGTATGCTTTGTGGTGCGGTTGATATAATTTGCTTCATATTCCTGAACCTCTACGGTAATACCGCCCAAAGCATCGATTATATCTACAAAAGAAGAAAAGTCAACTGCAACATAGTAATCTATGTCTATTTTGAAATTCTTTTCTATAGTATCAATAAGTGCTACCGCACCTCCGTAGAAATAGGAAGAGTTCAGCTTGGCATATCTGTCCTCACCGCCGATGTTCATATAAGACCAGGTATCACGGAAAAATGAGGTCATATTGATTTTTTTCGTTTTCTTATTAAGAGAAACGAGAATAAGAGAGTCAGACCGTCCACCGTTTTCCAGAGCATCACTGGAATCGAGACCTACCAGAAGTACATTAAGCACATTTTTACTGGAATAAAGAGTTCCTCCGTTATTAGCCCACTGATAAAGATAATCATTCAGGGAACCGGCGCTGTCGATGGAGGTCATAATTTCTATTTCCTCTTCATCGTAAATAGGCTGAGAGGACTGCACCTGATCAGGGCTGTCACCTGTATCCATAAGCTCAAGCTTTTCATTGATAAATGCCATACCTACAGCAAAAATCACTATAAAAGCAGTAAGCAGAAAATAAAAGTTCTTTGCTCTTCTTCTTTTATTTTTCCAAAGAAATGCAGCAATCGGATTGGATTTTTTTTCTTTTTTCTTCTTTTCCATTGTCTCACTTCTTCCTTTTTATTTTCACCGTAAAAATACGGATAAAATCACTTTAAGGGGGAGATGTACTCCCCCGCTTTTTTATTCTTCTGTCTGCTGCGATACTTCCTCTGTCTGTTTAGATGATTCTTCACCCTCAGCTTCCTTTTCTTCTACCTCACGTACTGCAATAGCTGAAACTACCTTCTCATTTTCGGAAAGTCTCATTACACGTACACCCTTTGAAGTACGGGAAACAGTGTTTATCTGAGAAGCTGACATTCTGATGATAATACCGTCAGAGGAAATAAGAATAACATCGTCACCTTCGTAAACATTAGCTACAGCGGCTACCTTACCGTATTTTTCGATATGGTAGTTAAGAACACCCTTACCTGCACGGGACTGAATGCGGTATTCATCGAATTCACTGAGTCTTCCGAGACCTGACTCTGCGATGGTAAGAATCTTCATGGAATTATCCTGATTTTCACCGATGATACACATGCCTACTACTTCGTCCTCGCTCTTGAGCTCGATAGCCTTAACACCTCGGGCTGTTCTGCCTATAGGACGGCAATCGTTTTCATTAAAGCGGATGGACATACCGTTTCTCGTAGCAATAAGAATATCATCGTTACCGTCAGTAAGTCTTACCCATGCCAGCTCGTCATCTTCGTCAAGATTAATAGCAATAATACCGTTTTTACGGATATTCTTATACTGCTCGAGATCAGTTCTCTTAATGATACCCTTTCTGGTAACCATACAGAGATATTTTATTTCTTCACCGCCGAAATCAGGCACTCTTATCATAGAGCTTACCTTTTCATCGCCCTCGAGGGGAAGAAGATTTACGATATTCATACCCTTACTCTGCTTACTGCCTTCGGGAATTTCATAGCCCTTAAGACGGTAGGTTTTACCGTAAGTAGTAAAGAACATAATATAATCATGGCTTGAACAGGTAAACATCGTTTCTGCGATGTCCTCTTCTCTTCTGGTCATACCCTTAACGCCTCTGCCGCCTCTGTTCTGAATAGAATAGGACTCGACAGGCTGACGCTTGATATAACCGAGAGTAGTAAGAGTGTAAACACACTGCTCCTCGGGAATGAGAGATTCGATGTCAACCTCACCGCTTACTGTGGTGATTTCTGTTCTTCTTTCGTCATTGAAACGGTCTCTGATAGCCATAGCTTCACTCTTAACGAGAGCGAGAACCTTACCTTCGTCGGCAAGAATTTCCATATACTCTGCAATTTTAATTTTAAGAGCAGCAAGTTCTTCTTCTATCTTTGTTCTTTCGAGACCTGTCAGCTGTCCGAGACGCATCTTAACGATAGCATCAGCCTGAATTTCAGTAAGACCGAAGCGCTCGATAAGAGCAAGTTTACCGGAAGCCTGATCCTTAGATGCACGGAGAATTTTGATAACCTCGTCAATAAAATCGAGAGCGATCATAAGACCGTCAAGAATATGCTTTCTTTCTTCTGCCTTACGAAGGTCATATCTTGTTCTTCTTACGATAACCTCTTCCTGATGTCTGATATAGTGGTCTAAAATCTGCTTAAGAGTAAGGATTTTAGGCTCACCGCCTACGAGTGCGAGAAGAATAATACCGTAGGATATCTGAAGCTGTGTAAAAGAGTAAAGCTGATTAAGGACAACCTGAGGATTAGCATCTCTCTTAAGATCTACTACCAGACGCATACCCTCTCTGTTTGAGTAGTCATTGATGTCGGAAATACCTTCTATTTTCTTATCCTTTACCAGATCAGCCATAGCTTCAATAAGTCTGCGCTTATTTACCTGATAAGGAAGCTCAGTTACTACAATCTGGAATCTGCCGTTTTTCGTTTCAGCGATTTCGGCACGGGCTCTTACGATAATCTTACCGCGGCCTGTACCGTAGGCAGCTCTGATACCGCTTCTGCCCATAACAATACCTGCAGTGGGGAAGTCGGGACCCTTGATGAACTGCATAAGATCATCAAGCTCAGCATCGGGATTATCAATGTAATAACACATACCGTCGATAATTTCACCGAGATTATGAGGAGGAATGTTAGTAGCCATACCTACAGCGATACCTGTAGAGCCGTTAACGAGAATATTCGGGAAACGTGAAGGTAAAACTGTAGGCTCCTTAAGACGGTCGTCATAGTTAGGCGCAAAATCAACAGTTTCCTTATCAATATCTGTAAGCATTTCCATAGAAAGCTTACTCATTTTACTTTCAGTATAACGGTAAGCAGCAGGGGGGTCACCGTCGATAGAACCGAAGTTACCGTGGCCGTCTACGAGAATATATCGTGTAGAGAATTTCTGTGCAAGTCTTACCATAGCATCGTAAACGGATGCGTCACCGTGAGGATGGTAAGAACCGAGCACTGAACCTACGGTATCGGCACACTTACGGTAAGCCTTTTCGGGATAAAGACCGTTTTCATGCATAGTGTAAAGAATACGGCGGTGAACGGGCTTAAGACCGTCCCTTACATCGGGAAGTGCTCGTGAAGTAATAACTGACATTGAGTAGTCAAGGAAAGACTTTCTCATTTCCCTGTTAAGGTCAACATCAATTATCGTCTGATTTTCATAATTTAAATTTTCCATATTATCACCATTTTTTTGTTATTTTGGTTATATGTCCTTAAATATCAACTTTAACTAATTTATTTTTAAAAAGATTTTCAATAAGATTATTTATCATCTGACGGGTTTCGTCACTTAATGCTCTTTTCGGAATTACTACTGACTCTTTTTCACCGAAGGAAAAAGCGATAGAATTTATACTGTCTATTACACCTGTAACATTACTGAAGGCATAATGCTTTTCAAAATTCCCTTTGAATCTTTCTGTACTTCCGAAATTATAAACTATATGGTCACCGTAAAAATCAACTGTCACAGGTCTTTGTGACATATATGATTCGTTGCTTTTCTTTACCTGTGAAAAGATTGTTATAATATCGGATATTTTCGGAATTATTATAAAAGACAGGAAAGAATAATATATAAGCTCATATTGCTGCATAAAAAACCCTATAAAAATGAAAGCACATATAAACAGAAGCTTTGAAATCATTTTATTTTTCGTATCACCGAAAAGAATACTGATAAAAATAGCTTTCTTATTTACATCTCTTTTTTCCGGGAGAAAGCTTACTGAAAAATATTTCATATACTCTTACCCCCTACTGTATTTTCGAAAAAATATCTGTCTCTCATTTTTTCTTTAAGAATCAGAATGAACTTTTCTCCTTCTCCTTTTAAAACTCCGCTTTTTGAAATACAGATAGGAAAATTTCCTTTTTCAACGATAATATTAAGAGAATTTATTCCTTCTATAACCATTTCTATTTCTTCATAGAAATAATTTGATTTACTGTAGGGTGTATAAAATTCTATATCATTTTCTCTTATAACTGCCTGCTTTAAATTATCTGAAGAAGTAGTTCCTAATACATTTCTTACATTTCTTCTTAAACTTGACTTTAAAAGAAAAGAAACAGAAATAATTTCCATCACTGTGAGGATAAGTGTAGAAGTAAGATAAACATCCTTATCCTCTCTGAAATTAAAAATAACCAGGTTTACGGCTATAATTGAAATGGCAGCGAGAACAATACTCAGGATACAGTATTTTTTATTGATAAATCCTGATTTTTTTCTCCATATTTCTGCCCCTTCATTAAGAGCAGGTACCGTATCCTTATAAACAATACCGTAAGGTGTCATTTTATCAATTCCTTAAATATCAAGATTCTGAACGTACTTTGCGTTCTTTTCGATGAAATCACGTCTCGGCTCTACCTTGTCACCCATAAGAATGGAGAAGGTTTCGTCTGCTGCGATGGCATCCTCTAAGGTAACACGGAGCATAATTCTGTTTTCGGGATTCATTGTGGTTTCCCAGAGCTGCTCAGGATCCATTTCACCGAGACCCTTATAGCGCTGAATATCTGCACCGGGCATTTCCTTCATCTTTTCGTCTCTTTCTTCATCGGAATAAGCATATTCGTGTTTTTTACCTTTAGAGAGCTTATAAAGAGGAGGCTGTGCGATATAAACGAAGCCACCATCGATAAGGGGTCTCATATATCTGAAGAAGAAGGTAAGAAGAAGAGTTCTGATGTGGGCACCGTCGACGTCGGCATCGGCCATAATAACAACTTTATGATAACGGAGCTTTTCTACATCAAAGTCTTCATTGAAGCCTGCACCGAGAGCAGTAACTACAGGAAGAAGCTTTTCATTAGAAATAACCTTATCAGGTCTGCTCTTTTCTACATTGAGCATTTTACCCCAGAGAGGAAGAATAGCCTGAATGGTTCTGTCTCTGCCTTCTTTAGCAGAGCCGCCCGCAGAGTCACCCTCTACGATGTAAATTTCAGTCTTTGTGGGGTCTTTTTCTGTACAGTCAGCGAGCTTACCGGGAAGAGAATTACTTTCAAGAGGTGACTTTCTTCTTGCAGCCTCTCTTGCTCTTCTTGCAGCTTCTCTTGCTCTGGATGCATCAAGAGATTTAGAAATTATAGCTTTAGCGATAGAGGGGTTTTCCTCGAAGAAATCGGAAAGCTTAGTGTAAACAGTGTTACTTACGAGCTTTGTCATTTCTGTGTTACCGAGCTTACCCTTAGTCTGACCTTCAAACTGTGCTTCAGTAAGCTTTACGGAAATAACAGCCACGAGACCTTCACGGCAGTCTTCACCTGCTAATTTGGTGTCTGCATCCTTTATATATCCGTATTTTTTACCGTATTCGTTGAACACCTTGGTAAGTGCTGTTTTAAAGCCTGTTTCGTGAGTACCGCCATCTACGGTATTAACATTATTTGCATAAGAGAAAATTCTTTCTTTGTATCCGTCATTATACATAAGTGCTACTTCAGCACTCTTGTCACCGTCTACAGAAGAAAAATGAATTACCTTTTCGTGAATGGGAGTAAGACCGTAGGTTTCACCGATATGCTCTACGAAGGAACCGAGACCACCCTCATAACAGAAATAATCCTCTACGATATTTTCTTCATCACGCTTATCTGTAAGAGTGATAGCAAGACCTGCATTAAGGAAAGCAGACTCACGGAGATGATTTTTAAGAATATCATAATCATACTCTGTGGTCTCCTGGAAAATAAGAGCATCAGGCTTAAATTTAATAAATGTACCAGTGATATCTGTATCACCTATAACAGTAAGATCGGTAGCTATGTTACCTCTTTCAAATCTCTGATGATGAATGTGACCGTTCTGAGAAACCTCTACCTCCATCCATTCGGAAAGAGCGTTAACTACGGAAGAACCAACACCGTGAAGACCGCCTGATACCTTGTAACCGCTTCCGCCGAATTTACCGCCGGCGTGAAGAATGGTGAGAACTACAGTAACAGCGGGAAGACCCTGCTGTTCATTTATACCTACAGGAATACCACGGCCGTTATCTCTTACGGTAATTACATCACCCGGTAATATTTCTACCTCGATGTGCGTACAATAGCCTGCGAGCGCTTCGTCGATTGAGTTGTCGACGATTTCGTAAACGAGGTGATGAAGACCTCTGGGACCTGTAGAACCGATGTACATACCGGGACGCTTTCTTACAGCCTCAAGTCCTTCGAGAACCTGAATGGCATCAGCATTGTATTCCTCGGTAACAACAGTGTCCATAGTTTCGATTATTTCTTCTTTTACTTCTGTTATTTCCTGATTTTCAGCAGTAGCCTTGATTTCATCCATGGCTATTACCTCCGTTTCATTTTTTTACATATTTAATCTATATAAATCGGTTTTACCCTATTAATATTTCATATCCTGTGTTCTCTTTAAAAGAGTGGTAGTGGAAATCTGAGAAAGATAGACTTTATTTTTTTCTTCCTTTGAAGAACATACGATAAAAGACTTAGGAAGCTCTGCCGAAACTACATTAACATTACCTTTTTTTTCAGCAAAGGAGAGATAGTCTCTCGTTTTTTTAGAAACAGTAGTATTATCGAGATCAAAAATACCTACTATTTCATCGTGAGTAATAACCGTATTCTGTCCTAAATGAAGATACATAAAATTACCTCTTATTTCTTTTTACAAATACCGTCTTTCATTTCCAGCTTCATACCGTATTTTAAATTTTTAACGGCAGTCGGATCACAGCAAGTGATGAAAACCTGCCAGTCCTTTATGTGATTAAGAATATAATTCTGTCTTCCTGTGTCGAGCTCACTCATAACATCATCAAGAAGTGCCACAGGCTGTACGTCGGAAAAGTTTTTTATAACTGCTGCTTCACCTAATTTAAGAGAAAGAGCCGCAGATCTCTGCTGTCCCTGTGAACCGTAGGTACGGGCGGGAAGACGGTCTATTTTTATGGATAAATCATCTCTGTGAGGTCCTACAGATGTAAAACCGGTAACCAGGTCAAGCTTTCTCGACTGATAGAGCTGATTTTTCATATTTTCGTACAGCTCCTGCTTTGTATCACCAACAACCAATGTCTGCTGATTATAAGAAATGTCGAGCTTTTCCTTTCCTGATGAAAGACCGCTGTAGATTTCATCAGTATAAAAGGACAGCTTATTTATATATCCTAATCTCTGTCTTATAATTTCCGAGGCAAAAAAAGCTATTCTGTCCTCCCAGATATCAAGTGTGTCATAAAGCTCACTGTGAAGCTGAATATCCTTTAAAAGAACATTTCTCTGCGAAACAGCCTTATTATACTGAGAAAGAGTAGCAGCGTATTTTGGTTTCAACTGACTTATGGCTATATCGAGAAATCTTCTTCTTTCATAAGGTCCTTCTTTTACCAGAGAAAGATGAACAGGAGAAAAGATAACTGCTAAAAATTCTCCCATTATCTGATTGGAAGATTTCATTTTAACACCGTTCAGAATAAACTTTCTTCCTTCGCCTATTTCGAGATAAGCATTCTGATCTCTGTCACGGGCGAAAAAATCCATAGAAAGATTAGCTGTTTTACTGTTAAAATTTATCAGCTCACTGTCTTTAGAGCTTCTGAAAGACCGACATCCTGTAAAAAGCCATATGCTTTCCAGAAGATTAGTCTTTCCCTGTGCATTTTCACCGTAAATGATATTTACACCGTCACAGGGATCGATAGTCGTTCTTTCTATATTTCTGAAATTTTTTACTTCGAGATGCTTTACATTCATTGAAGGTCACCAAAAATTATCTGACTATTTTATATGCTTTCTTATCAAATTCAAAGGTATCGCCGTCTGTAAGCTTTTTACCTCTTAAGGTACAGATTTCACCGTTCACCTTAACGAGACTGTCCTGAATAATCATCTTTGCCTGACCACCCGTAGAAATGGCATCAGAGAGCTTTAATGCAGCATCAAGTCTGATATTTTCAGTAGTAATTTTTACTTCTTTAATTTCTCTTTGTACTAATTTTACTTTGATTTTCATAATATCAACTCTTTATTATATTCTTACGGGGAGGATAAGGAAGAAGAATTTCTCACCTTCTAAAGGTTTGATGATAATAGGCTGATTAGCACTGCCCATTTCTATTCTGATTTCTTCTTCGTCACACACTTTAAGTGCATCAAGAACGAATCTGTTATTGAAGCCGATTTCGATGGTATTACCTTCTATTTCAGCAGCTATTTTATCTGAAGCAGTACCGATAGCAGTAACAGAGGAAAATCTCATAATACCGTTTTCTACACTGCAGCGTACTGGGCTTGACTTATCGGTAATAATAAGCGAGGTTCTTTCGATACATTCAATAAGACTTCTGGTATTTACCTTAATCTGAGTAGAAGAGGTAAGAGGGATAGCAGCCTTATAGTTAATGAAGTTACCTTCGAGAAGTCTGGAAATAATTTCGCAGTTTTCATATTTGAAGATAATATGTCTTTCACCTACGAGAATTTCTATTTCTGATTCATCGTCACCGCCAAGCTTTGAAATCTCATTGAGTGTTTTAGCTGGAACCACAAATTCGAGTTTATTATCATCGAAGGTGTAATTGATGTTTTCTCTTCTGATGGCGAGTCTTGCACCGTCTACTGCTACAAGAATAAGAAGACCTTCACCTATTTCGAATTTTACACCCGTATGTACAGGATTTCTTTCACCTGTAGAAACAGAGAAGATAGTCTTTCTTATCATATCCTTAAGAGTGGCAAGATTAAGGGATATTGGTGAGAATTTAGTGAGAGTGGGAAGCTCAGGATATTCATCTGCGGAAGTACCTATAAGAGAATATTCTGCTTCACCGCTTTTTATTTTACAGATATTTCTGTCGTCACAGTCTACTGATACAGTATCAGCAGGTACCATTCTTAAAATATCGCAGAGATTCTTAGCAGCGAGAACTATTTTTCCTTCACCTATTACATCTGCATCTATTTTTATTTTTGAACCTACTTCGAGATCATAACCTGTAAGAGTTACTGTTCCGTCTGCTGCTTCAATGAGAATACCTTCAAGTGAAGGAATGGTTGACTTATTTGATACTGTACGCTGAACATTCATACATGCTTTTGAAAATTCAGCACTGTCGCATATTATTTTCATAGGAAAGCTCCTTTTCAAAAAATTCGTAAAAATAAAATATTAAGAATAGTAGTATTAGTAGTGTATGCGGAAAATGTGGAAAAAAGCGGAAAGTCCATATTTCAAGGATATTCAGAGCATTTTTTTAATGTTGAATCAGATGTTAAAATCCGGAAGTTATTAACATTTGCTTTTTTACCGGTGTTAATAATGTTGATAAGCTGATGTTAAATGTGTAAAAATAAGTGGAAAACTTCAGCTTTCATTTATATTTTTTATTATGTCATCTATTGTGGCTTTAAGAGAAATATCTTTTTCTATTTTATTTTTTATTTCTTTAAGAGCATAGATAATTGACGAATGGTGTTTATTACCGAATTCTATACCGATAGCTTTAAGAGAAAGATTCGTAACCTGTTCTACTACATAGATAGCTACCTGTCTTGCCTGAGAAATGTTAGCGCTTCTCTTATCGGAGCGTATATCTGCAGGTGAAACATCAAATGTTCTTGAAACTTCATTGATGATATTGTCTACCGTTACGGGGGTGGGCTGATCATCGTTTATCAGATCGCTTATGGCTCTTTTAGCTACAGCAACGGAGGGTCTGACACCTTCTACATCCTGAAATGCTTTTATTTTTTTAACTGCACCCTCGAGCTGACGGATGTTTCTTTTTATGTTTTCACCGATGAACTGGATTACCTCATCATTAAGGTCAAGACCAAGAGCCTCAGCTTTATTTTTAACTATAGCCATTCTCGTTTCGAGCGTGGGAGGCTGAACATCGGCTATAAGACCCATTTCAAATCTTGTGCGTAATCTTTCCTCGAGAGTCATCATTTCTTTTGGAGGACGGTCTGAGGTAAGAACTATCTGACTTCCGTTATTATTAAGAGCATTGAAGGTATGGAAGAATTCCTCCTGAATGGTTTCGCCTCTTGCTATGAAATGAATATCGTCCACTAAAAGGACATCGCAGCTTCTGTATTTTTCATGAAAATCGTAGGTGTTATGATTTCCGATGTAATAAATGAGTTCGTTGGTGAAATGCTCACCGCTTGTGTAGATTATATTTGCGTTGGGATTATTTGCCTTAATTTCATTCATTATAGCTAAAAGGAGATGGGTTTTACCTAAACCTGAATGTCCGTAAATGAAAAGAGGATTATATGCTTTACCGGGATTACTCGCTACGTTTATGGCAGCAGCGTGTGCGAAACGGTTAGAAGGTCCTGTGATAAAATTCGAAAAGGTGTAGTCATATTCATTGATATCTGACTTATTGGTGTTCTCTATATCGGGGTTTTTTGCATGCTCATTAGGAACTACATATTCTATAGTGATAGGGAAACCCAGGACAGCTTCAAAAGCAGAATTAATTATTTCTGAAAACTTATCGACAATAATTCTCTTTTTAAATTCAGTTATTGAAAGATAAACAGTGTCATTCTGAAATTTTACAAAATTAAGGGGACTTAACCATACATTGTAAGCAACCTCTGTAACGGAAAGCTTAAGCTGTTCCTTAACGAGTTCCCATATTTCGTCAAAAGAATCCATAATTTTACCTCCTTGATTTTTAGTTAAAGCTTGATTGAATAATATTATTATATTAATATATATATAAATAAATATAGATACAATTATACATAATGCAACACTTTATAAGTGTACCATAATTTTTTATTTCTTTCAAGTCTTTTATTAAAAATATTGATTTAAAAGGGGTAAAAAGGTATAATTGATTAAAGAGAGGTGAAACACATTGAAGATAAAAGAAAAGGAAAATGGTATAATTTTGGAAGATATAGAGTGTTTTAATGTTGAACTTTCCGTTTTTTGCGGCCAGGCTTTCCGATGGGAAAAAAATGAAGACGGTTCTTTTACGGGTACAGTAAAAGGGAAGGTACTTAATATCGAACAGAATAAAGAGCAGATAATTTTCAGAAATACAACAAAAGAGGATTTTGAAAATATCTGGTATGATTATTTTGATCTTGAAAGAGATTATGCCGGTATATGTAAAAATTTCGAGTCTGACGGCTATCTTGAAAGAGCAAAAAATGAATATTACGGTATCCGCGTGCTTAATCAGGAGCCATGGGAAGCTCTGTGTTCCTTCATAATTTCTCAGAATAATAATATCCCCCGTATATCGGGTATAATTAAAAGACTGTGTGAAAACTTCGGTGATAAAATAGACGGGGAAAATTATTCTTTTCCGTCTTATGAGAGGTTGAAGGATGTATCTGTCGAAGAGCTTGTAATTTTAAGAGCAGGCTTCAGAGCGAAATACATCGCAGATGCAGTACAAAAATTAAACAGTGAAGAAATTTCACTCGAAAAAATAAAAAAAATGCCTATAGAGCAGGCACGTCATGAGCTTATGAAAATAAAAGGTGTAGGTGCTAAGGTAGCAGAATGTACACTTCTTTACGGCTTCGGAAGAAAAGAGGCTTTCCCGGTGGATGTATGGGTAAAAAGAATTATGTCAGAGCTTTATCCGGAAGGATTGCCTGAATGTACAAAGGATGTGGAAGGTATAGCACAGCAATATCTTTTTCATTGGAGAAGAAATTTGAAGGAGGATTGAAATGAATAAAAAGCAAAGGATGAAAATGTGTGTGGAAGCACTGGAAAAGGAATATCCGGATGCACTCTGTTCTCTTGATGCGGAAAATCCTCTTCAGCTTATTATTGCGACAAGACTTTCCGCACAGTGTACCGATGAAAGAGTAAACAAGGTAACTCCCGCATTATTTGAAAAATATCCTTCTTTGGAGGATTTCTGTAATGCGGAAGAAAAAGATATAGAAGGACTTATTTATTCCTGTGGCTTTTATAAAACAAAGGCAAAGGATATAAAAGAAATGTGTCTTAAAATACGTGATGAATTCGGCGGTCAGGTGCCCGATACTATTGAGAAGCTGACATCACTTCCGGGCGTAGGAAGAAAGACAGCAAATCTTATAATGGGTGATGTTTATAAAAAGCCGGCTATAGTTGCGGATACACATTTAATCAGAATTACCAATCTTTTAGGCTTCGTAAATACCAAGGATCCGAAAAAAGTTGAGCTTGAACTGAAAAAAATAATCGACCCGGAAAAGAGTAACGATTTCTGTCACCGATGTGTTCTTCACGGTAGAGCGGTGTGTGTGGCACGCAGACCTGACTGTGAGAAATGCTGTATGAAGGAATACTGTAAAAGTAAGAAAAAATAAGTAATTTAATGTGTATTAAATTCATATAATAAAAAAATGAGGTACGTTTTTCCGTACCTCATAAATTTTTTAAAGATTACATAAGGAATCCCTGTCCTTCGTTTATCATAAGGAACATAGGAGCAAATACAAGTGCTACAATAGTCATAAGCTTAATAAGAATATTGATGGAGGGACCTGCGGTATCTTTAAAGGGGTCACCTACCGTATCACCTACGACTGATGCTTTGTGTGCATCGCTTCCTTTACCGCCGCTTGCACCGCTTTCGATGTATTTTTTAGCGTTATCCCAGGCACCGCCGGAATTTGACATAAAGATGGCTAAAAGGACACCTGTTACCAGAGAACCTGCCAGAAGACCGCCAAGGGCACTTACACCTAAAATACAGCCTACTACCAGAGGAGAAAGAACAGCAAGAACACCGGGAACTACCATTTCTTTAAGAGCAGCTGTGGTTGAAATAGCTACACATGAATTGTAGTCCGGTTTACCTGTACCTTCAAGTATGCCGGGAATAGCTCTGAACTGACGGCGTACCTCTTCTATCATTTCGTGAGCAGCCTTACTTACTGAATCCATAGTAAAGGCAGAGAATACAAAGGGAAGGACACCACCGATAAGAAGACCTATAACTACCTGATAATTAAGAAGGTCAATACCGATTTCTTCGAGTTTAACGGCTTCGGAGTAAGAGAAGAAGAGAGCAAGAGCAGTGAGAGCTGCTGAACCGATAGCAAAGCCTTTACCGATAGCGGCTGTAGTGTTACCTACTGAGTCAAGCTTATCGGTAATCTCTCTTACGGATTTGTCGAGCTTAGACATTTCTGCAATACCGCCTGCGTTATCAGCAATAGGACCGTAAGCATCGACGGCAACTGTAATACCTGTGGTGGAGAGCATACCTACAGCTGCGAGAGCTACACCGTAAATACCCGTACCGTTAACATCGCTCTTACAGCAGAAATATGAAACGAAAATACCTACACAGATGAGAATGATAGGCATAGCAGTAGATTTAAGACCTACGGCAATACCGGAAATGATATTTGTAGCAGAACCTGTCTGTGACTGTTCAGCGATTTTTCTTACTGCACGGAATTTATCAGATGTGTACATTTCTGTGAGTGTACCTATAAGAGTACCTACAGCGATACCAGAAACGATAGAAAAACCGTAATTGAGCGTACCGAACATAAAATAGCTTAATACGAGAGCAGCGATAACTACTACAAGAGATGCAACATAGGTTGCTGCTTTAAGAGATTTATGGGGATCACTCTTATTACCTCTTACGAAGAAGGTTGAAACCACAGATGCCAGAATACCGATGGCAGCTATGTAAAGAGGATACAGAGGACCGGAAGAAGGATTCTGAGAATTTGCGAATGCGGCTATACCGAGAGAAATAGCAGAAATAATAGCACCGGCATAGCTTTCGAAAAGGTCAGCACCCATACCTGCTACGTCACCAACATTATCACCTACGTTATCTGCGATAACTGCAGGGTTTCTCGGGTCGTCTTCGGGAATACCGGCTTCTACCTTACCTACAAGGTCAGCACCTACGTCAGCTGCTTTGGTATAAATACCGCCGCCTACTCTTGCAAAAAGAGCGATAGAGGAAGCACCGAGACTGAAACCGAAGAGGATGTCTGCATCCTTAGTAACAGCATAAATGCCCGAAATACCTAAGAGACCAAGACCGACCACGCACATACCCATAACTGCACCGCCTGAAAATGCGACGGAAAGAGCAGCTTTCATACCGCCTTTTGCTGCAGCCTGAGCAGTTCTGACATTAGCCTTTGTAGCTACATTCATACCGAAATAACCGGCAACGATAGAAAAAGCCGCACCAATAATGAAGCTGAGCGCTGTAGGCCAGGAAATGAAGCATCCTATAGCCACGAAAAGTGCAAGAACAAAGAAAATCAGAATCTTATATTCAGAGAAAAGAAAAGCTTTTGCACCGCCGTGAATAGCAGCAGAGATTTCCTGCATTCTTTCGTTACCCGGATCCTTCTTATTTATACGCATAGCGAGAATAAGCGCAAAAAGAAGGGCAAAGCCACCTACCAGAGGTGTAAAATAAAGTATTTTTTCCATAATTTTTCTCCTTTCGGATAATTCACAGAAGCAAATCAGGAGGATTTGAACTATGTTATAAGGAATATATTATACTATTATTGCATTATTGTCAACATAACATACTAAAATATACAGTTTTTTAATAAAAAATTGTATGTTTTATACTAATAACTACTATATATGCTGTTGTAAGGTGTGAAAGAAAGCAAATCAGTACGGATAAATTTATGTAGAAGTAAGCCTACGGCGAGCCAAGGGACCGCAGAGCGGTCGGTTGCGGCGCCGTTGGGGCGTCGCAATTTCCCCGGTACGGGGCTTGGCTCGCCGGCCTACCGGATGATGTATGTAAATTAAAAGCAGACTGTACGGCAAAAACCTTACAGTCTGCTGAGAGTATATTTTCTATCAGTACTTTCTTGAAAGGAGCTTTTCTGCTTCCTCACGTGAAATTTTACCTACATTGTGATCAGCCATAACCTGAACATCCTTATCATTGAGTTTATAGAAGTTCCAGATGATAAAAGCAATTACAAGACCGATAATGGGAATAACATTATAGGTAAACCAGAGTCCGTCGATGGCCTCGGCTGTCTGCTGTGCACGTGCATTTATAGCTTCAAGAGCTTCGAAGCTGTCTACACCGTCGAAGGTTTTGAAACCGAAAAGACCTAAGAGAGCGAGACCAAGTGAACCGGAAATAGCTGCAGCGAGTTTAACGGCGAAGGTCTGTATAGCGAAGGTAATACCTTTTGCTTCAGTACCTGTGGTATACTGTCCGTATTCGGCACAGTCAGGTGTGAAGGTGAAGGAAAGAACACCGATGATACCGAGAGGAATGGAGCGGAGCATAAATGCAATAGTAAAGAGAATGAAGCTGCTTTTTGTGGGGATGATTGCGAATGAAAGAATGATAGAAGCGACAGCAGAAATTTTGAACAGCTTTGTTTTGTCCATTTTTCTGATGATTTTCGGTACGAGAAGTGCCATAAAGAGTTGGGGGAGAGCAGCTACAGTACCTGTAATGAGTGATGCAAGAGTATTATTGAAGATGTAATAAGCAGTGATAAGGTGAAGAGCAGTGTATGTCTGAGCACCTGAATAGAAGATGTAACCGATATAATAGATAAGCAGATATTTATTACTTACTATATATTTAAGCATTCTTTTTACAGTAAACTGTTCTTCGTCGATGCTCTTGTTTCTTTCATCACATTTAAAGCATACGGGGAACATAGTAGCAGCTGCTACCACGGCGACAATTATAGAAATCCAACCGTAGTTGAGACCGATAAACTCACTGATAAGAACAGTTACGAGAACGGTGGTAAGAGCTGAACCTACACCGCCGGTGATGCCTTTAAGAGAAAGAATAGTGTTTCTTTCTTCGATATTGCTGGTCATGGAGGTGATGATACCGAAGGCGGGAACATCGCAGAGTGTATATGCAGTATCCCAGAGAATATATGCGATAGCGAACCATGCGAGCTTGAAGGCTTCGGAAGTGGTTTCAGTGTTAGGGATGATGAAAAGCAGAATAGTGGAAATCGGTGTAAGAACACAGGCTATCTTAAGCCAGGGAATAAACTTTTTATTGCTTTTGAATTTAATCTTATCGAAAATAACACCGAAAAGTGCATCGTTGACAGCATCCCATACTTTAACTGCGAGCATTACTGCAGCAGATTTTGCAGGATTGACACCTAAAAGAAGAAGAAATGTAGTCAGATAGGCGGCTATCATATTGTAAATCATATTCTGTCCGAAGAAATAGAAATAATAGCTTTTTCTTTCGGAGGGGTTTGTTTGCCATAATGGATTCTGAATTTTTTTTGTTTTCATACGGTTGTCTCCTTTTATTTTCATAGTAATTATTGTATCACTCAGAAAATAATAAGTCAATAGAAAAGGGATATAAGAAATATTTGCAAGAAATACTTGAACTATTTTAAAAAATATAATATAATGTACTCTGTGAAACTCCAAAATTTGAAAGGAGAATTTATATTATGAATAAATTCAGAGAGTTTTTAGAAAATATTCCGGGAGAATGGAAAACAGGTCTTTCTATCGCTCTTGCAGTTATTTTACTTTTCTCTATGGGTAATATTGCAGGTTCACTCACAAACATCAACGCTACACCGGCAGAAGAAGCAGGTTCAGTAGTAGAGGATACTGTAGCTACAGATGCTCCTACTCAGGCTCCTACAGCCGCTCCTACTACTCAGGCACCTACCGAAGCACCCACCACTCAGGCTCCCGTAGCTGATTCACAGCCTGCAGACACAGTGACATCTGCTCCTGCAGCACAGGCTCCTTCTTCAGGTGCTCCCGCTACTACAGAAGAAATTGTTGCTCTATTTAACGAAAGCGCCAATAAAATCAAGACAACTGCTGTCAGAGCTACCAGAAACTATCAGGATATGAGAATCAATAAGCTCGAAGTTCCTTCTGCTCTTCAGTCTCTTTGTGACACTGCTATTGCGAAGTTCGTTAAGCCTAATATGACTCCTGAGGTTTATGAAGGCGCTCTTGTTGCTGAAAAGTATCCTGTAAGCGGTACAGATTTTGCAAGTAAGCTTAAACCCGAATATCTTGAAACTATTACCTGCACCGATAACGGTACAGAATATGTTATCGATATCAAGATGAAAAATCAGGTAAATCCTGTTTACCGCAGCGGTGAAGGCGTAGGCTCTATCTTCTGGACTATGAATATTGATGATATAGCAAGTAATGCTCCCGGCTTTGAAAGTGCTGAGTTATCATATTATGACTGTACTGCTACTGCAAAGATCGATAAAGCAACAGGAAATATGACCTATTCTAAGTTCCTTTATAATTTCGATATGGACGTTAAAATTAAAATGGTTGTTTCTCTTCAGGCTTTAGCATCATTGAGTGTCGAAGAAGAATACGTAATAGAATATTAATTTATGCTTACATAAAATAAGGTTCTTCGGAGCCTTATTTTTTTTGGAAAAAATTTACTTTTTTCTCTTGACAAAGAAAGCAAAGAGTGATATTATTGTCACGGTTAGTTATGACTAATCTTATTTTTCGGTTAAAGAGTTAGTTAAACCTAATTATAACACGGTGAGGTATAATTTATGAATTTATCACAGGCTACGGAAGGAAAAGAATATATCATCCGTGAAATAGAAACGGACGATGAAGAGCTGGATGCTTTCCTTTTTTCTTTGGGATGCTACAGCGGTGAGCCGATTACTGTGATTTCACATCTTAAAGGAAGCTGTGTTGTTTCTATAAAGGACGGAAGATATAATATAGACCGTCAGCTGGCTGAGGCCATTCTGATATAAAAAAACGGCAGATTAAATTCTGCCGATAAAATTAAATGAAGAGTTAGTCTTGTATAACTCAAATTTTGCGTAAGAAAGACGAGGAATTTATTTATGAAAATTGCCCTTGCAGGTAATCCGAACAGCGGTAAAACTACTATGTATAATGCTCTGACCGGTGCTAATGAAAAGGTTGGTAACTGGGCAGGTGTTACCGTAGAAAAGAAAGAACATAACTTGAAGAAAATTTATTGCGACGGGAAAGACGGAGTTATCGCTGTCGATCTTCCCGGTGCATACTCTATGTCACCCTTTACCTCAGAAGAAAGTGTTACGAGAGATTATGTTAAGAATGAAAATCCAGACGTTATCATAAACATCGTGGATGCAACTAATCTTAGCAGAAGCCTTTTCTTTACCACACAGCTTTTAGAATTGGGTATTCCCATGGTTGTGGCTTTGAATAAAACAGATATTAACAAAAAAAAGGAAACCAGTATCAATATCAGAGCTCTTTCTGAAATGCTTGGATGTCCCGTAATTGAAACAGTTTCTACTTCTTCGGAAGGACTTTCTGCAGTTATGAAAGCAGCTTTCGCTCAGGTAGGAAAAGGACAGTCTGCACCCTATAAACAGGGAAATGTTGATATGACAGATAAGAGTGCAGTTATGCAAGCAGATAAAAAACGTTATGCATTCGTTAATGAAATAGTTTCTGCTACCCAGAAAAGGAAAATTTTCACCAATGTAAAAAATGCACAGGATAAAATTGATGCTGTTCTTACTAATAAATGGTTCGGTATTCCTTTTTTTGCTGTTATAATGTTTGCTGTGTTCTGGATTTCACAGGCAGGCCCGGGTGTGTGGATTGCTGACTGGCTTGTTGCTTTACTCGAAGGCGGACAGGCGGCCGTAGGCAGCTTACTCGAAAACGCTAATCCCTTCCTTTATGCTCTTCTCATTGACGGTATTATCGGAGGAGCCATAGCAGTTATCGGCTTCCTTCCCCTGGTTATGGTTATGTATTTCCTTATTGCTCTTCTCGAGGACTGCGGTTATATGGCGAGAGTTTCCGTTATTCTTGATCCTATCTTTAAAAAGGTAGGTCTTTCCGGTAAGTCTGTTATTCCTTTCGTAATAGGTACAGGCTGTGCTATTCCCGGTGTTATGGCATGCCGTACTATCCGTAATGAGCGTGAAAGAAGAGCTACTGCTATGCTCGCACCCTTTATGCCCTGCGGTGCAAAGCTTCCCGTCATAACTCTCTTTGCAGGAGCTTTCTTTGAGGAAGCTACATGGGTAGGACCTCTTATGTATTTTGTAGGAATTATAATAATATTTTTTGCAGCACTTATTATTAATAGAATTACAGGTAATGCCAAGAAAAAATCCTTTTTCATAATGGAGCTTCCCGAATACAAGGTACCCTCATTTACGAGAGCCTTTAAATCAATGTGCAGCCGCGGGTGGGCTTACATAGTGAAAGCAGCAACCATTATTCTTCTGTGTAACACTGCAATTCAGATTATGCAGTCATTTACCTGGAATTTACAGCCTGCAGATACTGCTGATGCTTCTATCCTTGCATCAATAGCAGGTCCCTTTGCCTATATTCTTGTTCCCGTGGTTGGTGTTCTTTCCTGGCAGCTTGCCGCAGCGGCAGTTACAGGCTTTATCGCAAAAGAAAATGTGGTAGGTACTCTTGCAGTATGCTTCGTAGGTCTCGAAAATCTGATTGATGCAGAAGAGCTTTCTCTTATGGAAGGTGCAGGTGCCGAGGCAGCGGGAGTTATGGCTATAACAAAGGTTGCTGCTCTTGCTTATCTTATGTTCAATCTCTTCACTCCTCCCTGTTTTGCTGCTATGGGTGCTATGAACAGCGAAATGAAGAGCGCAAAATGGCTCTGGGGTGCTATCGGATTCCAGCTCAGCACAGGCTTTACGGTAGGTTATCTGGTATATCAGGCAGGTACCCTTATTACCACAGGCTCTTTTGGTGCAGGCTTCCTTCCCGGTCTTATTGCTGTTCTCGTTTTTGCAGCTATATTGGTTATTCTTTCTGCCAGAGCTACCAAAAAAGTAAAAGCAGAACAGGCACTTAAGGCAAAGAAAAAACATACAGTTAAATAAAGGTAGTCATTATGGATAATTTGATAATAATCGCTGCTGTTGTGCTTATTGTGGCTTTTGCAGGAGCATATGTATACAGAGAAAAGAAAAAAGGAAAAAAGTGCATTGGCTGTCCTGACGGCGGAAGCTGCTGTTCGGGAAAATGTGACGGATGTACAGTTTGCAGCACAGTAAACAGAGACTGATTTTTCTTCTCCCCCATAAATTTAAAAAAGAGATGTATCGACCGGTACATCTCTTTTACTTTCAGATAAGCTTTGAAATAATAAGACCCGCTATAAGACCTCCGAGAACAGAGAGGATGATTTTTAAGGCAGCTGCGGTTTTATCACCTTTTATTTTTGTAGGCGGTGCTTTATCGGTCCTTCCTGCGATAACACCCGCTCTTTCTCTTATTTTACCTTCGCTTATGCTCGCATATTCGGGTTTTACGAAAAAAAGAATTCTTTCGAAATAATCACAGTCAGTTTCATTTACCTCGACTACCTGTCGGTTAATACCTTTTATCATAATGTTACCTCTTCCTAAAAATATTTACATTTTTAGTTTTGTAAGATTATTATCTTTTATGCCTTGAATTTAATTACAAAAAATGATATTGTTTACTGTGAGGTGTGGTTATGATTAATTATCAGAAGGAACTGGAAAAAATAATCGAAGAAAACGAAAAAAAAGGCATAGTGCCGACACTTATGCTTCATGTGTGCTGTGCACCCTGCAGCAGCTACTGTCTGGAATATCTTTCGCAGTATTTTAAAATAACTGTTTTTTATTTTAATCCGAACATTCATCCTGCTGAGGAATATACACAGAGAGTAAACGAGGTAAAAAGATTAATCAGCGAAATGACCTTTAAATATCCTGTAGATTTCATCGAAGGAAGAAATGAGCCTTCTGAGTTTTATGATGCGGTAAGAGGTTATGAAAAATCAAGAGAAGCGGGTGAAAGATGCTTTATCTGTTACAGACAGCGTCTTTACGAAACAGCTCTCAGGGCTAAGGAAATGAATTTCGATTATTTTACTACTACTCTTTCCATAAGTCCTCTTAAAAATGCTCAGAAGATAAATGAAATCGGTGAGGAAATCGAAAAAGAGCTCGGTATAAAGCATCTGCCGTCGGATTTTAAAAAGAAAAACGGATACAAGCGTTCCATAGAGCTTTCAAAAGAGCATAATCTTTACAGACAGAATTACTGCGGATGTGTATTTTCATTAAAAAGTGAATAAATAAATTCCTTTCGTTAAACAATAAATAAAAAAACGAAAGGGATAATTTTATGCAGACAGATACAGTAAAGCTTTTAAGGGAATGTGATTCGGGAGCCAAGACAGCAGTTAACTCCATAACAGAAATGCTGGACAAGGTTAAAAATCCGGACCTTCTTTCGATTCTTACCAAAAGCTTAAAAACACATCAGAGTCTTCAGGTGGAAATCGGTGAATATATAAAAGAAATCGGTGCTGAAACCAAAGATCCTCCGCTTATGGCGAAAGCGATGTCATGGATGAAGACAAACATCAAAATGCTCGAGCATAACGAGGACAAGACTATAGCTGACCTTATGCTCGACGGCTGTAATATGGGAATAAAACAGCTTTGCGGATATGTTAACGAATATAAGGGTGCAGACGAAAAGTCACAGTCTTTAGCTAAGAAAATCATCAAGGAAGAGGAGCATCTCATCGAGGAGCTTAAGAATTATCTTTAATATAGAAAAACAGTCGGGTGACAAAAGCATCCGACTGTAATTTTATGTTTTATCAGTTGATTTTTCCGTAGAGGGAAACCTTCTCAGCACCTGCGTCAGTTCTGGGAGCTCTTGTGGGAGCTTCTGCGGGAGCGGAATTACTTCTGCCTCTGCCGCCACGGTTATAACCGCCTCTGCCGCCGCGGCCTCTGTTGTAGCCGCCCTTTGAGGGGTGAGTGGGTTTTACGCCTTCAGCGAGAGTGATAACTACTCTTCTGCTTGAGTCTGAACCTACGGAGTGAGAGGAAACACCCTCGATTTCCTGAACTGCGGTGTGAATAATTCTTCTTTCATAGGGATTCATAGGCTCGAAAGTAACATTTCTGCCGTACTTGAGTACCTTTTCGGAATTCTTCTTAGCAAGTTCACGAAGAGCGTTATTTCTCTTTTCACGGTAGTTACCTACGTTGATGGAAATTCTCGAGTATTCGCCGTCCTTCTTTGTCTTGTTAGCAACAAGTCTGGTAAGATACTGGATGGAGTCAAGAGTTTCACCTCTTCTGCCGATTACGATACCGTAATCATCACCGCAGTCGAGCTCGAAGATAACTTCGTTATCCAGTGTACGGAAAGTCTCGATGCTTACTTCACCTACGCCCATACCCTTAAGAATTTCTTTAAGGTAAGCGGAAGCAGCCTTAAGGCTTTCGCTTTCATCTGTATTTATAGCTGTTTTAACAGTTTCGACGACCTTTTTTTCTTCGGACTTCTTCTCTTCAGCTTTCTTTTCTTCCTTTACGGGAGCGGGCTTCTGAGGAGCAGGCTTCTTTTCTGCCTTGGGAGCAGCAGCCTTTTTAGCGGGCTGTGCCTTTACGGGTTCGTCGGGAACTTCGTAAAATGCCTTTGCTTTAGCAGGTGAACCGCCGAAAAGACCTAAGATCTTTTTCTGAGGATAAGCAACGATTTCTGTGTGAACATCTGCGCCTGCGGGAGCATTAAGTTCCTTGACAGCGTTAGCGATTGCTTCATCTATGGTAGCACCTGTTGCGAGCTTTTCAAATTTCATTATCTGTTTTCACCACCATTTTTTATGAAATAGTATGAACCTGAGTGTTCAAATTAAGATTAGTCTTCTAAATCTGCTTTTTCTTTAGCAGTAAGCTTCATTTTTTCATAAGCTCTGCGGTTTACGGTTTCTTCAACCATAACCTTGGCAAGCACCTTTCTGGGTGCATAGAAGTGACCGATGATAAGAGTCTGGAAGAAAGCGATAAGGCTGGAAAGAATCCAGTACATACCCATACCTACGGGGAAGCTCCAGCAAAGGAACACTGACCATATGGGCATCATAAACATCATACAACCCATCATCTGCTGATTCTGCATATCGGGGTTTGTTTTCTTCTGTCTTACCTGAGTAAGGACACTTGTGAGCATTGATGCAATACCTGAAAGAACAGGAATTGCGAGAATGAAGATAGATTCCTTTGTAATACCCATTTCTTCGTAGATATTGCTGGGAATCATACCGAGGTCGATACCGAAAATACGGAAATCAAAGTTACGGATTGCCGCAATTTCGTTAGCGTAGGTTGTAAGGAATTCAGGCTTGGCTTCGAGAATCTTTTCGATATTTGTGATAACGATAGGTTCAAGATAGTAAGCACCTCTGTTTCCTGATGTCTGAAGACCGAGTGCTGTAGCAGCTTCGGTGAAAGCAGTGATAACCTCTGCAGAAATATTCAGAACATAGGTAAGAGGCTTCTGGATTACGCCGTAAAGACCGATAAGGATGGGGAACTGCAGAAGCAGGGGTAAGCAGCTTGCACCCATAGAGGAATAACCCTCTTTCTGGTAAAGCTCGCTGGTTTCCATCTGGATTTTCTGCTGTCTTTCCTGGGGATTGTAGTCCTGATACTTTTCTCTGATTCTTTTAAGCTTAGGCTGAAGACGCATCATTTTAGCCGAGGACTTCTGCTGTTTGATGTTTGAAGGCAGAAGAATAACACGGAAAAAGACGGTGAAAATTACGAGTGCGATACCGTAATTAGCAACAAAGCTGTAAAGAATTCTAAAAAGATATCCAAAAATGCCGTATAAGAAATCCATTCTTAAATACCTCCGAAAATTACTCCTTGGAGAACAAAGAAGAGCAAAGCTATTTCAGACGGTGATTTTCTTTTTTCGGCGGGACGGGGTCATAGCCGCCGGCTGAAAAAGGATTACAGCGGAGTAATCTCCACAGGGCGAGTAAACTGCCCTTTAATGCACCGTGAGTTTCGACAGCTTCGATGGCATAACAGGAACAGGTCGGATAATATCTGCACATAGGGGGCAGATGGGGAGAAATGTGACGGCGGTAAAATCTGATTAAAGCTAAGATAACTTTTTTCATTTTATAACACCGAGCGCTTTCATACATTCGACCATACTTTTTTCCACCTGAGGGGATTTAAGGTATTTGGTTTTACTGCGGGATACGAAGACAAAATCATAGTTACCTGCAATTTCATAATTCCTGAATACCGACTGATATGCTGCTCTGATAATTCTTCGGGAGCGATTCCGTTCAACAGCGTTACCGGTTTTTTTGCTCGTAGTAATACCGACACGACAAATACCCACACGGTTTTTTAATGCATAAACAACCAGTGCAGGTTTAGCCGAGGACTTCCCCCGATAGTAAACACGGTTGAAGTCTGTATTCTCTTTTAAAGTAAGGTACTTCTGCAAAAAAATCAAACCCTAACACTATTTTGAACGAGTGTGTCTGTTTACCTTTTATCGGTTTTCACCGACAAAAAATCATAGCTCAGTCAGATTAGTATGTGAGCTGCTTTCTGCCCTTTGCACGACGGCGGGCAAGAACCTTACGGCCGTTCTTTGTTGCCATTCTTTTACGGAAGCCGTGTTCCATTTTTCTGTGGCGCTTTTTGGGTTGATAAGTTCTTTTCATTGCATTAAACCTCCTTTAATAATTTTATAAAACGGGACATATTGCAAGGAGTATAGAAGTGAAGCAATATGGTGTCCGACGCTTTTAATTTAATGCGACCAAAAAGTCATAAGAGTGCAAGACATAACTTGCAGAAAATCATTATATATCAAAAGGGTAAGTTTTGTCAATGATTTTGGCTGTTTTTCTTTGATTTTACGGGTGTTTTAAATCTTTATGCTGTTACCGTTGTGGTATAATACTGATGTGTACACTAGATGATGTATCCGCTTATAAAATTATCTGAAAGCCTTAAGGAAAATCTAAAGTAAATATACCATAATATGTGTTGCAATTTTTTTAGAAGAGTGATAAAATAAGAACATTAACCCAAAGGAGGCGTTTGATTTGGACGAACTTAAAAAAGACGGCTTGCTGTCCGAAGAGGAAGAAAATGAAATGTCCGAGGAAATGACAGATGAATATTCTGTTTCCGAGGATGATGACGAATATGATGACGGTGAGCAGGATGAGCTTATGGAAGAGCTCGAAAATATCAGAGGTATGTTCCAGGAAGAGCTGGACAGAGTAAATGCAGGAGCAGACGAAGAAGGTATGCTCATTCAGGAGCTTGATGCAGATGAAGAGTATATGGCAGAGGAAGATGAGGAAATAGCTCCCGAGGATCTCTGTCAGTGCTGTGAAGAAAAAAGACGTTTCAAGGAATTCGATGAGGATTATCCCTACTGTGAGGATTGCCGTAACGCTATGAAAAAATACCCTATAAGAAAAAGCGGTATTCTGACATTTCTTTTAGCGGGTGTGCTTCTGGTAGCGAGCTTCTCAGTGTCTTATCCCTATATGAATGATGCACTTACTGTAGCCGATGCATCGGCAAATTATAAATCGGGCTATGTTATGAGCGCCCTTCAGAGCTACTACTCTTACTTCAACGGAGGAAAAAGCGGTGCAGGTATCTCAAAGAGAGCTTTCGACGAAGTAATCGAGGGCTACAATAAATTAGGATACCAGGCAAACAGCGCTCAGCTTATCAATACTTATTATACAGAAGACGATCTCAAAAAGACTTCCAACAAAAAGTACGCTGATATAATAAAGGAATCTACCGTTCTTACTGAAACCTACGAAGCAGTTACTGCGATTACTGAGGATGTTTTCTCAGGTAAGGACTTCGATTATGACAAGGTTATGGCTGAACTCGAAGCACTCAAAGAGTCAAACCCCATAGAAGAAGGAAAGAGTGAAGTCACAGAAAAGTACAACGAGGTATTTATCGAGTATTATAAATATGTTCTTATGAGCACTGAGGAAAAGCCTCTCAGTGAACAGATGGAACAGCTTAAGTATATCGACTCCATCGGTGCAGGTCAGGAATGGATATATCTTGCCAACTACTGCGCCATCGCTGCAAGACTCGGTGACGAGGAAGCAGTAAACTACAGCAGTGCAAAGCTTCTTGAAATCAATAAGGAAGACAGTACCGCCTATCTCTCCAAGGCAAATCTTTACCGTTTCACCGAGACTCCCGATGCAGACAAGATAATAGAGGTCTGTGAAGAAGCAAAGACCAATCTCGGTACAAGTGATGTTACCTATAAGCATTCTATGGCAATCGCATATCTTATCAAGGGCGAAGGCAGTCTTGCCCTGGAGGAAATAGAAGGTCTGTTCAATGCAGGTAACTACACCGTTCAGAACTGTAATCTTTACGCTCTCTGCGGTCTTTATAACGGTGACGAGAAGATCTATGACGAGATGAAGGCTCTCCTCGCAAATTACGGATATGAAATAAGTGAGCTCGTCACACAGTACAAAAACGGTAAAATTACCATCGAAGAAATAATCAAGGATCAGGGAGGCGATATCTGATGACAAAGCTTTACATTATTATTAAATATCTCACCTTCCCCGGCGCTCTCATAAGATGTATGTGGGAGCAGATAGTATGCCGTATCTGTAAGGTTCCCGTAGAGGACAACCGCTACTTAAGAAATGATGAAATGATAAGCCATGTCGAGCATGAGCTTATGCCTAAGGCTCAGGGTGCATTTGCTCTCTGCTTCGTTCCTGCATTTATGAATTTTATCGGTGCATTTTTACTGGCACTCGCTCCTATTATGTTCACTCTTTATGCAAGATTTGACGATACGAAGCTTACAGTAGTAAACGCTGTGGCATACTGGTTTGCGTTTTCACTTATGATAAACTCCTATCCTCTCATTGAAGATGCATACAATATGATGGAGAAGATTTACAAGAAGGGAAATATTCTTCAGAAGATTTTATATGCACCTGCAGCTGTTCTTCTTTTCATCGGTGCATTCGTAGAGAAATACTGTTTAAGTTTTATTCTCGGAATCGCAATTACAGTGTTTATTGTTATGATTTAATCTGAAAGAACTGTTTAAAACCACCGTAAAGACTGAATTATCGGTCTGAACGGTGGTTTTATTGATTTATTTTTTTAAACGGACGTTTATAACGATTTTGTTTTCGCAGTCAGCAAATTTCTTTATTTTTTCGGTTTCTTTGTCACAGCCTCTTGAAAAAATTACAATAATTTCTGCTTCTTTTATCATCCAGTGTTTAATTTTGTAATTAATATTGTCTTTGGAAGATTCTTTGCAGCCAAAAACCGGACACAGATTTCTTTTATATATTTCTAACGGGTCATATTCTTTGTAGGGTACAGTACATGTCATTACATTATAGCCGAGATGAGGATGATTACTGCACAAATCATAAAGCTCTTCTTCAGCAATCTCATCGAAATTTCCGTCGTTGCTTACGTAAAAGAAATCTACTTTTAAATTTTTAACAAGTATTTGTAATGTCTGTCGTATGTACTCTCTCTTGCTTTCAGGCATATCACGGTCGCCGATCAGTGCACAAGTTCTCATAATATCATCCCTGTCTTTCCGCATAAAAATAAAAAAGTGCGCCATTGAGACGCACCGAAAAATAATGTGCTCTCAAGGCTGCGACACCAATTGATTTTGTAAAACCCAAACAAGAATTAAACAAAGTCAAGAGAACACACTTTTTCACAAAAGTATGTTTCTTGTCTGGGTTAAAAAATATTCAATTGATGTCGCAAGAATAATTTACCATAAAGACGGTGAAAAATCAAGTGGGAATATGAGAAAATAGTGTTATCAAGAAGATGCATATTTATGGCTTTTCTTTTGTTGAAACATCAAGGTTCTACGCCGCTCGAGCTGCATCGTCGTCGAAGCGCTCCCTTTCAGAGGAGGTAGATGAAGGCTCTCCTTACAGGAGAGCTGTCACGAAGTGACGGAGAGGTTCTGCGGACACAGCACGCTGTGTCCCTACGGGTGCGGGGTGAATGGTAGGGGCACGGCGTGCCGTGTCCGTTCACTATAAAAAGAATTCACTTTGAATTTCGGGCGAAAAAAAGACGGCTGAGTTTTTCACACAGCCGTCTTAAATTATTGAAGATTATACCTTTTTGATTTTATTAAGTTTAGCGTTGATTTCAAGAAGCTCTTCCTTAGTGAACTTAACCTCCATAGCACCGATAAGGTTAGCGATTCTGAGAATGGAGAATGCACCTGCCATCTGTAAAAGCTCCTTAGAGGGCTTCATTCCGCCGGGAAGACCTCCGCCGCCCTTCTTTTTCTCTTTGCCGTCGTCCTTCTTTGTAGCCTTGAACTTTTTCAGAAGAAGAAGCACGAAGGAAACTGTTACGAGCTTGCCCTTGAAGGATTTGCAGATTTCGGAAAATTTATCGTTGATGTTATAGTAACCTTCGGGAGTGGTGATATCGAACCAGTTGAGAATAGCACCCTTTTCTTTGAAGATGTATTCCTGTTTTAATTCCTCTACCTTTCTGATCTTGCCCTCATCCTTAAATTCACCTGCTACTGCAGTAAGAATGGTTTCACCTGTATTGGGTACATCGAAGCGGAAGAAGTGGTCATCAGCCTTCTTTTTACCGAGAGATTCGCCGTTTGCGAAAAGCTCTACCTCAGGAAGATTAGAGTAAACTGTAACCTTGGTCACGGCCTCTACTCTGTCTACATATCTTTTACCGCAGAGGTGAACGAAGGGTTCATCGGAAAGCCAAGCCTTATATGCATAGAAGGAGTCCTTCTTGTACTTTCTGTCCATGGTTACGAGTCCCTTATGGTTCTGACCGTTTTCGCCGCCTTCCTGTCTTGCATCAGCGCCGAAGTCGAACATATTCCACACATGGGTTGACCAGATAAACTTTCTGGTGAAAAGCTGTTTGATAAGCTCTTCGTGATAATATGACTGATATTCTTCAGTATAGTCGCGCTGTGTGGGGTTAGATGTGTGCCAGTTAAGTGCCTCACAGCCGTATTCACTACAGCCGATGGGAGTGTTGGGATGATTCTTATGGAACTTGTCGAACCAGGGACCGTTCATTGAAGCCTCACCGCCGTACCAGCCGAAGTAGTGATTATAGGAAACCACATCGGGAATCTTCACGTATTCGCTGTTGGGGTCACACATTGTAAGACAGGCAATAGTTGTAAGTCTTGTCTTGTCCATCTTATGTGCAAGGTCATTAAGGATTCTATGGTTTTCGATAAGGTCGGGATCAGCTGCACCGTGCATGGTGATTTCATTTGAAAGACCCCATACTACGATAGAAGCGTGATTGTAGTTCTGTGTGATAAGCTCCTTCATCTGGGAGATGGTGTTTTCACGGCCTGTAGCCATATGCTGTGAGATATAGGGGATTTCTGCCCATATTACCATACCTCTTTCGTCGCAAAGGTCGTAGAAATACTGGTCATGCTGATAGTGAGCAAGACGGATGGTATTTGCACCTACTTCGCAGATAAGGTCCATATCCTCCTTGTGATGCTCGGGGAGAAGAGCGTTACCGATGCCGAGTCTGTCCTGATGACGGGAAACACCGTGAAGGGGGTATTCTTTTCCGTTAAGGAAGAAGCCTTTTTCGGGATCGATTTTAAAGGTACGGCAACCAAAACGTGCAGAAACAGTGTCGAGTACTGTTTCACCGTCTAAAAGCTCTGCCTTTGCGGTGTAGAGATAGGGATCCTTTCTGCCGTTCCAGAGATGAACATTTTTAATTTCGAAATCTTCGTCGTCATCGTCGGTTGTCTTTGATGCGATTTCATTTCCTTCTGCATCAAGGATAGTATAACGGATTTTCTGAGACTCCTTTTTATCTGTAAGATATACTTCTACCTCAATTTTTGCATCTGCGCCCTTGATTTCGGGAGTAACCTTGATACCGGGTGTACCGTAATAGTCAAGATCAAAGTGAGAAGCGGGTACACAGATAAGATTTACATTACGGTAAATACCGCCGTAGAAGGTGAAGTCAGCCATCTGGGGATAAACTCTGTCATTGGGTGAGTTATCCACATCGATTTCGATAAGAGTTTCCTCTGTGAGTTCGTCGGTAAGATTAACTCTCCATGTAGAATAACCACCGTGATGCTCAGCAAGCTTTTTACCGCCGGCATAAACTGTAGCAGAAGAGTTTGCACCGTTGATTTCGAGATAATAGCGATCTGCTGCGGGGAGTTCGCTTTTTTTCAGAGTCTTTGCATAGCGGCATGTGCCTCTGTAGTAGTCTGCACCGCCGTCCTGTCCGTCGACAGCGTTCCAGGAATGAGGAAGGTTAACCTCTTCGGTAGCACCTTCTTTGGTAAATGCCCATGTGCTGTTCAGATTAAGAATTTCACGCATAGTTTCTTACTCCTTATGTTTTTCTTTTTAATTATTAACTGTACTACGCAAAAATAAACGGAGACAGATTATTTATTTGCTACATAGCGGATAAAACGTTCGAAGGCTTCCATACCCTTTTCGTCTCTTTTGTAAACACCTGCGTGCTCGAGACATTTTACGAATACTTTACCTACTTCATTTTTTACGATAGCATCAATATTTTCTGCTGTAAACTCATAATTATCTTTAAAGGAGTTTACCCATTCGGCATGCTTGGCTATAGCCTCGTCAGAGGAAAGATCCTTACCACTGAGGATAAATTCTTCTACATTTGCAAGCTCATTTTTAAGTCTGGAGGGAAGAACAGCCAGACCCATAACCTCGATGAGACCGATGTTTTCCTTTTTGATGTTATGTAATTCCTTGTGAGGATGGTAGACACCGTCGGGATGCTCGTCGGTGGCGATGTTATTACGCAGAACGAGGTCAAGCTCGAACTTTCCGTCTCTTTTTCTGGCGATGGGAGTGATGGTATTATGAGGTGTGCCGTCGGTTTCTGCGAAAATAAAGGCTTCCTCATCGGTGTATTCTCTCCAGGCGTCGAGGATTTTCGAGGAAAGAGAAATGATTTTCTCTGTGTCCTCACCGCTTATTCTGATAACGGACATAGGCCATTTTACGATACCTACGGTAAGGTCCTCATAGCCACAGAGAGAAAAGGTCTTTTCTGTTTCAGCCTTGGCCATAGCGAATTCATAATTACCGCCCTGGAAATGCTCGTGAGAGAGGATGGAACCGCCTACGATGGGAAGGTCAGCATTGGAGCCTATGAAATAATGAGGGAAGAGCTTTACGAAGTCAAAAAGCTTTCTGAAGGCGCTTTCATCGATTTTCATAGGTGTATGCTCACTGTTGAAAACGATACAGTGCTCATTATAGTAAACATAAGGTGAATACTGGAAGCCCCACTGCTTGCCGTCAATTTCGATGGGGATGATTCTGTGGTTCTGTCTTGCGGGGTGGTTGAGTCTGCCCGCATAGCCTTCGTTTTCCACACAGAGAAGGCATTTAGGATAGGAGCTCTGCTTGGCATTTTTAGCTGCAGCGATGTCCTTGGGATCCTTTTCAGGTTTGGAAAGGTTAACGGTAATGTCTATTTCGCCGTAGTCACTTTCGGTCTTCCATTTGAGATCCTTACATACTCTGTATCTTCTTATATAGTCAGTGTCTCTGCTGAGCTTGTAATAATAATCTGTAGCCATTTCGGGAGATACGGCATAAAGAGCATCGAAATGAGAGATAACCTCACTGGGTCTGGGGACGAGTGCACTCATAACCTTGGTGTCGAAAAGGTCTCTGTTAGTAAGGGTGTCTTCGATAAGACCCTTTTCACAGGCATAATCGAGAATATCCTTAAGAATATCCTCTAAATTTTCCCATTCGCACACGGCGGGTTCTTCGTATTCGTCGAGACTGAGTATTTCAAGAACACGGTTTGTTGTGTAGATTTTATCTTCCTGTTCGATAAGACCGCAGTCAAGACCGTACTGAACTAATTTTGCTACGCTTTCACATATCATAAAAAACATCTCCTGTCAAAATTTCTTCACCTAACATAATACACCAAAATACCTTAAAAAATCAATACATAGATTAAAATGAAGGGACATTTTTTGCTTAAAGGAATAAAATAATAATGAAAAAATTTAAGGAGGCTTTCTATGTCCCGTGTAACAAGTTCTTTTATGGGTGCCAACTCCCCTATCGGCTTCTGTTCCTTTTTCGAAGAAATTTACAATCCTTACAAAAATCACCATCCATATATTATAAAAGGCGGTCCCGGTACGGGTAAATCTACCCTGATGAAAAAGGTCGCACGTAAAGCAGAAGAAATGGGATATGAAACGGAGCTGATTTACTGCTCGTCGGACCCGGACAGTCTGGACGGTATCGTAGTAAAGGAGCTGAACATTTCTGTTATAGACGGAACCTCGCCTCATACTCTTGAGCCGAAATTTCCGGGTGCCGTGGAAAACATTATTAATACCGGAGATTTCTGGGACAAGAAAAAACTCGCACAGAAAAGTGACATTATCCGTTCTCTTACACTTGAAAATTCTATGCATCATTTCCGTTCGGCAAAATATCTTTCTGCGGCAGGTGCCATTAACGACGAAAACATACGTCTTGCTTCGGGCTTTATCAGAGAAGAAAAGGTGAACAGCTTTGCTCTGCGATTTGTTTCCCGTGAAATGCCCGTAAAGAGAAAAAAGGGTGCAGGAAAAAGAACACGGAGATTCATAAGCGGAATAACTCCCGACGGAGTGGTATTTTTAGACGGTACTGTAAGGGCGCAGGCAGTGAGAATTATAGGAATAAAGGATAACTACTCTGCTGTTTCTCCTCTCGTATGTCAGAGAATCGGAGACCTTGCGGTGAAAAACGGCTACGATGTTATTTTCTGTCAGTGTCCTATGAGGCCCAGGGGTGACTGTGAGCATTTAATAATTCCCGAGGCGGGTCTTGCTCTGCTTACGGTAAAAAAAGAGCATAATATTTCTCTGAGCTGTGACAGACTCATTCACTGTAAAAGATTTATGCACGAAGAAGTGCAGAATTACAGTCAGCGCTTACGCAGAGGGAAAAAATTATGCTCGCATCTTATAGGTGAAAGCATAAGCTCACTGAAAAAAGCAAAGGAAACCCATGACAGACTCGAAAAGGAATATGTCGAGGTTATGGATTTTCATGCACTTAATGATTATACGGATATAATCACCGAAGAGATGTTCAGTATATTCGGGTGATTAAATATGATTGAACTGACAGATAAAAAAACGGATTTATTTACCTTTAATCTGTAGGGCGGATATTAGCCGCCCGCTTCTGCGGTGAGGTTCATATTCTTTGTTCCAAGGAAACTGTTAGTCGACATCTGCTTGAGCTGCATCGTCACCGAAGTGCTCTCAATGGGAGAAAAAGCAAGATGTGAAACAGTAAGATATATTTTTATGATCTTCGTTTCAATAAAACTGTTAGTCGTCATCCGCTCGAGCCGCGGAGGCTTTTACTTTGGCACATGCGAGCGCCAAAGTAAACAAAGCGCCCATTTTTAGGGCGGGAAAAGAGAATGCTATTCAGTTAAGTGTATAGAAACAGTAAGAGTGTTCTTTTCTGTTAAAGTTCAAAAACAATTACTTTCCCTTGGGGTGCGACCCGTGGCAGGGTCGCAGACAGGAAACTGCCGTTCTACATTAAAGTTTATGTTTGTGTAACTTGCCAGCATTAGCAGTGTTCCTGCTTTTTCACCTTTCAGTACCTCCTTACGAAACGCTCTGCAAGGGGTTGCCCCGTGGCAGGGGCAAAGACAGCCGATAAGGCTTCGGAAGTACAGGAAAGTTTTCTCTAACCCCTATTACTTTTATGTTGGTGTAAGTTTAGTGGTCACTGACCGTAGAACTCATCTGAAAAGATGACAGAGCGGGAAGCGACTGTCGGACTGGCGGTACTTAAGGAGTCGAAGCGTGTGGTGACGGAAGTTACCACAGGGTAGACAAAATATCTGTGCGTTGAGGATGCGACGGCAGCGAATTTTCTGCACTGCTTTCAGTAAAATCACTCTGTACGCTCACTCTTTCGGTAAGGCTGAGCGTAGAACTATAGATAACGGTAGACTTGAAAGGCTGTTTTTTATTTACGGCAGACTGAGGATGAGCTGTAAAAGAAAGGTATCTTTTCTTCCGTTATCGTGTTCGGATTGGTTCCACCGAAAAAGCGCTTTTGGTTACTTTTGGCAAGGACAAAAGTAACTCTGCGAAGCTATGACGATTAACAGTTTCCTTGAAACGAAGACTATAAACCGCAACATAGAAGCAGACGATCGATGGTCGCCCCCCTACGGGTTAATGTACAAAATAACTATGCGAAGTTATCCTACTGCCTGCTTTCTTGATTTATCGCTTAACAAAAAGACACCTGCCGTAAAGCCTTAAGCTTTTTCGACAGGTGTTTACTTTTATCAGAAGGTTTCGTTTACCTTCTTCATCATATCTGCAATTTCAATTTTCTGCGGACACATTTTTTCACATTTCTTACATCCGATACAGTCGGAAGGACTGCTTTCTGACGTAAGTGAAGCATATTCCTCAGCGGAGACTTCGTCACCGTTAATTTTTTTATTGTAAAGTGCGAGTAATTCGGGAATAGCTATCTTTTCGGGACATTCCTCGGCACAGTAGCGGCAGGCTGTACAGGGAACAGTGTCTTTATTAGCGATGACTGTACCCGCCTTAAGACAGAGCTCTTTTTCCTCATTAGTAAGAGGGATAAAATCTTTCATATAGCTCATATTATCTTTAAGCTGTGCCATATCCGACATACCGCTTAAAACCATAAACACACCTTCAAG
Organism: Acutalibacteraceae bacterium; assembly: GCA_045613145.1. Classification (GTDB taxonomy): domain Bacteria; phylum Bacillota; class Clostridia; order Oscillospirales; family Acutalibacteraceae; genus UBA6857. The sequence goes on from JAZLAJ010000081.1 coordinate 81,181, forward strand.
ACTCGCCGTAAAGCGGATAGCCCAGGAAGCTACGGAGAGAGAGCTGTCCTTTTCAGCGAACATATTCTTTACGATAGCCGGAACGTTAGCCAGTGCGCCTCCACGGACAGGTTCCATAACGATGATGGGTGTACCGTGTTTTCTTGCTACCTCGTAGCACAGACGGGACTGCACCTTTTCATTTTCCCAGTCGAGATAGTTGATCTGAAGCTGAACGAATTCCATTTCAGGGTGCTTTGTGAGGATTTCATCGAGGACGTCGGCAGTATCGTGGAAGGAGAATCCGAGTATCTTTATTTCACCCTCATTTTTTCTTTCGGCGAGATACTCGAATACACCGTATTCCTCTGCCGCCTTGAAGTTTTTCTTGTCAAGACAGTGAAGAAGGTAGTAGTCAAAATAATCCACACCGCATTTTTCCTTCTGATCGAGGAAGATTTTTTCCTTATCCTCTGCACATTTCATCATACCTACGGGAAGCTTATCAGCTAAAAGGAAGATTTCTCTCGGGTGTCTTTTAACGAGAGCCTCCTTGACGAAGCATTCACTTTTACCCTTGTGATACATATATGCCGTGTCGAAATAGGTGAAGCCTTCAGCGAGATAGGCATCCACCATCTCCTTCACCTGTTCTATGTCTACTGATGAATCATCCTGTTTGTCCGTGAGGGGTAATCTCATACAGCCGAAGCCTAATTTTTTCATTTCTATATCTCCTTTTATCTTTTTTAAAACGGGAACGGAAATATCGATGCCGTTTACTTTTTTATAATTTACAGTGTCCTTTATCACGCAGTAAGCATGTTCACAGTCACTTATGTTTTCCGTGGCCTTTTCCACAGGACACATACCGTCTCCCCGTCTGTTTATAATGTAGGGAACGAGGGTATCATAAGAGAAGGGCACTGAATAAAGGTCGAAAATTTCTTTCGCCTTTTCACTCATAACAGAAGCGTGCACCTCTTTGATTTTCATTTTAGCATAAAGAAGTGCGGCACCTCTTCCTATAACCTTGTCGGCGGCGGAAAAGTCACTCAGATTATATTCTTTTTTCTCAATAAGGTCAAGTAGTGAAAATACTCCTCTTATATCAGAGGTGAAAATTGTTTTACCGTCAGTAAGAACGAGTTTACTGTCGTTTTCTCTGAGGATACGTATAGCATTCTTTAAATTATCTGTCATGGTATCACCTTTCAGAAACTCCCCCACCGTATATTAGTGAGGGAGTGCTGTTTATTTTACGAGTGTAAATGCTCTGCTGCAGCCATCGAGTGATTTACCTGCTCTGAAATCTCTAGCTGTGAAAATAACTTCATCATCGTAAACCTCGAAATAAGTTCCGAGACCTGACTGAAGATATTTACCGTAGGCGTTTACTTTACCGTAGGCGGGAAGATTTACGGAATAAACTCCGTTTTCTTTGCTGAGAACCTCGAGACTTTTTTCGTAAACACCGTCGTGAAGATGTCCGTTAAGATAAAATACATTCTTATATTTAACGAGTATTTCTCTTACCTGTTCAGACTGCTCACCGATACCTCCGTTTGCCCATATCTCAGGAAGACCGTGGGTGTCTTCTAAAGGTTGATGGCATACTACAAAGGCAGGCTTGCCGTCTTTAGTGGCTCTTTCAAGCTCACTGTCAAGGAAGGTGAGCTGTTCGTCAGAAATGAAAGCCTTTTCGAAAAGCTGACTGTCCGATCCCATAACTATGAAGGTGTACCCGTTAATGTCATAGGAATAGTAGGACTTGTCGATTTCTGTTCCTAAAAATCCGTTTGTTTTGTCGATTATCTGCTCTGTTCTCAGGTCGTAAACGACGCGTACATCGTGATTACCTGTGGCGAGAAGGATATTTTCAATCTCTGTCTTATCAAGAGCATTCCATAAAAGCTCGTAGGAAACATCGTCACCCAGCTCGGAAAGGTCTCCCGCTATGAAAAGTGCATCGAAGTCTACACCTGAATTTTTTATATCTTCGAGACCGCACATAAAATTATAGGAGCTTACTGCATCGGGTCTTATATGAGTATCAGCGAAAGCGACTGCTGCGAGATTTACTTTATCAGCATCTTTAAGTGTGATGGGGTCATCTGCGGCAGGTCCCGTAATGACACCTAATGTAAGAAAAAGTGAAAGAATTACTTCCATAAAGGTGTTGACGAATTTAAAAAACTGATTGAGAAGAGCAGGTGTGTTCGTGATGGCTGTTATTATCTGGTGCATTTAAATATCCTCCATTCTGTCATTCTCCTTTATGCTGATGATAAAATAAAATGCTGCACTTGTCAATGAATTTAATGAATTATAATCCAATTTTAAAAAAATTTACATTTCCTGTAAGTAAAACAGGATAAAGATATGGTAAAAGATTTTAAACTGTGTTATAATTATAAATTACTATGACATCAATACCGAAAGGATTCATATAATGAAAAAATTACGTTCTATTCCCCCGCTTTCAAAAGGTCATCAGATTACATGGTGGGTATGCAGAGGACTGCTTTTTGTATGGGGTGTATGGGGTATGCTTAACGGCTACACATCTGAGTTCATCCAGGCGACCTTCGCCATTATCTTTACCCATCTGTGGGATATGTTCCAGCTTTTCGGCGGAAAATCCTTTATAACCAAATATCCCGCTTACCTACAGACTATGCTTAATGTTTTTACCTGCTTCGGATGTGTGGTGGGAACTACTCTTAACACACGTACGGATTTTACAGGCATAGATGTTCCGGAGCATATTTTTGCCGGTTATCTTGCCTGCACGGGTGCCTTCGCCCTCATCGAAATTATGCAGGGAGAAAGAACCCCCGCCAAAATCTCAGTCAAGGCTATCTTCGCCTTAGGCGGTGCTCTTTTCGTGATAGTAGGCTGGGAATTTTACGAATTTACCATGGACAGACTCTACGGCTTCGTTATGCAGCACGGTCATTACGACGGAGCTTACGGACTGACAGATACGATGATAGACCTTATGCTCGGTTCAGGCGGTGCGCTTCTGGCTATGTTTATCGAAGCCTTCCGCCGTGTGGGTATAATCGGCGGTAAGGGCAGACACGAAAGACGTGCGGCATATCTTGCCGAAAGAGCAGAAGTTAAAAGACTCAAAGAATTGGGGTTACAGTAATGAAGCTTAGTGAAATTTTAAAGGGACTCGACTTTACCTGCACTGAATTTTCCGACAGAGAAATAAAGGATATAGCCTACGATTCCCGTAAGGCCGGTGAGGATATTATCTTCGTCTGTCTCACAGGTGCCTTCGCTGACGGACACAAATATGCCGGAAGTGCCTATGAAAAGGGAAGCAGAGTTTTCGTATGCGAAAAAGAGGTTTCTCTTCCCGATGATGCCCTCATAATAAAAACAGATAATACCCGTGCCGCTCTGGCTGTAATGAGCTGTAATTTTTTCCGTAATCCCTCGAGAGAAATAGATGTTATCGGTATTACGGGAACAAAGGGCAAAACCACCGTGGCTCATCTTATAAAGTTTGTACTCGATAAAGCGGGAATAATGACAGGTATCATCGGCACAGTCGGTGCTTCTTACGGTGATACTGTCCTTCCCACAGTCAACACCACTCCTGAAAGCTATGAACTGCAGAAAATGCTGCGTATGATGGCTGACGGAGGATGTAAGGCGGCAGCTATCGAGGTTTCATCTTTAGGTCTGAAATCTCACCGTACAGACGGTACGGAATTCGCATGGGGTGTGTTCACTAATCTTTATCCTGACCATATAGGAACCAATGAGCATGAATCCTTCGAGGAATATGCCTACTGGAAAACACAGCTTTTCCCCTTGTGTAAAAAAACTATCGTAAACATAGATGATCCCTTCAGTGAGAGGATAAAAGAAAACTCTGCCGGTGAAATAATCACCTACGGCTATGAAAAAACGGCGGATTATGTTTTAGGCGGATGTGATAAGCTGAAAAACGGAAATATACTCTCTATGGCTTTCGACGTTACGGCAAAGGGTATGAAAAAGCACTTCACTGTAGGTCTTCCCGCTGAAATAAACTGTCATAACTCACTTATAGCTCTGGCTATAGCAGAAGATTACGGTGTTTCGGATGAAACGGTTTCCGAGGCTCTCGCAGGGGTGTCCGTAAAGGGCAGATGTGAAACTGTCCGTGAATGTGAGGATATTACCGTTATCATCGATTATGCACATAACGGTATCAGTCTTAAGAGTATCATAGATACGGCGAGAGATTATGAGCATAACCGCATTATCACTCTTTTTGGCTCTGTAGGCGGTAGAACCGAATGCAGAAGAGAGGAGCTCGGAACGGTGTCGGGTGCTTTAAGTGACTTTACCGTTATCACCAGTGACGATCCCGATTTCGAGGATCCGATGAAAATATGTAAGGAAATTGCTTCATACTGTGAAAAGGCGGGAGGAGAATACATCATTATTCCCGACAGAGCCGAGGCAGTAAATTATGCTGTTAAAAATGCCCTTCCCGGAGACATAGTAATTCTGGCGGGTAAGGGACACGAGGAATATATGAAGATTGAAGGGAAAAAGCTTCCCTTCAGTGAAAGAGCCGAGGTTCTGAAGGCTCTTAAGGAGAGGTCCCTATAATACCCGTCATCTTAAAAGAAAAGAGGATTCAAAATGTACACTTTTAAAATCGAAACAGACCTGAAAAAATATGATGATTTTATCTGTTCAAACGGCGGACAGTATATTCAGTGCTCTGCCTGGCAGAACGTAAAGACTACCTGGAAATGCAGATATTACTGTGGTTATGAGGGAGAAAAGACTGTTCTTGCCGTACTTGTTATGGAAAGAAGTTTACCCGTAGCAGGTAAGATATGGTACGCCTCGGGCGGTGCTGTGTGCGATTATAAAAATACGGAGCTTTTAAAGGAATTTACGGCTTTCATCAAGGACGAAATAAAGAAGAACGGTGTAACTTGCTTTATTATGGACCCGCCTGTTTCTCTTCGTATTAACGGTGAGGAACAGTCAGAGGGACACGAAATGCATAAAACCCTCTGTGATCTCGGATACGAGCTTAATCCTTCCATCGAAAATTATACCTACAAACAGCCCGTTCAGCTTTTCGTTCCTCTTAAGACGGCCGAGGGAGAAGGTCTTTCCGCTGATAAAATTCTGAAAAAATGCGATAAGGGTGTACGCTACAGCATCAGAATAGGTGAACAGAGAGGTCTCGTTGCAAAGAGCTTCACCTACGAGGATGTGGAAAAGGATCCGTCAATAATGGACGACTTTATGGATGTTATGCGTGACACCAGTGAAAGAGATAACTTCGTGGAAAGAAACGGTGACTACTGCACAAAGCTCTTAAGAGAATTCAGAGACAACAGCGACCTTAAGCTCGTTTACTACGATAAGGAGCTGGACAGAAAATTACAGCAGGAGCGTCTTCAGAAAAAAGAGCAGGCTCTTAAGGAGCTTGAAACCGCTCACGAAAAGAAGGCACGTCAGCTGAACGAAACTATTCAGAGTGTGGACAAGCAGACAGAGCATTTCGAAAAGAGAATGGCAGAGGCAGAGGAGTTTACTTCCGAAAACCGCATCTGTGTGGCAGGAGGTCTCTCCATTTACTATGCGGGAATGGGAAGCTGTCTTTTCGGCGGAACGAGAAATGTCATCAGAAACAATACCCGTTCAAGCCATTATCTGAATTACCTTCGTCTGTGTGAAAGTGTAAACAGAGGCTGTGATGTTCACGACCTGGGCTATGTTATAGTTAAAACTCCCGGATTACAGGAGGACGGCACTCTCGGTTCCTTAGAGCCTCAGGATAATTTCAAGGGTATTTACGATTTCAAAAAGAGCTTCTCTGCCGATTATCACGAATTTATCGGTGAGTATATTTTAGTGGGAAATAAGATGAAGTATTATTCCTATGCCAAGCTTATGCCTACGGCCAAAAAGGCTAAGATAAAGGCAATAAAAATGTTAAGGAGATAAATATGCATATTTCAGGAATACAGAAATTAACTCTCCTCGACTTTCCCGGAAAAACCGCTTGCACTATATTCTGTTACGGCTGTAATTTTCTCTGTCCCTTCTGTCATAATGCGCTTTTAGTAACAGAAAAGCCAGAAGAATTCATAGACGAAGAAGAGATTTTTTCCTTCCTTCGTAAAAGACAGGGGATACTTGACGGTGTGTGTGTAACAGGCGGAGAGCCTACACTTCAGAAGGACCTGAAGAACTTTCTTAAAAAAATAAAGGATATGGGCTTTTCTGTTAAGCTTGACACTAACGGCTACAGACCTGATATTTTAAGAGAGATTATAGATGAGGGTCTGTGCGATTATGTGGCTATGGATGTGAAAAACACACCCGAAAAATATGCTCTTACTGTCGGAAAAGACATAGATACGGGTAAAATTCTAGAAAGTATATCCATTCTTAAGGAAGGAAAAATCCCCTGTGAATTCCGTACTACCGTGGTAAAGGAATTTCATACACAGGAGGATATAAGTGAAATCTCAAAGCTTTTAAAGGGAGACGTTCCCTTCTTCCTCCAGCAGTTCAAGGACAGCGGAAATCTTATCTCGGACGGTCTTTCTGCTTATTCTAAAGAAGAGATGGCAGAGCTGACAGAAAGTGCAAGAGAGATTCTTCCCCAGACGAAGCTGCGTGAAAGCTGATTTGTAAAAGAACAAACCATCGTAAAAGTCTTACGGCTGATACGATGGTTTATTGTTTGTTTTATTTGTTTTTTGCTTCTGCTACAGCCTTCGCCAGCTGATCGGGACAGGATGTACCCTTGAAGCCGCAGCGGATACCGGAAAGTCTTTTTATCAGCTCATCGGCATCCATGCCCTCTGCCAGTGATGCAAGACCCTGTGTATTACCTGAGCAACCGCCGGCAAAGCGGACATTTTTTACAGTGTTACCTTCTATGTCAAAGGTTATCTTTCTGGCACATACTCCTCTGGGAATAAAAGTATAATCCATTTTTCTGCCTCCTGTATTTTGATAGATTAATAATAAGCCTTCGTGCTTTTGCACTCAGTAACCTTGTTACAGTATATAATAATATTGAATTCCCTTCTGTTTGTCAAGTGAGAACATAAAGTAAAATGATAACGAGAAGAGTATCCCCTTTTTCTTTTAAGATAATCAGTATAAGAATAAATATCAGAGCCGTATCGCTATCTGTGTCCTTAAGGCTTTTGAGATTTTTAAGCGGAAAGAAAAGATTATCCGTTTCCCTCACCTCTCAGTTCGTCAATCAGCGGAAGAAAGGATAAAAGTGACATAATTTTTATCGCTTCATCTATTTTTCCCTGTCTGCGTTCATTCAGCATCGGCTTTAATGAAAGCAGAAGATTACACCTCGGGTCAGCAGGTCGGTTCTGCAGCTTTTCCATAAGGGACATTATCTTTGATAAGGTTTCAAAATCTATATTGAAAGAAGAAAAAGGATTACTGCTATGCGGAGGAGGTGCAGAGCCTTCCCCTTTTTCTTCTTTCTTTTCCGTGGATGAAAAAAGATTCTGTGCCATTCCCGACAGCATTTCCATATCCTCACTGCTCATTGAGGACAGAATATTTTCTATATTTTCCATATTCAATGAGCCAAAATCCATAGCTTACTCCTCGGTCTTACCACCGTACTTTTCCATAAAGGCTTTCGCAAAGGGTGAATTCAGAAGTGCTTTCAGCTTCTTTTCATCGGAAAGGAAGCCTCTGACTGCCTGACGCTGTTTTTCATTCAGATGCTTTTCCATTATCTGCTCGATATCCTTCGGTTCTTTTTTGTCCGAAAGGGCATCCTTAATGGAGTTAATCTGCTCGGAAGAAAGTTTTGTTTCATTATCCATTGAAAAATCACCTGACTTGTGTTAAAATGTATATCACTAAAATTTATGCAGTTTAAGGAGGATTTATGAATGAAAATAATAGTATATTCTGATTCTCACGGCTGCAGGACCAAGGTACGTCACATGCTGGAAAAGGAAAATGACGCAGATTACTGCTTCTTTTTAGGTGACGGAATAACGGAAACAGAGGATCTGTCGGTAATGTATCCGCAGATAAAATATATAATGGTAAGGGGAAACTGTGATTATAACAGCAGTAAGGATACCGTAGCCTACAAATATATTGACGGACTTACTTTTGTCGCCTGTCACGGACACGAGTTCAGTGTTAAAAGATGGCTTATGGAGTTTACTGAGCATGTGAGGTCTGTGAGAGGAAACATTGCCCTTTACGGTCATACTCACGTGCAGAATACATATAATGACGGAGCAAGCGGAATTTTCCATCTTAATCCCGGTTCTCTTGCGAATGGGCAGTACAGTGTCATCACCACGGACAAAGGAAAATTCGACATAGAGCATAAAACAGTTTAAACAAGGTATTGAGCCACAGGCTGAATATAAATAATCTAAAGAAAGAAGGAAATGAAATGGACGCAATTTTCAATTCATTTTTAGGTTTTGACCTCAGCGTTTTCGAATGGGTACAGAGCATACAGAGCTCCTTCCTTTCGACAATCATGGTCATTATCACAACTCTCGGTGACGAAGGCATTATCTTTATCGCTATGGGTCTCGTACTTTTACTCACAAAGAAATACCGTAAGGTAGGCTTCACTGTTCTTGTGTCACTTGTGGTTATGCTTATAATCAATAACCTGGTGCTCAAGGAAATTCTCGAAAGAGTAAGACCCTTCTATATCTTCGATCTTGAAGGACTTCTGGCTGACAAGGCAGCCTTCGAGCAGGTGGGCAGACTCGGTAAATTCGATGTAATGGTGGAAAAAATCAAGCTTATGACTGAGCAGAATCCTGAGATGGCAGCAAAGTGGACATCTACCTATGTTTATCCCGAGCTCGTAGAAAAGCTTACAAGCTTCTCCTTCCCCTCAGGTCACACCTCTTCTGCTTTTGCTGCTGCTATCGCAGTTTTATGGTATAACAGAAAGATCGGTATTCCCGTAACTGTATTTGCTGCAATTATGGGCTTCTCGAGAATTTATGTACAGGTACATTACTGTTCAGACGTTATCGGTGCTGCACTTGTAGGTATTATTTATGCCTTTATCGGTGTACTTATCGCCAAATTCCTCTTCCCCATCGCAGATAACATTATGGATAAGGTGTTCTCCCGTTTTCAGAAGAAAAAGGATGCATAAAAAAAGATAACATTAAAGGCTGTTACTTTTCACGGTAACAGCCTCTTTCTTTTATTCGGTTATATCGTCCAGGATATTTTTTGCTTTGCTTTCAGCTTCGGTGAGGTCTTCTTCGAGCTTATCAGTGGTTTCGTCGGTGGTAAGCTCTTCGTCGGTGAGGTCCTCTTCAGTGATTTCTTCTGTAGTCTCATCTTCAGTAACTTCGCCTCTGCCTTCACTGGTCATGGCATCCATCATAGAGGTCATATCGTCCATCATGGTAGTCATATCATCCTTCATTTCTCCGCCACAGGCAACGAAAACAGAAAGAATAAGCAGTGAAACTACTGCAAGGACTAAAAATTTTTTCATAGAGAATTCTCCTTTTGTTATTGTTTATGTTTAACTGAGAGATAATTTTTCTCTTCTCTCGGTATAACCTTATGCTTATTATTGACGTTATATTACCTGTTATGCAAGAAAATCATAAAACACGTATAAAAAAACGCTGCACAGGAAAATTCCTTTTTGCAGCGGTTTTTTTGTATGTTTTCTGATTTAACAGTAAAATTTTTACTCGAAATCGAATTCGTCCTCATTCTTTTTTCTGAATATTTCAAATATTTCTTCCAAAGAGGTGTCATCGGTTTCTCTTTCATATTCTTCCTTGCCGTTTGTAACGGTTATACGGAAAATGTCCACATAACCGTCTCCGTCTTCGGGCTCTGCAATAACATATTCGTTCCCCTTATAAAGGACTATATCGAGAAATTCATACACACCGCTTATACCGTCGGTATCGGTAAATCTTACCGTAAAATCCAGCTCGTCATCCTTAAGCTGGTTAAGAAGCTCTGACATTTATTTCACCTCATTCATTGTTACCGTTCATTTCGAAGCGGTAAATTTCCTGTTTCTCTATGTCCACATTTTTTAAAATAATAGGAGGAACACCCGCATTTGCTGATACTGTGGTGACGAGTGCCTTGGCAAAGGGGAAAAGCTCCTTGAAGGTTTCCACATGGATGAATTCCTTTTCCGTTTCTCTGTCTATTGTAAAGACACCGTGTAAGGTAGCCTTTATGTTAAGGATGTCCTTATGCTCCTTATCGAAGGCTTCCACTGTCATAACAGCCTCACAGGTACCATTACTGCTGTATTTTACATTGTGTGAAACCTTGTTGCTGAGCTTGAGCTGGACTTTTCCGTTAACTTTATTATTGAATATGATTTCGCTTACCTTGTAAGCCTGCATATTTACCTTTGACATTTTATCTTCCTCCTACAATAAAAATAATGAGTGCGAAAAACTCTCTTATATAATTCTTTGCTTTTTCTTTTTTCGGTGAGGGAGCAGATACGGTCTGACAGTCAAGACCTGCTTTTTTTGCGATAAGGTTTGCTCTCATAAGATGGAAATCACTGGAAAGAAGAGCAAGACTGCGTTCCTCGTTTCCGATAATCTTTTTTGAATTTCTGAAGTTTTCTACAGTAGTTGTGGATTTATCTTCTCTGATTATGCGGTCCTTTTTTATGCCCTTTGAAAGGAGGATTTCTTCGATAGCCTGCGCCTCGCTGATAATCTGGTCATCATGTACGATGCCTCCGCAGGCGATGGCTACAGTTTCAGGATATTCCTTAAGATATTCTGCTGCTTTTTCTGCACGCATACGCAGAGTTTCTTCGGCTTCGCTTCCCCGTACCCTGCAGCCTAAAATGAGAAGATAATCTTTTTTTCCTTTTGTATTACCTCTGTATGCCTTCAGTTCAGATACGATAAAGGCGGCAACCGATAAAAGTATGATACAGGTCAAAGCGTATAAAAAATATTTCATAATTCACTCCGTAAAATCAAACTTAATCAATATTTGAGCCTATTATAACATAAAATAATAAAAAGTAAAAGGATTTTTACCGAAAGGAGATTTTTTATGTGCGGAATAATAGGTTATGTGGGCAAAAACAGAGCAGTGCCTTATCTGATAAGAGGATTGGAGCATCTGGAGTACAGAGGCTATGATTCTTCGGGTGTAGCGGTGATGGAGGGCGCGGAAGTGATAACCGTGAAAACCTCAGGCAGAATAAAAGAGCTGAAAAAGAAGCTTACGGGTATAGAGCTGAAGGCACGGTGCGGTATAGGTCACACACGCTGGGCAACTCACGGAGAGCCTGATGACATAAATTCCCATCCACACAGCAGTATGACAGGGCTTTTTACTATAGTTCATAACGGTATAATCGAAAATTATCTTTCTCTTAAAAAGGAACTTCTCAGTGAAGGCTATACCTTCAGAAGCAGTACCGATACAGAGGTTATAGCCAACCTTTTAGAAAAATATTATGAAGGAGATGTGTTCGGTGCCATAGAAAAATGCCGTCGGGTACTGGAGGGCTCTTATGCACTGTGTATACTCTGCCGTGATTTACCGGGTGTTATTTACGGTACACGTAAAGCAAGTCCCCTGCTTTGCGGGAAAAGTAAGGTAGGTTTATTCTTTTCTTCGGATACGGTGGCTCTTATGCCATATACGGACGAGGTTTACTCTCTCGGTGAAAATGAAACTGCGGTAATAAACAATGAAGGGATAGAGTTTTTTACCTCCGACGGAAAAAGAACAGATAAAAATGCTGAAAAAATAAATCTTCCCGAACAGTCAGCGGATAAAGGCGAGTTTCCGCATTTTATGCTTAAGGAAATTTTCGAGCAGCCTAAGGTACTACGCAGAACAGTGGATACTCTTATGAAGGACGGTGAACTGCTTTCGGATATTAAGGAGCTGAGAAAAAGCTTTTTTGCTTTGCAGAAAATCTGTTTTGTTGGCTGCGGCTCAGCTTATCATGCGGCTCAGGCGGGAAAGCTTCTGACGGAGAAAATCGGTAACATAACCTGCATAGCTGAAACCGCTTCCGAGTTCCGTTACGGTAATGTACCGCTGGATAATAAAACTCTCTGCATTTTCATCAGTCAGAGCGGCGAAACTGCAGATACTCTTGCCGCACTTTTAAAGGCTAAGGAAAAGAAGGCACGTACTCTTTCGGTGATTAATGTGAAGGGTAGCTCCATAGCCAGAGAAAGCGAGTGCGTGATTTACACACAGGCAGGTCCGGAAATCGCAGTAGCGACCACGAAAGCATATACGGCACAGCTTGTTTCTCTTTATCTGTTTGCACTCTGCTTTGCTCATGAGCGCTGGCAGATAAGGCGTAATGAACGGGACAGACTTTTAGAGGAGCTGAAGCTTCTGCCCGATAAGGTACAGGAAATAATTGACGCCAGAGAGAAGATAGAGCTTTTCAGCTCGCTCTTTGACGAAAAAGAGGAAGGTTGGTTTATCGGCAGAGGAAGCGATTATGCAGCGGCTATGGAGGGAAGTCTGAAAATGAAGGAAATAAGCTATATAAACACAGGGGCATATCCTGCAGGAGAGCTGAAGCACGGCACGATTTCTCTTCTGGAGAAGGGCACCCCGCTGGTGGCACTCTGCTCTGAAAAAAGATTTTTTCCGAAAACCTTCGCTAATATAAAAGAGGTAAAAGCGAGAGGAGCCAGAGTACTGATAATCGCACAGAAAAAAGATGCCTCGGAGCTTACCGATGAGGAAAATGTATTTTTTATCCCGGACACAGCCGATGAATTCTGCGGTCTTACGGAGGCGGTGGTATTACAGCTTCTCAGCTATTACACAGCCTTAAAAAGGGGATGTGATATCGATAAACCTAAAAATCTGGCAAAAAGCGTGACAGTGGAATAAAGCTGCCTTCACTTTTCCGTAACAGATTCAGCATACAACTTATTGTATTTCTTAAAAAAATTAATATAAATATTGTGTAAACGGTGTTGAAATTTGCTTTTTGATAAGGTATAATCAATACTGAATAAGATTAATTTAAAGTGAAGGAGCAAAGAAAATGGCATCAGTTAATTTCACTACCGAAGCGAACGGATACAATATCGAAGAAGTAGATAAATATATAGCTATGATACAGCAGGAATATGCCAATGCTATCGCCTGGGGCGAAGAAAACGAAAAGAAATTCGAAAAGCTTAAAAACGATATGCAGGAGCTTGGAATATATTTTACCATTGAAGAAAACAATCACAGTGAGGTTATTGAAAGAGTTTTTGAAGAGCTCAGTAAAACTGTGGTTAAAATCAAGGTGGATGCCGAAAAAAGAGCTAACGAAATCATCGAAGCAGCTCACGAAAAATCAAAGGGCATCGTTCGTCAGGCTATGGAAAAATCCGTGGAGCTGAGAACTGATAACACAACAATTATGAAAAACCTCAAAAGCATCAATGATATGATAGAGGTTATATTGGAAAACAACGCTTATTGATAAAGGGAATTTGAAAACCAAGAAAAGGAAGTGATGGAATGGCAGGTTACAGACCAAAAAGTCTGGATGAACTTAACAGCATTTTCGATAAGACTATGGCAGCTGAAAAGGCTATAAAAAAGGGCACCTCTTTACTTGAAAAGGGAGAGGACAGCTTTTCATCTTTTACTGCACAGATCCCGGAAGAAGAGCATCAGGACCTTTCAGCAGAAGAAAAGCAGCCCGGGGAAATCAGCGACAGTGTCAGTGATTTCATAGCTAAGTACACCGTCAGCTCCCGTACAGAGCCCGTAAAAGCCAGACCTCAGATGACAGTGATTTCTCCTGAGCCTGTTAAAAAAGAATATGAAATCGAAAGTGATGACTCCGACTCAGTAGCTGAAAAGGTACAGACTGAAGCTGAAAAAACGAGCCGTGATGAGCTTTTCGACGAATATATGAGAATAATGTCTGATGAGGATGATGAGTCTCCCACTGAAAAAAAGCTGTCAAGAAAAGAAAAGAAAAGACTCAGAAAAAAAGAAAAGGCTGAAAGAAAAACAGCCGAGCAGCCCGTTCCGGAAGAAGAACCTGCACAGGAAGAGCCTGTTCCTTCTGAGGAGGAGGCACAGCAGGAAGCTGAAGAGATTACAGTTCAGGAGCCGGAGCAGCTTATGCAATACACAGAACCTGAAGTTTTTCAGGAGGAGGAACCCGAAGAGGTAACTGAAGAGGAGCCTTCACAGGAAGAGCCTTTCACAGAAGAAGAGCCCGTACAGGATTTTCAGGAGGAAGAAAAGGACGAGTTCGCCTTCCCTGAAAATTATACTCCCGAATGGATAAAGGAAAATGAAATAATAGCTGATATCCGTGAACTGGAAACCGAAAACAAAGAAAAGCCAAAGCTTGATTACGGAAAAATCTTTACAAGAGTTCTTCTCGGTCTTATGCTCGTGGCTGTCATAAGTACAGGTATTCTGGCTACGCTTCTTAAAACTGTCGTAGCAGTAAATACGGGTAAGCTTGTAGCTGATAAGTACTATGTCTTCACCACCTATAAGGATTATGCTGATATGGGAATCGCTAAGGACGCTCTTATCATAACAGAGAAGAAATATGCCGCAGAAGGCGAATTATTTATGTATGTGGATTATGCGAATAAAACCTTCGAGCTCGGCAAGCGTACGGACAGCATAACAAAGGAAGACGGAGAGGTTCTCTACGTTATCGAAAAGGACGGAGGACGCACTCTCGTTTCCCGTGACGACTGTAAGGGTGTGGTTTATCTCACCTATGAGAACCGTGGCAGCATCATAAGAGTACTTACGGATAATTATATTATCATAGTGGCTGCTTCAGCTGTAATTTCCTTCGCTATAATTCTTCTTTTCGCACTCGTTCTCAGAAAAGGAAGAGATGATGAGTTCGAAGAATACGAGGAAGAGTATGAGGAAGAATACGAAGAGGATTATGACGATATTTTCTCTACAATAGAATAAGAAAAGACAGGACCGTCATATGGGCAGTTAGCCGGTATGACGGTCTTTTAATATATAAATCTATAAAAAGGGAGCTGTAAACTACAGCCCCCACAGGTTATTAAGTTATTATGGCGGGCATAAGCCGTAGCCGTCTGAATTCTTAATAAGGTAAAGTAAAGACACAGGAAATCGGCTTACAGAGTTCATCATAGATGAGTCCGTTGTCGGGAGTGAAGGATGAATAAACTGAATCATTTACCGTCACTACCATATAAACGTTCTTAATGCCTTCTTTATCCTTGAGTGCTTCGTTGAAGTATTCGGAAACGATGTCTTTTCCGTCGGGAAGTACAGTGTCTATGATAAGAATATCTTCATTGTCGGGGCCGAGAAGCTCGGCAAAGCGGTAAGACAGTCCGGTATATTCCACATAGTTTACGGGCTTTTCCAGAACCTCGTCCCAACCGGTGCAGAGATAAACAGTAGCGCCCTTCTTCATAGCATCGGGATTTACGGTGTCGATACGCTTGAGATCGGTATCTCTATGAATCAGATAAGAGTCGATGTAAAAGAGAGCTCTTTCATCACCGTTATGTACTGAGAAATCAGGATCAGCATAGTACATTCCGTTAAGGAGAAGGTCATAGTATTTAGGAGCAGTGGGATCTGCCGGAACATAGTTTTCGTTGAATTCTACTACTACTTTGAAAACACCGAGGAATTTACCGACGAGTCTTCTGAGTGCTTCCATAGTGGTTTTTATAACTCTGGCGATTCTTACATCGTTATCCTGTTTTTTTGCCCACACAGCATAAAGAGTGATGGTGCCATCTACGTAAAGCTTGTCACCTGCATAGTAGTGGTTACCGTCGGTGTCTTCCCAGCAGATAAATTCATAGTCGATGGACAGAGGAGTGTCACTGGTAATAGTGTAAGTACCGGGATTTTTGAAACTGATTGACGGAGTGGGCTTGTAAACAACACTTATGCCGTCAAGTGAATCAATCTCATAAATAACACCGTAACCGATGGGTGTGTCTTCTTCAAGTCCGGTGCCGAGAAGTCTTTCGAAAAAGCTGTCGGCGAGTTCACCGAGAAGTCCCGTTCCGACCGCAGCAGAAGCGGGAAGTGTGAAACAGGAGAACACACAGATAACAGAAAGTATAACAGCTAAAAGTTTTTTCATAATTTTTACCTCCTTTTTATAGGTACATAGTCATTATATAACATAGAAAAGAGCTTTTAATTACAAAAAAGAAAAATAAAAGATTTTATTATCCTTTAAGCATTATGTAAACAAAATAGTAATAAATTAGCAATAATTAATATTTACTTTTATATAAAAAAACAGTATTATATATAATAGAAAGATATGTAAAAAAACAGACAGAAAAGAGAAGAGAGATGGAAATACTGCTCGGATGTATGACAAAAGAGGATATCCCCTTCATAGCAGAGCTGGAAAAGGAGTGCTTTTCTTCACCCTGGACAGAAAGAGGTCTCGGTGAAGAGCTTTCGAATGAAAGTGCCGTGTTCTTTACTGCCAGAACAGACGGAAGGTTAGCAGGTTACATGGGTATGCACTGTGTACTGGATGAATGCTACATAGCCAATGTGGCAGTCAGTAAAGCCGAAAGAAGAAAAGGAATCGGCAGACACCTGCTTCGTTATGCTGAAGAAAAGGCAAAAGAAAGAGAATGCTCTTTTATAAGTCTCGAGGTAAGAGTAAGTAACAGTGCAGCCATAGCTCTTTATGAAAGTGAAGGTTATGTAAAGGTGGGAGAAAGAAGAAACTTTTATTCCTCGCCTACGGAAAATGCACTTATAATGACTAAAAATTTATAAATAGGAATGATAATATGAAAATTTTAGCTATAGAATCCTCCTGTGATGAAACCGCCGCAAGTGTGGTAGAAAACGGAAGAGAGGTTCTTTCGAATGTGGTTGCTTCACAGGTAGCAGAACATAAAATTTACGGAGGAGTAGTGCCTGAAATAGCATCACGCAGACACGCTGAAGCCATTTCTTCTGTTACAGAGAAGGCACTTAAGGATGCAGAATGTGACCTTTCAGATATTGATGCCATAGCAGTTACCTATGCACCCGGACTTATTGGTGCGCTTCTGGTAGGTGTGAACTATGCCAAAAGTCTTTCTTACTCGAGAAATATTCCCTTGGTGCCCGTGCATCATCTGCGTTCTCACATCGCAGCTAATTACATTACTCATAAGGAGCTTAAGCCTCCCTTCTTCTGTCTGGTAGTAAGCGGTGGTAACACTCTTATGACGGAAGTAAAGGACTACACGGATTTTAACGTTATCGGCAGAACAAGAGACGATGCAGCCGGTGAAGCACTGGATAAGGCATCAAGAACTATGGGTATACCCTATCCCGGCGGTCTTAATCTCGACAGACTGGCTAAGGGCGGAGACAGCACAGCCTTTAAGTTCCCTACTCCTAAGGTGGAGAACGCTCCTTATGATTTCAGCTTTTCGGGACTTAAGACCTCGGTTATAAATATTATACATAATGCTAAGCAGAAGGGCGAAGAGATAAACGAAAAGGATCTGGGAGCCTCCTTTATGAAAAGTGTCAGCTCCTGTCTTTGCAAAAACACGGAAAAAGCGATGAAGGATTTCGGACACAGCACTCTCGTTCTGGCAGGAGGTGTTTCGGCTAATTCTGTTCTGAGAGCTGATGTTGAGGCTATGTGTAAAAGGAACGGATGGAAGCTTTATCTTCCCGAGCTTTCTCTCTGCGGAGATAATGCGGCTATGGTCGGTGCCCAGGGATATTATGAATATTTAAGCGGCAATATTGCCGGAACAGAGCTTAATGCTTATGCGGGAATGGAGATAGAATAATCAGATTTCCTTATGCAGAAGCAGAGAAAATAAACCAAAGGTAACTCAGACGAAGGGAAGTGAAATAATGAAAAAAGTGAAAATAATGCTGACCCTTTTTGTTTTAATGTTTTTCAGTCTTTGTCTGTCCTTTGACACGCAGGCAGCGATGTCCGATAAAGAAGTTAAAAGCAGAATAAAGGAGTATTCCGATTCTTATGTGAAGGCAGAAAACGGTGTTACATATCTCGAATACGAGGACTGGGACTCTTCCGAAGAAAAAATGTATGAGGTAATAAGCACTGTAGCGGAAAATCTGATGGCAGAGCCTTTAGAGGATTACTGCAGAGTAAACATTAAGTTTTTCTTTACACATAAGCCTTACGGCAGCGATTTTCAGGCTTTTTTCGATAAGCTTTCATTAGTCAAGAAAAAATTCGGTAACTTCTTTACGGAGTGGAGCCGATACAATAAAATGACCATGAGTGTCACCTCATACGGCGGCGGTGAATATTTCAGCGCAAATTTCAATCTTTTTCTTAACGGAAGTGAGCCGGATGAGTACGGTAAAAAGTATGATGATAAGCTCATCTCTTTAGTTAAGCAGGCTCAGGAGAAATGTGACAGTAATAAGGAAATGGCACAGTTTTTCCTGAAGTGGCTCGATGAAAATGCGAAATATATGATTTTTACCGGTTATACCAATGACCCCAGGTATGCTCTTAATGTAGGGTATACCGTATGCGGCGGTTATGCGAATGCTTTCAAGGATTTGTGTAACGCAGCGGGAATACCTGCCATTGTGCCTGTAAATATGGAAGCCAACCATGCGTGGAGCCAGGTTTATCTTGACGGAACATGGTACACAGCTGATCTGTGTAACGTGGTAAAATCAGAAAGCGGTACCTATGACGGCTATCTTTTTACAGACCCGGACCTTTCCACAGACTGTAATGATTTTGTGGGAAAGCATAAAAAAGATTACGTGAACAGCTTTAAATACAGAAACACAGTTGATATTTCTTCCTGCTCCTTCAGTTATAAGGATTCCTTCAGCTATACGGGAAAAAGTATTATCCCCGGGCTTACCGTGAAATTCGGTGATGAAACACTGGAAGCGGGAGTGCATTATAAGGTGACTTATAAGTATAACAAATATCCCGGTACCGGTAAAATGATTTTAGAGGGCGTCAGCAAGAACGGATACAGAGGAACCAAAACTCTTTCCTTTAAAATTAAACTTCCGAAGCTTAAACTGAGTGCAGATCCGGGAAAAACCTCGGTGAAGCTCACCTGGAAAGCAGTAAAGGGAGCCGACGGATACATAGTCAGAATGTATAATTATAAAACCGACAGCTATAAGGATATAAAGACAGTAAAGGGTACATCCTGCACTGTGAAAAACCTTTCTTCCGGTAAAAAGTATAAGCTTGCAGTCAGAGCTTATGTTTCGGAAAACGGAAAAATCTACAGAGCAGAAAACAGTGCCGTAACTGTCTATACTCTTCCGGGAAAGATAAAAAATCTCAGGGCGTCTACCGTCACGGATACTTCAGTAAGACTTAAATGGTCAGCGATGGATGTGGCAGAAAAGTACGAGGTCCAGATAAGTACTGACGGTAAAAGCTGGAGTAAGGAAGCTACGGTTAAAAAGAATTCCTGTACAGTCAGAAAGCTTTCATCGAATAAAAAATATTATTTCCGTGTAAGAGCCATAAGCGACAGCGGAAAGGGCTCCTTCAGCAGTAAAAAAGCAGTTACCACCCTTTTATCTGACCCTGAAATCAGTGCAGAGGCAGGTAAGGGTAAAATCACTGTCAGCTGGGATAAGGTGAATAAGGCCAAGGGTTATGTGGCTGTCTGTGCAAGAAACAAGGATATGATGAACAATAAAAAAGTGACTGTTAAAAAGGGCAGTAAGACCTCCGCTGTTATAAAGGGTCTGAAATCGGGAAAAAATTATTATGTGAAGGTTCGTGCCTATAAAACCGTAGACGGTGAAAGAGTTTACGGAAGCTATTCGAAGGCAGTCAGAGTAAAGGTTAAATAAAAAGTAATACCCACCGTGTGAGGCTGAATGAACAAGTCCGTTAAAAACGGACAATAGAAAAAATAACCCTCCTATGGTAAAATGAATTATCATAGGAGGAATTTTTATGCCCAGAAGTTACAAACCGATACAGCAACACGAGAAAGAAATATTAAAAATGCGAGAGG
>JAZLAJ010000082.1:0-10837 GCA_045613145.1 Acutalibacteraceae bacterium
CAGGTGCGGACAAGCCAGTCTTCAAGCCAGTCTTTACTTGCACCTTTTGAATATGTGTCTGCTGTTGTTTTATGTATGATGGCAGGGTCAAATTCCTCGCAGTAAACAGCAGGGCCGTAAAAGTCAGCATATTTTTCATCGTTTATATCGCTGTCGCAAAGTCTGCCGGGATTCATAAAGAAGTAATGCTCTGCACGGTGAGTTGATGTACAAAGTTCTAAACCTTGCTTTTCACATTCTGCTTTTAATTCACCTACAATATCACGACAAGGACCCATTTCTTTTGCATTCCAACGATTGAACTCTGTGTCATACATAGCAAACCCGTCGTGATGCTCTGCAACAGGCATTACATATTTCATACCTGCTTTTTTGAAAAGTGAAACCCATTTTTCTGCATCAAACTTTTCAGCTTTGAACATTGGAATAAAATCTTTATAACCAAAATCTTTCTGTTCACCATAAGTCTTTCTGTGATGTTCAAATTCTCGTACAGTCTTATCGTACATACCTCTTGAATACCACTCATTACCAAAGGCAGGCACAGAGTAAACACCCCAATGAATAAACACCCCTAACTTGTCATGCATATACCATTCAGGCACTTTATGATGTGAGAGCGAATTCCAATCAGCCTTGTATTTTCCTTTTTCATTAACTTCGTCAATAAGTTTTAAATACTCTTTAGTTGTCATTTTTTAACACCCCAGATACATTCGTTATTATTTCCCATAGCAGAGAAAACAATTTTTTCTGTTCTCTCGTTGCTTTCGTCAGCCTGTTCGCAAAAAACACCTTTATAAGTAACACCATCAATGACAAATGTTATGTATGCAGTACCGTCTTTCACAGTCCAAGTGCCATTCACATCCTTACTTGAAACCATTGTGTTTTCCTTTATGCTTTCATATACTTTAAGTCCTGAAATTGTACCGTCAAAATTGAGGAATATACTCTGAGTAGGTGCAATAATGTTGTTTACATCTGCCCAATCTGTACAACCATTACTGATTGTGCCATGATTTATAAATTCATATTCACCTACAAGGTTAGCCTTATTAAAGCCGTTATAATCAATAGTTTCACCTGTGTATTCAAAAGGAAGTACAACTGTCCAGCCATTTTCTGTTCTTGCCATTTGGTGGACTCTTACCTGATGGCCTTCGTGACCATAGTTGAAACGGGTATGATAAACCTGGAACATTTTTTCGTCATCAGTTACAATGCTTGAAGAATGTCCACTTGCAAGATATGCAGTATTAAGACAGTCAAATTTATAATTTCCGAAAAGCTTTGCACCGGTGTTTTTATCGTCAAGAGCATTATTGCCTGCCGCATCAAGATAAGGACCGTCAACATTCTTGCTTCTGTATTCTCTTATGTTATAGCCGCCAAGTGCATTAAGTCCACAGTAGGTAAGATAGAGATAATAATAATCACTTATGGAGTCATATACGATATACGGACCTTCGCCTGAGCCTTCATTCATTTCGTTAGTACGGCTGATTCTTTTACCGTAATACATATCGTATTCCTCGGTTTTTTTCATATACTCATAGTCAGGCATACCTGTTGTTTCATCCATAGGCATAATGAAAACACCTGCAGAATATGAGCCGTATACCATCCATAAATCACCGTTTTCATCATAAAATACGGTAGGGTCAATTGCGTTGGGATATTCTGCAAGATTGTAGTTACCGTTTTCCTTAAAGAAATCGGCTTTTTCAACTTCCCATATAGCAAAAGTACCGTTATTAATAAGGCTTTGGATATTAGTAAATGAATAGTGTGTAGGATATTTTTTTGCAACTCCTAGATGAGCAAGGTTATTTATTCCAGAATATACAACAGTATTTTTTAATTCATAAGGACCTTCAATGTTGTCACTTGTGCACATCCATATCACTGAATTTGTTGTACCCCATATCGATGAGCAAGCATAATAGCAATATTTACCCATTGTTTCGTTATAGATAACATCCGCTGCCCAGATTGCAGTTTCCCACTTATCTTCGTCGTATTCTTTCCATACCTGAAAAGCATCTGTCCAGGCAAAAGCCTCGCCTAAAGCACTGCGAAGTGTTTCTCCCTCGGGAACTAACATTCTGTTGTTATCGTGAACACCACATGCAACATTTTCCCAGGTAATCATATCTTCACTTTTAGCTGCACAAGCATGAGAACCGAAAACATAGAAAGTCCCGTCTTTATCCTGCACTATTGACGGGTCGTGTACACTTACTCTGCCGTCACCTGCATAGCAAGAGCCACTGCCGGGCATTTCATATTGCTTTGTTTCAACTTTTTTTGCACTTTTGATTCCGAAGATAGACAAAATAATACAAATCATTGTCATAACTAATGAAATGATTCTATTTATAATACCAATCATTTTAAACCTCCTCGTATTTAATTACAAAATAATTATACTATATTAATTTGTATAATTACACGACATCATTGTTTACATTATGTCGTGTTTGTGCTATGATTGTGTGGGTGATATTATGATTACTTTCAAATGGAATGATTTTGACTTTACTTTAATTGAATTCGGAAAAGGCGTATTCAAAAAAGATATGGCGGGACATAGTCACTCTAAAAATAGCTATGAAATGCATTTTATTGTTGATGGTGAGGGTGCTCTTATTACAGACACAGAAGAATATAAACTTTCAAAAGGAAACTTCTTTGTTACAGGACCTAACATATATCACAAACAGTCAACCAATCCCAAAAAGCCATTAACTGAATATTATTTATACATTCAGACATCTGACAAAAAGACAAACAATGCTCTTGTTTCAACCTTTCTGTCGAATCATTTTTACTTTTACAGGAATTGTGAGATGCTCTCATTAGTTGAAAGGATTATACAAGAAAGCAACGTGAAAAAATGGGGATATGAAAATATCATTGCAGCTCTTATGCAGATTCTTCTGACAGAAATCACAAGACTTTATTGGCCTGATTTTAGAGTAACTAATAAAAGTGCCGAAAACCTAAATGACAGAAGATTTATTCTTATTGAACAAGCCTTTATCAATGACCCGGAGGGTATAACTCTCACAAAACTATCAGGTACTATCGGTCTTTGTGAAAGGCAGACACAAAGGCTCTTAGAAAAATACTACGGAATGTCCTTTTTACAAAAGAAGGCAGAATCAATCAAGAGATAAAAGTTTTTCATTAAAAATTACATTTTCATCATTTTCAGGAAAAATAATGTCTATTCCACTACTATGTTCACAAGTAAAAATAATCTTGTCTTTTCTCTCCCAATGGATATTGATTTGTCCCTTGGGTGTTTTCATTTTCAGTGAAAAAGTATTCATATCTTCAGGGAAATACGGATTAAGCTCGACCTTATCAAAAGCAATTCCCACATTCTGTATTCCTGCAATATGTTCAAAAAAGAAGCTGTCACCTGCACCGAGCATAGCGTGATTCTGTGAATATCTGCCCGACCAGCTTTCCGGCAGTGTAGTGTGAGTTTTGGCAAAAGTACCGTAAGCTTTAATGAGTGCTTTATATGCCACTTCTTCATATCCATACTGACAAAGCACATCAAAAAACGGCTTTAATGCAACCTCACCGACGGTCAAGGTGTAGCTGTTTTCTTGGACATTCTCAGTTAGACGGCTGATGAGATTCTTTCTGATAGTCTCGTCTGCTATATCGTAGGCTACGGCAATACAAATAGAGCTTTGTGAATCATTATCGTAGGTATCATTATGTAAATACTTCCCATTTATTGCAGTTTTAATAAGCTCTTTTTCAGCTCTGTATCCGTCCTCTTCGCAAAGGATTTCTGCAATTTCAGCCATTACAGCGTAAAGTCTGTAGTAAACACAGGACACCACGAAGCTGACTGAGGGTGCATCCGTTGACATCCAATCGCCTAAATCACGGTTGAGATTCTCACTCGGCAATAAATGATCTTTTGACAGTGACGAAATATAGCTGAGATATTTCTGCATATAAGGGTATGCCGTTTCAAGAAGCTCTTTATCGCCGTAGAATTTGTAATATTCATAGCAGGCGAAAATCAGTGCACCGCACCAGGACGGGTCGTTTGGTGTATCATCTAGGGAATTATTTCTGAGAGCATGGGTTTTTATGCCTCTTGTAAACGGCGGTACGATTGACGGTGTTGAGCCGTTTTCTTTCTGTGCATCAATAAGGTCATATATCAGCTTTTTGTAATACTCTTTACAGTCGTAATTATAATTGATTGTGGAAAACAGAAGATGATATACCTCTGTCCAACCTAGTTTTTCACGGTGTGGACAGTCAGTAAGAACTGACTGCATATTATCTTCAACAGAGCGTGTAATGAGCTTATGTATAGCATTTACGATTTCATTGTCGGTTTCAATTTCTGACACCTT
Source organism: Acutalibacteraceae bacterium (assembly GCA_045613145.1). Classification (GTDB taxonomy): domain Bacteria; phylum Bacillota; class Clostridia; order Oscillospirales; family Acutalibacteraceae; genus UBA6857. The sequence continues at coordinate 4,395 of JAZLAJ010000082.1, forward strand.
TTCGTTGTCGCAGTGAAGCATAATACCCACAAAATCGTCAGGCTCACACTCTATACCCTCCACCTCAATATATCTGAAGCCGTGGTAAACAAATTTTGGGGAATATTCTTCGATACCGTTACCGCTGAAAACATATTTATCGTAAATCTTGCCCCAAAAACCCCTTTGGTCAACATAGCCGGTCTCGTTAAGCACTTCACCAAACCAAAAGTTTACTCGTGTACCCTTTGAGGCTTTTCCTTTATAGACGTATGTACCTGCAAAGTTAATACCGAAGTCAATAAGAGTGTTGCCGTTCGGGAGTTTAGTTGCACTTATAGGGTAAATCCTCTTTATCTCTTTAACAGGCGGATGTATTCTTTTCTTCAGCTTGCCAAAAGGAAAATCGTCTATAACTTTAACATTCTTATCATATACAACCTTAATTCTGCTGTCACAGGTTTCACCGCCGAGCCACACGGATTCGGTTATCTGACTGTTGGCAGATTCCCAGCTTTCATCAGAAATAACTGCTACTTTTCCGTCAAACTCCAACTGACATAAAAGCATATATTCACCAATAATTTCAGGCTCACGGTTAAGTCTGTCAGTTTTAGTCGGTGGGTTATGATAAAAGCCTCCACCAAGATAAACGATAATTTCGTTTTTACCTTGTTGTAATTTATCCGTTACATCAAAAGCACTGTAAAACACAGTCTTTTCATATACGCTTTCACCCGGCTCAAAATATGTGTCGTGAGCCTTTCTGCCGTTTATGTGCATCTCAAAAATACCAAGACCGCTTATGAATATTTCTACCTTTTCAAAGCTATTATCGATGTTAAAGCTCTTTCTGAGTACAGGTAGGTTTGTGCAATTATCGGGAGCAATCCATTTTGCTGTGAAAATTTTATCTGACATTATTGTTGCCCTTTCAAATAATACTTTTTCAAATATATAATAACATAATATATAGTTAAACGGTACGACATTTTTATCCTGAACATGTCGTATACATTTTGGTTATAGTATAGTATTATATAGTTGAGTTTTAATAACAAAAAAGCAGGTGAATAATGATGCTGTTCAGCGGGACTATTTTTAATAAGCCGTTTTTTAATACCAAAACATTGGGCAAAGTCGAAACCGAATATACAGCCGATAAAAGCGGGAGCAGAATTACTAACATACCTTATGAATCTTACATACAAAAAACAGGCCTCCCGCAAGATGCACTGATATGCAAGGTTTCTGAAACCAATTCCGGTGATGAAAATGCAAGAATAATACAATCTCAGATTGATTTTGCAACCGATAACGCTTCGGGTGGAACTGTTGTTATACCAAAAGGCAGATACAAAGTGACCACCGTTGACCTTAAAAGTAATGTGACGTTATTTATTGAAAAGGGTGGAGAGCTCACAGTTATTGATTGCGATGAAAATGAGCAGTCTGAAAAGAAGCTCGGCAGCGGAGTAATTATTGCCGAGAATGCAACAAATATTGCAATTACAGGCGGTGGAATAATTAACGGAAGCGGTGAAAGCTATACATTTGAGCCGGAATGCGATAAACCTTTGTACGCTTTGGAAAGCTTTAATTTGTATACAAGAGTTATTGAAAGCCGCAAAAGGTTAAGAAAAGGAAAACCTGTACACAGACCCTCTGTAATTCACTTTAATAATTGCAGTAATATTAAGATTTTCAATGTGATTCTGAAAGATTCTGCCGCTTGGACATTTCATCTTGAAAACTGCAAAGATGCCGAAATTTATGATTTCATTATAGATAATCATATGCATGTGGCAAACACTGACGGTGTTGACATTTCAGGCGGAGAAAATATAAGGGTTTATCATTCTTTTATCGCAACTGCCGATGACGGTATTGTCTTAAAAGCTGTGGATAATCCGATTAAAAATGTCAGCATTAAGAATTGCACTGTTTCGAGTTTTGCTAACTGTTTTAAAATCGGTACAGAAACTCGGAAGGATGTTTCTGATATCTCTGTACAAAACTGCACCTTCTTTTTACCTGACGGTATAACAGGCGGCTATGCAGGTATTGCTATAGAAACTGCCGACGGAAGCAATATTACAGATGTAACTGTTTCTGATATTGAAATGCAGGGCGTCAGTGCAGCCTTTCTCATATGGGCAGGCAACAGAATGAAATACGGAAATATGCCTCAAGGTAAGATTAAAAATATCACTCTCGAAAATATAACAGCAAGTGACATAGAGTTGCCGAGTGCAATTAACGGTACAAAGGATGAAAATGGCAAAAACTGTATAAGTGATGTTATCTTAAAGAACATAAATACAACCTACAGAGATACAAAGGAAAGTCTTTCTATACTTAAAAAGGTGCCTGAAATATCTCTTTCGGATTATCCCGAAATAACAAGAGTGGCACATATTTATTTCCGCTCTCACGAAATGAGCAGATATTGGGATTTGCCCTGCTATGGTCTTTTTATCCGTAATGCAGACAGTATAATGAAGGAAAATTTTATCTGCATACCCCGAAGCGTGAATAAACGGGAAGAAACAACAGAAATCAGGTGATTTATTATGATCAACGACAAATATTATCTCAAATGCATAACCTTTGGCAGAGCTGCTGAGGGACTGAGAGCTGATTTTCAAAAGCAGTTAATTGAAATGCAAAAGGATATCGGTTTTGAATATGTACGTTTTCATGGCATATTTCATGATGATATGGCTGTTTACAAAGAAATTGACGGCAAACCTCAACTGTGGTTCGGCTATATAGATAAGCTATTTGACTTTCTTCTTGATAACGGCTTAAGACCACTGCTCGAACTTGGTTTTGTACCAACTGAACTTGCAACTGTTCCCAACACAGTTTTCTGGTGGAAAGCTAACGGATGCCCACCAAACGACTATGACAAATGGCATTATCTTGTAAATGGTACTGTGGAGCATTTAGTTAAAAGATACGGACTTGATGAGGTCAAAAGTTGGTACTTTGAAGTATGGAATGAGCCGAATTTAGGCTCTTTCTGGCGAGGGACACAGGAGCAATACTTTAAACTTTACGATGTGTCGGTTGATGCGGTGAAATCTGTATGCAAGGATTTTCGTGTCGGCGGACCTTCAACAAGCGGTGCAGATTTCAGAGAAAATCTCGGCTACCTGAAAGCCTTTATCAAATTCTGCGAAGAAAAAAATCTGCCCGTTGATTTCTTTACGGCACATCCTTATCCTACTTATTGGCCTCTTGATACTGACGGCAACGAGCAGATGGGCTATATGAAAAAGGAAATTTGCACAGAGTTTATTGACAATATGAAAAGCATCGTTGATGCCTCAAAATACAGCGATGCAGAAATTCATTTAACCGAATGGAATTCATCACCGAGTCCGAGAGATTTGATTCACGACACACCCTTTGAGGCTCCGTTTATTCTTTATAACATCACACAGAATTTCGGCAAAATTGATTCTCTCGGCTATTGGGCATTTACAGATATATTTGAAGAAAACGGTCCCGGCGAAGAGGAGTTTCATGGCGGCTTCGGTCTTATCACAAACAACGGAATAAAAAAGTCTTCCTATTGGGCGTACTATTTTCTTTCAATGCTCGGCAGTGAAATTATCGAGCTTTCTGACAGGCATATTATCACAAAGCAAGGCGAAGGCTATCAGGTTATCCTTTGGAATTACTGCTATTACACAGATGAATTTGCTAAGGGTGACAGGAGCAAGCTGACCCTCACAAACCGAGATGATGTGTTTGAAAGCAAGGATGAAAAATTCAATATCTCGCTTAATCTTGACGGAGAATACAAACTTACAGAATATACCCTTGATGAAGATACATCCGCACTTCATAATTGGGTTAAAATGGGGGCAACGAAGTATCTGCGCCGAAATGATATTTTGATACTCGATGCTATGAGTCAGCCTAAGGTAACTGCAAGAAGTACCGAAGACTTTAATATTAATATAAACCTCAAGCCTCATGAGGTTAAGATGTATATACTCGAAAAATAAAGGAGCAACGCTATGGAAAAATATCTTATAAACCCTAATCAGAAAATCAGCAAAATCAACAAAGAAATCTACGGTCACTTCTCAGAGCATCTAGGCAGATGTATCTATGAAGGTCTCTATGTCGGTGAGGATTCACCCATACCCAATGTCAACGGTATGAGAAAGGATGTTGTTGATGCACTCAGAGAAATAGGTATTCCCGTGCTTCGTTGGCCCGGTGGTTGCTTTGCTGATGAATATCACTGGAAAGACGGTATCGGTCCGAAAGAAAGCAGAAAGAAGATGATTAACACCCATTGGGGCGGTGTTGTTGAAGATAATTCCTTTGGTACACACGAATTTTTTGAGCTTTGCCGTCAGCTCGGCTGTGATGCTTATATTAACGGTAATGTTGGCTCAGGTACTGTTCAGGAAATGAGTGAATGGGTTGAATATATGACCTTTGACGGTGTATCACCTATGGCAGAGCTTCGTAAGGCTAACGGTCAGGAAAAGCCATGGACCGTAAAATATTTCGGCGTCGGCAATGAGAACTGGGGTTGCGGTGGACATATGCACCCTGAATTTTATGCTGACCAATACAGACGTTACGAAACCTATGTCCGTAACTTTGACGGCAACAGTCCTATTTACAGAATTGCCTGCGGTGCAAATGTTGACGACTACAACTGGACAGAGGTTCTCATGAAAAAAGCTGCAAGCCGAATGAACGGTCTTTCACTTCACTATTACACTGTACCTGGAGAATGGAGCAAAAAAGGTAAGGCTCTCGAATTCACAAAGGACGAATACTATACCACTATAGAAAAAGCCTACAGAATGGAAGAGCTTGTCACCCGTCACGGTGACATCATGAATCGTTATGACCCTAAAAAGCGTGTTGGTATGATAGTTGATGAATGGGGCACATGGTATGATGTTGAAGAAGGCACCAACCCCGGCTTCCTTTATCAGCAGAACACAATGAGAGATGCCATTGTTGCGGGTCTTACTCTCAACATTTTCAACAAGCACTCTGACAGAATAAAAATGGCTAATATTGCACAGACGGTAAATGTGCTTCAAGCTGTGGCTCTTACTGACGGTGAAGATATGCTCCTGACTCCTACATATCATATTTTTAAAATGTACAAGGACCATCAGGAAAATACTCTCCTTGGTTCATACATAACCACTCCTGACCTTTCTGAATACGGTACTCTGCCGAAGCTTATCGAAAGTGCCTCTGTTAAAGAAGACGGTACAATAATTGCAACAATAGTCAACACTTCGGCAGATGACAGTGCTGAAATTCACTGCCAGATAGCAGACTTCACTCTCAAAGCTCTTTCAGCAGAAATACTTACAGGTGAAATGCACGAATACAACAGCTTTGAAAACAAAAACGCTGTCGGTACAAAAGAGTTCAGCGATTATGAAATGCTCAAAGACGGCTTTAGGACAACAATTCCGCCTTGTTCTATTGTTAAGTTCGTGATTAAATAATATGGCTGAATGTAAAAGATGTCTGCTTCACGAGACAGCAGAGGAAGATACTCTCAAAAGCATTAAAGAGAGGATTGATAAGCTGTCTGAAAAAGAAAAGGCAGCTGATGAGCTCTATTATCAAAGACTCAATGAGTGCAAAAATTGTGATAATCTTATTGCGGGTGTGTGTATGAAATGCGGCTGTTACGTTGAATTCAGAGCAGCATTCAAAAAACAAAACTGTCCCAATGTAAGAGACAGAAAATGGTAAAACACAAAGCGTTGCAAGAGGGAGTAGTGATTTTCCAAATGCAACGCTTATGCTTTTTTATACAGATGTTTGTTTTATTGCTTGTAATTACCATTATTTTGCCACAGACCATTTAACCCCATCGTTCAAGTATGTTTTATCAAATCTTGCGTCCAAGTAACCTTGTAGGATGGTGGAGTAATAATATGCACTCGGCTTTCCAAGTGGTCTACCGGGATTCATTACATACATCATAACTTGTGTTTTTCTTCCGTTGATTTTCACATTCGCATATTCTTTTCTGTAAAGTCGTGGATAGCCTTCGTAGATGTCAAGGCTCTGTTCGTCCTTGTCAAAGATTTCCCAAATCATAACAGGTACTCGACCATTTTCTGATGGTTCAACTGTTGCCACTGCATTTCCGTTATAACCTCGGAATGTGAGTTTGTAGTGTTCTAAGTAAGTTATTGCTACAACTCTCGCTGTAGGGCATCTGTAAGCCATTTGTTGTAGGTTCAGGTTTGAACCATAAGCTAAATATAGTTTTGACATAAAAAAGTTCCTCTCTAAATTTAATATATTAAGGTAGGTGGTTTTTAAGCCACCGTACCATTTCTCCAAGCTGCTGAACCGTTAAGGTGTTTACAAAGGTGTTCTCTGCAGTTTTTGAATTCATCACCAACCAAGCCGATTCTGTTAAGGTATGTTCTCATTGCAAACTTTTCATT
>JAZLAJ010000083.1:0-57910 GCA_045613145.1 Acutalibacteraceae bacterium
TTAGTGCTTCTGCTCATTATTCTTAGCTCCTTTCATCGACCTTATTTGTCGTTACGACGCTTAACAATAAGCTTGTCTGAACGATTCTTCTTAGCACGAGTCTTGTAGCCAAGAGCAGGCTTGCCCCAAGGTGTAACAGGGCCGGGACGACCGATGGGTGATTTACCTTCACCACCACCGTGAGGATGGTCGCAGGGGTTCATAACTGAACCGCGGACTGTAGGTCTGATACCCATGTGACGTGTACGACCAGCCTTACCGATCTTAACGTTTTCGTGGTCTTCGTTGCCTACAACGCCTACTGTAGCCATACATGCTTCGGGAACTTTACGAAGTTCGCCTGAGGGAAGTCTGAGAAGTGCGTAGCCGCCTTCTTTAGCCATAAGCTGTGCAGAGTTACCTGCAGCTCTTGCTAACTGACCGCCTCTGCCGGGATAAAGCTCTACGTTGTGGATAACAGTACCTGTGGGGATGTTAACGAGAGGAAGAGCGTTACCGGGCTTGATATCTGCTGAAGGACCTGCTTCAACAGTATCGCCAACCTTAAGTCCCTGGGGAGCAATGATATATCTCTTTTCGCCGTCTTCGTACTGGAGAAGAGCGATATGAGCTGATCTGTTGGGATCGTATTCAAGAGTAGCAACAGTTGCCTTTACATCGAACTTATCTCTCTTGAAGTCAATGATACGATACTTTCTTCTGTTTCCGCCGCCGCGATGACGAACGGTGATGCGACCGTAGCTGTTACGGCCACTCTTCTTTTTGAGAGGAGCGAGAAGGCTTCTCTCGGGACCGCACTTTGAAAGTGCTGAGTAGTCTGTAACTGACATATTACGTGTGCCGTTTGTTACAGGCTTTAATACACGAATTGACATTTTGTTCACACTCCTAATTGGTTTAGCGGAGGATTGTCACAACCTCCATACATTGCCATTGGATTTGAATGGTTATTATTGTATACGGTTATCTATTAAAGAAGACCGTCAAAGAAATCGATAGTCTTTGAATCCTCGGTAAGAGTTACGATAGCCTTTTTCCAGGAAGGTGTGTAACCTTCGTAGCGGCCGTATCTTCTGAGGTGACCTTTGCAGTTCATTGTGTTAACCTTCTGAACCTTTACGCCGAAAGCTTCTTCAACTGCTGCTGCGATTTCAGCCTTGTTAGCATCCTTAGCAACCTTGAAGGTGTACTTTTTGAATGCTGTGCCCATCATGCTTTCTTCTGTGATAACGGGCTTGAGGATGATGTCATGTGCTGATTTCATTATGCATATACCTCCTCGATTTTAGCAACTGCGTCCTTGAGAACAACGATGCTGTTGCAATTAAGAATATCATATACATTAAGTGTGTTTACGAGAGAAACCTTGCAGCCTGCGATGTTTCTTGCACTTCTGTAGATGACGTCATTCTTTTCAGGAAGAACGATGAGAACTTTCTTGCCTGTTTCGAGGTTTGAAAGAACCTTAACGATTTCCTTGGTTTTGATTGCTTCGAGTGAAAGAGAATCGAGAACGATCATTTCATCAGCTGCAACCTTTGAAGAAAGAGCAGACTTCATAGCGAGTCTCTTAACTTTCTTATTGATGTCGAAGCCATAAGCACGAGGCTTAGGACCGTGTGCGATACCACCGTGGTACCACTGGGGAGCTCTTGTTGAGCCCTGTCTTGCACGGCCGGTACCCTTCTGTCTCCAGGGCTTTTTGCCGCCGCCGCTTACTTCTGCACGTGTCAGGGTTGACTGTGTGCCCTGACGCTGATTTGCAAGATAGTTAACAACTACGAGATGCATAGCTGAGGTATTGGGTTCGATACCGAAGATACCTTCTGCAAGCTCAAGGTCTGAAACCTTCTTGCCGTTTACGTCGAATACTGATACATTAGGCATTTCTTAAGGGCTCCTTTCTTATGATTTCTTTACGCTGTTCACTACCATTACGATGCCCTTTTTGGGACCGGGGATAGCACCCTTGATAGCGATGAGATTGTTTTCTGCGTCAACCTTAACTACGTCAAGGTTCTGAACTGTAACTCTCTCTGAACCGAGATGACCTGCCATCTTCTTGCCTTTGAAGATTCTGGCGGGGTCGATAACGCCGAGTGAACCTGCGTGTCTTGCAACAGGACCTGTACCGTGTGTTTCCTTAAGTCTGGAGAAGTTCCATCTTTTGATAACACCGGCAGTACCCATACCCTTGCTTGTGCCGACTACGTCTACTTTTTCGCCTGCAGCAAAGATGTCTGCCTTGATGATGTCGCCTACGTTAAGAGCGCTGTCGTCTTCAAGTCTGAATTCCTTAAGAACCTTCTTGGGAGCAACATTTGCCTTGTCGAAATGACCCTTCATAGGCTTGTTTGTTCTGGTTACTTTTTTGTCCTCGAAGCCAAGCTGAACAGCGTTGTAGCCGTCGTTTTCAACTGTCTTCTTCTGAACAACTGCGCAAGGACCAAGTTCTACAACTGTTACGGGGATTACATTACCCTTTTCGTCGAAAACCTGTGTCATGCCGATCTTTCTGCCGATAAGACCTTTTTTCATTTTGATATCCTCCTTTGGTTATTGGTTGCCTTTGGCAACTTGACCTGTTTCCGTAAGATGTTTACTGTCGGGTATAGAAATCAGTTATTTATCTTTTGATTTCGATTTCAACACTTGCGGGAATTTCAAGATTTGTCAGAGCCTCTACTGTTTTGGGAGTAGGTCTGATGATGTCGATGAGTCTCTTGTGAGTTCTCTGCTCAAACTGCTCACGGCTGTCCTTATACTTATGAACAGCACGAAGGATTGTAACTACTTCCTTTTCTGTGGGAAGAGGGATGGGACCTGAAACAGTAGCGTTTGTTCTCTTAGCTGCTTCAACGATCATCTCTGCTGCCTTGTCAACAAGGTTGTGGTCATAACCCTTGAGTCTGATACGGATCTTTTCCTTTACTGCCATTTTGTTTGCCTCCTAATAAGAATTAGTAGGGCGTTGCTTTTTCGTATGCTTTTCCGGGTGTTTGCACGCCCTTCTTTAAAAAACCGGAAACGCAATATTTCCGGTCGCCGCTTCGAAAAAAGCACAGTTCACCCCTGTACGCTGTTTAAGTCCGAACCGGGGCATAGCACCCCCGCCGACACTTAACGCAAGATAACAGCGTTAAAGATGAAATATAGATCGCCCGGTTTTAAATCGGACATACTCCGCGGAAATTTCCTGCCTCAGGGGCAGCCACCTCCCACATCATCGCATATCTTGAGGTTGTGTGAAGACAGAGTTATACCCAAACCCTTATCACACGCTCGATTATGATACCATACTCTTTGGTGAATGTCAACCAATTTTTAAAAATTTCTTTGTTAAAAATGCAGATTTTTATTTTGTTCATAAATTGCGCCTAAATGTAGTGTTTTAGCGGGTTTTCAGCACCAAATATATGCTTTTTTGTTTACTGTTTTAACCTTTTAAAGTGTCGCAAACACGAGGAAAGGTGGAAAAAAGAGACTCTCCGCCTCAAAAAGACGGAGAGTAAGCTTATCTGTTATGTAAAACAGCCCTCATCAGTGAATGAACAGCGAAAGCACCACTAAAATCACCGAACCGAAAACAGGAATAGCTATCGAGCCTATTGACCAGGTTTTAAGACTTGTCTTGATATCCATACCCGAGAAATTAGTGACCACGTGGAAGTAGGAGTCGTTAAGATAACTGGGACACATGGTAGTAAGACAGAGAGCCAGTGCGGCAAGATAGGGATTTACACCGAGAGTCGCCATCATAGGAGCAATAATGGCTGAGCCTGTAATCATAGCCGTAGTACCCGAGCCCTGCGGGAAACGCATAATAACACCTATTATAATAGGAACGAGGATACCGGGAACACCCATATCCACAATCCAATTCGCCATAATACCCGCTGCGCCTGTTGCATTGATAACTGCACCGAGAGCACCGCCGGCAGCTGTGATGAACACGATAGGACCTGCATCACGGCAAGCCTCCTGCATAAGATCTACGCAGGTTTTCTTGTCGAAGGTTCTGCAAAGAAGAAATGCGCCCATACAAAGAGAAACGAAAAGAGCGATAACAGGCTGACCGAGGAAGGTCACGATGCTCGCAAGGGTTGTACCTGCAAGAGAAGGAATCTGACCAACGAGAGTGTTAGCGAAAATAAGTATAATAGGAACCAGAAGTGTAGCAAAGGAAAGTCCTGCCGAAGGAAGCTTCTCGGAAGCTAAAAGATCAGCAAAATCAGATGTGACGAGATCTTCACCTTTTTTCTGTTTTTCCTGAATACGGTCGAGAACAGCGAGCTGCTCCGGTGTGTACTTGCTTCTGTCGATTTCATAAGGAACGATAAGATCGGGATATTTTCTACCGAAATACCTGAAAAGGAATACAGAGAAAATGAAAAGAGGTACCGAAAGTCCGATGCCGGCGAGAATGAACAGTCCTAAATCTATATTACTGCCGTTTTCGTTAAAGGTAGAAACCACTGCGAGAGGACCCGGTGTAGGCGGTACAAGAAAGTGAGTTATGTAAAGTCCCATACCGAGAATACCGCCGAGACCTACCATAGATTTTTTCGTAAGCCGTGAAAATTCTTTGGCAAGGGATGAAAGAATAACGAAGCCCGAGTCACAGAAAACAGGTATAGATACCACGAAGCCTGTGAGACCTAATACCACGTCACAGTTTTTAACACCTACAAGCTTAAGGATAGTCAGAGCCATTCGCTTGGCTGCACCGCTCTTTTCCAGGAAAATACCCATTATACAGCCGAAGCCGATGACAACACCTATGCTGGACATAGTGTTACCGAAGCCTTTGGTTACGGTGCTCACACAGCCTGTGAGTGTGTCTACCACAGCGCCCTCAGGTCCGAAGGGCATAGCAAGAACCGCAATAACGATAGCTGAAATAATCAGTGAAGGAAATGCGTGCATTTTTGTAAAGACGATAAGAAGCATCATTATAACGATGCCTATCGCCATAGCTAAAACAGGATGAAGCATAAATTAACCCCCAAATTTATTTTTTTAATAAATATATCATAAAAGTATTTTTATGTCAAATTATACCGGGTGTAGCCTGCATTTTTCACGCAGAAAATAAAACCGTGAAAATTTGTAGAACAAAAGATTTGACATATTCACTTATTTGTATTATTATATACTATATTTTATTGAAAGGCAGTGCATATATATGAGTTCATGTTCAGGTAACTGTTCCTCCTGCTCTTCTGATTGCAAGGACAGAGATCCTCATCTCAAACAAAACGAATACAGCAACATCAAAAAGATCTACGCAGTAGTCAGCGGTAAGGGCGGCGTAGGCAAATCCTCCGTAACCTCCCTGCTCGCCTGCGCTATGCAGAGCAGAGGAATGCAGACCGCCATCCTCGACGCAGACATCACCGGTCCCTCTATTCCGAAGGTGTTCGGCATAAGCGGTCAGGCCGAAGCTGACGCCAGCGGCATTATCCCTAAGGAAACCAAAACTGGTATCCGTGTTATGTCCATTAATCTTCTCCTTCCCCAGCAGGACGCTCCCGTAGTCTGGAGAGGTCCTGTAATCAGCGGAGCAATCCAGCAGTTCTTCACAGAAGTTGCATGGGGCGATGTAGATTATATGTTCGTGGATATGCCTCCCGGAACAGGTGATGTACCCCTCACTGTTTTCCAGAGTCTCAAGGTTGACGGAATTATCGTGGTTACCACACCTCAGGACCTTGTCGGTCTCATCGTTTCCAAGGCTATCAATATGGCTTCAATGATGAATGTTCCCGTAGTGGGTCTTATCGAAAATATGAGCTACTTCACCTGTCCTAACTGCAGTGAAAAGCATCACATCTTCGGAAAAGGCTCCACAGATGAAGTTTCAGAAAGATTCGGTATCCCTGTTCTCGCCAAGCTTCCCATCGATATGCGTACTCCCGCCCTCGAGGACAAGGGTGCTATCGAGCTTGCCGATACAGATCCTCTTATGCCTGTTATTGACACACTTCTGGGGTAATTCAAAATCCGTTAAAAATATCACAAAATTAAGTTTTTTCTTAATTAGATAGTTTAACATAAGTTTTACAGATAATCTCTTGCCGTAAGCAAGATTTTAATGTATTATTAAAATATAAAAATATATCCTAAGGAGTACCTTATGAAAAGAATCTTAACCAGAATATTCGTGGTTCTTCTGATAATTGTCGCAGTTGTAGGCGGTACTGCCTATTTTCTGCTTTTCTCAGGACCCGATGACACACCCGACATCACTGTAACCACACAGCCCACCATGGTTGACTCTTCCGGCAAGAGCCACCTTGTAGTTGTCGACGGAAACGGCACAAGCTATGCTGTCGTAACTGATCCTGACGGCAACCGCTATGCAGCAGAATACAGCGGAAATGAAATAGGCTCCACCGTAGGTCAGGTTAATGACCAGATCGCACTCGAGGATCTTCCCTCTTCTGCAGATCCCGGACAGCAGATAGTAGTCACGAACAATCCCAGTGATTATATGGGTGATGTAGGCACTACAGCTCCCGTACCGAGCACACAGGCTCCTGTCACTGTTCCCACTACAAGTGGTTCAGATAATAATCCTGATTCAACAACCCTTCCCCCTCAGACTGAAGATCCGAACGCACTTGTTCCTTACCGTATCGAAAAATACGAAAAGATTTTCGCCAGCGGTACATACCTTATGGAAATCACCACCAACGATCCCGACCTCGGTGAAACACCTATTACAATGGCCATCAAGGGCGGTAATATGTATGTTAACACCACCATCGAGGGAATGAAATGCCAGATGATTTTCGACAGTCAGACTGAGACTATGTACGTCGTTTTCACTGACTGGAAAAAATACTGTAAGCTTCCCGAGGATATGTTAGGTGAAGACTTCGATATGAGCGGTATGATGGCAGATTTCGGAACAGGCGAACTCGGAGAAATTACTGTTTCTCTGGCTGACATCAACGGACAGCAGCTCATTCTCGAAAGCTACGTAAGTCCTGCAGACGGCTCCACCGTCAACTATTACTTCAACGGTGATCAGCTCGTAAGAAGAGATAATATTTCTAAAACAGGCACTGTTGACTCGATTTATGTTTCCAAATTTATGAGCGATGTTCCTGACTCTTACTTCAGAGTTCCCGACGGCTACGGTTATCTTAACCTCAGCTGGATAGATGCATTAATGTAATGTACAAAAAAATTAATCCTGCGATTTCATAAAGATTTCGCAGGATTTTTTCTTTTATTTTCTTCCCGTAGAGCCGAAGCCGCCCTCTCCCCTGTCTGTATCGTCAAGAGAATCGGAAAGAATAAAATCAGCCGTAATGTAAGGCGCTATCACCATCTGTGCAATTCTTTCGTCCGCTTCAATAGTCTGCGGTTCCTTACCGTGATTATGAAGAGCTACCATAACCTCTCCTCTGTAGTCACTGTCGATAACACCGACCTTGTTTGCCGGAGCGAGATTTCTCTTCGATGCCAGACCGCTTCTGGCATACACGAAGCCTGCGTAGCCTTCAGGAATCTCGAAAGCGAGACCTGTAGGTATAAGCCTCGTTTCACCGGATTTTATAGTTACAGGCTCTTCGACAGCCGCATAAAGGTCAGCACCTGCTGCGAAATCGCTTCCGTAGGTAGGAATAACAGCATTATCACGGAGTTTTTTTATTCTGATGTCAACCTTCATTTTATCTGCCTCCGTACATTTTATCATAGTATGCCATATAATCTCCATTGATTATATTTTCCCACCAGCTTCTGTTTTCGAGATACCACTTGACCGTAAGCTCTATTCCGTCCTCGAAGGATGTTTCAGGCTCCCATCCGAGTTCATTTTTTATCTTGGTAGGATCGATGGCATATCTTAAATCGTGGCCGGGTCTGTCCTTGACATATTTGATGAGACTTTCGTCTTTACCGAGAATCCTTATGATAGTCTTTACCACATCGATGTTGGTTCTTTCATTATGACCGCCTATGTTATAAACCTCACCGATTACCCCATTTTCCACTATCATATCAATAGCCTTACAGTGGTCCTTAACATAAAGCCAGTCTCTTACATTTAGACCTTCTCCGTAAACGGGTAGATCTTTTCCTCCCAGAGTATTGATTATCATAAGCGGAATAAGCTTTTCAGGAAAATGATAAGGGCCGTAGTTATTACTGCAGCGGCTTACGGTTACGGGCAGACCGTAGGTGCGGTAATATGCCATAACCAGTAAATCTGCCGAAGCCTTACTTGCCGAGTAAGGAGAAGAGGTATGAATGGGTGTCTCCTCAGTAAAAAACAGGTCAGGTCTGTCTAAGGGTAAATCACCGTAAACCTCATCTGTAGAAACCTGGTGATATCTGATGTTTCCGTACTTTCTGCAAGCATCCAGAAGCACCTGTGTGCCTAAAATATTAGTTTTAAGGAAAATCTCAGGCTCCTCTATGGAGCGGTCAACGTGGCTCTCTGCAGCGAAATTAACCACTGCAGAAAAGCTTTCCTCCTCGAAAAGACTGTAAACAGCTTTTCTGTCAGTAATGTCTCCCTTTACAAAACGGAAGTTTTTATTTTCCATCGCCTTTTCTAATGTCTCCAGATTACCTGCATAGGTAAGCTTGTCTATACAGACTATTCTGTAGTCAGGATGCTTTTCGAGCATATAGTACACATAGTTGGAGCCGATAAAGCCTGCTCCGCCCGTTACAAGTATATTTTTCATATTACTGCCTCCATCCGGCATAATCAGTTTATTCCTTTTACACATTCAAATGCGCTTCGTGTGGCGTCGGCTATTCTGCCTGCCTTCTCACCGTCACCGATGAGATAAATATTTCCTGCCTCTTCCTTAAGCTCTTCATAAAGTGCTCTGTCACTCTTTACACCGAGAGAAAGAACTACGCAGTCACAGTCAAGCTCCTGCCTTCTGCCCTCTTTATCTTCGAGAATGATGCTGTCTTCATTAATCTTAGCAAGCTTAAGAGAGGTATAGAACTTGGTTCCGCCCTCATAAAGACGAGGCAAAATGTCATCCTTATGCTGCATCCATACCCCGGGAGCTATAGTGTCGGCCATTTCTGCCACGATGACCTTATTGCCTTCTCCTACGAGATATTCGGCTGTTTCGAGACCCGTCATACCGCTTCCTGCCACAGCGACCTTTTTACCTTCTAATTTAACCTTACCTGTGAGAATATCCGTAGTAGTGTAAACATTATCTCTGTCATATCCTTCAATAAAGGAAGGCTTCGCAGCATAACCACCCGTAGCGCAGATAACTGCATAAGGCTTAATTTCATCGTAAAGCTCTTTAGTGAAGGCTGTGCCTGTCTTGAACTCCACACCGTTTTTCTTACAGGCTGTTACCAGGTCCTCTATGCACCAGTAAAGCTTCTCCTTATGAGGAGGCTTTACGGCAAGATCAATCTGTCCTCCGAGGACATTTTCTTTTTCGTACACAGTAACCTTGAATTTTCTCTTGGCTAAAAGCTCTGCAGCAGTAAGGCCTGCAGGACCTGAGCCTACGACAACGATTTCCTTGCCGTTTCCGTTTTCGGCTAATTTATAGCTTTCGCTTCCTACAAAGGGGTTTACGGCACAGTAGCCGTGATCACCGATGTAAGCGTTATTCTGCATACTTTCGATACAGTAGAGACAGCAGATACATCTCTTTACATCCTCTTCTCTGCCCTCATATACTTTGTTTGCCCAGTGTGGGTCAGCTATATGCGGTCTGCCCAGAGAAATCATATCCTGTGTACCCTCCTGAAGCTGTGCTTCAGCCTGTCCGGGACTGCGGATAAGGTTAGCCGCAATAACAGGAATGGAAACAGCCTTTTTAACTGCTGCAGCCATATATTTTCTCCATCCGCATTCGAATGAAGTAGGCTCGAGCCAATAGTTAAAGGCATCATAGGATGCAGAAGAAACATCAATAGCAGCAACTCCCGCTTTCTCGAGACGTTTTGCTATTTCTACGCCTTCCTCGAGAGCATATCCTTTACCCTTCTGTCCTACCTTGTCATAACATTCATCTACGGTGAGACGGACAATAATGGGGAAATCTTCTCCACATTCCTTTTTTATACCTTCGATAATTTCGAGAATAAATCTCATTCTGTTTTCGAGACATCCGCCATATTCATCGGTACGTTTATTCGTATTAGGAGAAAGGAACTGCTGTAAAAGATAACCGTGGGATGCGTGAAGCTGTACACCGTCACAGCCTGCCTTCTGTACTCTTACCGCAGCAGAGACGAAATCCTTTATAAGACCTTTGATTTCACTTTTTCTTAGACCTCTGTTGTTTCCGTCAGAAAAGTAGCTGTTTTCACATTTTGAAGGAGAAACAACTCTCGGTACAAGATGCTTTTCCATAAGCATCTTGCCTGCAGGAACCACCTTGTAAAGCATATCCTTAAAGAAAGGAAGTGCTTTGTCACAGGCGATACTTAAAGGAAGTGTATCCATAAGAAGTCCCATATTCTGTCTGCCGGGGTGGTGAAGCTGAACGAAGAGCTTAGCGCCGTGACGGTGAATTCTGTCAGAAAGCTCTCTCATTCCTTCTATCTGATAGTCATGACTCATACCCAGCTGTGCGAAAGCTGCACCACCTGTCCTGTCATTTACACGGGTAATTTCAGTTATAATGAGACCTGTACCGCCCTTTGCTCTTTCCTCGTAGTAATCCATAAGCATTTCAGTGGTTCTTCCGTCGAACTGACCGAAATCCATAAGCATAGGAGCCATAGCGATACGGTTTTTAATTTCTACATTACCTATTTTAATAGGTGTAAAAAGCTTTTCATACTGCATTTGTTTTCTTCCTTTCTTTTACGCTTTTTCTCTATTTTATATAGTAACATCTTTAAGCTGAAAAGTAAACCTTTTGTTGACTTTTTTGGCAAGGTGAGATATCATATAAATGTAAAATTTTATACTGAAAAGGAGAAAGATATGATAAGTTCAAAAAACATAGTGCTTACAGGCGCTGACAGCGGTATCGGCTATG
This sequence comes from Acutalibacteraceae bacterium, assembly GCA_045613145.1. GTDB lineage: Bacteria > Bacillota > Clostridia > Oscillospirales > Acutalibacteraceae > UBA6857. Next base: position 10,995 of record JAZLAJ010000083.1, read on the forward strand.
AGGTTCTGAAGCTTCTCGCCGCCGACAAGTCAAACAGAATTCTCGCAGTAGACATAAACGAAAACAGAATGCATCTTTTCTGCGATAATGTTATTCCTTTTAAATGTGACGTTTCCTCCAAAGAAGCTGTAGACTCCATCTTCGAAAAAGCAGAAGAGCTTTTCGGAAAGATTGATATTTTCTATGCCAATGCCGGTTATCCCTACTACGAGGTTTTCGATTATGTAGACTGGGACAGAACAAAGAGAATGTTCGAAACAAACGTATTCTCCCCTATTTATACATACCAGAAATACCGTGAGCATTTAAACGGAAAAGAAGGTCATTATGCAATGACTGTTTCAGCTATCGGCAAGATGGCTATGCCCGGATTTGCCACCTATTCGTCCACAAAGTTTGCTCTCGAAGGCTGGCAGCAGGGTATCCGCTTCGAAAATCCGAAGAATATCAAATTAACCTGCCTTTATCCTATCGCCACAGACACAGGTTTTTTCAAGGCTGCTAACGAGGTAGACTTCGAAAAGCCCTTCCCCGTACAGAATCCCCGTGTAGTAGCCAAGAAAATGGTTGCCGCCCTCGAAAAAGGTAAAAAGAGCGTTAACCCCAGCTTTCTGTTCTCTCTTTCGGGAGTACTCTTTACAGTATGTCCTCCCATCAAATCCACTTACCTTGCTCTTGAAAAGCAGAAATTCAACCGCTTCGCAAAGAAGATAGGTAAGAAAAAAGAATGGTAAAAAGCAATCCTCTCACCGTGAAAGTGAGAGGATTTTTTTGTTATTCAAAGAGATACTTAAACATTCTTTCGGGATTTTCCAGGAACTGCTTCGTCAGAGTAAAATGCTGCGTTTCATCGTATCTCACCTTTTCTATCCCCTTTTCAGAAAGCTCGAAAACATCTGCATCAGGAAAAGACATAAGAATAGGTGAATGAGTGGAAATAATAAACTGTGATCCGTCCTTTACCAATTCATTCATCACAGCCATCAGCTCGAGCATTCTCATAGGAGAAAGAGCCGCCTCAGGCTCGTCTAAAATATACAGTCCTTTTCCCGCAAAACGCTTGGTTATAATGGACATAAAGCTTTCTCCGTGGCTTTGGTCGTGAAGAGAAACCGAGCCGTAGGGAGTCTCTGCTCCGTGAGCGAATTCATTACTGTAGAGGCTTTCCAGATTACTTGCCACATTATAAATACTTTCCGCCCTCAGAAAAAAGCCGTCCTCAGGATAACTCTTTTTACCTATACGGAGATTTTTATAAAGTGATGAATGGGTATTGTTTGTGGAAAAATTAAAGTTGACTGTTCCTCCCTCGGCATTAAATCCGAACGCCACAGCAACAGCCTCTAAAAGAGTGGATTTTCCTGTTCCGTTTTCTCCGACAAAAACAGTAACATTCTTAGAAAATTCCAGCTTTCCATTTTCCATCAGATACCGTACCGCAGGGATATTTTTAAGATAAAAATCTTCTTTTAGTTCTCCTTCAAAGCAGACAGAAGAAACATATCCGTTAAACATTCTCACACCTTAAAAATTGTAAGGCTCTTGAACGCTTCGCCCTTCTTGAAGGTACACTGAGGAAATGTAGGCTGATTCGGTGTGTCGGGGTAATACTGAGTTTCCAGACAGAAGCCGTAATGCTTACCGAGAGCTATACCGTCTTTACCCATTTCAGTTCCGTCGAGGAAGTTGCCTGTGTAAAGCTGTACACCGGGAAGGTCACTCATAACCTCTAATTTTCTTCCGCTCTTTGCGTCTGTAACCTTAGCTACAGGTCTGACCTTGCCGACAGGACCGTTAACACAGAAATTATGGTCGTAACCTCTGCACATAACAAGCTGTTCATCATCTGCGCCGATGTCCTTGCCGATTTTCTTGGGCTCTCTGAAATCAAAGGCCGTGCCTTCTACGCTTCTGATTTCACCTGTAGGAATGCTGTCTGCATCAGTCGGTGTGAAAGCATCACAGAAAAGCTGAAGCTCATGGTCGAGAACATTTCCGTTTGCAGTTGTACCGAGATTGAAATATGCGTGATTTGTCATATTGATAACGGTTTCACGGTCGGGCACTGCATTATAATGAATCTCAAGCTCGTTTCTGTCTGTAAGACGGTAGACCACAGTAACATCAACCTTACCGGGAAAGCCCTCGTTTCCGTCTTCGCTTACATAGGAAAACTCTACTGCATCATCATCGATAATAATAGCCTTCCATACTGCACTGTTGTATTCTCCGCCACCGTGAAGACAGGTCTTGCCCTTTTCGTTCTGTGTCACCTGATATTCCTTACCTGCCACAGTGAACTTACCGCCACACAGACGGTTAGCATACTGACCGATAACATTACCCGTATATGTGCCTGATGCCATATGACCTGCTACAGTATCGAAACCCATAATAATGTCGCCCATATTGCCTTCCTTGTCAGGACATACAAAGGACTGAAGGGTAGCACCTCTGGTGATAATGCCTGCGCTTACCTCGTTATTATTTGTAATAGTAAAAAGATGTACCTCTGTGCCGTCAGGCATAAAGTCAAAATGTGTTTTTGTGACGCTCATAGTATTTTCCTTTCTGAGAGTAGTTTACTTTATGATTTTAACATATATTTCTGCTTTTGTAAATTATTTATAGAGTATTCTTTTTCCGTCTTCAGCGTCATACTCGTATTTTTTCACCTTAAATACCTTCTCGATAATTCCCGAATCCACACACTCCTGAGCTTTTCCGAAAAACAACATTCTGCCCGAGTCAAGAATAAGAATATTATCTGCCGTTTCCACAGCCTCGTTTATGTCGTGAGTAACAGCTAAAACTGTCTTTTTCTCATCTCTTTTAAGAGATTTCAGGGTGTCGTATACTTCTTTCCTGTATTCTGTATCAAGATAAGTAACAGGCTCATCAAAGGCAACTATCCGTGTCTGCTGTGCCAGAATCATCGCAAGATAAGCCTTTTGTCTTTCTCCCCCCGAAATCCGATTGGTTCTTTTATCTCTGAGGTGATGTATGCACATCTTTTCTATGGCTTTTTCCACAGCTTTTTCATCTTCCGCGGAAAACCTGTGACCTAAATCGAGATAAGGTGTTCTCCCCATTCTTACGAGCTCTCCGACAGTAATTTCTGCTTCCGGAAGAGTCTGAGGCAGAAGTGAAATAAGCTTCGCTCTTTCCTTCCCTGACATAAGTAAGGGATTTTTTTCACAGAAGGTTATCTGTCCGCTGTATTTCACCGCACCTGTAATAGCAGAAAGCAGAGTAGATTTACCGCTTCCGTTTTTTCCGATAATACAGGTAAGCGTATGAGGTTTTACTTCGAAGGAAATATCCTTCAGAATATCTTTTCCGCTGAGTGTTACCGACAGGTTTTCTACCTTAAGCATTCTTATCCCTCCTTATGAGAAGATAAAAGAAATAAGGTGCCCCTATAAAAGACATTACTATTCCCAAGGGTATTTCAGAGGGCTTTACCGCTGTTCTTCCTACCATATCAGCAAGAACTGTAAGAATGCCTCCTGAAAGAACAGACACAGGGACAAGATTTTCCGTTCTTCCGCCTGCAAGCTTTCGTGATATATGAGGAACTACAAGTCCGATAAAGCCTAAAAGGCCTGAAAAGGATACTGCTGCTCCGGCACAGGCACTGCTGATTATAAGACAGATAATACGGTGTTTTTTAACATCAACACCCAAAGACATAGCAAGACTGTCTCCCAGCATAAGTGCATCCGTTTCTCTGCTGAAAATGAGCGCTGTTATGATGCTTACCGTAACGATAATAAACGGAACTGTCAGCTCCTGTATTTTAACGCCCGAAAGACCGCCTACCGAAAAATAATTGTAGCCTGTAAGTACATCTGTATCTCTGAATGAGAAAAATGATATTACCGAATTAAGCATCGCAGTTACAGCCACACCGACAAGTATTACCTTTGATTTTCTCAGTCCCGCCTCATAGGATATACCGACGATAATCAGTGTCGTAAGAAAAGCACCTGCAAAAGCCGTTATCGGAATAATATTAACTGCTGCAGGAAACAGAGAAAGGGTCAGAATCACACCTATACCTGCACCCGAATTAACGCCAATTATATTAGGGGATGCAAGATCATTTCCCGTAACGCTCTGAAGAAGAAGTCCCGAAAGAGAAAGACCTGCACCTGCAATAATCGCTCCGAGAACACGTGGCAAACGGAGAGAATAGATTATTATGCTCTCCGTTTCATAATTTTCTTTCCTGAGCAGACCTAAAAAAAACTCCGTAAAAGTCATTTCAGCTGAACCAAAATAAAGAGATATGACTGCAACCCAGAGTAAAATCAGCATCAGGCTGACTTTACCGTATGCTGATTTAAAAAAACTCATTTTCTATTCTCCTAAAATACCGTTAAGATAGCTGTATGCTTCATCCCATTTACCGCACGGCTTATACTGAGTAAGCTCTTTCGGCATAAAATGGACTCTGCCCTCTCTGACAGCCGTAAGGCTCTGCCATGCCTCACTCTTAATCACATCTTCCATATATGCCTTACTTGTCTCATAATCCCCCATAAGTGCGATGAAAATATGGTCAGGATCCTGTTTTATTATTTCTTCCACACTTAATCCGTCTACGAGTATCGGTGCTTCATCAGCAATGTTATAACAGCCGAGTTCTTCGAGCATTTTCGCTATGAAATGGTCCTCAGCCCGTTTTGCTTTTGCCGAGGAATGTGATGAGCCGGAGCGTATGAAAAGTATTCTTTTTTCTTCTCTTCCCTCCGCCTTCTGCAGTTCTTCTTTCACGGATTTGCTCAGTAAGTCAAGCTGTTTCTCATTTTCTGCCCATGTGCCGTTTATCTTTGACATAGCTGAATAAATTTTCCTGTAATCCTCGAAGCTTTCCATTCTGAGCTCAGCAACGGGAATACCTGCTTTTCTCAAAAGCTCAGCTGATTCCCTCTGTGCCGGAATATCTGCTGAAAGCACAACGAAATCAGGTTCATAAGACACAAGCAGTTCTGTGTTGACTGTCTTGCCCGCTCCTTCATCTGCTAAAAGCACATCCGAGGTGCAGATTTCCCTTTCTACGCTCTCTCCGACGGTAACATAAATGCTTCCGCCCGTTTCCTTCCAAACATCCGCAAAGGAAGAAAATAACACAGCTGTCCGCTCAGGCTTTTTATTGAGACTTACTACATTACCCATACTGTCCGTAAAGGTAAAATAGACCTCTCCGCTGCTTTGCGGCTTTACGATTTCAAATGTTCCGAGAGCGAAAATGATTACGATAACAGCTATAACAGAAATTATAAAACTCTTTTTATTCTCCACTGAGTATTCTTACCTTTCTCTTCAGAATTTCGTCACTGAGAATCTCTTTCTGAGCCTTATCAAAGCCAACACGGGCTATAGTATCTGCAAAACGTTCCCCGGGGGTTCCGTTTTCTTTGTAAAAAAGTATAGTTTTTTCCACTGCAGAAAGAATTTGTTCTTCATCTTTGAATATTTTATCCAAGGGTGTCCCTCTGCCGACTTTCTTTCCCCATCTGCCACCGATGTAAAGTCGGTATCCGTTTACATTTTCACCGATGGCACCGAGCTTACACTCGGTAATGCATCTGCCACAGTGATTGCAGTTGTCTTTGTTTATAATTGCCTTCTTGTTTTCTATACTGACAGCAGCCATAGGGCATTTCTTTCCACACAGACCGCACCCTACACATTTCTCTTCATCGATTACAGGAACCCTCTGACCGATAATTCCGACATCATTGATGTCAGGCTTGACACAGTTATTAGGACATCCCCCTACAGCAATTTTAAATTTATGCGGAAGTGTAATACCGTTATATCCGATAAAGAAACGGTTATGGATAGCTTCTGAAAGAGAGAAGGTGTCTATGAGTCCGTACTGACATGTAGTACCCTTACATGAAACAACGGGTCTTACCTTCGGTCCTGTTCCGCCGGTACGAATACCCCTCTCAGCCATAAAGCTGAGGAAAGCCTCTGTCTGCGAGTACGGTATTTTCTGAATTTCCGTAGTCATACGTGAAGTAAAAGCAACCTGTCCGTTACCGAATCGATCAGCTGCCTCAGCTATATCACGAAGAAATTCTGTATTAACCTTACCGTTCACAGTTATTACACGGCAATTAAAGCAATCCTCAGTAGTTTTATCTCTTAAAAAGCCCAAACCCTTAAGACGTGCAACTTCCTTAGCATCAACCGTGCATAAAAGTACTTTATTTTCCATAGTCAACAACTCCTTTTTCATTAGTATATCAGTATAAGCTTTTATTTTCAAGAGCAATTCTTTTTTTCAACAACAAAAACAACCCCACCTCCGAAGAGGTGGGGTAAAGTTTTGTTTCAGGTTACTGAAAGTCAACCGTTAATTATTTGAAGATACTGAAAATCTTCTGGAAGAATTCCTTAATCTTCTTGATGAGTCTCTGGAACCAGTTAAGAGTTTCTTCTGCTTCACCGGTTGCATCTTCATGTTCCTCATCACTACCAACAGTTTCTTTCCATACGCCTGTGAGATCTTCAAGGACTTCTGCAATCTTACCGTATGCACATCCTGAACCGTCACCGATTGCACCAAAGAGATTCTTATAAATCTGCTGGAGTTTTGCGATGTCGCCCATGATAGCAGCTTCGAATGTGATACCCATGCCAAGTGCTGCGAAGAGTGAGCTTACGATCACGTCGGAAGCGCCCATAGAAGCAGCCTGGTTGAAGAGTTCATTTACAGCATATCTTACTGTTTCTTCTGCACCGCTCTGAAGTTCGAAGAAGTCAACGAGGAACTGAACGAGAGCTTCTCTGTTGTTTGCGTCACCGAACATTTCAAGGAGCCATGTGAAGAGATATGTGAGTGTGTCGCCCTTATCAGCTACGATATGAGTCTGCGTTGTCTTGTAAAGACTTGCATTTTCAAGATAGTCCTTATGATCAGAGATGTACTTGTCATAATCAAGAACTGAGTCATCACCGTTGTTATCAGCAAGCATAGGCTGCTTGAAGGAGTTAGCCCAAGAACCTACTGTCTTGTTGCGCGGGTGTGATCTTGAAGTTGCTACTTCACGCTTTTCAGAACCGCCCATTGCTGCGAACTCTGCCCAATCGATTACAGGAATACGGAAGTTGTACTTAACGCCTGAGATCTGTAAGAGGTTACCGAGGTCGATTGAATGGAGAAGCTCTTCAAGCTTGAGATAGCTTTCGATTTCTACACCGAGAAGCGGTAATACAAATACGAGGATTTCGTAGATGGGAGCAAGGAGATTCTTAACTGTAAGAAGGAGACCTTCGTTAGATAAGAAGTATGCAAGGTTCGGGAGAATGTCAAGGAGACCGTCAACAGGTTTAGCGAGTAAGTCTTCAGCGAAGTCAGCAATCTTCTTAAGGATATAGCCGAGAAGCTGAGTCTTATCACTGTTAACAGCTGATGCATAAGCAGCGTGTGTCTTAAGATCAGATGCTGCGATACCGAAGCCTTCAAGAAGCGGGATGATAGCGTAGTCGTAACCGTTACCACCTTCGATATTTACGACACCAAGTACACTGAGATACTTGCCTTCGCCCATAAGGAGAAGTTCGAGAATATCGTTAAGAGGAAGAAGTACGCCTGCGATAGCTTCTACGAAGCCCTGAAGTGAACCGTCAGCGAATGTCCACTTAACATTTGCAAATGAGCCAACGTCTGCCCATGTTGCCTTTTCACCCTTAGCTGCGATAGCCTTACCGATATGATCACGGAAGCCGGCCATGTAGCTGAGACCTTCAGTTTCTGTGTAGAACTTGTAGGGTGAAAGGTCGATTACAAGTTTTTCGGTTGTGTCTGTGATTTCTTCTTCTTCACTGTTAAGGATGTAGAAGTCAAGTCCCTTAACTGTTTCAAGGATACCTGCAACTGAATCACTACCGAGAAGGTTGAAGATTGTGTCAAGAAGTCCGTTAAGAGTAGATGCTGAGATATAACCCTTAAGGAGATCCATTACAGAATTACCGAGACCTGCTGTCTTAAGAACATCTACGATAAGACCGTCGAGTTCAGTAGCAATTGTTTCTGCATTCTGTTCTGTGAATGTGAAGTAGCTTCTGTAATCAATACCGGTTACATCGATAGGTCTGTTCTGTATAGGCTGATATGATGTAGTACCGAAGATACCGTCGATAAGTTCAACAATACCGGAAGGATCTGCGATAATTTCATCAATCTTATCTCTGAGATCAGAGGGAATGCTGTCGCCAACGAGTGTATCGAGGAGCTTGTCAACATCAATGCTTGTAAGAGCAAGTGAAAGGATTGTTACTACAGTATCTGCTGCAGAACCTACAACTGTCTTATAAACAGCACCGTTGTAGATATCATACTTAGTGCTAAGCTTAGATGTTGCTAAGTCTACCTTACCGTCCTTAGGTGAAACGTCAGCACCTGCCATTCTGGCTGCTAAGAACCAGTCGAAGGGAACTGTCTTGCCTTCATTGTCAGGATCGGGAAGTAAGAGACCGTTTTCAAAGAGAGTTATGTTCTCACCGTTGATGTTGAGCTTGATGTCGCTGAGGAGAGGCTCAACGATTGCTAAGAGTGCGTTGCCGTCAACATTTACATGGATACCGGCTTCAACACCCGGATGCGGCTCGCCGATGCTGAGATCTACAAGCTTATCAGCAGAGATAGCACCGTTTACGAACTTGAGGTTAGCAAGATCTACATTGATAGCGATGGGTACGATTGTATCAATCTTTTCAATGAGCATATTTACGGGAGCGAGAAGGTTGTCAATAATTGTTGACAGTTCACCGCTGCCGAGTGCATAACAGAGATTTGCAAGAATGTCTGTGAGCCAAGCGATCGGGTTAGTAAGGATACCGTCTTCGCCTGTTACCTTCTTAACGATCTGGGTAAGGATCGGATAGAGGGTGCTGCCTGCATTTTCTGCTACTGCATCATTGTAAGCAGCCTGGCTCATTGCATCAATACCGAGGATTTCAAGAAGCGGGATGATAGCGTAGTTGTAACCCATACCACCCATTACGTTGATTTCGTCAAGTACTGAGAGTGCAAGACCTGTTGTTGTGCCGTCGAAGTCAGCTCTTACCTGACCGCCCATAAGAATGAGAGCGAGTACACAGTCGAGAGGCTGGATGAAGTCACAGAGAAGATTTACGAGATCTTCAAGGCCTTCTACGCCCCAAGCATAGCCTGTAAACTTACGTTCAATCTTATCAGTTTCAGGATCGTCAGCTACTTCGCTGTTGAGTTCCCAAACCTGAGCCCAGGTAAGTTCGTCAATTGATACGCCTGCTGCTGCAGCTGTATCATCGAAGAATGCCTTAACCTTTGAGCCGAAGTCGTTATTAGCGAATGCGGCAGGAGTAATATCGAGAGTCGTAAGTGATGTAAGCTCAGTTACATAACCAAGAATCATATCGATAGTTTCTGCAGGAAGACCTGCGAGAAGTTCAGTGATAAGACCAACAAGAGTGTTAGCAATATCATCTGTGATGAAGCCGTTAACAAGATCTACAAGACTTGTTACAGCGTTGCCGTTGCCATCTGTAAGTCCTACGAGACCGAGAACTGTCGGGATGAGAGCGTCAAGGTTTTCAACAACCTTAGTGAAGTCTTTTGCCTTTTCAGCATCCATTACCTCGATCTTATCAAGAGCTGTCTTACTGAATGATTCGTATTCTACGAGATACTTAGTAAGAAGGCTGAGTAAGAGTTCGAGAACTGCTTCGTCCTTACCTGCAAGACCTGTGATGATACCGTAAACCATATTGTCGTTACCGGAAGCATCAGTTGCAGAAATGTTGAGAGCCATGCAAAGGATGTCAAGGAAGTCCTTAGTAAGAACTGTCTTGAGGATGTAAACGAGAGCATCGCCAGTGTTTACTTCCCATGTATTTGCAATCTTACCGATATCAGCAGGATCCTTATAGTTTGCAGGATCAGTTACTTCGATAGCTGCCTTAGCAAGATCTACGAAGAATGTATCGGGAAGTGCATTGATGTAGTGAAGAACATCACCGTTCTTATCCTTGATTTCGAGCTGGGGCAGTAAGCCGTTGATAAGGTCGATGAGGATCTTACCGTTGTTGCCAGCGATTGTAAGGATATTTGTAAGGTTGAGAGGCTTACCGAGAAGGTCAGCGCCCACGAGAGTTTCGATAAGTGCATCAAGTTCAGCTCTGTTGATTGTACCTTCGAGTGCATCAACAAGTGAAAGTACGGGAGATACAAGGTTAGAGATGATTACTTCTACACCGTCGTTAGCGATGAGATAGCTGAGGTTAGATACGAGAACAAGGATAGTATCGAAGGGCTTAGCACCGAGTGAATTTACGAGAGCAAGTACGTAGTCGATTGTGTAGCGGAGAGCGTCAACAGCGTTGTCGTCTGCACCGAGATCTACCCAAGGAGCTACTGCAGCACCGTTTTCATCAGTGATCTGGTCGATACCGAGACCCTTATAGAGATACTTGATAGCGTTGTCATAACCGTAGTTACCCTTAAGCTTGATTACTTCTTTACCTTCAGCACTGATTACGATTTCGCCGTCAGTAAGAAGGAATGCAAGAATCATATCGAGAGCTTCAAGCATATCAAATACATTGTTAAGGAAGTCGGCCTGTTCCTTACCTTCTCTGAGAGTGAAGATAGCATCATATGTTACCTTGCCGTCTTCAGCTGTATTCTTATGAGCATTCTGAACGTCTGCCCATGTGATTGCACCATTTGCTCCGGTACCTGTGATAGCTTCACCGTCAGCCTTTGCAACATATTCGATAAAGGCAGCATTGCCGCTCTTTTCAGCGAATGCAACAGGCATAAGGTCAATACCGAGGAGACTCTTAAGTGTAGCACAGAGTGATTCGCTTAAGATACCGCCGATTGTACCGATTACAAGGTCTGTTACGGTGTTCATCATATCCTGTGTGAATACCATGTCACCGAGGAGAGTGTTGATGATGTGTGTAAGAACAGGTGTTCCTGCAGGTACAGAGTTAGCAGCATCAGCAATATCCTTAAGAAGTCCCTTGGTGTCTTCAGTTACGAGGAGACCGAGAACAACGGGTATTGCCTTACCGATAAGCCTGTCAAGAGTTGCGATAGCATCATCAGCATTTGCAGCATCATAGTCAACATCGCCGAGGAATTCGAATGCGAAGGGAAGTGCTTCAACATCATATTCGCCTGTAAGTACGAGGATAACTGTACCAAGGAGATTAATGAGAGCCTTCTTATCGCCGAGAACATCATTGATGAGACCCTGAAGTGCGGGATCAAGTTCTGCATTACCAAGGAGACCGAGTACGATCTTCTTGATTGCCTTAACGTTATCGTTTGTAAGGATAGCGTTGAGAAGAGTTACAAGAGTACCTGCGGGATCACCGGAGATATTCATGTAAGGATCGTTACCTGTGCCTTCAACTTCTGTGTCAGCGTAACCGTAATCCATAGCGGATTCGGTGTAAGCGATTGAGCCGTCAGCATTTCTTGTAGCCATAGCGGCTGCAAGTTCATACCAGTCAAGGTCAAGAGTGAGACCGAGTTCGTCGGGTGTACCGTCGCCGTCGAGGTCAATCTTGATGCCTTCGATGAGGTTACCGATAAGGTCTGCGAGTTCTTCTGCACTGATGTTGAAGAAGAAGCCTGCGTCAGAAGCCTTAACGTTCTGATATGCGAATTCTACTACGAACTTACCGTCTTCGATAGCTACATAGATTCTGATGGGATATACATCGCATACTGCTTCAAGGAGCTCTACTACGGGAGCTACAAGGTTTGTAACGATTGTATTGATACCGTCTGAACCGATGAAGTAGAAGAGGTTAGCAATGAGACCGAGAACTTCACTTACAGGAGCTGCAAGGATTTCATTTACACGTGCTACGATAACATCGAGTACGGGCTTGAGTGAACCGTCGGTTTCAGCTGCTGCTAAGAAGTCTGTCTGGCTCTTGGGCTGTGCGCCGAGAGCTTCAAGGAGAGGAACGATTGCATAGTTGTAGCCGTAACCGCCGTTGATGTTGATCTGGTTCTTCTGACCTTCAGCACCCTTTTCGTCTTCGAGAGCGATGAGGCTTTCACCACTGAGAAGAATCTGGAATACGATGTCGAGAGGCATAAGGAGATCACATGCGAACTTAACGATTTCATCAAGACTTGTAAGACCGAAGTCGAAGCCTGCCTTAAGAGTAGCAGTTTCAACAGTCGTGCCGTCTTCCTTATAAGTTACATCGAAGCGAGCTTCAAGAACTTCCTTCCATGTCTGTGCATCGCCGATAAATTCTTTGAGTGCAGAGCCGTGCTTTGCAAGTCTTGCAAATTCAGCTGCTGTGATATTAACTTCAAGGTTTGTAAGGCTGTTTACATATCCGAGGATATCATCAATCTGGAGACCTGCAAGTACGGGAACGAGAAGTTCCATAATTGTCTTGCCAAGGTCAGCGCCTGCAAGGAGACCGTCTACGAGTTCTGCAAGGCTGCCATAGTTTGTACCGTTAATCTTGATGAAGCTAAGGATAGCGGGAACAAGACCGTCGATAGCAGTGATAGCACCGGGAAGGGTATCCTTAACCTTTGCTTCGTTGCTTTCGAATGCGGAGAAGTCAGCCTCGTTGCTTGCGTCGAGGTTAGTCTGCGGGATCTTATTGTAAGAAACTGTGTAATTGTCAAGGAGCTTGAGAATAAGTGATACGATATCCATTTCCTTATCGGCAAGACCTGTAAGGATAGATGTGAGTGCATCATCTTCAGCTGCGTTCGGGTTGATCATATTTGCAAGAACCTTAAGGAAGGTGTCGCTGAGAACTGTATCAAGGATATACATAAGTGTTTCAGCTGCATCGTAGGTCCATGCTTCAGCTACTGTTACGTTAGCTTTGAGTCCTGTTGCAGGAACTGTAACGTCAACAGCATACTTAGAAAGGTCAACGAAGAAGTCAGCGGGAAGAAGGCTGAGTGTATCAATTACTTCGCCCTTAGAATTCTTAACCTCGAGACCGCCGATAAGCTTATTGATAAGTTCAACAAGGTTAGCGCCGCCGTTGTTACCGATAGCAAGGAGATCTGTAAGACCGTAAGCCTTCTGCTCATCACCTTCACCGATCTTGATGAAGTTTCTGAGGATGGTGTCGATCTGATCTCTGGATACTACGGGTTCAAGGAGATCGAGAATTGAGAATACGGGAGCAAGGAGATTCTTGATAAGAGGTTCAAGATTGTTGTTAGCAAGGAGATATGAAAGTCCTGCTACGAGTTCGAGAATTGTTACAAGCGGTGCATTTGCAAGCTTTGAAACAAATCCGTTTGTACCGATAAGTCCGTCAGCAATATTGTTGAGAGCTGTTGTAGACTTGTCTGTAGCGTTATCTGTATCGATTTCTTCAAGGTTGATACCAAGTGCCTTGAAGAGAGGAACAAGTGCTGTGTTGTATGCATTACCGCCGGGAAGGTTTACTGCATAAGCATTTTCACCTGTGGGAAGAAGGCTGATTGAGCCGTCAGCAAGGATGAAGTCAAGAACAGGATTAAGCGGCTTGAGGAGATCGAGAACTGCGCCAACGAATGCTGAATCGCCGTCTGTGATATTCCAGTTATAGCCTGTATGTTCGCCCTTATCGTTGCTGTGAGCTGCCCATACATCTGCCCATGTAATAGCGTTGTCTGCACCGGTGCCTGTAGCTGCATTTACGTATGCGATAAGATCTGCTCTGCCTGTAGCTGTTGCAAATGCAACGGGCATAAGGTCAAGGCCGAGGAGTTCATTAAGAGTACCGCAAAGGTCTTCCTTAAGGATACCTGCGATTGCCTTAACAAGCATACCGATAATTGCATCGTAGTTTGCTTCTGTGAAGAGGAGATCTCCGAGAAGTGTATCAACGAGTGCACCGAGGTTTTCAGCGTCTACAGCTGCTGCACGAAGCTTCTGTACTAAATCATCAGGCTTGGAAGCGTCTTCCTTAATGAACATTGTGATAAGTTCAGGAGCTTCACGTGTGATGATAGCATCAAGCTTGCTGAGAGCATTGTTGAGAGTTGTCTGCTTGGAAGCGTTTTCGCCGTCGAAGTAGGTGAGTACGCCAAGGAACTTATAAATAACTTTATAAGAGTCAACGTCGTACTGACCGCTGAGGAGAAGAACTACTGCAGAGATAAGGCTCTTGATACCGTTCTGCTTATGAATGATATCATCGATAACGCCCTGGATTTCAGCAGGAAGTGATGCGCCGCCGAGGAGACCTTCAACAAGCTGTGCAATAGCATAGGTGTTATTGTCTGTAAGGAGTACATCAATAAGTGTTGTGAAGGTATCTTCAACATCACCTGTGATGTTATACCATGTTGCTGCAGTGCCTTCAGGTGTTACCTGAGCTGTAGCAATTTCAATGATCTTACCGTCAGCATCTGTAGCTGCCATCTTGCTTGCTACGGTGAGCCAGTTGATGTCAAGAGTGATGCCGAGAGGATCCTTTTCGCCGTCGCCGTCAACGTCAACAATCTTGAGACCTGCAAGGAGATCATTTACAAGTTCGATGAGGTCAGCGGGATTTACGTTTACATGTACGCCTGCTGCGAGACCCTTCTTGTTTGTACCGATTTCGTAATCGAAGATGGTAGCTGCAGTGAGGTCAACGTTTACAGCAACATGTACTACGGGATCTACCTTATTGATGAGGTAGTTGACGAATGCAAGGAGATTTTCTGCGATGCTGTTAATACCGCCTGTACCGATGAAGTAGAAGAGGTTAGCAAGCATCGGAAGAAGAGTGCCGACAGGAGCATCAAGGATAGCTTCAACCTTAGTGATGATAGCGTCAAGGATGGGCTTGAGGTAACCGTCAGTTGCAGCGTTAGCTCTGTAAGCTGCTTCTGTGGGAGCTACTGCGCCAAGTGCCTCGAGGAGAGGAATGATAGCGAAGTTGTAGCCTCTGCCGCCTACTACCTTAATCTGATCAATGCCGTCTGTAGCATCCTTATCGGGAATTACGATAAGTTCATCACCGAGAAGGAGAAGTTCGAGTACTTCGTCGAGAGGTGCTGCAAGGTCGCAGATGAAGTTGATGAGACCGTTGAAGTTCTGGTCGAGACCAAGCTTCCAATCAAATTCCTTGATAGTAGCCTTTTCAACTGTACCGTCTTCCTTATAAGTTACATCGAAGCGTTCTTCGAGAACTTCTGCCCATGTTGTAGCGTCACCGATGAAGGTGTCGAGCTCTGAGCCGAATCCGTCAGCAGCAAATGCCTGAGGATCTAGAGAGATTTCAAGGTTCGTGAGTGATTTAACATAACCGATGATAGTACCGAGATCAATACCTGCAAGTGCGGGAACAAGAGCGCCCATAATCATGTTTGCAAGGTTTGCATCATCAACAAGACCTGTAAGGAGAGCCTTAAGACTTGTTACGGTATTTCCGTCAGCATCCTTAATAAACATCGGGATGATTGTCTGGATGATAGGATCGATAGCTGCAAGAGCATGTGCAAGACTTTCGTCTGTCATAGGTTCTGCAGGTGTTACATCGATCTTTTCAATGGGATCACGGTCATATGCTGTATATGTTACTGTGTAATCATTGAAGAGTGTAACAATGAGATCTACGATGTTGTTCTGCTTACCTGCAAGACCAAGGATGATAGAACCAACAAGATCCGGGTTGTTAATATCTTTACCGAGCTTGGTAGCGAGGGCGTTAAGGAAGTCTTCGGAACATACTGTTTCGAGAACATACATAAGGCCGTCTGTACCGTCGATTGTGAAGTTTGCAACATACTTATGGTCGGGCTGATAATCGTAACCGATTTCGCCTTCTGTGAGTGTTGTTGCTGCAGTATAGTTAATTGCATATTTTGCAATATCTGCGAAGAGAGTTTCGGGAAGAAGCTTGATAATCTTAATAGTTTCGCCTGTGAAGCTATCCTTAAGTGCGACATCACCAACGAGATCGTTGATCATACCTACAAGCTTTTCACCGTGATCGCCTGCGATGCCGGCGATATCGTTAAGATCCATCTTGATGAGACCCTTAAGAAGTGCATTGATATCATCCATATCAATAACTGCATCAAGGAGACCGAGGAAGCCTGTGATAGGTGCAAGGATACCTCTTACTGCTTCCTCTACACCGTCAGATGCGATGAAGTAGGAGAGACCTGCAACTATATCAATGATTGTATTGATAGGTGTTTCAGCAATTCTTTCAAGGAGAGAGTCTTCATCAGCAAGGATGCTTTCAAGAAGTCTTTCTACACAGTCAGCTGCTGTAGCGTTAGTTGCTACTGCAAGATCAAGACCGAGTGCCTGACCGAGAGGAACGATTACGCTGTTCCAGCCGTTACCGCCCTGGAGCTCGATGCCGTCAACGAGGAGAGTGAAGTCACCGCCTCTGAAGAGGAATTCAAGAACCTTATTGAACGGAGTTACGATTTCAACAACGATGTCGATAAGTCTTTCGAGTCTTGCATCAACTGTAGTTGCATTATCGAACCACTTATTATAGGTTACAACTACCTTGTTGTCTTCTGTTGTGTATGCAGCCTTAAGTGCTGCCCAGTCAGCTGTTTCATCGATGAATGCACCGAGATTTGTGCCAGCAGCGAAGGAAGCAAGACTGATATCCATGCCGAGAATATCCTTGAGAAGATCATTTACAGTAGCAAATGTCTTTTCATCCATGCCACCGAAGATACCGATGATAGCACCGATAATCATGTTAACGATGTCATCTGTGAGTACCATATCGTTGAGGAGATAATCAACAAGTTCACGGATGCTTGTAGCTTTGCTTTCTGCAAGATCAGCTACGAGTTCAGGCATACCGTCCATATCAGCGAGAACGCCTAATACAGGACCGATAGCGTTATTGAGAACTGCGTCGATCTTATTAAGAGCAAGAGTAAGCTTAGCCTTGTCATAACCAGCATAATCGTAGTTTTCTGTTACGATAGCATCATAGAGAACTCTGATGTCATCTACGTCATAATCCTTAGCGGAGAGAACCTTGATGATTGTGTCAACAAGCTTCTTGGGATTATTGATAGCGCCGTTAGCAACATCCTTAAGAGCTGCGAACTGTTCGCCGAGACCGTCAAGAGTTTCGTCGAGAGTCTTATCCTTAAGAACGAGCTTAAGAACTGCGTTGATGTTTTCTGTGGTGAGAATCATATCAAGGAGAGTGATGATTGTGTCAGCATTGTCTCCGCTGATATTTGTACCCCATGTACCAAGGAGAGTATCCCAGACCTTACCGTCTGCAAGATCAGAGTTAACCTTGGATTCTGTGAAGATGATTTCACCGTTTGCATTTGTTGCTGCAGAACCTGCTGCAAGAGCTGCAAAGCTGAAGTTGTCAAGGTTCAGACCAAGGTCTGCTGCGAACTTAGCGATTACTGCATCGATAAGAGATTCGAGTGTTTCATCGTTAAGGTCGAGTGTAAGACCAACTTTGTAGTTATTTGCTGCAACACCGTCGCCCATCTGGAAGTCGAGAACCTTACCGCCATCTACAAAGATCTGATCGAGCTTGATAACGATAGCGATGGGAAGTACGCCTTCAAGAGACTTGATAAGTCCGCTTACGGGAGCGATGAGGTTGCTGATGATAGCTGTTAAGCCATCCTTGCTGATTGTGTATGCAAGGTTAGCGATGAGGCTGAGCACGAAGTCAACTGCACCGTCTTCGAGACCGCCGACAACATACTTGAGAAGTGTTTCAAGGATGTAGCCGAGAGTACCCTGATCGTTGAAGGTTGCTTCATATTCAGTCTGATTCTTAAGCATTGTAGCGGGAACGCCAAGTGCTTCCATAAGAGGAAGGATAGCGTAGTTGTAGCCGCTGCCGCCGATGATGTTGATTTCCTTGAATGCGCTGATAGCATCAGCATCTGCTGCGTTACCGGTCTTGGTACCGCCTGCAAGAAGTACTTCAAGTACGAAATCAAGAGGTGCAAGGAAGGATGTGAGGATAGCAACAAACTTTTCAATCTTAGCGTCGTTTGTAGAAAGTTCATCAAGACCCCATTCGAAGTCATAGATAGCCTTGGTTGCACGCTTGTCTGTTACTACGTCATTTTCCTTAACGAAGGACTTAGTAAGAGCTACTGTCTCTTCCTTACCGTCGATTGTAACTACTGCAGATGTAAGCTCTGCTTCGTCAGCATAGTAATAGTTGAGAACTTCTTTGCCTTCTGCATCTGTTGTTGTGTAGGTGTATTCGTAATCAGTGTACATAGCGATTACGTCTGCCCATGTAGCTGCAGAGCCGAAGAATGCCTTGATGTCTGCATCCTTAGCATAGGTTTCTACAGATACATCGATTGTTTCGCCGAGAGCGTCACCAACGATGGAGATGATGTCCATAATGTCAGCGTTGAGACCGCCGAAGATACCGGCAAGTGCGCCAACAACTGTGTTAACCATACCGTCGTTGAGGATGAGACCTGCTACGAGATCTGCAAGTGTTTCGTCCACGTCGAGAAGACCGAACATGGGAAGAAGTTCAACAAGAAGAGCATCGAGGTTAGCGAGAGCTGTTTCTGTCTGAGCCTTAGATACGGTGTGCTCATTTTCAGTCTCATACTTAACAGCAATCTTCTTGAGTGCTACTGCGGGATCCTGGATTGCAAGGTATTCTACAACTTCCTTGGTTGTAAGCTCATTGAGGAAGTTGATTACACCTGCTACAGCGCCGTCAGCACTGAGATATGTGATAACCTGATTGAGAATGTTTGCTTCATCGTCTGTAGCGAATACGGGAAGAACTTCGTCGATAGCGAAGGTAAGGAGACCGTTTACGAAGTAATCTCTTGAACCCTTAACAGGTGTGTAGAGATATGCTTCTGTCTTGTTTTCACCGATTTCAGCTACAAGCTTCTTAATCATATCGACTGTGATCACGAGATCAAGACCGGCGTCTTTGAGGATACCGTTGATGAGCTTGAGGAGACCGTCGATAGTAGTGTAGTCGCTAAGGTCTACACCGAGAAGAGATTTGATGAGTGCATCTGATTCGCCTGTGATGGGTTCTACAACTTCGAGGAGACCCCATACGAGTGCGATGATGTTATCAACAAACACTGAAAGGTTGTCTGCTGCTACGAAGTAGAGGAGACCTGCAAGGTGATCAGCGATAAATGTGATGGGAGATTCAGCGATACCATCTACGAGAGCGAATACGATGTCGAGGATTGTACCGAGAACTGTTTCAATATCATTTGCGCTGTTATAAGCGTCAGCTGTCGGGAGATCGTCAACTGTGAGGTTGAGAGCGTCAACAAGAGCGAGGATACCCTCTTCGTAACCCTTAGAGCCACGGATTTCAATAAAGCCGTCACCGAGAATTACGTCTGCCTCTTCAGTTCTGTCATCATTGTCTTCAGCACCTGCGATATCAGCATCGAAGTCGCCTTCGTATGTGCCGTTAGAGGAGATGAGAGTGAGAGTTCTGCCCTGGAAGAGTACCTGAAGAACAGGTGTTACAGGCTGAACGAGAACCATAAGTGCATTTACGAATGCAGCTCTCTTGTCAGCAGCTTCGTCGATACCCCAATCAGCACGTACTACTGCCTTCTGGCCGGCAGGAATCTTCTTGCCGTCAGCGAGCTTGTAGCTTACTGCGCCGTCGATGATTTCGATCTGGCTTGCATATACAGTGTAAGCTTTACCGTCAAGTGTTACGGTATCTTCGTCTGCATAGGTTTCTTCAGCTGTGAATGACTTAATAATGTATTCAGTCTTTGCTTCATTTACATCCTCAGTTGCGGGATCATCGGGAGTTTCAACAGTTTCAACATAGTAGTATACGTTTTCGTACTGTGATTCTGCAACGTCTGCCCATGTCTTGTTGTTACCGAGAATGCCGTTAACAGTTGCAAGAGCATCAGCATAAGATGTTTTATTTTCAAAGTGCGCATTGATAGAAGCCTTATAATCAGCTGCTGTGAGCTTGTAGTCACCGATCTTGATCATGCCAAGGACTGTGTCGATGATTTCTGTACCGCCAAGAACGCCTACGAGAGCAGTTACGATGGTGTTCATCATATCATCGGAGAATACGAGGCCGTTGAGGAGATCGTCAACGATAAGCTCAACTCTTGTAGTATCTTCAGGAAGTTCTTTCTTAACAGCCTTAAGAAGAGTATCTACAAGTGAGCCTTCTTCCTGTTCACCCTTAATGAGGAGTGAAAGAACGAGAGGAAGTGCTTCATTGATAATAGTATCAAGTTTTACGGGAAGGTTGCCAGCTGCGATGTCGCCTGCATGGTTGATGTTGAAGTCAGCAAGCTGCTTGTACTGGCTGTAAACGATGTCGTAACCTTCGAAGAGTGCTACGATAACATCGAGAAGTGTACGTCCGGCAATACCCTTGTCAACAAGAGCAAGAATATTGTTGATGAGTGTACCTACAAGATTTACGTTACCTTCTGCATCCTTCTTCATGTCCTCAGAAACGAGAGCATTGAGAAGCTGTTCGGAAAGAACGTTTTCAAGGAGATATACAAGTGAATCTGCTATATCAACATTGAAGGCGTTAACAACATAACGGAGTGAGCCTTCGTTGATTGCATAATACTTGCCGTCTCTCTGTTCGTCGTAATCGTTTGAAGGAATAGCAACAACCTGACCTACTGTACCGCCGAATTCACCACCGGCCTTGATAACAGTAGCGTTGAAGTACATCTTATCCTTGTTAAGGTCCTTATTATCCACATCTACAGCATATGCTACGTAGTCTGTGAAGAAGTCAGCCTTAAGAAGCTTAGTTGCCTGGCCTGTTGCACCTGTAGTTGCATCCTTGAAGAGGAGACCGCCTACAAGATCATTGATGATGTTTGTAAGGTTTGCACTTGTACCGATATTCTTGATGATATCGTTAAGAGTGAAGGACATTACTGCATAAGTAGCAACACCGTCAACTACAGAGATATACTTGCTGTCCTTAGAAACGTTGACTTTCTTGTCACCGTCGATGTAATAGTAACCGGAAAGAACAGTTGTTTCGTCAACTTCTGTTTCAGCATTGTCGGTTTCAGGATATACAGCTGTAAGAGTTACAGTTTCTACTGCAGTACCTGTGCCATCAGGCATAAACTCACCGAGGAGACCGCCGAGAAGACCGCCGAGGAGATCATCAAGGAGTGCACCAACTGCAGGTTCTGCTACATCGAGGAGTGCGAATACGGGTGAAAGAAGATTTGTAACGAACTTCTCTACGCCGTTTGAATCGATGAAGTATGCGAGTGAGGGAACAAGAGTAAGGATATATTCAACAGGTGAAGCGCAGATAGCGTCAACAATATTGAAGATACCGTCAGTGATAGCTGTAAGAGTAGCCTTATCACCCTTCTTGTTCATATATGTTTCAGCAGTCATAAGTGTGCCGAACTGGTCAGCTGCAAGACCCTTAAGGAGAGGCTCGATAGCGTATTCGTAGCCCTTACCGCCCTTAAGTTCGATAGCAGTTACTGTCTGGCCGTCGTCATTTGTTGACTTGATAGCGATAGATTCGCCTCTTAAGATGAAGTTGAGAACGGGTTCAAGCTCTGAAATGAAGCCCCAGATGATGCTGATGAATGCATCATACTTAGCGTCGAAATCAGCAGCAGCGTCGATACCCCATGTGTAATCAACAACAACCTTAGTTCCTGCTGCAATCTTAGCGGAATCTGTTTCAGATACTGCCTTATAGGTTACTGTACCGTCAGCCTTATCAGCTTCGATCTGATATGCATATACGGTAGCTGTGAAGGATTCTTCATTGATAGTGAAGGTTGCTTCCTGAGCATCAGCGTATACTTCCTTAGAAGTGAAGGACTTAACAACATATTCTGTCTTAGCTTCGGTGGTTTCAGTTGCTTCTGTTACTACTGTGTCTACATAGTAATATACGTTTTCAGTGTAGTAAGCTGCAACGTCAGCCCATGTAGCTGCACGGAATACGAGATCGCCGTTTTCATCTGTCTTCTGTACATCATCTGACTTGTCTTCAGGTGTACCCATATCATCCATTACACGGAGGTCAGCAGCAGCAACAGCTGTGTTAATGAAGCCTGCGAGTGCTGTACCAGCAGCGTTACCGGCTACTTCTACGGGAGTGAAGTTAACCTGAAGAAGATCATCAAGGATGGGAAGAACAGTTGTGAGTGTATTAGCGAGACTACCTGTACCGATAGCACCGATAAGTGCACCGACGATAGTATCCATCATGTCATCCTTGAATGCAAGGTCTGCAAGGATAGCGTCAACAACAGCAGCGAGAGTTACGCCGGTGTAGGTGCCGTTATTCTTAGCCTTGATGTTATCAAGAGTTGACTTAAGGAATGCGACATTTTCAAGGAGCGGGAGAAGATCGGGAATAAGGGTAAGGATAGCCTTATCGAGCTTCTTGATAGCACGTCTTACCTTACGTGCTGTGAGGTTAGAAGAATCTGAATATGTGTCATAATCGAAATCTTTTTCGGTGAATGAGAGATATTCAAGAATTTCGTTTTCAACGTCATAGTGGTTGAAGTAGTTAACGAGTACTTCAAGTACGCAGTATTTGTTTTCAGCGCCTGAGATACCGTCAATGATGCTTACAACTGTTGCATTCTTAGGATCGTTTCTGTCGAAGCCGGCAATAGCGAGGATATCGCCGATGAGGCCGTTTTCGCCGAGAATGAGTTCAGAAATAAGGTTTACAAGAGTTGTAGCATTGTCAGTGGTTACACCCATAACCATACCGTTTACAGCACCGAATTCACGCTTGGTATCTACCATACCGAGAGTAGCAGTTCTGTTAACGATTTCTGTGAAGAGGTATACGGGCTCTGCATCTGTACCTACATTAAGGAGACCCTTGATGTCTGTCTTATCTTCATCAGCCTTGCCTTTGTTAATAAGACCGTCGATGAGGTTGATGAGGCCTTCCTCAGTGAGGATAGCAGTGATGATGCCTTCAACTGTAGTTACACCTTCAGTGCCGGGGATACCGAGATCGCCGATAAGACCTGCAAGAAGTGCGTATACATCGAGAGCAACTACCTTTTCACCTTCAACATCGAGTTCTGCTGCAGCTACATCGTTAATCATATCAACGAGTGTAAGTACGGGAGCAAGAAGCTGTTCAACAGCCTGAGCAAGTCCGTTAGAAGCGATGAAGAATGAAAGTGAGGGAAGGAGATTTACGATCATCTGTACGGGAGCGTCAAGAATTGTGCTGAGAAGCTTCTCGATACAGCTGATGATATAGTCTGCGAATGCAGCGTCGTCTTCGATAGCTGCAAGCTCTGCCTTGTTCTTTTCAAGGTTTACACCGAGCATTTCGAATACGGGGATAATGAATCTGTCGTAACCGTCACCTGCGGAAATGCTGATACCGTCGAGGAGTACAAGGTCACCTTCTTCGAGAAGGAGAAGCTTGAGAACGGGAACGAAGGGAACTACGAAGTCAGCAAGGAGAGCAAGAGCACTGTCATAATCTGTTACACCGAAGCTGCCGGTTTCACCAAGCTTGAGTGAGTACTGTTCTGCATATACTACATCACCGTAAGCATCAATCTTAGCAACATATACAACATTACCGTTTTCATCCTTAAGGATATCTTCGTCGTTTTCAGCAGCAGCTACATAATACTCTGTACCGTACTTGTCTGTTTCTGCTCTGACATTCTTGTCAGCGGGGATGTAAACTTCGTTACCGTCAACGATCTTAGTATCAAGAGCGATTACGGGAACAGTCTTATACTTGATGTTACCTTCATCGTCAGTACCGTCTTCTACGCTCTGAGTAGCGAGGAGGTTAGTACCGTTGTTGAGGTAGTAAGTCTTGTTGCCTTCAGCATCTTCTGTGTAATGTACATCAGCATCAAAAGCATCTACAGTGTAGAACGTTTCAAATGCTTCTGCCCATGTATCACAGTCAGCAAATACTTCAGCAACCTTAGCATTCTGAGCCTTGAAGTAGGACAGCTTAAGGTTGATACCGCCGTCAACACCACCGGTGAGCTCGTAAACGAGATCAAGAGTGCTGTCGAGCTTGCCCTTACCGAAGAGGTTAACAAGAGCAGTAAAGAGAGTGGTAGCAAGACCGGCCTTATCTTCTGCATCCTTGAAGAGAGAAGTAAGGAGATTTTCTACGACTTCCTCAACTGTGTCACCCTTAAGGTCAAGGTTAAGATTTACACCAAGTGTGGGAAGAAGTTCACCTACGAGAGGAAGAACTGCTGTTATAAGATTGTCAAGGTCTGTGGGAAGCTTGTTGAGTTCTGCCTTATCGAGAGGAATATTGTTCCAATCGGGAGCATTACCGTTTTCTTCTGTGATACCTGTTAAGTTCTCGGGAAGATCTCTTACATCTTCATATACGATGTTGTACCATGAAAGAAGGTTGATAAGAAGAGCTTCGATAGCTTCAGGTGAATCAAATACACCGTAAACAAGTACACTGAGAAGACCGTTGAGGTCTAATTTATCGATAGCATCGGGAGTTTCGTAATCCTTAAGTGATGCAGCAGAGAAGTCGAACATATCAACAAGAGATGCAAGGAGATCTCTGATGCCGGGCTGGAATACTACAGAGTTGAGAACTGTAAGAAGAACAGTTTCACGGTCAACATAGAAGGTTGTGCCGTTGAGCTCTGTGTTCTTAACGATGCTGTTGTCAAGGTTAGTTTCGTTGAATTCAACTTCCTTGATAGTGATGCTGCCGTCGCCGGTAATGTCATACCAAGCGCACTTAGCAAGAGTTTCAAAGAGGTTCTTATCAAGAATGTTCTTGAGCTCGATGGGATCTTTACCTGCCATAGGAATGCTTACAGCGTAAATAATATCCCAAACGATATCCATAAACTTGAGTCGATCGAAGTCGATACCTGTGTTACCGGGTTCTTCAGCTGCAACTGTAAGAGCAAAGCCTGCTGCTTCGTTAGCTGCCTGAGCTTCTTCGATCTGCTGATCGAGATATTCTGCAGCTGTCTGTGCAGCGTTGCTGCTTTCCATATCTCTTGCGATGTTGTAAAGGAGTGACTTGATCATACCGAGGAGGTCAAGATCATAGATGTTCTTGATGAGGTCGGTAAGAGCAGTTACAGGTGAAAGGAGGTTAGTAAGGATGATATCCACGCCGTCACTTTCAAGGAAACGTGAGAGATAGGGAAGAACTGTAGCGAGAGTAGAAACAGGACGTTCGCAAAGTGAATCAACGAGTGCAAGAACTGCATCGAGGATTGACTTGAGCATTACCTTCTTGCCTATTACATCGCCTACAGCACCGCCAAGACCGTCGGGATCCTGAACACCGTAAACAGCTGTTTCATAAGCATCCTGGTTCTGATAATAACCTGCAAGGTAGGGAGCACCGTCTGTGTCCTTAAGAGCGGGAACGCCGAGTGCTTCGATGATGGGAAGAATTACGCCCTGGTAGCCTGCGAAGCCCTTGATGGTGATTTCGCCATAGAGAGTGATTTCGCCGTCAAGAAGGAATAATTCGAGTACCATTGAAAGAGGTGAAAGGATAGCCCAGAGTGTGTCGATGAAGTTGTCTCTTGACTTAGCTCTTGCTTCTTCAGCAGAGATACTGTCAGAGGGTTCAACAACGATATTCCAGTCAGCGTCGAACTTAACAGCTGTCTTCTGAGATGTCTTGTCGTCTTCTTCTACCTTAGTGAGAGTATAAACAACTGCTTCACCGTTTTCATCTGTTTCAGTGGGATGTTCATAAGATACCTTGCCTTCTTCAGCAAGTTCAAGGTCAACGATAGTCTTAGTACCGTCAACTACCTTTTCATAAGTGTAGAGATAAAGGGTCTTTTCTTCGCCGTCTTCAGTTACAGTTTTGGTCTTCTGCTTCTGGTTGTAAACTGCGATGAGAGTAGCAGTGTAATCATCTGTACCGTCTTCGTCAGCATCAACAGAGATAGTTGTACCGTCAAGTGCGTCTGACTTAGCGAAGTAAGCTTCGTAAACGGGCTTACCTTCTTCATCCTCAGCAGCTACATATTCGCCGTCTTCAAGAATCTGAGTTGCATACTTATATTCATAGTGCTTATGAGTTTCACCTACAGCCTTCCAGCTGGTAGCATCGCCGATAAGCTCAGTAAGAACAGCGTTGTTCTTGAATGCTTCGGGCTTGATGTTGAGAGGATTACCGTTCTTATCTGTAACGTTGTCAAGAATGTCAGCAACGATGCCGAGAATGCTGTCAACGCTGTCAGAAGAGAGTAAGCCTACAAGCATAGCGAGGAGATCGTTAAGAAGATCATCTGTGAAGAGGTAATCTTCGAGGAGACCGTTAACGACATTTGTGAGTGTGAGGTCAGCGTCTGCATCAGCAATACCGTTGAGGAGACCGCCTTCCTTTGTAAGGTCAGCCTTAAAGAGGTTAAGAACTGTACCTACAAGCTTGTCAAGGTTATCAATAGCGTAGGATGTCTTGGAACGAGCGATTACAGAACCGTTATAACCGTCAGCTGTTACGTCTGCATAGGTAAGGCCTGCATCGTCGTAGAAGTCATAGTGCTGTTCGTCGAATACGTCAAGAACAACGTTTTCGGAAGCAGCTACACTGTAATCTGTGAAGAGAGTAACGATAAGGTCAACTACTTCATCAGGATTACGGAATACGCCTGTAAGAATATTGTCAAGGAGTGCAGCATCAGTGCCGTTTACGTCAGTGATATCGTAACCGAGAGCGCTACCGAGAACCTTCTTGATGGTTGTGTTTTCGAACACTACGTCGAGAAGGAACATAAGTACGTCAGCCTTGGAAACTGTGATCTGACCGTTTACGGGATTGATGTTTACAAGATCTTTCTTTTCTATAGTCTTGCTTACTTCTTCAACACTTGCAACACCGTTAGAAACTTTGATGTTCTTAGTCTTGAGGGTAATGTTTGCACCGCCGTTACCGATGGGATCACCGAGAGCAGCGAGAGATCTGAACCACTCTGTAAGAGCTACAGAACGGAGCTGTCTTGCTTCTTCAACCTTATCGGGATTCTTAACTGTAACAGTTACAGTGCCGTCTGCTGCTACGTCAGTAGTGGTATATTCGTTATAGATTTCCCAAGCTGTCTTTTCTGCATCAGCATTGATGAATGCAGTAACAGTTGTATCACCGATACCGTCGGGCTTACTTTCAGGACCTGTAAGGTCGAGTGTAAGGTTAGCAAGAAGTGACATAAGTGCTTCAGTAAGAGCGATGTTCTTAACTTCAGCAGGAACAGGCTGGGTCTGAAGTACACCATCAATATAAACAGGCTGGTTGTTGTCATCTCTTTGAACTTCGTCATAGTACTTCTTACCGTCAGCACCTTCGTAGAACTTGAAGATTTCCTGGAATGAAGTCCATGAGCCGGTAGCGAGCATATCAACGAGACCTGCACCGAGTTCGTTAACTTCGATAGCAAGAACGGGAGAAATTCTTTCAACGAATACCATTACGAATGTAAGGAGGTTAGAAAGGATTTCGTTGAGACCGTCACCAACAACGAAATATGCAAGAGTGGGAAGCATATTTGCGAGAGTTGCGATGGGATATTCAGCGAGAATTTCTACGAAATAGAATACGTAGTTGATAACGATCTGGAGGAATTTTTCCATATCGTAATCTGCTGTACCCATTTCAGCAAGCATTTCTTCGTTACTACCGATAAGCTTTTCGGGGATAGGATCTGCGCCGAACTTATTACCGCGCTTTTCGTTAAGAGCCTGGAGGTAGGTCTTGCCTGTCTCGTTACCCTTTTCATCGAGTACCTTATTGGTTGCAAGGTAAGCGAGGATAGAATCGAGACCGAAGCCGCGAAGAAGAGGAAGAATAGTATTTTCGTATGTATCCTGACCTTCGAGGTTTACAGTATTGAATGCCTGGATAGCTGTACCTGAGGATTCACCGAAGAAGAGACCTCTGAGGATAACTTCGAGCTGAGCGATGAAGTCCCAAAGTGAGGATACTACAATGTCAAGGTTCTCATAGAAGAACTGGTTGCCTTCTTTGAAGCCGAAGGACCATGTAATGTCTTCGTTCTGAGTTTCAGTGTAAACGGGAGTAAGAGCATACTTGGTGTATACGTCTACTTCCTTTTCAACTTCGTTGCCTTCGTCGTCAGTTTCCTTAACTGTCTTTGTGCCTGTTACTTCAGCAAATGACTTAAGGTTGAAGAGTTCGCTTTCGTACTCAACAGTTTCACCCTTATCGTTGGTGTAAGTGTAGAGATACTTGCCGTCCTTGGTTTCCTGAACGTAGAAGGACATAGTTGAATCGTAAACGGGTTTGCCGTCTTCAGTTTCAGCGAGCTTAGCTGCGCCGTCTTCGATTACAACGTTACCGTTTTCGTCATATTCATAAGCCTGGATAGAGTGAGCGTCCTTAATCATATTCCATGCAAGGTCTTCGCCGTTAACCTGACCGTTTGCATCGATTGTAAGGTTGTGGCTCATGTAAGCCTTAAGAGCAGCGCCTGTCTTATCGCTGAGATAAAGTGTCTTAGCAGTGATGTCGAAGCCTGCTTCTTTAGCGAGATCACGGAAGTTACCGATTCCGCCGCCACCGAAGATGCCCATAAGAAGGTCATAGATGGTGGTCATCATTTCATCTGTAAATACAAGACCGCCGAGAAGACCTGCAATGATGTCGAAGAGACCGTCACCGCTACCGAGAGTTTCGATACCGAGTGATGAGAGGTCAAGAGTACCTGTACCTACGAGAATGTTAAGAACGTCGGGAAGAGCCTTAGCGATAACGCTGTCAAGGCTATCCATAGTTTCTGCTACTTCAGCTTCGGTAAAGAGAACATTACCGTCAGCATCAGTTGTAATGGTATCCCAGTCATAACCCTTATGTTCGATACCGTACTTCTGGATGATAGCTTCGTCAGCTGCATCAATAGCGCCGTCGAGAGCTGCACCGAGATTTTCGTAGAACATAGGTACGCTGGTACCGGGTGCATAGTCAGTAAGAATGTCAACAAGGATACCAACGATGATATCAACAGCAGTACCGTTGTATTTTTCATTCTTGATGCTGGGTGTCTTACAACGTTTGATAAGACCGTTAACGATGTCAGTAATACGTCTTACTTCTTCAGGCTCGGGAGTAACGCCGTTAAGACCGCCCTTTTCGAACCAGTTCTTAAATACGTCACCGAAGAGCTTAAGCATATCGTCAGTAAGAATAGTACGGATAAGTGTTACGAATGCCTGACCGGCTACACCCTTTGAGTAGTGGATATGAGCCATAGCACCGGGAGTAGTAAGAGGATCAGCATTGGTATCATAAGTACCCATGTTACCGCCCTGTACTGCAAGTGCACCGAAGTCGATGAACTTCTGAGTTGCTACAGCACCTGCATTGTCACCTGCAAGAAGGTTAGAAATTGTCTTGTTAAGAGCAGTTTCTATGTCAAGTGTGTCACTGATAAACTGAGCAACATCAAGCTCAAGAATCTTAGAAAGGATAGGATCTACGATGTCAAGGAGCTTAAGTACGGGACCGATTAAGTTCTTGATAGCCTGAGCGAGGTTGGATGTTCTGATAGCATTGCCTTCTTCATCCTTTTCGCCGCTATCGTAAGAGTACATGAAGTATGCGATATTGGGAAGTCTTTCGAGGAGAACTGTAAGAGGACTTTCGAGAAGACCTGTAAAGCCTGTTGCACTGTCACCGACAAGAAGAGCACGGATAGCAGTGAAGAGCGGTGTAAGAGGTGAATGTGAGAATGTCCAGTTTCTGTTGCCGTTCTGACCCTTCTGGGGCTCAGTATCGGCAAATACATAGAACATATACTGGTCCTTGTTCATTGAAGCTGTATATGTGGAGTCGGGAAGCTTAACACCGCCTACACCGAGAGCTTCGATGAGCATAACGAGACCTGTAGCATAACCGTTACCACCTTCGATAGTAAGCTCATCGAAGAAGGTAAGGTCTTCACCGCAGAGAATGAGTGAGAAGATAGAGTTAAGGGGTGAGATAAGGTCTGTGATGATTGCGAAGAATGCATCGACCTTTTCCTCAGGTGTATTGAGTGTAAGACCCTGATACCAGTTGAAGCCGTCAGCAGGAGCCTTAACATCGAGCCATGAAAGATTTTCAAGGCTTGTGCACTTGCCGGCATTTAAAGCTGTGTTATATTCAGCTTCGAGCCACTTAGCGATACCGTCATTCTTGAATGCAACACTTGTAACGTTCTTATAGAAGCCGTAGGGGCTTACATCGAAGCCGAACTTAGCGAGTGCAGGAAGAAGGTTAGCTACGGTTTCACCGCCGAGAATACCGGGAAGAAGACCGGGCTTTTCTTCTTCTAAGCCTGTTTCTTCATTGATAACTGTAGTGGGATTGAAGAGAAGCTCAGCAACGATCTGCATAAGCTCATTAGAGGATACAACCTCAGCAACGATATCAACGAGGTCCATATTGTTGTTGGGATCAGCATCCTTTGCCTTAGCAACTACATCATCAAGAATACCCTTAACGAATCCGAGATCAACCTTCTGTCCGAGAAGATCGAGAGGTTCACCGATGAAGCCGTCAAGCTTATCACCGAACATATCGAGAAGAGTGGGAAGAAGAGTAGGTATGAGATTGTCAACGTTCTTGATGGCAGCATTGATCTTGTCTACGCCTGTCTTTCCGTTATAAGCGTATGAGGTTGACTCTTCGAGATATTCACCGAGAATGAATCTGTCAGCGCCGAGCTCCTTGTTCTGCCATGTCATTGCATTGTCGTTATAGATATTCTTATAACTGTAGGTATCTACATCATACTCATTAAGAAGTGAAACGAGAATACCGGCAACGTTATCTGCCTGGCCTGTAAGACCACCGAGAATAGTACCGAGAGTACCGCTTGCACCGAGAAGGTTACCTACTATTGAAAGCACACCGTCGTTCATGAGCCAACGGAGAAGTACGAGAAGTACGTCTGCCGGATTAGCATTGAGGTGATACATTGTGAGTTTTTCTTTAATTACCTGTACATTCTCAGTAACTTCTATGGTACACATAGCCATAAGACGGTTAATGGGAGCGGTAAGTGAAAGAACGTAAGAGTTACCCTTCTTGGTAAATGCCTTGAAGGTATTTTCACCTGCGAGACCGAAGAGCATCTGAGCGATCATACCCTCAGCAAGGTAATAGCTTCCTGAAGTATCCTTATATGCTACAGTCTTTGTTACCTTGGTATTGTCTTCGTTCTGTTTTACAGTCGGGTTACTATAAGTATCTGTTGATTCATTATAATCATAGTACAGAACTTCACCCTTGTCATTGGTATCTGCCGTAGTCAGATATCCTGTTAGGTTCTGCTTTCCGTCTTCCGTAGGCGGAGCTGCAGAAGTCTTTGTAATCTTTGACAAGCTTTCGAGAAGACCTGTGAGACCCTTTGAAAGTTCTACACCCTTGATAAGGGGACCGATGGTATCCTTAGAAAGGTCCATCTTATCCTGACCGCCTGCAACTGAACTCTCACCTACAAGATAAACGTTATAAACGTATCTGAGGATAATGTTACCGAGCTTAGGAGCGAGCTGGTTGTATTCAAGAGCTGCTACGAGGTTGGGAAGAAGATTAAGGATAGTTTCTACAGGATTTGCGAAGAGATCAGTCTGAAGCCAATCGAAAACAGGACTAAGAAGCTCATACCAGAGGTTATAACCGTAACCCTGGATAGCATGAGTTTCCTCCATCTTAAGAGACTCATCAACTGTACCTGCTTTTTCGATAGTGTCAGCATCGGGATAATTATCAATACCGAGAAGATAATATAAGGGAACGAGAAGGTTATCGTAGATGTTGTCCTCGGAAGCCCAGAACTTGATGTCACCGTCAAGAGTTGCTATGTCACTAAGAGCCTCAACCTTAAGAACATAAGGTACCTGAGCTGAGGTGATAAGACCTGCAAGGATAGGCTGATAACCGCAGGTAGCGGAAGCAAGTGCCTTATAGAAATCCTCGAAGCTTTCGATGTTCCATGCTGCCTTACTGTCGATCTTATCCCATTCAGAGGCATCGAGACCTACAGCAGTGCTATAGCGGGCACCGCTACGGATTGTATAATTCTTAAGAGTATCATTCCAGTATGTTCTTGCATACTTAGAGGTTGTATCGTTCCAGGGAGCCTTCTGACAAAGCTGAAGAATAGCGGAATAGTTATTGTCTCCACCCCAGATCTGACCGTCAAACCATCTGTGGAACTGTACACCCGACTGGTTAACATTATGGCTGACACCTGAACCGTCACGGTCATAATGAGTAACAGCCTTACTGTTACCGTTCATATTAGCGGTGTAAAGGTGAGGCATGGTTGCCATAGCATTACGAAGGAAGGAGGCGAAATAGTGACCGTTCTGGTCCTTTGAAAGAGCTGTAATAAATGATACCTTAACTGCAGCCATATCACCTGCCATGTCGTAAATCATGGGACCGATGAGCTCATTAAGAAGCTTAAAGAGCATGGTGTGAAGCTCACCGCTGAAGAGGTAAGAAATAATCATGTTAACGAGCCATTCCTTAATGTTCTTACACTCTGTACCTACGGTGGGAGCAATCTTAGCGGTTGAGGGATCACCGTCATGGTCATAGGGGAAAGCATATTCCCAATAACCGAGGGAGTTGGTCATAGCCTTGAGGTAATAACCGTTATAGGTTTTACCGTCAAGCTCGCCTGCGTCAGCTCTGTTAGCGTCGCTGATCCAGAAGATCTGCTTAACACCTGTGCCGTCAGCATTATTAGAACCAACATAACCGTACTTAGTTATGCCTGTCTTTTTATTTACCTTAGTCTGATGCTTATTACCAACGAGAAGGGAACCGAGGAGAGCACCCATGTCCTCAGAGATAATCATAGCATCGAGAGCATCAATAGCACCGGCAAAAAGATCTCTTGCATTACCGTCAATGCCTACAGCTTCGAGAATAGCCTGAACAAAGCTGTAGTCGAGAGTACCGATCTTTGACTGCCAGATATACTGATACATAGTTGAGGAAGTATACTCATTTGAGCCCTTCCACTTATCGAAGATCATATCACGGATCTCATTATCGGCATAACGACCGCTCTTGCTGTCACGAAGATCGATAAGCATATCGCGATATCTTTCAGCCTGAGTAATGATGGACTCACTGCCTGAGCTTACTGCATCATAATAATCAGCGATTTCCTGATAATCTCTTACGTATGAAGGATCTTCAGCTACCTTTTCTGCAAACTGCTCTGCGTCAGGATCGTACTTGGGAGCAGTGTTGAGGAACTTGTAAAGCACACCGGGGTTAGCTTCTGCAGAAACAGCAGCGTATGCACCGTTGATAGCTTCAAAGTTGTGGTATGCTACGAGACCCTTGTTGTTGTTCATAGCGCCGTCGCCTTCATCATAGTAGTAGTATACCTGTGATGTAAGGTCATAGATACGGTTAGTAGCACGACGCTTAAGGTCGTTAATGAAATTATCGTAGGGAACCATACCTTCGCCGTCTTCAGCCTTACCGAAGATCTTTTCGAAGAGTTCCTTAGTACCGGGGTTTGTTGAAAGTTCCTTACAGGACTTGTAACCCATTGACATAATGTCATCAACCATACCTGTAATCTGACCGTAGGTCATACTACCTGTAAGGAGGGCGCCGTCGATGTAAGCATCCATCTGAGCCTTGTATTCTTTGTAAGTAGCACCGTTAACGTCAAGGTTAACAACACCTGCTGCCTTATAATACTTGTCCCAGTTGTCTTCGTTGAATGTAACCTTATCTTCAGCAGCAATGCCAGAATTCTCACCTACGTGGATAAGTTCAGCAAACTGAACGACACCTGCACCGTCAGTGATGTAGGGGAATACATTTTCTTCGAATACAGCGATAACGTCAGCAACACCTAACTTCACGCCTTCAATACCGAAGTATAATTCTTCAGCATAATTATAGTTTACGTGAACGCAGTGTTCACCGAGCTGAGTACATGTGTACTTAACATCATTACCGTTTGCGTCTTTAGCGGTATATTCGTAGCCATTAATTGTACCGTCAGCGTTTTTAGTTACCTTGCCGCTTGCGGGACATTTTTCTGTACAGCTACCATCACAGCTTTCTTCCCACTTATGACCCATAGCCTTAGCGTCTGCTGAGCCTACATATAAGGGATCTCTGTTTGCTGTGTCGATCATTGCTACGAACTGCTCTACGAAAGAAGGATACATTTCGTTTGCAAATGTTTCAGCAAGCTTGTAACCAAGCTTTATGTGACGGTCGAGAAGATCGTTATAATAGGCAGCACCTGAAAGACCACCCTTGCCGGCAAATGCCTCGATGATCTTGTCTGTGATATTAACTGTTGCGTCACCGTCGTAAGCTGTCTGGTTGTTAAGCTTGTCAAATTCAAGCTGAATTGACTTGTAGCTTGCAAGAAGCTCTGCGCCTGTAGTCTGAGATCCTGCAGCGGTGAAGAAGCCTTCAATAGCTGCCTGATACTGAGTAGCATAAGCAGATGCAACATAACCAACGATGTTGGTCTTATACCACTGCTTAACTTCAGCCCATGTCTTTTCATTGCCTTCAGGAAGAGCAGGTTTAACATAAGCATCCCATACTTCTTCGTAGTTACCGATGGTAACAGCGAGCTCATATGTAACGATATCCTGAGAAATCGCAGTAACCTTAGTGTTGAGGTCTTCAACACTAAGAGCAGAGTAGTCGGTCTTGAACCATTCATCAGCCTTGTTGATGAAGTCAGCAATAAGTTCCTTAACTGAAGCCATGCTTGCTGCAGTGGAGTCAGAGTTAAGTCTTACGTTTTCGAATTTTACATCAGTAATCTTGCCTTCAGCTAAATCCCAATTAAAATTAACCGTAGCTGTGTAGAGCTGAAGATCGTCAGCTGACTCAGGAATATTCTTATAATCTTCCTTGCCGCCTTTAGCCCACTGAAGGATGTCGAAGCCTTCGCCGATTTCAAGCTTATGAGAACCTGAAACGTCACCGAAAGCATAATAATCAAGAACTTCATTGTACTGAGCTGCACTCATTGTGGTGCCGGGAGTTACTTTGTCAGCAACTAAAGACTCAATGATGTCATTGATTTCACCTGCAGTTTTTCTGGGCATAGTCGACTTGACAGTTCCGTCCTGTAAAACTGCATTAGCTGCTGCCGCATAGGCAGATGTAATCCAGTGCCAGGATGATGTAGCTGAGTCAAGCCCAACCTTCCATTCACCTGTCGTTGTCTGTTGTGGTACCCTCTCGAGGTCGTCCTCAGTAGCCTTATCGCTGTTAGCTGCAAGAATGTAGTCAGCGAGAACACCGTGATGGAGTTCGACCTGCATCATCAGTTCTTCGATAGTTTTGTCGACGGGTACATCTGCACCGAGAACGCCAAAACATACCGATACACTGGATACTATCATAATGATAGCAAGCAGGGTACTTAGTACTTTTTTACCAACTTTCATAATTTTTTCCTCCTTAAAAATGAAAGAATGAATATATTACAAATAGGATTCCCTATAATAATACCGTATTTTCCACCCGAAAAAAGGGTGCAAAATGCCCATAGAGACACCTATAACTATAGGTAGTATAACATCAAAAGCCAAGTTTTTCAATATCTTTTCTAATATTTTTTTTATTCTACGATTTGCATATATAACAAAAGTTTATTTTGTTTAGTTTTACATATAGCAAGAAAAGGCCTGATTTAGGGCGTTTTTTCTATGTTTTACCGAAAAAAACATTATGTAGTAATTGATGTTTTTTTCTATACTATATATTGAAATCACTCTGATTTTCTGCAAAAAAACAAGCGGTGGCATTTTGCCACCGCTTGAAATATCATATTTTACCGTATGATTAATATCTGCCGTCGGGATCAGCACAGCATCTGATCTTTCCGCCTGTGAAGAACTTGATGATCTTATGGAAGAGTCTGAAGATGATTCCCCAGAAGCCATTTCTATGGCAGGAGCATCCGCAGCCTTCTTCAGCGATTTCCATTATAATCTCGCCACTATAACCATCTTTGCCTACATTAAAGCTTAAGGATGTGTTTTCAGCATCAGCTACCTTGGATACGAGAACTGTGTACTTGCCTTCGTATGCCTTGAAGGTAATCATACCATCCATATTTGTATCACCGGCGGCGATACGTGTTCCGTCAAGATAAAGCTCAACAAGTGCGCCATTGATTGCCTTACCGTAAGAATCCTTAACAGTAATGGTTACGTTTCTCTTCTTAGCTACTTCGATAACGATCTTATCGGATACAGTACCGCAGACTGTACATTTTTCGATGTAGTAACCGTCAGTTTCCTTATCAACATTGGGTTCTACTCTTTCGATTTCTTCCCACTTATGACCGAGAGCAGCTGCACCGTCTTTGTTTACTGTAGCGTCACAGAATTTACACTTCCAGATTACACCGCCTGCTTCTTCACAGGTAGCACCTACGGTTTCACCGGTGTTGTAATAGTCATGAGCTTCAACCTCGAATACAGGTTTAACGCGAACGTCACCCTTAACTTCGTAGCCTTCGCTTACACTCCAGCCAATGAAGGTGTAGTGGTCTGTCTTTGTGAAGTAGCTAGCCTGTGCTTCGGGGAAGTCTGTAGCAAGAAGCTTGTATCCGTAAGCAAAACCTGGCTTAGTTGCGATTATTTCGTTATCTTTATCAACGAATGTTACACGGAAGGTCTTTGCTTCCTTTGCAAATACAGCTGTGTATGTTGCATCTTCGGTCGCTGTACCGAGAGTTACGATTGTCTCGCTCTTATCACCGTATACGCACCAACCTGCGAAGGTGTAAGTGTACTCAGCATCTGCAGCCTTTGTGGGAATCTCTTTTTCGTACTTGATTTCAGCGCCTGCGTTAAGTACAGATGTCTGAAGAGTGATGCCGTTCCAGTTTTTGAATACTACAGTGTAAGAAGTCTTTTCCTCACGGAGAACTTCACCGCAGTTTGAACATTTAATGATATAGTAAATGCCGTCTTCCTTTTCAACTGTTTCAGCATTAAGAACCTTTTCGCCGTCTACGAGAACATAGTTGCCATCTGCATCCTTCTTATATTCGTCATGCTCGAGAGCAGCCTTAGTCTCTTCTACCTTAGTGTGACCGCATGTGCAGATAAACTGAGTAAGTTCGGGAAGAGTACAGGTCTGTTCCTGAAGAATGCCGTTTTCACCGACACTTGTATCTACAACATAGTCTTTATGCTCGATAGCTGTGAAGCCTGCATAGAGCTGAGTCTTAGCTGTGATAGGTTCACCGCCGTAAACTGTCTTGAGTGATGCTTCTGTGTACCAATTGAAGAATTCGTAATGGTACTTGTCATCAAATTTCTTTTCAGGATATACGAGGGTTTCTACGCCGTCGATTTCTACTTTATTATTATATACTGCAGCTGCGCCGCCGCTTACAGTTGTATCCCATACATAATCTGTACCGTTGAGATAGGTTACGGGATAGGATACAGCATCATAATCAAAGTATGCATAGAAATTAGTATCGGTTGTAACTGTGAAGTCGGTTACGGGTTCACCGATGCTGTTCTTCCAGCCCTTGAATTCGAAGGTGTAAAGCTTCTTGAGTGCTGCATCTTCTTCTGCATTTTCAAGCTTGAATACAGGTACTGAAGAAGGCTTGAGAGAGTCGCCGTGAGTACCGATAAGTACTGCATATTCTTCGTATTTCACTGTATCGTCAGCAGATGCTGTCCATGTAACAGGTACATAGAATGTGTGCTTGTAAAGGATAGGTGTTGATCTGAAGGTTGCCTTAAGAGTCATATCCTTAGTTACGGTAAGAGGAAGCTTAACTACAGCACCGTCTGTGGTAGTACCGTCTTCGTTTTCGATAACCTCAACCCATCCTGCAAATTTGTAGGTATACTTTTCGTCTGCAGCCTTTGTGGGTTCTGCTACCTGTTCCTTACCGATCATAGAACCGCCGATAAGGTCAGTAAATACTGTTTCACCATCGTCGCTGACGAATTTTACATCAAATGCTTCGAGAGCTTCGCCCTTTTCTTCGGTGTAGGTGTCGCCACAGACTGAACATGTCCACTTAATTGAGCCGGGCTTACCTACGGAAGGTCTCTGAACATCATTTTCTTTGTCTGCGATAATGTAAACATGGAGACTTTCGTCAGCAGGAATTACCTTGGTGTCGATGTCAGCAAGACACTGGAGACACTTAAGAGCTTCAGTACCGTCTGCGCAGCATGTTTCAGCTACCTTTATGTACCATTCAGCTGTGCCGGCATCTACGTTACCGTGACCGGTCTTGGGATATACTTCATTTTTAACAACTACATTACAGATACATGTCTCTGTGTAGTAACCGTCATATTCACATGTTGCATCAAGCTTAGCAACAGTTACTTTTTCATGGTTAGCGGGATCAAGATCAAGCTCTTTTTCGAGTCTGCCTTCGCCGCAATCAGTACAGTAAGCTTCTGCCATACCCTTTGTCTTACAGGTAGATACAGTAACTGTTGTGTACTTGATTTCTTCGCCATCCATCTCATATACATGATCGAGTGCAGGGAATAAAGCTTCGCCGTTTTCGTCGAATTCTGTCTTGATTTCGTAATCACAGTTCTGACACTTAACTACAGTGTAACCGTTATTTACGCAGTCAGCGGGGATGATAGCGGGCTGACCCATTACGTGACCTGTAGCTTCATAGTCTTCTCTTTCAGTCTTATGACCGCAGATACTACATTCAGCTTCCTTATAACCGGGATTGAGACAGTCAGAGGGAACTTCTGTTACGGTATATTTGTGGTCAGAAACCTTAATCTTCTTTGTATAGCTGTTGCCTGCCACGTCAGTAGCAGTGAGAATGATGTTATCAACATCTGCAGAGTAGTTGATTACATAGCTACCGTCAGCAGCTACAGTTACTACTGCACCGTTAACTGTGAGAACAGCGCCTTCTTCCACACCTGTGATCTTTGCAGTACCGCAGTATGTGGGGATAGCTGCTCCGTTGTTGTTACCTTCTACGTTGAATACGGGAGCTGTGCTGTCGTACATGAACTTAGCAGTTCTTACCTTAGTGTTAAGCTGGTTACCAGCCTTATCAATTACATAGTAGTAAACGATGTATGTTTCACCGCTCTCAAGAGCCTTTGTCTTAAGTGTTCCGTAATCGTTGTACTGTGCTTCACCGTTTGCATTAAGGTCAGCTACATAAGCATCACCGAGCTTAACAGCAAAGTTAGCGTTATTTGTAAGAGCTTCTGTGTTATTCTCATAAACAGTCATAGCTACCTGCTGAGCTGCACCGTAGTTATCTGCTGTGAGATTATACTTAGCGGGGAATACGAAAGCTCTGATGAGCTTAACGCCCTTACCGATACCTGAGGGATTATAGAGAGAGTCTACTTTACCTGTATCGTTAGCTGTGATAATGATGTCTGTGTCAGCATTAGCAACGAGTGTTACCTCATCACCGTCAGTTGCTGCAGCACCTGTTGTATCTGTTGAGCTCCACTTACCGAGTGAACCAAGATAGATAGTACCTGTGGGCTTAACATCGTCTACAAGCATCGGAATCTTTTCGATATGCTTTCTGGTAGGATCGCATACACACCATACTTCGTTTTCACCTTCAGCATAGTAAGTCGGATTAGTCTTAAGCTGAGTCTTTGTGAATTCATGCTTTGACTTAACGATCTTAGCGTAAACAGTGATGTCTTCTGTGATAGCTGTGTCAAGATCAAATGCATTTTCAAATTCAGCATCAGTATACCAGCCTGCGAAATCGGTATGGTACTCGCTGTCTAAGTAACCTTCCTGAGGATCATCGATAGCTGCCTTCATACCTGAAGCTACTGTGTAGTAGGTGGGCTTACCGTCAACGATAGCAGTTACTTTATATGTCTTTGCTGAAAGAGCGTATGTAGCATAGAATTCCATGCCGGCAGTAATCTTCATACCTCTTTCGTAATTTTTGGTTTCGATAACGTTACCGTCTTCGTCCTTGATGTCATAGCACCAGCCTGCGAATACGAAATCCTGTCCTGCGGGAGCAGCTTCGGGGCAAGTGATTGATGCTACTGAAGGTGTGTAAAGCTTACTGTCATAGGTATGCTTTGTAGTTGCAAGGAGAGCTGTCTCTACCTTATCACCGTTTTCATCTGTGGATTCTGACTTATCAGCTGCCCAGCCTATGATATCGCCGTCAGCATTTTTGATAGCTGTGGAGTTGTACCACTTAGCGTTATAGTATTTGTAAACAGCCTTGTACTGAGCGATGAATACCATATCCTTACCTTCACAGAAGGTGGGAACTGTCTTATCCCAACCGATGAAGATGTAATCATATACGGGATCGTCTTCTCTGCTGTTCTGCGCGCCCTTGTTAGCCTGAGCTGTAATACCTTCGAGGCTCCAGCCATCCTGGAATTCACCCCACTGGATGTTTTCTGAACCGTCATAGTTCTTGAACGCGATAGAATATGTATAGGGAACAAAGATGTACTGTGCGTAGTAAGTAATGTCAGCATCGGGAACTACAGCTGTAGTGAGGTCGATCTTATTACCGTTTGTCTTGTCGAAGGTTTCGTCTGTCTGCTCAGCATCGTACCAACCCTGGAATACATAAGTACCGCCGTTACCCTCATAACCTTCGGGATTGTATATCTTATCTTCCTGGAAGTCATCACTTGTATCGTCGGGAGTGCCGTTGTCATTTGTAACCTTGTTTGTCCATACGGGAACTGCTGTACCGGCAAGAGCTTTACCTACGAAGGTCTTGTCTCTGTCGATATAAGTTACGTTACGGTAGTAAACGGGATTAGCATAGACTGCTTCGAACTCAACGTCTGATGTGGGAACGAACTTAAGAAGGTCCTCTGCAGTGAGCTCTTCACCGACTGCCACTGCTCTGCCGTTAAGACCGACAGTACCGGCACCGCTTACGAGCTTCCACTTGTTTGCACAGGTGTAAACAGCTGTACCGTCATCAAATTCTACAGCGGGCTTGAGTTCATCAGCTGCTACGAAGGGAACACCTGTTTCAATGAATGCATTAGCAACAGTTGTATCAACGAGAACGTTTGCTGATTTAACTACATCCTCACCCTTATCGTCGGGATATGTGAAGCCAACCTTGAAGGGAGTTGCTACGGGAGCACCGTAAGCAGCAGTGATTGTAACAGCACCTGTGCCGCCTGCGAGAGCACCGTTAGTGATAAGAATGTTTTCGCTGGATAAGGTAAGCTCAGCATTCTTGCCGAAGGTACCCTTATTACCTGCCTGATTCTTTGTGTATGTCCAGTTAGCGAAGGTATACTTATTACCTCTTACGTTATATTCATTGGGAACGTCTGCGGGAGGTACTATTTTATCGCCGTACTTGACTACATAGGATTTTACTGTGTCAGCACCTGTTGTATTCTTATATGCGAAGTTTACATTATATGACTTTGCATATCTTCTGTATACTGCATAATATGTAGCATTACTTCTTACGATCCAGTCGGAGTTAAGAGTAACAGCCTTACCGTTTTCATCGAAGTTAGCATTCTCTAAAAGAATATGATAGTTCTTACCTGTGGGTTCAACATCTGTCCAGCCTATGAATTCATATCTGAACTGAAGATCTGTAGTCGGAAGAAGGTTATCTGTAGAAAGAGTAGCAGGAACCTTACCGGATGCTTCGTTAGCCACATCTGTGATGTTCTGACGGTATCCGTATGTACCGGCTCCGGTTACGCTTAAAGCACCACCGTTAGCAGGATTGGTGAACTTGACTGCATATTCATTCTTGAAAGCAGATCTTGAAAGCTTCGGAGTAAGAACAAGGCTTTCTGTAAATCTGTGAGAGGTCAGTGTGATGTCCGTACCGTTACCGGTAACCCATACACCGGGAGTAATAGTATATGTGAACGCACCGCTGGTGTAAGTGCTGTGTGCAGAGGTGGGAAGAACACCACCGTTCTGTGCCTGGATAGCTGCAGCAGTCTGGCCGTATTTAACAGCGAATTCATTAATGAACTTACCGTCTACATCGTAGAACTTAACGGTATAGTCCTCTGAACACCACCAACCGTAAACAGTAGCGTCACCAAGCATCTTCTTATCAGTATACTGGGTGCCTGCATTATAATACTTTTCTTTTATTCCGTTTTCATCACCGTCTGCATCTACAGTGATTACCTTACCGTTTACTTCAGCACCGGCAATTTTTTTGTATTCTTCAAAGGTTTCGTTAGAAACAGGCTTTGCGAAATCAGCATTCTTGCTGTAGAACCATCCGTCACCTGATGTAGGCTGCGGTTCTGTCCAAAAGCCGTAGAAGGTGTAACCGTCAGCGCTGACATCCTTATCGGAAGGAATAGTAACAGCACTGTTGTATTTGCCTGTAACCTGATAGCTGTTTTTGTGTGCCGTACCGTTTACTATGATTTCAGGCGCAAACTCACCGTCATCAACTGTACCCTTAGCATCGAATTTTACGGTATAATCAGGATATGTGAGATTAATCTTGGCAGATGTTTTAGATTGAACATTACCGCCATAACCGTCATCAGCAACATATGTTTTAACGAGATAATAATCAGCCTTAAGGTTATTGCTTACCTGAATTTCAGGGCTTACAGTTACGGTATTACCGCTGGCTGAGATACCTTCATGTGAAGTGGGAGTACCATTGAAATTGTTAGAAATGTGTGATGTTTCTGTAATGCTTAATTTTCTATTCGCACTAATTAACTGGTTACGAAGGTTAGCAGATAACTGTCTACCGTACTGGTCAACACATGTGTAGCCGTTCATATCGAAGGAAGAACTGCCTGATACAGCAGAGCCGCCGAGCTTACCTACTGTAAGATTAATAGCGGGATTAGGATTACTGGTTTCTACTGTGTCAACGAAACCGGCAATGTAAGGTCTGTTCCAGTTATATGTACCGGCCTGATTACCGCTGGTGCCATAACCGTTAGCATCAAGATTAGGATAAAATTCACCGTCCCAGTTATCATTGTTGTGTTCCCATGTCATAGTGTCAGCAGCAGTATAAACGGTTTTACCGTTGATCTGAATTGACTGTACAGTAACTCGGCAATATGTCTTAGCATCACCGCAACCCTCTGCTGCAGGACCGTTAGTCTTGAATCTGATAACAGTAGGGAATTCAGAAACAGTAAAGGAAATACTTTGGTTACCCTGTCCGAGGCCGCCGGTACCTGATGTAAAATTTACCTTAGTAGTAACTGTTCCGTTATCCGAATCATTCCAACCTTCACCTACATGCTTATAGCCAAGCAAACCGTTGTTAAGGTCTTTACCGCCTGTTACCTTGTAATTGAATGTAACCTCATACCCGGTCTTAGCGTCAGCAGCCTGTGCCACTGTAGCTTCCTCGGGTGCCATCCACACCCAGCAGGACATAAGCATAATCACTGCCATAAACAGTGATAATGATTTTTTTGCTTGTTTAAATAAATACTTTTTCATTAAGATATCCTCCTTAATAAAAATTAACTTATGTATTTCATAAAATGGCTCGTCGCCATAAAAACGAAATTCACCGTGTACGCTTTTCCCTTTTAAAATTCATCGCCACAGCCCCTGACCTGACCGTTTTTCGGCGCACCGAATCCCCAAAAGGGTATAAAGAGTCACTTTTAGTTAGTATCAGTATAGCATTATAAAATCAATAAAGTCAATAACGAAAAACGAAAACTTTTATAATTATTAAATTTTTGGCTTTTGTAACGAAAAAAT
Source organism: Acutalibacteraceae bacterium (assembly GCA_045613145.1). GTDB lineage: Bacteria > Bacillota > Clostridia > Oscillospirales > Acutalibacteraceae > UBA6857. The sequence continues at coordinate 54,675 of JAZLAJ010000083.1, forward strand.
TAACAGGTTATTGTTAATTTTGACAGATGAATTGTGGTATGAAGATTTTACACCACAAGAGCATAAAATATTTGTAAGTGTTTGTGCTATGGTTTGCCACTATATCTTTACTATTGATATTAACCGTATACAAAAAACGGTTCCTCCGCTTATGTGAAAGAACCGTTTGTTATTATTTAATTTATCTGATTGTCTGACACGGATTGCCAAGACTGTTCCCTGCATTTTTTATCAGGCACCCAGTGAATCAAGACTCTGCTTTTTAAGGTAAGCATTAATGAATCCGTCGATTTCACCGTCCATAACTGCATTGATGTTACCCATTTCGAAGCCTGTTCTGTGATCCTTGGCGAGAGTGTATGGCATAAATACGTAGGAGCGTATCTGACTGCCCCAGCCGATTTCCTTCTGTTCACCCTTGATATCCTCGATTTTTTCGAGATGCTCTCTTTCCTTGATTTCGATAAGCTTGGATTTAAGCATTCTCATACATACTTCTCTGTTCTGATGCTGGCTGCGTTCTACCTGACAGCATACTACGATACCTGTGGGATTATGGATAAGACGAACAGCAGAGGATGTCTTGTTAACCTTCTGTCCGCCCGCACCTGAAGCACGGTAAACCTCCATGGTGATGTCTTCGGGGCTGATGTCTACTTCGATTGTGTCGTCGATTTCAGGCATAACCTCTAAAGATGCGAAGGAAGTGTGTCTTCTGCCTGATGAGTCGAAGGGAGAAACACGTACGAGACGGTGAACACCCATCTCACTCTTAAGATAACCGTAAGCATTTTCACCTTCGATAACTACGGTAGCAGACTTGAGACCTGCTTCGTCACCGTCAAGGAAGTCAACGGTAGTAAATTTGAAGCCGTGCTTGGTGGCCCACTGTCCGTACATTCTGAAGAGCATCTGACACCAGTCCTGAGCCTCGGTACCGCCTGCACCTGCATGGAAGGTAAGAATAGCGTTGTTATTATCGTATTCACCTGAAAGAAGTGTGGCAAGAGTCTGCTTTTCCAGCTCTGCTTCGACTGCTTCCACGCTTGCCTGACATTCGGGGAGTAAATCAAGATCGCCTTCTTCGTCGGAAAGCTCGATCATAACCAGTGCATCCTCATAAGCTGTCTTAAGGTCTTCGTAGCCTTTAATCTTGCCCTTAAGAGAAGCCACTCTCTGAAGCACCTTCTGTGAATTAGCAAGATCGTTCCAGAAATCCTCAGCAGCTGACTGCTCCTCGAGAACTGCCACTTCCTTAGCCATTTCTTCTAAACCTAATGCGGAAGCGAGCTCACCTAAAGGCTTTTCACTTTCCATTAATCTTAATCTTAATTCTTCAAACTGAATCATAACTTTTTTCCTTTCTATATTATATATAAAGTGTAAGTACGGTTTTAAATTAAATCTTAAGTTTCACCTTTATTCTACCTCTTAAATACATACTGTAAACAAAATTATCCTTTTACATTATACACATTTATTTTTAAAGAGCAAGATTAAAATAAAATATTTTTCCCGTTGAAGGATAAAATAATGAAAAACAGTTGCTTTTAAGGATAAATACGGTTAGAATATAGGGTAATCAATGTGTTTCAAGGAATAATTAAATATGGATTTGCCAAAAGAAAATCAATCCGACTGAAAAATTATGACTACGGCAGTAATGGTATGTATTTCATAACGATATGCACCAAAAACAAAGAGCATATATTTGGTAACATTGTAGGGGTCGCCACTACGATTTCTACAGTCATTCAGCAAATGTAAGGCTACGTTTCAAAGCAAATCGGTTTTTTCCCTTGGCAAAAGCTTTTTCACGACCACATAATCCGCAACGAAAAGGATTACGAAAAAATATGGGGATATATTGAAACCAATCCTATAGAATGGAAAACAGACTGTTTTTATACTCACTGAACTAAAACACCTCAAAGGAGATAAATAATCTATGCGATACACTAATCAGATATGTGACGGCTGCGGTAAAAGCTTTACCGATGACGAAGATATCGTCGTATGCCCCGAATGTGCTACCCCCCAGCACAGAGAATGCTACAAAAATCACGGTGGCTGTGTAAATTCACATAAACACAGCGAGAACTTCACCTGGACCGGCACCGGAGTAATAAATACCTCCTCTCCGGCACCTGAAAAAGTAAAGACTATCCCCTGTCCTAACTGTGGCTACGGTAATCCTGAGGGCAGTGACCACTGTAAGCAGTGCTCGATGAAGTTCACACTCTTCGGCTTTAATGTAGTCAATGCATCAGCTGAAAACGAAAAAAAGATGAACAAAAAAGAAGACTCTGCACAGGAAAACAGCATCCCCGAATACAAGGCTCCCTTTACTCTCGGTGAGGGCGAGGGATTCGGAAACGATGATACGCCCGTCACTGACACTCCCCCCACCCGTGACGCTATAGAGCAGAAGCTCATCGATGTTATTTCTTCCTCTTCCGGCTTCTCTCCCGACGGTGAAGATTTTTCCTTCGGCGGGCCCTTCCCTAAGGAAGACAAGACATGCGGTGTACACACCAACCTTATGGGAGCGTTCATCGGTTCTTCAGCTATGAAATACATCGAAAAATTCAAAAGATTCGATTTCGGAAGAAAGCTTTCCTTTAATTTTGCGGCATTTTTCTTTTCACCCTACTGGTTCTTCTACAGAAAGCTCATTAAACCGGGCATCATCTTTATGACAGTCAACCTCTGTCTTTCAGTTATATCTGCTCCTGCTCTTCTGGACTTCGTAAACAAAGCTATGCCGCTTATGGATAAGTTAGCTACCGTAACCGACGAAGCAACAGCCGCTACTCTTCTTATGGAGCTGGAAGCGATGTATGTTCCTGTTATAACTTTTATGTGTATTCAGTTCGTAATAAATCTCATCGCAGGCTTCACAGCAAATCACCTCTACAGAAAGTACACCGTTTCTTCCCTTAAAGAAATTTCTTCCCTCAGCAATCAGAAAAACTCTATGGCATATCTTCTCAGAAAAGGCGGTGTCGCTCCCCTTTACGCTCTCGGAGCTGTACTAGCGGAAAACCTGCTGACATCTGTAGTAAGTATGCTTATGTAAACAGCTTCATATCACAATTACAGCACCCTGTATGCCGCCTTCCCGTAAGGCGGTATTTGTTTCTCGATGAAAATTCCCCGTATTTTTGCCAAAAGCCTCGCAAGGCGACAGCCTTGCTGCATTTTATGGCTTCAATACAAGAAATTTTCTTATCTTA
>JAZLAJ010000084.1:0-63368 GCA_045613145.1 Acutalibacteraceae bacterium
TTTTACAACAACGAAAGAATTCAACTAAAAACAAAACTGACTCCGATAGAATTTCGAAGTCAGTATGTTGCTTAAAATTTAATATTTAACACCATAGGGGGTGTTTTTTGTGCTGTCCGTACAATTTGGGGCAGTTCAAAATCCTATGTCTTTTTTCTTTTTTTGTATCATAACATTGTGTGAGGTGATTTTTTGTTTGCGACAGTCGAATTTTATGAAGTGGAAAGAACTTTTAAAAACAGAATGAAAAGACTTTTTTTAAAGGAGAAAATTCTCAGCGAAAGGGTTGATCTGCCCGAAAATGAATATTTTTACAAGCTGAAGGTCCCCGTATATAACGGTGATGTACCCGTGGAAAGGCTGAAAAGAATAACAGAGAGTCTTACTGACGGACTGATTTTTCCGAAAAACTACATAAATGACAGCGGAATAAAGGTCTGGAGCCCTTCTTATTTCAGAGATATACTGCTTTTTAACACAGCTCTTTCACAGATAGAAAAGAGTGTTTTTAATCCTGCAGAAACACTTATAACCCTCATTGACAGAAAAGGTGTTCTTCACAGCTCGGTAAGCCGTCTGGTACCCTTTTCGGGTGAGCTGAAGATTATAACCGATAATGTAAAGGCTTATGAAAGGGAGTCGGAAAGAATAATGAGTGAGTACGGACTGTCTCTTTTTATCAGCGATAAGCTTTCCTCCATACCCGAAAGAGGGATAATAATTTCCCGTCACAGTGATGTAGTACCCGTTTATTTCAAGGGTCTGCTCATTACTGATGAAAAAAGGATCTTTCCCTTTGCACGTGTGCTGTCTGGAGAGGGAATAAAGGCACGGGAGGAATATGAAAGGCTCTGTCCCGCGGGAGTAGATATGACGGATTTTCTGTCGGCACTGTGTGAGGTCTGCTTCGTATCGTGTCTGCGTAACAGCGAATATGAAAAATTAGTTGACATCTCTGTGTGAAATGGTATAATCAAATGAAAAGGATGTGGAATTATGACCTGTAACGAGGCAATCGAATATATTTATTCTTTCAGAAAAATGCAGAAAAGCTCTTCTCATGAGAGGATAGAAAACCTTTTGGCTCTTTTCGGCTCTCCCCATAAAAAGCTGAGATTTATCCATGTGGCGGGAACTAACGGAAAAGGCTCGTTTTCGGGAGCAATAAGCAGCGTTTTAACCCACGCAGGCTACAGAACCGGACTTTTCACTTCACCTTATGTTATTTCCTTCGGTGAAAGAATACAGATTGACGGAAAGTACATCAGCGATGAAAGCCTTTGTGAAATTGTCTCCCGGATAAAAGAAAAGACAGAGACTCTTCCTGAGGAAATGAAGCCTACGGTTTTCGAATTTATTACCGTACTGGCATTCATTTACTATGAAAGAGAAAAGTGTGACATAGTGGTTACAGAGGCGGGTATCGGCGGTGAACACGACAGTACGAATGTTATTCCCGACTCAGTGGCGTCGGTAATTATGTCTGTGTCTCTCGACCATACAGAAATGCTCGGTGACACAGTGGAAAAGATAGCCGAAGAAAAAAGCGGGATTATCAGAAGGGGCGGCATAACTGTTTCTTATCCCACCGACGGTGACGGAAGGTATTTCAGAGGACAGAGTGAAGAAGCCTTCAGAGTTATAAAGGACAGAGCCGAAAAGGAAGGCTCAGCCTTTTATTCACCTGATATAAGCTGTCTTTCCGTAATAAAAAGTGATATTGACGGAACAGATTTTATCTATAAGCACCTTAAGCTTCACACCCGTTTACAGGGTAATCATCAGATAGGTAATATGATTACCGTAGCCGAATGTGCTCTCGCTCTGAAGGAAAGAGGCGAGAGGATAACCGATGAGGATATAGAAAAGGGCATCGCTTCATTCACCGTTCCCTGCCGTATGGAAAAGGTAAGTGAGAAACCGCTGACGATTTTAGACGGCGGTCATAATGAGGGCTGTATGCTGGCTCTGAGGGATATGGCTGAAAAGCATCTTAAGGGCAGAAAAATAACTGTTCTTATGGCATCGATGAAGGACAAAGACTACAGAAAAAGCTTCGGTATACTTCTTCCTTTATGTGAAAATGCGGTCTTTACCTGTACCGATGAAATAAGGGGAGAGAGGCCTGAGGTGCTCGCTGAGTGTTCAAAGGCTTTCTGTGAGAGGGTTTATGCCTGTGACACAGCGGAAAAGGCATACGAAAAAGCGCTCTCTCTTACAGGAGAAAATGATGTGCTTTTATGCTGCGGTTCATTTTATCTGGTGAGCGATTTAAGAAAAATTATTTCAGGCGACTGATTTTTACAAATTAATACTCTTCTATCCGTTATGATAACCCCATAACGGATTTTTTATTTGGAGGAAAGAAAAATGTCAGCAAAATTAGAGTATGACCGAAAAGAGATAAGGGTTTATCTTGACGGGGAAATAGACCATCACAGTGCTTCGCTCATAAGGGCGGGTATAGACGATGCCATTATTCTTCGGCGCCCTAAGCTTCTGGTGCTGGATTTTGAGGGAGTGTCATTTATGGACAGCTCCGCTATAGGGCTTGTTATGGGAAGGTACAAGCTTATGAAAACCCACGACGGAAAAATAAGAGTGGAGGGACTCTCACCCTCTGCATATAAGGTGATGAAGCTGGCGGGCATAGAGAGACTGGGCGAAATCAGAGTAAAGGAGGCAGCGGTATGAAAAGCATAAATGAGCTTAAAATGGTACTGGAATCGAGAAGCGTAAATGAAGGCTTCGCCAGAGTGTCGGTGTCTGCTTTTGTGGCTTGTCTTGACCCTAATATCGAGGAAATCACCGACATAAAAACTGCCGTAAGCGAAGCGGTCACCAATTCCATCGTTCACGGCTACAGAGAAAAAGAGGGAAAAATTTACATAACCGTGAACCTTTATGATAATAATACTGTCAGGGTGAAAATCCGTGACAAGGGTATCGGCATTGAAAATATCGAAAAGGCAATGGAGCCTCTTTTTACTACCTCGAAGGGTGAAAGGGCGGGGCTCGGCTTTGCCGTTATGGAGTCTATGATGGACAGAGTAAGGGTAATTTCAAAGGTCGGTAAGGGTACTACGGTTACTCTGGATAAAAAAATCCGGGGTAAAATAGGATTATATTCATCACCCTGATATGAGGAGGCTCCCGTAAGTGACCGAATTAAATCTTTCCCGCAGCGAGCTTATTGATAATAATTACGGACTCGTACATTCCTGTGCCAACCGCTTCAGAGGAAGAGGAGTGGAATATGACGATCTGTTTCAGGCGGGTTGTATAGGACTGATAAAGGCGGCGGATAATTTTGATCAGAGCAGAGGCTTCGCCTTTTCTACCTATGCCGTGCCTGTGATTTTAGGAGAGATAAAAAGAATTTTCCGTGACGGAGGATTAGTGAAAATCGGCAGAACACTTAAAGAAAAGGCAAGAAATGCAGTGAAGGTCGGTGAAGAGCTGTCCAAGGAGCTGGGCAGGGAAGCGACTATCACGGAGCTGGCAGAAAGATTAGGCGTCTCCGTCAGTGAAGCTGCAGAGCTTATTACCGTATCTATGCCCACAGTGTCTCTTACGGGTGAGGACGAAAAGGGTACGAGCCAGATTGACATTCCCATTGACTCTCCCGAGGAGGAAATATCCGAGCGTATCGCACTGAAAACTCTCATCGGTGCTCTCGAGGAAAAGGACAGGAGACTTATCGAGCTTCGTTACTATAAAGGAATGACACAGGTGAACACGGCAAAGGTGCTTAATATGTCTCAGGTACAGGTGTCCCGAAGAGAAAAAGCCATCCTTATGAAAATGCGGCAGAGTATGATTTGAATTTTTAATAATTCTGTGTTATAATGCGGTCAGTGTCTTTCGGATGCTGACTTTGTTTTTAAAGGTGACGTAAAATGAATATAATAAAAAAGCTTTCGGCGGTACTTATTGCAGTTCTGATTCTCTGCTCTTTTTCTGCCTGCGGAAAAAGGGAGCCTGCTTCTGTCCGTGTGAAGAAGGAGGGCACTGCAGTTTCTGTCTCTGCCGATACGGATAAAAAATCACTTTTTATTTCCAAGGGGAAAAATAAGCTTAAGCCTGTGGCTAAAAGTGATATGATAGAGATGTATTTCGACAGTGAAAACTGCACAGTAAGCGTTTATGACACTGCTTCCGGCAAGCTGTGGTCATCTCTTCCCGAAAAAGACTGTGGGGAAAAGACATCTGCAGTAGCACTGACCGTTCTCTTCAAAGGGAACAGCTACACTCTTTCCTCACAGAGTGACAGTGTAGGCTTTTCCTCGGCTCTTTACGAAAAAAAGGATAACGGTGTTACGGTTAATTACGGCTTCAAGCGTACTCTCGAGGACGGCACTAAAATAAATATTTTCCTTCCTGTGTCTTATACTCTTTCTGACGGTGCTTTAGCCGTAGAGGCAGACTGCAGTAATCTTTACGGTGAAAATCATGACAGCAGTGTGACGGTTACCCGCATTGACATTCTCCCTTACTTCGGCTCGGATATCAGGGGTAAAGAAGGAGATTATATGCTTCTTCCCGACGGCTGCGGAACTGCTGTGGATCTTTCGGAAAATCCCGGGAAATTCGACGATGTGGCTCTGCCTGTTTACGAGGACGGAACAGTTATCGGTGCCTTCGGTATGAAAAAAGGTGACAGTGCAGTTGCCGTGCTTATCGATGAGGGCGAGGAGCTTGCCGCAGTAAGAGCACATAAGGCTCTTTCAAAGGGAGGATATAACAGAGTTTACGGAAGCTTTGACGTTACTCCCGTGCAGGATGGGGGAGACAGCGTTTATGTATGTACTGAAGGCTACAAGGGGAAAATCCGTCTTCTTTACCGCTTTCTTTCTTACGGAAATGCAGATTATATAGGTATGGCGGGCGCTGTCAGAGAGCTTCTTATACGAAAGGGATATCTTCTTTCGGATACAGAGGAAAATAAAAGCGATTACCCCTTTAATCTGAGCCTGGTATTTCAGAATTATGTAACTGATTCCAGAGGCAGAAAGCTTTCTCAGACTCTCACCACCTATTCACAGGCACAGGAAATTCTTGACACTCTTAAGGCAAAGGGAATAGGTAATATAAACATCCGTCTCAAGGGTGTTCTTTCCGATAAAGATATAACCTCAGCAGAATATTCAAAGGAGCCGGGAAATGAAAAGGAGCTGGAAAAGCTTCTTTCCTACGGTGACGGAGATTCAGTCAGCTTTTACACAGATGCTTCTCTCGTTACATCCTCCGTTGAAAAGGCTCTTCCCGCCCTTGCCGCAGGTCTTGACGGAGAAACACTGACTAAGGATAACAGAGTTTACATTTCAGCGGACAAAATAGATGAAAGCACAAATTCTCTGATTTCTCTTATGAGAGAGGGGGATATTCAGGGTGTGTGCATAAATGATGCATCGGCACACCTTTATGCTGACTTTTCTTCGGAGAGTCTTTATATGAAAAATGCCGCGGCAGACACTATCTCGAAGCAGACCGCAGCTGTTTCTGCTTCGGGAAGGCTTATGGTTGACAGGGGTAATATCTACGGAGTGAAATATGCCGATATGATAGTCGGTCTTCCTCTTTCGGGCAGTCTGCAGAAAAGGGATTTATGTACGGGAGTGCCTTTCATTCAGGCGGTGTTACACGGTCTGACAGAGTATTCCTGTGAGCCGGTGAATAAGAGCGGAAACAGTGAAAAGACTTTTCTCAGATGCATCGAGTACGGAGCAGTTCCTTACTATGAATGGTATGCCGCAGATATGTCTTCTCAGGAAAAGGCTGACAAGCTGAATTATATGAATTCGATAAGTGAAGCACAGAGTCAGTATGAGAGAGCCGCAGCGGTTTTTGAGGACCTTCGTGATGCAAGAATTACTGACCACTACCGGGTGAAAAAGAATGTTTACTATACCTGCTACGATAACAGTACAGGTGTTTATGTGAATTATAATAAGAAGGCAGTTTCCGTTAACGGTGTAACGGTTGAGGGAATGAGCTTTCTGAGAGTGAACTGAACACAGTAAAATAATAAAAATCCATCGTAGAAGTTGAAGGCTTGTACGATGGATTTTGTGTATTTATAAAACAATTAGTCGGCATCCGCTCGAGCTGCATCGTCGCCGAAGCGTTCCCTGTGGGAAAAGAAGAGAGATGTGAAACAGGAATGTGTATTTTTATGATTTATGTTTCAATGAAACATTTAGTCGACATCCGCTCGAGCCGCGGAGGCTCTTACTTTGCTCCGGAGGCGGCAAAGTAAGCAAAACCCCTCTTTTTCTTAAGAGGGAAAAGAGAGTGCCGTTCAGTTAAGTATAGGGAAACAGCAACATTTAGTTTTTCAGTAAGAGTTCAAAAACAATTACTTTCCCTTGGGGTGCGACCCGTGGCAGGGTCGCAGACAGGAAACTGCCGTTCTGCAATAAAGTTTATGTTTCTCTTTATTGCCTTCTTAAGCAGTGTTTCTGTTTTTTCACCTTTCAGTACCTCCTTACAAAGCGCTCTGCAAGGGGCACACCGTGGCAGGTGTGCAGACAACCGATAAGGCTTCGGAAGTACAGAAAAGTTTTCGTTAACCCCTATTACTTTTATGTTAGTGTAGGTTTTATGGGTCACTGACCGTAGAATTTTTCTGAAAAGCAGTCAGAGCGGGAAGCGACTGTCGGACTGACGGTACTTAAGGAGACGAAGCGTGTGGTGACGAAAGGCACCACAGGGTAGACAAAATATCTGTGCGTTGAGGGAGAGACGGCAGCGATTTTTCTGTACTGCTTTCAGTAAAAGCACTCTGTACGCTCACTCTCTCGGTAAAGCTGAGCATAGAACTATAGATAACGGTAGACTTGAAAGGCTGTTTATTAATTTACGGCAGACTAAGGGTGAGCTGTAAAAGAAAGTAATCTTTTCTTCCGTTATCGTGTTCGGATTGGTTTCACCGAAAAATGGGCGCTTTGTTTACTTTGGCGCTCGCCTGTGCCAAAGTAAAAGCCTCCGCGGCTCGAGCGGATGACGACTAATAGTTTTCTTGAAACGAAGAAAATAAACCGCAACGTAGAAGCAGACGACCGATGGTCGCCCCTACGGGTTAATGTAAAAAATTAACTCTGCAAAGCCATAAAAACTGACAGTTTTATACATTGACCTGTATTATCAGAATACACTTTCATCTCTAAATCATATAACGTTATATTAACATACGGTTAACTTTGAATATTCACAAAAAAATAATTCCGTTATGGTTGTATTTTTTCTTTTTCTGTGATAGAATATCTCTACATATAAAATGGAGGAGTGTGTAATGAACGGCAAAACTAAAAAATCACTTCTGTTTGCTTTTATGGTGTTACTGCTAACTGTTATGACGGTCTTTTCCGTAAGTGCTAAAACAGTTACTAAAAATAAACTCGTTTATGAAGTAAGCAAAAAAACGGCTACGCTCGTGGAATGTAAGAGCAACGCCAAAAAAATCAAGGTTCCCTCAAAGGTGGGCAAATACAAGGTTACTGCAATAGGAGAATGGGCTTTTTCGGAAAAAAAGAAGCTGCAGAGCGTGGAATTACCGAAAACCGTGACTAAAATCGGTGAAGCGGCCTTTAATGAATGCTCCTCTCTTAAGAAGATAGTTATTCCTTCAAAGGTAACACGTATTTCTTCAGCTGCCTTCTGGTACTGCACAGCTCTTAAAACAGCAGTGATTCCCGAAAGTGTCACTAAATTCGGAAAAGACATCTTTGAAGGCTGTGATGAGCTTACCGTTTATGTGGTAAAAGGCTCAAAGGCTGAAAAGTATGTAAAAAAACAGAAAAACGTAACTCTCGGTTACCGTTATATGACCTCTCTCTCTTTAGATGCAGACACAGTAATGCTCGAAGAGGAGGACACATATAAGCTTAATGTTACCAAAAAACCTAAAAAGCTCTATAACAGTAAGGTTTCTTTTTCATCGGGAAATGAGAAGGTGGCCACTGTCAGCAGTAAGGGCGTGGTTACAGCCGTGGGTGAGGGCAGAACAGTAATCACCTGTAAGGCAAAGGACGGAAGCGGTAAAAAGGCGGTATGCACCGTTACCGTAAGTGCGAAGAAAGCCGACAAGGCGGTTTCCACCGTTCCTAAGGCTCCGTCTCAGGTAACAGGACTTAAAATTTCGGCAGTATCCGACAGCTCTGTTTCTCTTTCGTGGAACAAAGTAAACGGTGCCACCGGGTATAAGATTTATCTTTATAATCCGGAAGCGGGGACATATACATACAGACTGGCAGTTTCTTCTGCATCAGCTGAAATAAAGGGTCTCGGAGCTTATAAGGATTATTCCTTCGCCGTAAAGGCTTACACGAAAAATTATTACAGCAGTTCAGAGAGTGGCTCTTATTCTTCGGTAGTTTCTGCGAAAACTCTTCCCGGAAGAGTGACGGGTGCTACCGCAGCGGACGAGCTTATCTATCCCGACTCAATAACCCTTTCCTGGAACGCAGTCGAAGGCGCTGACGGATATAATCTTTATATCTATAGTAAGGATAAGAAGGATTATGTTCTTTACGAAAGCACAGACGGGCTTTCCTGTGAGGTAACGGGACTGAGTGAAGGTAATGATTACCGCTTCAGAATAAAGACCTTCAGCGGTGAAGGTAAAACCGAAGGCTCCTTCAGTGAAACCTTTATCTTTACGACAGATTATCTTCCGACCTCCGCTCCCGAGGCGGTCGAAGGCTTTATCGGTGCTCTGTCCTCTACCAAAAAGCTGGATACATCCTTCGGCTTTGTAACGAGATTTACCGTAAGCGACTTTTCATATGAGAGCGAAACGGTTCAGAGTGTTATCGAGTATCTCGGACAGAAAGAGACACAGATGTATGCTTTCGAAAACGGTCTTGCCGAAAATGAGAACGGTGAGAAGATTTCTCTGAATGAGCTGATTTATCCCTTCGGTGAGGAAAGCACTTTCACTTATGCCGATACAGTTAAGGATTCGGTTTCTTTCGGAGAGAACGGTTACGGCTACACTGTTTCCTTCAGCGTTTCAGCGGATGAGGCGGACAAGATAGCTTTTGTGACTGATACAGAAAAGTTAAAAGAGGCTGTTCCCGGTCTGGTGCTTCATTCTTACGAAACAGGTGAGGTAGAAGTTGATGCCAAGGTCGTGGAAGGAACTCTCAGCTACCTTCAGGTTAAGGTTCCCGTTAAGCTGGCTTTTATTTATGACGGGGAAAAATATGAAATCTCTTACAGGATTTCACAGGACTATTTCATTCAGTAATAATTTGCACAGCAAATTGATTATAAAAAAACAAACGAACGGAGGAAAAAGACTATGAAAAAAGTATTAGCAGCCATAGTTACATTCATTTTCAGTGTATGCCTTCTTTCAGCTACTGTAGCGACAGCTTCAGCAGCGTCAGTAAAAAAGGTATCAGGTTTCAAAGCAGATGTTGCTCCTCTCACAGTAACACTCAGCTGGAAAAAGACTTCAGGTGCAAAGGGTTACGAAATCCAGCAGAAGTCAGGCAAAAAGTGGAAGACTGTGGCAACCATCAAAAAGGTTAAGACAACATCCTACACAGTTAAGAAGCTTAAGAACGGTACTACATATCAGTTCCGTATCCGTGCTGTAAACGGTAAGAAAAAGGGCGCTTATGTTACCGTTAAGGCTAAAACAGGCGTTCAGAAGATCGCATCTGTAAAGGCAGTTTCCGCAGGTCTCGATTCCGCAAAGGTTACATGGGCCAAAGGTAATGTAACAGGATACGAAATTCAGTACTCAACTTCAAAGAAGTTCACTAAAAAGACAACAAAAACCGTAAAGGTTAAAAAGGCAAAGACAACCTCTTATACACTTAAGAAGCTCGCTGCCGGCACAAAGAACTATATCCGTATCAGAGGTTATGTAAGCGGCAGCGCAAAGACCTACTACGGTGCTTACACTACAGTAAATGTTACACCTTCCGTTAATCCTATGGGTGCAGTGACAGTCAAGGGTGTAACCGATACAGCCGTAACTGTTTCATGGGCAAAGGTAAGCGGTGTTACCGGTTATCAGATCCAGAAGCTTCAGGCAGGCAAATGGGTAGATGTAAATACAGCAGTTAAAAACAGTGTCGCTCAGTATAATGTAACCGGTCTCTCATCCTTAGCAGATCAGCAGATCCGTGTAAGAGCATACCAGAAATCAGGAAGCAAGGTATTCTATAATAACTGGGTAACAGTAAAAGCTAAAACAAATATAGGTAATGCAAGCGGTGTGACCGTTTCAGCCATTACTGCTTCTTCCGCTAAGATTTCCTGGAAGGCAGCAGGCGGTGCAGCAGGCTACCGTGTATTTAACGGCAGCACTAAAATAGCTGATGTAAAGACAACATCTGCTGTTATAACAGTTAACCCTGCAACAAATTATAAAATCACTGTAGTTTCCTATAACGGTACTGTTTCCGGCAAGGCTACAACAGCAGTGTCCTTTACCTCAGCATGTGCTAAGGTGTCAGGACTCACAGCAGGCACAGTTACAGACTCATCCGTAGCACTTTCATGGACAGCTGCTACAGGCGCAAAGAGCTATCAGATCTGGTACAGCAAGGACGGTAAAAACTGGAGCAGCACCACAGCTACAGCTACAAGTGCAACAATCAAAAATCTTGATGCAAACACAGCATATACCTTCAAGGTAAGTGCAATCAACCAGAACGGCGGTAAAAACCAGTACGGTGAAAATTCCGATGCAGTAACAGCAAGAACTCTCATCGGTGCAGTTACGGGACTTAAGGTAAGCAACGTTACAGCTGTATCTGCTACTCTTTCATGGAATGCAGCAAGAGGTGCAAAGGCATACCGTGTATATAATGACGGTGCTTTACTCGCAGAAGTAACTGCAACATCCGCTACTCTTAATCTCAATCCTGCTACAACCTATAATTTAACTGTTGTAGGCTGTGACGGTGATATAGAGGGTGCTTCTTCAGCAGCAGTAGAATTTGCTACAGAATTCTTCAAAAAGATTGATGACGCAAACAATTATCTCGAATGGTATGCTGTCGAAGGCGCTGTAGATTATGAGGTACAGTATTACAACTGCGCAAGTGCTGATTGGGACAAGAGACTCGCTTTCCGTACAGGCGGCGAAACTGATATAACTATCGAAAGCAGCAATATCGATCTTTACAGAGTTGTAGCTTATGATAAGGATGATAATGCTATTTACACTTCAAAGGCAGTAAACTTAACAAGCGATGCATATACCCTTACCAAGGACGGCTGTAAGATTACATTTAAATGGCCCGCTTCTGCTGGTGCTGCAAAGTACACAGTAAAGAGATCAAGCGAAAATAACAGTTATGTAGAAACCAAAGACTTCACAGGTACAACAGCTGAATATATTCTTGCTCCCGGTCTCTTACACCGTTTCGAGGTTTACACAGATAAGGGCACCTCTGTTGTCAAGTTCGCTATAGAGACTCCTGATATGGACCTTAGTGACACATCAGATGCAGCAGTAAACAGCCAGCTTGCTTATCTTGCCGAAGCAATCAACAGATCCAAGTATGATTACACACATAAGACAGTAATTAACAATGTTTCTGAAATGAACAGCGTTATCAGTGAAATGAAGTTCGGTATCAAGGATCTCAACTGGGCAGCAAATGTAGCTGTAACAGGTGTATTCAAGACAATCTTCGGCGATATGCTCAAGGGTACAAATCATAAGATCGAAAACGGTTACATCGAATGCTACGATAAGGCTGCAGTAGAAGCTCTCTTCGGTATTATGAACGAAGGCGGCGGTACAGGTGATAACAGTGCAACCAATATAAAGGAAGAGACTGTTGCTACCTTTAATAAGCAGATTCGCGGTACGTTAGAAAATAAGAACACAGGTAAGTACTCAAACATCGATCTTCACAAGGCTATTCAGCCCGTAAACGGAAACACAAATGCTTACATCTACGACCTTTTAAATTCTTCTGCATGGAAGAACGGCTTCGAGTCTGTAAAAACTACCAAGGTTGATGAGGGCTACAAGATTGAGCTTGTTATCAAGGCTGAAAAGTCAGATTCAGAAAAGGGTATAGCAGCTAATTACCATAACGGTCTCGTAAATTCTGTCAGCAGTGAGGGCGTTGACCTCGGTATGGGTGAAGACGGTGAAAGCACCGTCAAAGCAAGTATGGGCAAAACAACAGTTACTGCTGTAGTTGACGAAGACTGCAGATTAGTAAGCTACGATGTAAATATGCCTTATTCAATGGAAATGAACGTTATTACAGAGCTCGATCTCTCTGATATGGGCGACGATTCATTATCCGGCTCTTTAGGCGGCCTGTCAAAGGTTAAGCTTGAAATCGGCATGAAGATGTCCGGTACACAGAAGACCAGTTCTGTATTTACCAGAACAAAATAAATTTAAAATCAGATTCAGGGGATACTTCGTGTATCCCTTGACTTGTCAGGATGAACAGATATGAATCAGAAGAAAATTATTCAGCTCGCCGTAATAACTGTCGTAGGCGTGTGGGTGTTCTGTATGAGCACTTTAATTTCGGTTACGATGGGCAGAAGGATGCTCGCAGAACAGACCACGGCACCTGTCGTGGCAGCACCTACGGTTCCTTCGACTACGGCTCCCACTACTACTGAGGCACCTTCCACCACGAGACTTCCTGTCGGAGGTAATATCGTTATGGCTGACGTGTCTGTAGAGGACCCGGAATGGTACGTGGAGGAGCAGGAATCCATAAAGATTTCTCAGATTATCGACCAGGTTAATAAAAATAACACCACGAAGAAACCCACCAAGCCCAAATCCAATGTACCGAGCGGAAAAACTGAAATAATAAAAACCTATGTCAACGGTGTAAACAAATTAAAGGCATCTACGGATTTTTCTCTTTATAAGGATGACAAGCTTAATCTGACCATAGATAAAATGCCCGCAGAGAGCATCGCCAAAACCATGGCGGAAAGTCTTATGCAGCAGGTTCAGAAAAAGCCGATTACTTATAATTTCGTAGGCGGAACAGATTCCGAAAGCGGTCTGACTCCTAATCAGGCTATTGCACCGCTTAATGTGAGTGCTTCCGTAGAGGAAAGTGCCGTAACGTCGGCTGTGGCTACGGCTACAGATGGCGGAGGATACAGGATTACACTTCTTATGGCTCCCGAGCTTCAGACATATACCACACCTGCCAAAAACCATTCCACTATGGTTGAGGTCGTTGATATCGTGCCGTATATTCCGAAGGGGCTTACTGTTAAAACCCTCGATATGAATTATACGGATACTAAGATTGAAGCAGAGTTCGATAAGGACGGCAGAATTACATCGATGGTTCATTATCTTAAGGTTGAAAGGGCAGTTGCTAACGTTAATTTTCTTATAGATGTCGAGGTTATCGTTCACGGTGACTTCGTAAGTAATTACACTTTCAGTTATTAAAATGAATAAATCGGTTGACTTTACCGATAATAAGTGTTATAATTTACAGGTAATAATTACTTGGAGGAATAAAGATGGAAACTTTCAAAAAAGTGCTTAAGGTTGTTGCTGTTATCGTGGCTATTGCTGCTGCTGTTGCAGGTATTTATGTAGCAGTAACTAAGATTATCGAAAAGAAAAAGCTTAAGAATGCTGATGACAGAGTAAACTATGTTTCCTGTGCATCCTTAGAAGGAGATTACGATTTCATCTCCGAAACAGTAGCATAAAATAAAAAAGTAAGCGGAGAGGATTTTCTTCTCCGTTTTTTTCTTCGGTAAAACAGATTCCGACTGCCCGGCTACAGATTATCTGTCGGCAGTGCGGAATTTTATTTTTTTGTCTTGAAAAAGTCTTTATTGCTTGATATAATATTATGAGGTAATTTGATACAGGAGGAATTTACTATGAATAATTTTAATGAATATCCGGAAAGTGATGAGATTTCTGTTCAGGAAACGGGCTCTGCTTCATCGGATAAAAAAGGTATCTTTCTGATAGGTATTCTTGTGTTGGTTATGGTTGCACTGATTTTCAGTATAAGAAACTCTGTCGGCAGTAAACCGGTAAATGCTGACCCGACTACCGCAGCATCCACCACGGTCACTACTACGGCAGCACCTGTACAGACCACTGCTTTTACGTCTGCACCGACCGTTCAGTCTACAGCTCCGTCAGATACCGCAGCACACGTTCAGACCACAGAATCTGTTAAACCCACATCAGCTGTTCAGACTACGGCTCCGACTACGGTAAAAGCCGGTCCGACTAAGGCTGACATTCTGGCACAGGTGAACAAAGGTATAAACTCTATTAAGAGTGACACTGCTTCATTTACTGCCGTTAAGAAGCAGATTATCAGCATCGACCTTATCGATTGCTCTGTTCCGATTCTTACAGGACCTATCAATACTGTTATCGACTTTTTCGAGGGTGAAGAGGTAATTGAATACGATATAACAAACGGTAAGGGACCCAATCCTGAAAAAAGCGGAGAGGAAACCGTCGTTAACCACGAGATTCCTCCCACGGATAAGCCGTTCACCTTGACTCTTGAAGGTGTGGCAGAGGCTACGGCAGAAAAAACTGACAAGGGCACACTTTATACCGTTAAGGTAGTTCCCGAGACCAGCACCCTTCAGAATCCCCGTCCCCCACACCATAATGCTGCCTGTGACACCCTTGATTTTTCCACCTTTGAGCTTCCCATGGGCGAGCTTACGAAGGTAGATTTCGAATATCCGGGTGCTACGGTAAGCGTACTCGTCGATTCTTCGGGCAAGACAATACAGTACCGTGAAAAACTTGTAATGAAGGGCGTCGGTGAAGGTAACGCCATCGGTATCAGCGGCAGCGGAAGTATGGAAGGCTATGTCGATGAGGTATGGGATATTCAGTGGAAATAATAAATATAGGTGAACAAACAATAACAGACGCTTCTTTATTACGGAGTGTCTGTTAGTTCTTTATTTGGGGAATTTTTGTCGTCGGCTTGACAAAATTTTTTTGCTTTGTTATACTAAAAATACCAAAATAAGGGAGGAAATAATATGAAAAATCAAGTTAAAAAGTTAGTTTTGTTTATGTCGGCAGTGCTTTTGCTGACAGCAGTGATGTGCTTTGGAGTAAGTGCGGCTGAGACTACAGGCCAGTGCGGAGATAATGTTTACTGGACCTTCAATGAAGAGACCGGTGAGCTTGTTTTCAGCGGTGAAGGTGATATGTGGGATTGGAGTAATAGTAATGATACTTTCTTCGGCTACAAATATGAATTTGTAAAGAGTGTTGTAATTGAAGACGGTATAACATCTATCGGAGATCATGCTTTTGGTGAATGTGACTATTTATCAGAAATAGTTATTCCTGATAGCGTAACCAGAATAGGTGAAGAAGCTTTTTACAGCTGTGCGGCACTTAAACATGTAACTATCCCCGGAAATGTAACGGAGATAGAGGATGGCGCTTTCACCTATTCCGGTCTTGAAAGTGTAACTATTGAGGAAGGCGTAAAGGTTATAGGTGATTGTGCTTTTAGCGTGTGTTCAAAACTTAAAGATGTAACGATTCCTGATAGTGTAACAAGTATAGGATGGGAGGCTTTCTGTGGCTGTGTCAGCCTTGACAGTGTAACTATTCCTGCAGGTGTTAAAAAAATAGATTCTGAGGCTTTCTGGACATCACTTTATATCGAAGAATTTACTGTTAAAAGTATGGATGCCGAAATCGGTGATCTTGCTTTTGGTCTGGCCAGTTTGACTTGGCCCGGAATGTCACGTGAAGAAATAATAGATATGTTATGGAAGGTATGGACAGCACCGATTACGGATTGGGACGAATATGAAAAAATAGCGAATATGTATGGTGATCGGGCGGTTGAGCTTGAGGAGCCTGTACCTGTAGGTACTGTTTACTGTCATGAAGGTTCAACAACCGAAGCTTATTGTATAGCAAACGGCATTGAACCCGTTCTTGTCCATTTCTTTGAAGGTGAATGGGTTTACGATTACGATAAAATGATCCGTACACGTAAGTGTATCCACTGTGATGAGCTTGAAACTGAAAAGCTTGAGGCTGCAACTGATGAGGATGTAGAAGTAATAGTTCCCGAAAATTCCGATACTGATGTTGAAGTAGATGAAATAGAAAAGAACAGCAGTGATTATATTCTTGTCGAAAACATAGTTTCGGATACAGTTGAAGGTAGCTTTATAATCCATAAAGCCTTTGACATTAATCTTAAAAACAGTAACGGTGTTCACGTTCAGCCTGACGGCACAGTTAAGGTAAAGCTTCCTCTTGATTGGGAAAAAGACGGTGATTATAAGGTTTACCGTGTTAACGATGACGGTACACTTACAGATATGAATGCTTACCGTCAGGGAAGCCATATGGTCTTTGACACAGACCATTTCAGTATTTATGTTATAGTCGAAGAAAATGTACAGGAGCAGATTCCTGAAACCCCTGATGAAGAAGCAGAAGAAGATTTCTTTGTAAGATTGGTTAATTCATTTATAAGCTTCATCAGATGGATTATCGGTATATTCAAGTAATAATATAACATCAAAATAAATGCTTAAAAGATAAAGAAAAACCATTGTAAAATCCGATTTGTTCAGATTTTACAATGGTTTAATTTTTTTAGTGTCTTACGCTTTCTTAAATCTTATAACATTAAAGGAAAGGGGCTTCAGTACTGCCGTCGCATTTTTGCCGTCAAGAACGGGAAGAGCGTTAGAATGCATTCTTACCTTTTCATCATCGAAGGTGTTTTCGTCGAGAACATTATAGCCATCCATAGATTCGAAAGCACAGGGCTTGTAGCCTTCGAAATCGAGAAGAGAAATGTCAAGCTCCATATTTTCGTCAAGAGAACGGTTTACGCAGAAAAGAGCTACCTCACCCTTTTCCTCGTCATAGGAAGCCACAGCCTCGAGGAAGGGAACATCAGTGTAATCCTTACAGTCGTATTTTCCGCAGGTGATGATGGGCTTGAGTGCCTCGCCTGTGCAGTGCATGGACATCTCCTTAAAGGGGAAGAAGATGGTCTGACGGAAAGCACCGCCGTCTGTTTTCGGCATATTTATGTCAAGGAGAATTTAGTCAGGCTTATGAATAAGCTTCTCTGTAGCCTCCTGTGTACTTAGTGCGGTTATAACCTCATAATCATTGAAGGCAAAGAAATCACGAAGCAAAAATACGATGTCACGTTCATCGTCTACAACCATTATTTTTTCAGCCATTTTCATACCGTCCTTTATTTGTAATCCGGAATATTATACCATAATAATTTTGAATTTTTCAATAATGGCAAAAAGACAACGATGCTTTTCGTTGCCTTTTTGTAAAAAAGATATATATAATCATAGTTACATATCCTGATATTATAAAATGAGTTTAAGATGTAAAAATCCAGAATAAGACAACGGACTGTGAAGGAAATGTTAATTAATATTTTTACGGTGTATTTATACGGAAAAACGAAGTCAGGCAAAGCTTAAAAAGCAATAAGAAATTAAGCTTCGGTTTCATAAATTTTTCAGATACAGAAATAATATTAAAATAAAAAGTTGCAACACCTTTATGAATGTGGTAATATAACCTTATACAGAAAACCGTATTATAATTACTGTACTGAGGTGGCTTATGGCAAAGATAACAACTACTAAAGTTCATACGAGCGGCGTGGCTCTGGGAGGTATCGGAAGCGGTAGCGTAGAGCTTATGCCTGACGGTGAGTTTCATTATTGGCTCATCGCAAATCAGCCGAGAATAACCGAATCATGCTGCGAAAAAAAGGTGGATGACGGAGAAGAGAGTACAGGTGCTCTTTCTTTCTGGGTACGCGAAAGCAGGGATGGCGGAAAGCCGGTTATCCGTAAGCTCGGAATGAAAACGGATGCAGAGGATTTCACATACCGTATGTTTTCGTGGAATAAGCCTGTGGAAAAAATCGAATTTGAGGGCAGATTTCCGATGTGCGATCTTAGTTATATTGACAGTGCATTGTCCTGCAAGCTCAGCCTTAAGGCGGTTTCACCCTTCGTTCCACATAACAGTAATGTTTCCTCAACTCCCGGATTTTATATGGATTTTACCGTGGAAAACCCTACAGACAGTGAACTGAACATCAGCCTTGCAGGCCGTCTTGAACCCGATTTTGCCAATAAAAAGGAGGGGAATAAAAACTCTCTTCATATTAAAGGCGACAGTGTGGGTGTTCATATAGAGCCTTCTAAACTGACTGATTCGCCGTCTTGCGGTAATCTCTGCTTTTCTGTAAACGGTGACGGTGAAAAGTCTTATATTACAGCTGATTATTATCGGTTTATGAAGGAATATATAAGCTGCTCACAATTCGGTGTAACACAGGAATCATTTCTCTTCGGCTTCAGAGAAACGGGACGTCTTCCTGACAGTGAGGTCGGCATAAAGCCGAAATCTGTACCATTGAATACGGGTCTGCTGAGTGAGGCAGGTCTTGATGCGCTGTGTAAGGAATATACGAGATATCCCTTCGCTGCATCTCTGTTAAACCGCATAAAATACTGTAAGCCGGATTTCCCCTCCTCGAAAAAAGATAAAATCGCCTTTCTCGGTTGTTGCATAAGACAGATTTACAGAATGGGCAAGGATTTCGGCTCGTGTGCACTGTGCTCTTCGGTGACTCTGAAACCCGGCGAAAAGAAAAATATACGTTTTATTCTTACATGGTATTTCCCGAATCATATGGGGAAAAAAGGTGAAAGGTTAGGCCATTATTACGAAAATATCTATAAGAGTGCTCTGGAGGCAAACAGATACCTGGCAGAAAATTATGACAGTGTTTTTAAATCTGCAGTAAGCTTTGCCGAGCTTCTTTACTCGACGGATTTACCGTCTTTCTATCCCGATTCCTGGTCGTCTAATCTTTCTCCTCTGGTGAAAAGCTCAGTCTATCTGAAAAACGGTAAATTCGGTTTATGGGAGGGGCTCGGCTTCTGCGGTCTTCATACTACGGATATTACATATCACGCATCATTTTCACTCATCAGTCTTTTCCCTGACCTTCAGAAAAAGCAGATGAAAATGGGTGCAGAATATCAGAGAAAAGACGGCAGAGTACATCATCTGTTCAGGCCTGATATGCAGAGCACGGACGACAGCTTTGAGCGTGTCGATATGAATATGCAGTTCGTACTGATGGTGCTGCGCGATTATCTTTTCACAGGTGACAGGGAGTATCTTGTTTCACTGTGGGATAATGTCAGACGTGCCATGGAGTCAATGGAGAAGCTCGACACGGATAAGGACGGATTGCTCGATTATGACACTAAACGTAATACTTATGATGCCTGGAATTTTTCGGGCACACCTGCATATATTTGTGTTCTTTGGCTGGCAGCACTGAAGGCGGCGGTTGTTATCGCTGACAGGGTAGGGGATAAGTCCTGCGCTGACAGGTGGAACGATATTCTGGAGCGAGGAAAAAAATCTCTCGAAGAAAAGCTCTGGAACGGTGAATATTATAATCTGTGGAGAAACGAAACCGAAACAGACGAATCTCTTATGACAGATCAGCTTGACGGAGAATGGTTCCTGAGGATGATGGGTCTGTCGGGAAATGTTCCGGATGACAGAGTAAACTCTGTGGTTGATTTTATATTCAGAAACAACTTCGATAATGAGCAGGGACTCTTAAATGCCACGGTACCTGAAAAACGGAGAACTACACTGCATACCTACAGAAACTGTCAGGCGATTGCCGTGTGGACAGGTATAGGTTATGTCTTTGCAGCTTTAGCGCTTTCTGTCGGACTTAAAGAAATCGCTGATACAGAGATTAAGTCAATAGACCACAATCAGATGCGATTCGGTCATTTTTGGGATCACTGGGAATGCGGTCATCATTACACACGTCCTATGTCAAGCTGGAGTACGCTTATCGCAGTGTCCGGTATGAAGGTGGATTATGAAAATAAAAAGCTTACCTTTAATCCCGCAGAAAAAAACATAACCTTCCCGCTGTGTCTGCCCGATATACTGGCAAGGATTACTATCACAGACGGTAAGTGTAATATAGAATGCTTAAGCGGTGATTTGAGCTGCTGGGATATAGTTGTTTTATAAATCGCTGAAAAAAGAATGTTACACCTGAATTCTGTAACATTCTGTAATCACAAAAAATCCTCACTCGCTTCAGATGAACGGGTGAGGATAATTTTTTTATAATTACAGCTTTAAGTATCGGCATATATTTTTATGTGAAGGCTTTAATCGAGAATTTCTATCCCGTCTCCCTCGAAAACCTTTCCGCCCTTTACAACTTTGGCGAAAATGCCCTCACGGGGCATAACACATTTGCCCACAAGCTTCTGAATGGCACAGCCTTCGTGACATTCTTTTCCTATCTGTGTGATTTCGATGACGCATTCACCGACCTGAAGCTTTGTTCCCACGGGAATAGTGTAAAGCTCGATGCCTTCTGTCGTTATATTTTCCGCGAAAACTCCGTGGCAGAGACCGTCAGATGGGAGACCCTTTGATTTTTCGATGCTTTCCTTAGCCAAAAGACTTACCTGTCTGTGCCATTTACCTGCATGAGCGTCACCCTCGAAGCCGAAATCCTCGATAAGTACACCGGGATTGATTTTAGTTTTCGGTGTGCCTTTTTTTTCACTGATGTTAATTGATAATACCTTAGCCATAGTTATCCTCCTATTTTGTTGAGTCCGTGATTTTTTCCGTAGCCGCAGGAGAACTTGTGCTCCATCGGCTTTGAAAGTATCGCTTCTCTGACTCTTTCTTTTAAAAGTTCTTCATCGTCGATTACATCCATCAGATCGATTACCTCGTCGTTGCCGAGACATACCTTTACCTTGCCGTCAGAAAGAAGCCTTATGCGGTTACATTCACTGCAGAATTTATCGCTTATGGGTGTGATAAAGCCTATTCTTCCCTTGAAGCCGTCTGCTTCATAGTATTTTGCCACGCTTTTTTCGAAGTCGGTTTTATCTGAGTCTACAGGCTTCAGGAAGGGGAACTGTTTTAATATTTCTTCGCCCCTTATGACAAGATTTTCATTTTCTCCCTCGTCTGAAAAAGGCATAAGCTCGATGAAACGAACGTCGATTTTTCTGTCACGGGCGATGCTTATAAGGCTTTCGGCCTGTGAATCGTTCTGTCCTCTTATGAGTACAGCATTAAGTCTGATGGGGGAAAGACCTACGCTTTCACATTCGTCAATACCCTCGAGGACCTTCTTCAGTCCGTCGTAGCCTGTAAGCATTTTATACTGCTCTTCATCTGTGGTGTCGAGACTGATGTTTATTGCCCTTACGCCTGCCTTCTTAAGAGGCATAGCAAGCTCTTTGAGCCTTATGCCGTTGGTGGTAAGAGCCAGTTTTTTTATTCCGTCAATTCTGCTTATTCTTTCTGCGATGTCACAGATATCTTTTCTGACCAGCGGCTCACCGCCTGTAAGTCTTACCTTGGTAATTCCGCAGTCAGCAAAGGCTCTTACTATTTTTTCGGTCTGCTCTGCCGTCAGTTCCTCATTATCCTTTTCATTACAGGCTCCGCAGTAGGAGCAATTAAGGTTGCATCTTTTGGTGACGGATACACGCAGATAATTAATCTTTCTTCCGTAAGAATCAATCATTTATGAAATCACTCTTTCCACCTGTTTTTTTAAGAAGCTTTATTTCCTTTATTTCCATTCTGCGGTCAATAGCCTTGCACATATCGTAAACTGTCAGAGCAGCAACGGAAGCGGCAGTGAGAGCCTCCATTTCAATACCCGTTTTATATGAACATTTTGTGAGAGAATAGATATATAATTCCTCATCACCGTCATTGTCGAAGGTGATTTCCACACTGTCGATGGGGATGTTATGGCAAAGAGGGATAAGCTCCCAGGTACGCTTTGCCGCCATTATACCGGCTATTCTCGCAGTGGCAAGACCGTCACCCTTTTTAAGCTCGGAATGGAGAAGCTTCTTTAAGGTTTCCTTTTCCATTTTTATTTTTGCGAAGGCCTGTGCGGTTCTGCATGTTATTTCCTTTTCTCCCACATCTACCATTAATGCCTCGCCTTTTTTATTAAGATGAGTAAAATCAGCCAAATTCATATCCTCCCATCTCACTGAGTCTTTCTCTGAACCGTTCGCTTTTTATCATATCGAGGAAGATTTGTACCTGCTCACTGTCATAAGCCTTTTCGTCAATAAGAAGGTCATATTCCTCAGTGCATATTCCGATGAAATCAAGGTCGTACATTTTAGCTGCTGAGTAAATGCCCAGACCGCAGTCTGCATTACCTGAAGCGATAAGAGCCGCTACGGCTGTGTGGGTGAATTCTTCGTTACGGTAGCCTTCGACATCCTTTTTGTCCATACCGTTTTCTTTAAGGAGATAATCACAGAGTATTCTTGTACCCGAGCCGAGCTGACGGTTGACATATCTGCCCCTTGTTATATCTCTGAATTCTTTTATTCCCAGCGGATTACCTTTTTTTACCATAAGACCCTGTGTTCTGCCTATGCCCTTAATGAGCTTTACACCGCCTTCGGGGAAGTGCTTTTTCACATAGGAGCTGTTATATCCGCCTGTTTCGGTGTCAAGAAGATGGATAAATCCCAGGTGTGCCTGTCCGCTTCTGAGAGCCGTAATAGCGCCCATACTGCCTACGTGGCTTGAAGTAAGATTAAAGGAAGGATTTTCTTTCTTTATCATATCCGAAAGCTCGTCGATAAGCGGATCGTGACTGCCTGTGATAATCAGGGAGCTTTCTATCTGCGATAGCTTTTTAAGCAGTCTTATTTCTACCTTTTCGCCTGCTTCGAAGCCTTCACAGTTCTGAGGTACGGTGAGAATACCGTCCGCCTTTGTGAAGCTTGTGACGACACCTGCGCCTCTGTTTAAGGGTACTGCAGTGAGAGTGTCGCCTGATTTTCCGAGGGTAACACGGACAAATTCCTGATACTTAAGTGAGGATACCACTCTTTTTCCGAGTATAGCCTTTACTGTTATGTCGGTATTTATGCTTGCTTTATAGTACCGTTCTGTCACCGCTCTGACTATTTCCTCCATAACGACTATGGCTGAAACGGGATAGCCGGGCAGACCGATAACGGGTACATTACCGATGCTGCCGAGGACAGCAGGCTTACCGGGCTTTATGGCAAGACCGTGGAAAACCACCTCACCGAGCTCTTCGATGATGGTGCTCGTGTAATCGTCTCTGCCTGCAGAAGAGCCGGCAAGCACGAGCACGGCATCACATTCTGCGGCGGCTTCTGAGATAACACTCTTAAGTAAATCCTTTTTGTCTTTCACTATAGGATAAATTTTTCCCTCTGCACCCCATTGACTGAGCATAGCAGAAAATATAGAGGAATTGAATTCGATGATTTCACCCTTTTCAGGATTTTCCTTAGGTGATACGATCTCGTCACCTGTGGGGATAATTCCGAAAACAGGCACCTTCAGACATTTCACGCTGAGCACACCGCCTGCTAAAAAAGCACCGCAGAGTGAGGGTGTTACCTTGGTGAAAGAGGGAGCTATCATATCGCCCATACATATATCCTCACCGACCTGACGGACATTCTGCCAGGGGTGAACGGCTGATATTATGCTGACTCTTCCGTCACCGAGCTCTGTCACATCCTCGACCATGATAACTGCATCAGCACCGTCGGGGAGAGGGTCGCCTGTGTCAACGACGGTGTATCTGTCTGCTGTAAGGACTACGGGAGTGCTTTCGTTAGCACCGTAGGTGTCATTTGCATTTACGGCTATACCGTCCATAGCACTCGCATTATAGTGGGGAGAGCAGATTTTCGCATAAACCGCCTCGGCAAGAACTCTGCCGCAGGAAGCACAGGCGGGTACTGACTGTATTTTGTAGCTGAAACCTCTTTCTCCGAGGTGGGCAAGATATTCTTCTCTTGCTTTATCGAGAGGTGTATTGTTAAGATAATTGTGTTTCATATTAATCATTCCCGAAATAAAAATACTTCTGTTTCTTCGTCTGCTTTCATACCCTCGCAGTTACGGCCGATTATTATATAACCGTCACTTTCACTCAGAAGTGAGATAACACCGCTTTTTCCGTAAAGAGGCATAGCACCCTCATCGGTAAGCTTTACGCAGAGTATTTCCTCTCTTCCGTGGTTTGAGGAAATATTGCGGAGGATTTTAGTTCTTATTTTTTTAGTGTTATCATCTCTGCAAAGCATCATATCAATAAGAGGCTTTACTAATCTGAGAGTGACAAAATAACCTGCTGCAGGATGACCGGGTAAACCGAAAACGGCTTTTCCGTTTATTCTGCCTGCGATGGTAGGCTTTCCCGGCTTCATAGCGATGCCGTGAAGAAAAACTTCACCGAGGTCAGAAATAATCTTTACCGTCATATCTCTTGCTCCTGCTGATGAGCCACCTGAAATGAGAACTATGTCATTTTCACTGACGGCTTTTTTCATCACGGAAAGGATTTCGTCATACTCGTCTCTGACGATGCCGTAAAGAGTAGTGTCACAGCCCTCTTCCGTCATAAGTGCAGAAAGGATGTGGCTGTTTATGTCTCTTATCTTTCCGAAGGTGAGAGGTGCGTCAACAGGTACAATTTCATCACCCGTTGAGATAATTCCGACCTTAGGTTTTCTGAAAACCTTTAACTGATTTATTCCGAGAGCGGCGAAGGTGCCGATTTCTCTCGATGTTATATTTCTGCCTTTGCTGAAAACAGGGGTACCCTTTTTTATATCGTCACCTTTTCGGTTGACGTTTTCACAGGGACTGACTGATTTGTAAACAAGACAGATATCACCGAAGCTGTTATCTGTATTTTCTACCATAACCACACTGTCAGCTCCCTCGGGGAGCATACCGCCCGTGGAAATTCTGACACACTGACCGTCTTTTATTTCACCTTCAGCCTTTTCTCCCATAAGTATTTCACCGATAATATCGAGCTGGGAGGGAATGCTTTCACCGCTTCCGTAGGTGTCGCAGGCCTTCAGTGCATAACCGTCTACGGTCGAGCGGTCAAAGGCGGGGATGTTTTCTTCGGAAATAATATCCTCGGCAATAACTCTGCCGATAGCGTTTCCGAGATTGACCTCTTCTTTAGGAATAACAGTGTCCGAAAAATGTTTTTTTACTGTTTCGACAGCCGTTTCAACGGATACAACCTTTAACATACCGTACCTCCTTAAAGAACCCACATGCTTATAAATTTTTTACCCCATTCGGTTTTGGGTGTGTTGAGTAAATCCTCGGGCTTGCCGTCTTCGATGATTTTTCCGTCGCACAGCATAATGATTCTGTCGGCAAGCTTTAAAGCCTGAACGGGTGAATGGGTAGTCATAATTATACCGCAGCCGGTTTTATTTTTATAGCTTGTTATTGCTTTTTCTATCCTTTCGGTGCCGTCGATGTCGGCAGCGCTCGAAGGCTCGTCGAGGAGAAGAAAATCACCGTCGTTTATGAGTATTCTGCCGAGAGCAAGGCGCTGACATTCACCGCCTGAAAGTCCCTTCGCATTTTTGTCGGCAAGGTGAGAAAGTCCGAGCTGCTTAAGGAGCTCATCGCAACGTTTTTCTTTGTTGTCGGCGTTTTCCGCAGAGAACAGAATGTTTTTTCTGACAGTTTTTCTGAAAGGAACATTCTGCTGAGGAAGATAATATATTCTTCCCTGTCTTTCCGTCTCACCTTCATCACTTTTTATAACATCGGCAATGATTTTTAAAAGAGTGCTTTTACCGCTTCCGTTAGGACCGACAACAGCTACTGCTTCGCCTTTTGATAAAGAGAGATATTCTATGTCGAGCACTGTACGTTCACCGTAGATCTTTTTTATATTTTTCAGCTCTATCATTTTTTATCCTCCTTTACTGCGAAGGATGCGATTATATTTACCGTAAATGAGATGAGAAGAAGGATTATTCCCAGTGCCAGCGCAAAGGAAAAATTACCTTTATTGGTTTCAAGCATAATTGCTGTTGTCATAACTCTTGTCTTCCACTGGATGTTTCCGCCTACGAGACTTACCGCACCGACCTCAGCTATAGATCTGCCGAATGCTGTGAGAATTACACTGAAAAGAGCAGTCTTGTTTTCCGACAGCATCAAAAGAGCAGTTTTTCCCTTCGGAAAATTAAGTCCCTTTGCAGTTTCGATAAGAGGTGAGGCGTTGACAGAGGTAATGGAATGAGTAAGATTTATCACAACAGGAATTATAAGCATACACTGTGCGATTACCATAATATCCACAGTGAACAGAAGGCCGAGAGAGCCGAATATGCCGTTTTTTGAAAAGAGCATATAGACAATCAGGCCTGCCACCACCGGTGGCAAGCCCATAAAGGTTCCTGTTAATTTTATGATTGTCCCTTTGCCTTTGAAGCTTCCTTTCCCTAAAAGTACGCCCAGAGGCATACCGACAAGACAGGAAATAAGAGTGCTGAAAAAGGACATACGGAGCGTTACACCGATAATCTGTAACAGCTCCTTATCCATACTCATAAGCATTTCAAAGGCTTCGATTAATTTTTCCATTGATTATTCTTCGATAAGGTAGAAAAGAGGTGAGCCGTACTGTTCTTCGCCGTATTTAGCGATAAGTGCGCTTGCTTCGTCGCCTGTAAGCCATTCGATAAGTGCCTTTGCACCTTCGGTGTTGATGCCTTCGAGCTTTTCGGGATTACATTCGATAACGGAATAGGTGTTTTTCATATCTTCGCCTTCTGCAAGGAGAATTTCGAGACCGAGATCAGCCTTGTTAGAAAGGAAGGTAGCCTTGTCAGTAAGGCAGTAAGCACCCTTTTCACTTGCCATGGTAAGACATGCGCCCATACCCTGACCCGCACTTATGTACCAGGCATCTTTTTCTGCATCGGGAACATTTTCACCCCAGATTTTAAGCTCTGCCTTGTGTGTGCCGCTGTCGTCACCGCGTGAAATGAAGGTTGAGGCGTTGTCTTTTATTTTGCCGAAGGCTTCAGCAGCGTTTGCACTGTCCTTGATGCCTGCAGGGTCGTCTGCGGGACCTACCACTACGAAGTAGTTATACATAAAGGGGATTCTTTCCACGCCGTAGCCGTCGCTTACAAAGGTTTCTTCACTTGCCTTTGAGTGTACGAGGATAAGGTCGGCATTTCCGTCAACTGCCTTCTGGATAGCTGCACCTGTACCTGCGGACTGAACTTCTACGGTGTAGCCTGTAGCTTCTTCGAAAACAGGAAGAAGGTAGGGGAGAAGTCCCGAGTCATTTACAGATGTGGTTGTTGACATACGGATTACGGGGTTTGCGGGAGCCTTGTCTTCTGTGCCGCCACAGGCTGCCAGTGAGAAGAGCATAAGAGCTGCCATAAGTACTGCGAGAAGTTTTTTCATAATTCATTTCTCCTTTTCAATCACGGAAGGCAAAAAGGTTTCCCGTTTTACCCTTAGCCGTTAACCGTCATCATCTTTACTGACGGCTTGTGTTATTTCGGCTATGCTCACAGACTCGTAGCGAAGCCTTAGATTCTGTGAGTCGGAATATGAATTAAGCAGTCAGACTGCAAACTTCCTTGTTTTGCTTGTGTTTTGATAAATATTAATAAATTTGTGTTATAGTTGTTGTAAATTTTGTATTTATATGATATATTATATATCGTTAAAAGAAATATTTCAAGTGGGGAGAGTGATATTTTTGGTTTTTGCGATAGTTTGTGTCAGTGACCGCTGTAGTGCAGGCGCCTGTCAGGATAAAAGCGGACCGCTGATTAAGGAAACGGTTGCTCCTCTTGGTAAAACAGCTGAATATATTCTCGTTCCCGATGAAAAGGAAGAAATCGAAAAAGCTCTACTTTACCTTTGCGACGATGTGAAGGCTGATGTTGTACTCACTACGGGCGGTACGGGATTTGCACCGAGAGACATAACTCCCGAGGCTACAAAGGCTGTAATAGAAAGAGAAGCTCCCGGTATCGCTGAAGGTATAAGAATGAGAAGCCTACAGATAACCCCGAAGGCTATGCTCTCCAGAGCAGTGTCGGGAATAAGAAAAAAGACTCTTATTATAAATCTTCCGGGAAGTCCCAAGGCGGTAAAGGAATCCTTAGAGTTCATTCTGCCCGTGCTTCCTCATGCTGTGGAGGTTTTAAGCGGTAACACCCTTAACTGCGGCGGAAGCTATAAATGAGGTGATGGTTCTGAACATAAAGGCTGAAACTCAGGGCTTTGACATCTCCGGAAAAAGTGTCTGCATTATCGGCTGCGGAGGACTCGGCTGTAATGTGGCTGTTCATCTGGCGGGTGCCGGCATCGGAAGGCTTTACCTTTGCGATTTCGACAGGGTAGCTGAAGAAAATCTTAACCGTCAGTTTATGTATACGGCCGGAGATATCGGAAGCTATAAATGTGAGGTAATGAAGAAAAAGCTTTCGGAGTATGCACCGGAGAGCGAAATTATAACGGTGAACAGGAAAATAAACGAAGCTTCTGATATGAAATTTTCGGAAGAGTGCGATATGATTTTTTCCTGCGTAGATAACAGGGATGCGAGGATTGTTCTCGAAAATTTCTGCCGTGAAAACAGCATCCCTCTCCTTCACGGAGGAATTGACGGCTTTTACGGAGTTTCATATCTGTATGTTCCGTCGCATTCTCCTTCGCCTTCACAGGCAGGTCTGTGTGAAGGTGGCAGGGTACGTTATAATGTCAGCGCAGTAGCAGGAGTCATCGGCTCCCTTCAGGCGTCGTTAGGAATAAGGTATCTAATCAGCGGTGACGATTCCCTGAGCGGCAGAATATTTGTATTTGATGAAAATAAAACAGACACACTTAATCTTAATTTTTAAGGAGTATATTTATGGAGAAACTAAAAGGTTATATGGGTAAGGTTCTTTTCGTAGATCTTACCAACAAAACTCACAGCGAATTTCCGTGGACAGATGAAGACAGACTCAGAACCATCGGCGGTAAGATTATGGCTGCAGATATTCTTCTTCAGCATATCCGTCCCGGTATGAAGGCCTTCGACGAGGATAACTGGCTCGTCGTTACTACAGGTCCTCTTACCAGATGTAAGTCGCCCTCATCCACGAGATTCAACATTTCGACCGTTTCACCGCTTACGGGAATTCTTACGTCCTCAAACTGTGGCGGTCCCTTCGGCAGACGACTGAAAAAGGCAGGCTGGGATGCTATGGTTATCACAGGCAGAGCCAAGGAGCTTACCTGGGTTGAAATCGACGATGACAGGGTTACCTTCCATGAGGTGCCCGAGATGAAGGGAATGCTTACAGGCGAAGTGCAAAAGCAGTTCACCAGTGGTACAAGCTGTATAGCAATCGGTCCTGCAGGTGAGAACAAGGTGCTTTATGCAGGTGTTTTCAGTGGTGAAAGAACA
This sequence comes from Acutalibacteraceae bacterium, assembly GCA_045613145.1. Lineage (GTDB taxonomy): Bacteria > Bacillota > Clostridia > Oscillospirales > Acutalibacteraceae > UBA6857. The sequence goes on from JAZLAJ010000084.1 coordinate 29,340, forward strand.
GCGGGACGCGGCGGTGTTGGTGCTGTTTTCGGTGATAAGAATCTTAAACTGGTTACTGCAAAGGGTACGCAGAATCCCGAAATATATGATCAGGAAAGATTGGATTTTCTTAACGATCAGTGGAAAATGCAGCTGAAGCGTCATCCCATAACCGGCGCACAGCTTTCCAAGCTCGGTACAGCAGGTCTTGTGGCTCCTATGCAGGCTCACAGAATTCTCGCTACAAAAAATTTCAGCGACGGCAGATTCGACAGCTTCGAAAAGGTGTCAGGTGAAGAGCTTGCCGAAAAGCATCTGATCAAAAACGGAAACTGTTATTCCTGTCCGATGAAGTGCGAAAGACGCGTGAAATACGAAGGGAAGAACATAAAAGGTCCTGAGCTTGAAACCCTCGGTCTCTTAGGTCCTAACATTATGAATGATGACATCGAAAAAATCATCAGGTGGAACTATGAGCTTGACGAGCTTGGTATAGACACAATTTCAGCGGCAGGTTCGGTAGCCTTTGCTATGGAGCTTAATGAAAAGGGTATGTGGGACTGCGGTCTTGAGTTCGGTAAAACGGATAATCTCAGCGAAGTATTCCACGACATTGCATACAGAAGGGGAATAGGAGATATTCTTGCCGACGGAACCAGACGGATGAGTGAAAAGTTCGGTGGTAAGGAATTCGCCATACATGCCAAAGGTATGGAGCTGGCTGCTTACGAGCCCAGAGGAGCTGTCGGACAGGGTCTCGGATATGCTACTGCAAACAGAGGCGGATGTCACCTTAATGCAGGCTATATGGTTGTTCTCGAGGGTCTCGGACTTAATATGGATTCTTATACAGCCAAGGGTAAGGCAGGTCTTGCCACAATGTTCCAGAACACAATGGAGGGCGCTTCGGCAGCGGGCTTCTGTGTATTCACCTCTTATGCTATCCTTCCCTGGTTTATCGTGGCTAAGCCCACAAGTATTATGACAAGATTGGTTCAGCAGGTATTCAAATTCACTGCACCCATTATGTATGTAGCGATGCAATATCCCGAAATTCTGGCAGTCAATATTCCTCTCATTCAGTACCCGAGAGTCCTAAATGCGGCTACAGGCTCAAAATATACAGCCGGTAAATTCCTCAAGGCAGGCTCTTACGGCTATAATGTGGAAAGAATCTGTAATATTATTCTCGGCCTTCCCGTAGGTGAAGACACGGATACTCTTCCGAAGCGTCTGACAGACGTGGAGCAGGTTCCCGGTGATAAGAAAACCAGGGTTCCTCTCAAAAAGATGAAAAAGAGTTATTATATAATCCGTGGCTGGAAAAACGGCGCACCTACCATGAGAACCATTAAAAGACTCGGAATAAAGCTCCCTGAATGCGCAAAGGAGGTATATCCTTATGGTAAAGGTTAAAATTTTCGGTGTCATCAGAAGCACTACCGGTTTCGGCAGTCTTGATGTGGATGCGAAAACCGTAAAGGATGTTTTTGATGCTATTTCAAAGAAAATGGAAAAGGGTTATTATGAAAACCTCGAAAAAATAGAGAAAATGAAAAATGACCCCAATGTGAAATACATAAAGCCTGTAAATCCGGCACTTGAGCCCCACAAAAAATTAGAATTCGGCGATGCCATTGTTTATGTGAACGGTGAACGCTGTATGAGAAAGGGTAAAAAGCTCAGTGACGGTGACGAGATATGGCTTCTGAGTCCTGCTGCGGGCGGATGATGACGGAGCAGTGCAAAGTCTGTCAGTGTTAAATAACCGTTCACGGTGAGAAGTGAAAGAGTACGTGCTTTTACGGTGAGCTTAAGAGCGGAGAACAGAAGCTGACAAACGGCAGATGCGAATAAACAGTAACAGAAAATATCACCTGTTTGATTTTAAAAAAAACAGGTGATATCTGTTTTTTGTTAAGTTTATCCAAATATTTTTCGGGTATTTTATTAATAATAATTTCATAAAATGTATTTACTTTTCGGAAGAATTGTAATATAATCAAACTTGCGGAAAATTTAATGGTAAATTTTAGTATTCTGTAAACAAATCAGCGGTTTGACGGAAGCGGAATCCGTAATTGACAGCTGATTAAAATAAAACAAAAAAATAAAAGGGAGGATTTCAATATGAAATCAACAAGCAAAAAAGTACTTTCATTAGTGCTTGTACTTATGATGATTATGAGTACATTTACAGTGGCAATCGTTCCCGCGAGTGCTGCGAGTGAGCCTACCGCATGTTATAAATGCGGAACTACTTATGTTGTTCACTATCATCCTGTTACATGTTCGTTAGACGGATACAAGCAGTATACCTGTCTGAACTGTGGCACCATGGAAAGAGTAACTCTGCAAAAGAAGGGTCACACAGATCCAGAAGCATCAGATGCAATTAAAGTTATAACTGTTGCTCCTACCTGCACAGCAACAGGTGAACAGGTTACACTTTGTAAGGATTGCGGTGTTGTTATCGAAAAGACGACTCTTAGTGCAACAGGTCACTCATCAACAGTTAAGGTTGTAGTAACTGAGCCCACACCTGATTATCCTGAGGATAATCCTAATTATAAGAAAAAGGGTGAGATAGCTTATTATTGCACAAAGTGCGGCGTTATGACAGGAAAAGATACTTTTGATGCACACGAACATAAAGAAGGTTACACTGCTACCGTAAGAGAGGCAACATGTCTTGAAAGCGGTCTTACAGGTACTTTCTGTGAAGTTTGCAACGCTTGCTATATGCAGGTGAATTCTCCTGCTTTAGGTCACACAGGCGAAGACGCTTCTGTATGGGCTACATCAATTCCTGCAACATGTACTTCAGAGGGTACTGAAATCGGTTACTGCACCCGTTGCGGTGAAAAGACCGGTTCAAGAACTATCGAATGTGAAGGTCACGACGGCGGTGTGTGGGTTACAACCGTTCCCGCCGGCTGCGCAACTGCAGGTGAAGCAGCAAGAGTCTGCACAAAGTGCGGTGAAGCAGTTGAGACAAAAGAAACCGAAGCTCTCGGTCACGATGACGGTGTATGGGAAGTAACAAAGAATCCCACATGTATTTTTGACGGTGAAAAGGTAAGAAGCTGTACACGTTGCGGCCACGAAATCGAATCAGCAGCTATTGAGGCTCTCGGTCATGATGACGGCGTATGGTCAGTGGCTTATGAAGCAACTTATGAACATGACGGTTTAATGACTCTCCGTTGTACCCGTGACGGTGCTCTTCTCGATGAAAAAGAATATTCTCTTCATAAGCACACCTTCGGCTACAAGGAAACAGTAGTTCCTGCCGGATGCTCTACAGAAGGCGAACTCGGTATTTTCTGTGCTGTCTGCGGTGCAGCATATGACACAGAGGTTATCGCTCCTCTCGGTCACACATATAATGACTGGTATATGAACACTAACGGAACACATTCTTGCTCATGTGACCGTTGTCACGACCTTCAGACAGAAAACTGTAAGTATGTTGCTACAGTAACTGAGCCTACCTGTATTTACGGCGGTTACACCACTTATGTATGCAGCGTTTGTGATCACACATATATCGCTGATGAAACTCCTGCTCTCGGTCATGACTGGGGCGATTGGGTAGACAATAAGGACGGTACAACACATACAAGAACCTGTGACCGCTGCGGTGTTGAAGAAACACAGATTCACGTATGGGGCGATTGGATCTTCAATGATGACAATACTCTCTGCGAAAACGGTACAAAGACACGTTACTGCTCACTTTGCGGTGCAAGCCAGACCGTTATCGCTGAAAAGACAAGCAAGTTTAATCTCTTCATTGCAAAGATCAAGGCAATATTTGACAAGATCTTCAACATCACTATCATCTTCGGCCAGCCCGGTACAGGCTCAGGTTCAGGTGATTGTCCTTCAGGAGACATTGATTCAGACAGCGACAGCGATTCTGACAGCGACAGTGATTCAGACAGCGATTCAGGATTTGGATTCCTCGCTTAAGTTTTCTTTTCTGAAATGAGATGCTTTTTAAAATAAGAGGTATAATATAATGAAAAGAAAATTCACATTAAATAAAATTATAGCACTGGTTCTTTCGGTGCTCGTAATCGGTTCCTGTTGGATTTTTGATCCGGCTGAAGTAAGTGCGGCTACTTCTTATACCTATGAGGCAGGCTTTCCCCGTTCCGGTGACCCCAATTACGGACATTCAGGATTCGGACTTGTAGGCGGAACCGGTGTGCACGGAAAAAAATATGCTACGAGTAGGTCAAACTCGCTCTTCTTCTTAAACAGTTCATACAACAAACTTTCGTTTTGTATTGAATTGGGAACGCCCATTTCTAACGGTTCAATAATTAGCTCATCAGATGAGAATACAGCTTGCGCAGAGCTTGCTGCGCGTTTGCGTGCAGACGCAAATGTAACCAAGGTGTCTATGACCGGTGAGCGTATGAAAACCTTACTCAGAGCTGTTCTGGGATACGGATATCATCATGACGGATCGATAATGACAAACTGGAAGGATATCGTTAATAACGCTTATCAGCGTGAGCGTTTCTGTTATGCATACGCTACTCAGATGCTTATCTGGGAGCTTACACACGGTGAAAGAGACGCTGAGTTCAACCATGTGACTGTTCCGTCAGGTTATACATCAGTTTACAAGCATTGCATAAAGCCAAACAATCCGCTTAAGGGTTATATTGACTATTACTACAAGCAGATTGAGGCTAATGTCAAGGGTACTAATTCTGTACTTGATCCGAACTTTGGGGATAAAACCTTTAAGTTTATCGGAAATGATGCCAAAGAAATAATGGAAGTTGAAATTCCTGACGAAAACGGTTTCCTCAAAGACGTAAAAACAATTCCTGATATTCCCGGTTCAGTTGCAAAATATGAAAACGGGAAGCTCAAAATTACTGTTCCTTATATATATGCTAAGGAAGGTACGTATACGTTCAAATATACAGTAAAGCGTAAAGAGCCGGGTGCTGTACATATTTACCTTGTGGGACATTCACAGGATATGGTTACCGGTGAACTCAAAGATGTTAGCCGTGAGTGTACTATTACTCTGAAAATGCCTCACCACCACGTCTGGTATCCCCATCTTATAAAACCCACATGTACTACAGAAGGATTACTTTGTAAGATGTGTAAATGCGGTTTTATTTACACCGAAGAGGTAATACCTGCTCTCGGTCATAATTACAAGAGCAGCGAATGGGTAACAGGCCATCAGGCTACATGTACCGAAGACGGTGAAATGGTTCAGATCTGTGAAAGATGTAACGTAGTCATTGATTCTAAGCCAATACCGGCAACAGGTCATAACGGTGTCTGGGTAATCGAAAGTGAGGCCACAGCCGACCACGAAGGTCAGATGGTTCTCCACTGTACTAAGTGCGGAAACAGAACAGAAACCGCCACCTACAGCAGACACGAGCATAATTCCGATCCAAAAATCGGTGGCTACGAAGCCATTGTCCGTGATGCTACATGTGTAACTGAAGGCTTAATCGGTGAGTTCTGCGGTATTTGCGGTGTCTGCTTTGATACTTCAACTATTCCTGCAGGACATTCAGAGAAGCTGACCTGGGTTACAACCATTCAGCCTACCTGTACCGATAAAGGCGAAAAATCTGCTTTCTGCAGTGATTGCGGTGTTATCGTGGCAACAAAATCAATCGATGCTACAGGTCATTCAGAAGGAACATGGCTTACAAGCGTTCCTGCATTCTGCGGTCTCGAGGGCGAAGAAATCTGCATCTGTGATCAGTGCGGTGAAACTATTGACAGCCGTGAAACAGAGGCTCTCAGCCACGACGAAGGCGTATGGAAGACAAAGAACGATCCCACCTGTGAGCTTGACGGTGAAAAAGCAAAATCCTGTACACGCTGCGGTCTCGTTATCGAGACAGAGACTATTGATGCTATCGGTCATGATGAAGGTGTGTGGAGCATTGATATCGAAGCAACAGCTGATATCGACGGTCAAATGAGCCGTTACTGCACAAGATGCTCAATGGTTCTCGAAACTACTACATTTACTCTTCACACTCACGAAGAAGGATACAATACAACTCTTCTTCATCCTACCTGTACTGCAGAGGGTGAAAAGGGTACAGTATGCGGAATCTGTAATGCAGTTTACGTTTCCGAACCGATCGATGCACTCGGTCACGAATACGGTGATTTCTACACTGAAAGCAACGGTACTCACTCTAAATCCTGTTCAAGATGTCATTATGAATACACAGAGAACTGTGAATGTGAAGTAACAGAGTCACAGGAAGCAACCTGTACAGCTGTCGGTTACAAGAAAAACAAGTGTACAGTGTGCAATTATACTTACAGTGATTCCTTCGTAGCTCCCTACGGTCACACCTTCGGCAAATGGGCCAGTGAAGGAAAATCAACCCATATGAGATACTGCACTGATTGCGGTGTTATGGAAATCTCAAAACACATCTGGGGTGAGTATTTCTCAAACGGTGACGGTGACATTATCGAAGAAGGAAGCAAGACATGCTCCTGTATTTACTGCGGTGAAACAAGAACCGTCGGTAAGCCTGCAAGTATTATCAAGAGTACCCTTCAGGCTACACTTAATATTATTGAATTCCTCGAAGATTTAATTGATGCACTCAGCAGATTGTTTGATTTTATCGAGAGATTCATTACATTTGTTAAAAGCTGATCAAGTAACTTTTTTCTCTGAGCGTCTTCGTAGCTGAAGGCGCTTGGAGAATTTTAAAATTATTGAAGAAAGGGTTGTTAGTTGCATTTTAAACGGAAAAATCCGTGAAAGCATACTATACAGTTCGGAGCAAAAAATGAAAAACAAAAAACTTTTTCTGAAAAGAATAATAATCACCCTTTTAGTTTGCTCATTTCTTATTCCTGTAGCAGCTTTAAACTGTTTTGCTGCTCAGGGAAGTAAATATCCTACGATTTATGTTCCGGGAAGAAATGAAGACATATTAGTTGACGATGTTTCTTCTGAAAATCCTCAGAATATCAGAGTCAATCTTTCTGTTAATGTTTCTGAATTTGTCGAAAAGCTCGCACCTCCGCTTCTCAATGAACAGTGGGATGTGTACTGTGAAAATCTCAGCGGATTAATCACACCGATGTTCGCAGACGTGGCGCTTGATAAAAGCGGAAGCGTAAAGGATAATTCGGGTGTTATTTTCCCTTTCGATACAAGTACGGTGAAAAAGCTCACCTATATGGATTACACATACAAGCTCGACACATACAAATTCCAGTATGACTACCGACTTGATCCTTACGAAAACGCTGAAATACTCGATGAATATGTAAAATGCGTAATGGAAGTTACAGGTGCTGAAAAGGTCAATATTTTAGGCAGATGTGAGGGTTCAAATATTGCTCTTGCCTATCTCGAAGGATACGGTGATCCTTCCTTTATCAATCACATTCTTTTTGTGTGGCCTTCAGTATACGGACTTTGCGGAATTACGGCATTTTTTACCGGCGAGATTTCACTTGATATGAACGCACTCGAGCTTTTCCTTAAATCGGAAAAGTCTGAGAGCTCTCTTATCGGTATATCTTCCGCTGTGGTTCAGGTAATGAACGGTATGAATGCATTATCTCCTGTTCCGAATCTGTTCAGCAAGATTTATGCTAAAATCGAAAAGCAGATTATGCCCGAGCTGGTTCTGAATACTTACGGCAATATGCCTGCTTTCTGGGCTATGATTGCACCGGAAAAGTATGAACAGGCGAGAAAATATGTTTTCGAGGGCAGAGAGGACGAGTATGCAGAGCTTCTCGCTAAAACAGACAACTATTATAATAAGGCAGGAAGCAGAGTAGACGAAATCCTTAAAAGCTATACCGATGCCGGAACAATGTTCAGCTGTGTAGCTAAATACGGTTATATGATTACTCCTGTTTGCACGGAGTATATGAATGTTCAGACAGACGGTCTTGCAACCCTCGAAGCTGTATCCTTAGGTGCGACTTCAGCTGATTTCGGTAAGACACTTTCACAGGAATATATTTCTGATGCTGCCGCTAAAGGCAACGGAAAGTATATCTCACCTGACAAGGTAGTGGATGCTTCTACCTGTCTTTATCCGGATTCCACATGGTTTGTAAAAAATTGTGAGCATGCAAATATGCCCTCATCGTTAAATACATTCTGTGCGTCGCTGATGGCTAGTGAGAAACAGCCGACAGTCTGGGATTCAAACCGTTATCCGCAGTATCTGATTTATGACAGCAAGGGAAAAGTAGTTGTACCTCTGGAAGCGGAGAATAACGAAGCAGAAGATTCAGAAGGAGATAACGCTGAAGCTGAGAAGGGCTTCTTTGCAAAGATTGCAGCCTTTTTCAGAGCAATCATCGAAAAAATAAAAAATCTTTTCAGATAACCGATTTTCTGAAAAGGATTACTTAAAAGTGAATTAACGGACACATCATCGGAATTTTCTGTGGTGTGTCCGTATTCTTTTCAGAATAAAGAATATTAATTATTTTTTATATTGCACAGCGGACTCAAGTGTGTTAAAATATTTCTGTAGTTTCTACAGAAGAAAAAAGTTGATCGAGGAGGTCTTTTTATGAAGAAAGCTTGCAGAAAAGTGCTGTCGGTATTTCTTGCAGTAATTATGTCAGTGTCCTGTGCTCCGATGCTGCAGTTTATGGGTGAAGATATATTTATTACTGCGAATGCTGCGGCAGAAAAGGTCACGAACGGAAACAGAATAGGCGTTCTGAATAATTTTACTACCGGATGGGATGAAGTGAGCCAGAGCTACGGAAAGATTATTGAAATAGTCTTTGATTCGGTGGAATACGAGGTAGCCGACAATGCAGGACTCAGCTATTCCTACATAGATGCTCTCGTGGGCAAGGATGTGCTTGTTCGTTTTTATAACGGAGCTGTAACATCCGTAGAGGATGTAAAAAATCAGAAAACCGATGTTTCTGCAAATATCGAGCCTGTCACTTTCAGCTATGCCGGGAAATCCGATTGGTGGATTCATAAATATGTTAAGCTCAGCGGCAGTGTAAGTAACAGGAAAAAGGCTGACTCCTGGAGTGCTGCAGATAAAAAGGCTCTCGAGGAGTATCTTGCGCTGAACGGCATCTGTACTTATGAGGATGTGGTTATTGAGCTTCGTTCAGAGAATGCGGATATAGTGCATTTCGGTAAAGGCTCAGCCTATACTGCAGTGTCTGTGGCAGATGTTTTTTCACCCGGTCAGGAGGTAGCTCTTCCCGAAGTGAAAATCTTTGTCAATACCGAATGTGAGCTTCAGGGCGGAGAAGAAGAGACTTTGGTGAATTATTCTCTTGTATCCGGAGACGGAACTATTATTGCATCAGGTAATTTTCCTGTGAATGTAATAAATACCGACTATCCTGAGGAACTTGACTTTGTGGAGCTTCCTGATAATTTCTTTGACCTTTTAGAGAGAAGACTTGATGAATATAACCCCGGCGGATTATATTCAAAGGAACCTCTCGAATCTCTCTTTACTGCAGTGAAAATGAACAAAAGCATCAAAGAGCTCAAGGCTATTAACGAGTCAGTAAAAATGCTTAAGGTTGCTATTGATGTTAATAATATGATATGCGCCGTAAAAATCGACGGTATCGTGTATGCTGCAGGTGATACATATCTGGAAAAGCTTTTTGATGCAATAGAAGAGGATGCGGGTAAGCTCGCAGGATATACAGATAAAGCAATAAACGATATTTTTGAAAGTGAAGATTTTGAAAAATATCTGGAGTGGTATCAGAAAAATTACGGATATGAACTCGGTTATTACACCAGGGGCGGATCACACTGTCCTACTGACATAAGAGTTACAGATTACGAGGGAAACACGGCTCTTACGATTATAGATAATGAAGTGACGGTTTACGATGAACTTGTTTATGCTTACGTAAACGATAAAGAAGAAAAGACCTTCTATCTGCCTTCAAATATTGACTATACAGTAGAAATAACAGCTACAGGCGACGGAACGATGGACTATATGGTTTCATCGGTTACTCCCGGCGGTGCTGAAAGAGTTATAACATACGAGGATATCGTGATTTCTGAGGGTGAGTCATATACAGGTCTTATCACAAACGAAAAATATGAAGCTGCGGATACCTATAATCTTGTAACAGATAAGGGTGAGACAGTAGTTTATACATACGACAGTCTTCCTCCGGTCAAGAGTGATATTGCTGATGTGGTAATTGCCGAAGAGCTTTTCGAAAATCTTCCCCGTGAAACCGTTGATCTTGTAGCAGAGGCGATGTTTTCTATGAAAAGCACTGTGGATGTGTCAGAGTGCAGTATAGAACTCGGTGATGCGGTGGCTTTATTCTCTGCTGTTTCCAAATATTATCCCGTAGAGTACAGCCTTCTCGTAAACGGTGACTTTACATACACGGTCGTTTACAGTAAGGCGGACAACAAGATAAAGAGCTTGAAATTTGATTACGGACAGGATGCAGATCTGTCGGATTATCAGTCTAAGGTAAGTGCAGTAAAGCAGCAGATCAGCACTGTAGTGAAAAATACTGAAGGTATGGATGAGTTCGAAAAGGCTCTTTATCTTCACGATTATGTGGTTCTTAATTGCAGATATGACACGGAGCTTCTCGAAATTCTGGAAACCGAAGGTACTCTTACGGGCAAGATAAGAAGCGAGCGTTATTCGGAGTACTCGGTTCTCGTGAACGGAACCGGTATCTGCGGATCCTATGCGCTGGCTTACAGAGCTCTTATGAACAGTGCGGGAATGGAATGTATCTATCTTTCCTCTGAAGAAATGTCTCATGCCTGGAATATGGTAAAAATAGACGGCAAATGGTATCACGTCGACTGCTGCTGGGACGATCCCGTGCCTGACAGAGAAGGCAGAGCAAGAAGAACCTATTTCCTTCGTACAGATAAGGAAATAATGACTCTGGACCATTTTTCATGGACACCCGGTCAGTATAAGGCATCTGACGGGAAATATTCTTCTATGCCGAGACTTTATGATACTGACCAGAAATATGATTACGAAAATAACTGCTGGTATTATCTGACTTCAGACGGAATATACAAGACTGATAAATACGGTAACAAAAAAGAAAAGGTTGCTCAGAGCGTTTCTGCTGATGCGATTGCCTGTGACGCAGGAAAGATATATTATTCCGAAGGATTATTTATATACGAATATAATTATGAATCTGAAAAGTGGGCACCTGTTTATTATCTTTCAGATGATGAAAGCGGATATTATGAGGATGCATATATCGTGAACTTCTTCACAGACGGAGAAAACATCTCACTTTACAAGCATATTCAGGAATATAATTACGACACCTATGAATATGAAGTTAAGACTGTTTATGCTGAAAGCAAGCTTAAAAGAGCATTTTTCGAAGCAATAAAGGGTATTACAATCAGTGCGAGCGAGCTTGAAACAGAGCTTTTCGACAGTGAATATCTTTATGCTTCACTTATAAGCGAGTATGACACTTATGATCTGGATATTCAGTGGAGCTCTTCAGATGAGAATATCGCCACAGTATCCCAGTGGGGCACCGTTACAGGCTGCAACAAGGGTACGGCTGTAATTACTGCCTCCTTTATGGACTATTCAGCTTCCTGTAAGGTAACTGTTACAGGTGACGAATATGCAGGCTCATGCGGCAGTAAGATAACCTGGTCTTTCGATACAGATTCCAAAGTGCTTACTCTGACAGGATCAGGCTCTATTCCGAATTATACCTCTTCCTCTGCTCCCTGGTACAGCTTCAGAAAAGAAATCAAGGAAATAGTAATCGGTTCGGGAATTACATCTGTTGGTGATTATGCTTTCTATCACTGTGATTCTGCTGAAAAAATCACTATTCCCGAGGGCGTAACGATTATTAACGATTATGCTTTCAGTTACTGCGATGCCATTAAAGGAATAACACTTCCTTCTACTCTCAGAACTATTTATTTCAATGCATTTGAATGGTGCGGCAGTCTTGAGAGTATAAATATACCTTACGGTGTGGATATTATACATAACTTTGTATTCAGAGGCTGCAGCTCACTTAAAACGGTTACTCTTCCCGAAACCGTGGTGCAGCTGGCACAGGGCTCTTTTGCTCATTGTATAAGTCTGGAAAATATCAATCTTCCTTCAAAACTTACAATTATAGGTCAGCAGGCATTTTTCTGCTGTGAGTCACTTAAGACTCTTCATATTCCGGCAAGTGTAACCACGATGGCATCAAATTCCTTCCAGGACTGTGACGGAATGGAAAAATTCACTGTAGATCCTGAAAGTACTTATCTTTCTGTAGATGAATACGGAGCGCTTTTCAACAAGAAAAAAACCAATCTTGCTTCTTATCCTTCAGGCTCGAAAGCAACAAGCTATACTCTGCCTTCCACAGTCACAGCACTTAATTACTATGCTTTCGAAAATGCGGTAAATCTTGAGTCAGTTGTTTTACCCGAAGGTCTTACCACCGTAAGAATGAGTGCCTTCAGAGGATGTACTTCTCTTAAAAGGGTTACCGTTCCCGGTACGGTTACATCCATAAGTGACCGTATGTTCGAGGGATGCACAGCACTCGAAGAGGTGATAATAGGTGAAGGCGTGACAGCTCTGGGAAATTATATGTTCCAGGATTGCAGCAGCCTTAAAACTGTTTCGCTTCCCGAAAGTCTCACCGGTATAGGCTCTTATACATTCTTCGGATGCTCCTCTCTCAGAAATATTATCTTCCCCACGGCTCTTAATACGATAGGAAGCAGTGCATTCGGAAGCTGTGAAAACCTCAGTCACGTAGCCTTCAGATGCAGTGAGGAGGAAAGTTCATCTGTTACCGTAGGCAGTTATAACAACGGACTGAGTAATGCACCCTACGTTCATTACAGCTTTAAGGATTCCGATGTGATTGAATCGGAAGGAACGCTTCCCACCTGCACTCAGACGGGTGTGTCAGAGGGTATTTACTGTACGGTGTGTGAGGGCACTCTTACAGGGGACATCATAGAAGCCAAGGGTCACAGCCATAAGATTACCGAAAAAAATGAAGGAAGCTGTACACAGGCACCCTATGATGTATACACCTGTGACTGCGGTGACAGCCATACTGTTTATTCGAGTGTACTTAAGGGTCATAAATATGAAACTGAAGTTATAGCTCCTACCTGTAAAAAGGCAGGCTACAGCATTAATACCTGCTCAGTCTGCGGTGAGGAGTCAGTAAGCGATTTCACATCTCCCACAGGTCATAAGCTCTTTATCCGTAAAGATAAGGATTACTGTGAAGGTCACGGTACTTATGAATATTACTGCTCTTACTGTGAGTACACAGAATATGTGACAGCAGATTCTTCTGCACTTGAAACAAAGACAGTTACAGAAGAGCCTACCTGCATCGAGGGAGGAAGCATCAGAGAAGTATGTCTTGTCTGTGATGCAACCGTAAGGACGGAGATTCTCAGTGCCACAGGTCATACCTACAGTGAAGACTGGACTGTGGACAGAGAGGCTACTGCTACAGAAAAGGGTATCAGGTCAAGACACTGCTGTTTCTGTGATGCAAGAACCGACATTACCGAATTTGATTTTACCGGATGTCTTCACACAGATATCAGCGTAACGAACAGAAAAGAAGCAACCTGCAGTGAAGATGGTTATACAGGTGATACGGTATGCAGCTGCGGTGTAGTGGTGTCTTACGGTGAAATTATTCCCGCTACAGGGGAACATACAGGCGGTACAGCTACCTGTAAGGACAGAAAGGTATGTACTGTCTGCGGTGAAGCCTACGGAGAAACTGACAGCAGTAAGCATACAGGCGGTACAGCTACCTGTAAGGATAAGAAAGTGTGTGATGTCTGCGGTGAAGCTTATGCAGATAAAAACCCCGCAAATCATACAGGCGGTGTCAGCGTAGTCGGAGCAGTAGATGCTACAGCAGAAAAAGACGGTTACACAGGTGATAAATACTGTGTTGGATGTAACGAAAAAATCGCCACAGGTGAAATTATCCCTGCCACAGGTACAGAAGAGCCTGAAGAACCGGTAGAACCTGAAGATCCTGTAACTCCCGAAGATCCTTCAGAGAACTGTCCGTGTAACTGCCACAAGAGCGGATTCAGCGGTCTTATCTGGAAAATTCTCAGATTCTTCTATAAGATTTTCGGAATGAATAAGGTCTGTTCCTGCGGAGCAGCACACTATTAAAAAATTACATAATGCAGATAGTATGAACACTCGTAAGAGAGTCTGTTCATAGGATGCATAGTGAAAAAATGATCACCTGTCCATCATAAGGGCAGGTGATTTTTCGCTGTACGGAAAAATATTCTTATTATATAATTTACAAAATCGGAACAATATGTTATAATCCGATTATAAATAAAAGAAAGAAGGAAAAAATATGGATTTTACATCAATAATTGTTTACCTTAAAGGATTTTTGCCGACCGTGATGATGTTTCTTATGATGCTGTCACCTGCTTTCGGTACTATCGAGGCTACTTCTGCTTATACTGCAGAAGCTCCCGAAGAATTGATAATGAGCTTCTCTGCTGTTTCGGACATCCACGTGGAATCAAACAATCCTAAACCCTACAGTATGTACGCAAATGTGCTCAAGGGCCTCAAGGCAGGCGCTGATAACGATGCAGTAGTTTTTCTCGGTGATAACACCATGAACGGACAGACCATCGAAAATATGCTTTTCTATCCGGTTCTCAAAGCGATAAATCCTGCGGAAAATATTTTCGTTGTTATGGGTAACCATGATATCGGCAACGGTAACGGTGATTACAATAAATTCGCAAAAGAATACATTCTCAGCAATCGTCTTTATTTCGGTAGCAATATCGGCAGCAAGCCTTATTACTACGAGGTGGTAAACGGCTGTTATATGATTTTCCTCGCAAGTGAAGATCTGACAGTAAATGACTGTGTTATGACTGAAGAACAGCTCGTATGGCTCAGAGGAGTTCTCGATGAGGCCGAAGCTGCAGGAAGTCCCATTTTCGTTTTCAATCATCATCCGCTTTATCAGCTTAGAGGTGTGGAAAGCAATTCTCTGGCAGAGATACTGAATGATTATGATAACCTTTTATACCTTTACGGTCACACTCATAAGGAAATCGATGCGTACAGCTTCAGAACAGAGGGTGGAGTAGACACCGTAAACGTTCCCCGTTCAACTGCAGAGGGTAACGGCATTGTAGTTGAGGTTTATGAAGATGAGGTAGTAGTAAGAGGCAGAAATTTTGTTACAAACGAGTGGATAGAGGATCTCAGATTTACATATTAAAAGATTAAGACACTTTTTGGGCGACACTTCGTAAGGAAGTTAAGGTTTTTGTCGGCTCTTTCCGTAAAAAAATTATGAAAAAGAGGCTGTTTTTTTACAGCCTCTTGTATTTTTTTAGAGATAAGTGTTTATAAGCCTGTGGGTAGCATCGTATCTCGCATTATAGCTTTCACAGCCGATAACTACGGTTATATATGTGTGCTTATCTTTTCTGAAGGCACCGATGATGCCCGTATATTCATCATCTACAGTACCTGTTTTCATTCCTATAGCATAGGGTGAATAGTAATAAGCGTATGAAGCAATAAGTGAGTTTGTGGTTGACCATTCGTGTCCCTGACCTGTCAGAGCTTTAACGTATTTGTAAGGGGTGGAGGTTATCTTTTTTAGAGTATCGTTGCTGAGGACCTTTTTTGCTACGAGGACGAGATCGTGTACCGTAGAATAGTGTCCGTTTACGGGATAACCGTGGGGATTTACGAAGTGAGAGCCGGTACCGCCTATACTTTTGATGTATTTGTTCATCAGTCCTACGAAATAGTTTTTCGCAGCGACATAACCCATATTCGGATTACCCGAAGCCTTACGGGCGCAGTTTACGGCGATAGTGTATGCGGCATCTCCGCCTGAGGGAAGAAGAAGTCCGTAGAGAAGGTCCCGTAATTTGTATTTCTCGCCCCTTCTGATGTCGCATCGGCTGGAATAGAGTTCTACCATGTTAAGCTCGTTACCGACCACTATGGTGTCATTTTCGTCCATATATTTAAGTGCTACGAGGGCAGTTACGAGTTTGGTGATGCTGGCGGGATAACAGCGGTCGTTTATGCGGTTCTGGTAAATGTACTGCTTGTCAGTTACATCGTAAACTGCGGACATATATTTCAGAGTGGGAGCGGTAACAGTTACGGTTACGGTTCTCTTATATTTTTTATTATAGGTAGCAGTGAGCTTGGCTTTACCCTGTCCTGCTGCGTAAATACGGCCGTTCTTTATCTTTATGACTGAATTATCGGAGGATTTCCATTTTATCTTGGAATCATAGTAGGGGACAGTGATTTCAGGGTATTCACCCTTGCGGATAACATCGGGAAGCTCAATGGAAATATTTCCTACGGAAGCCTTTCTGCTTTTCGAAGCTTTACCTTTAAGGTACTGGTCGGAAGTTTTTATGATAGGAACGACCTTGAAATAGTAGGACTTCTTAGGTGTCTTTTTCTTATGGGTGTAGCTGGTCTTTTTGGTTGTGATAACCTTTTTATATTTGCCGTCCTTAGCTGTAGCTACGTAAACGTCATAAAGCTTTGCTTTGGGTGTTTTTTCCCATTTAACTGTTACGCTTGCACTGTCGCAGGAAACCTTTACGGGTCGTGAGCCTCTCTGAGGCGCAGTGTAGAGCTTGAGTATGCTGCTTCTTTCTGAGCGTTTTTCTGAAGCGTGAGCATAAATTTTTATCTTGTACCTTTTAGCAGGCTCGAGTCCGGTTATTTTAAAGGTGGTTCCTGTAGCTGTGCCGGCTAAGGTATAGGTATCCTTGCCTGAAATGCCGTAGTAGACCGTGTATCTGTCAGCACCGTCTGACGGAGACCACTTTACGGTAAGGCTTGTCTCTGTGGCAGAGACATAGGCAAGAGCTGACGGAGCGTCAGGTGTTATTACGTCGGGTTCCGATGTTACAGGTTCCGATGTTACAGGCTCCGACGTTGCAGGCTCCGATGTTGCAGGTTCTGATGTTGCAGGTTCTGATAACTCCGTAGCTGAAGAAAGGAGAAGGTTAGCCGAAATCAGCAGGCTCATAAACAGAGCAAAGATAAAAATGCGGTTAAGTTTTTTCATTATATATTATACCTCTGAAAAAGAATTAGTTTACTATCGAATTATTTTAACACAGTAAAAATGTATAGTCAATTATTTCGCATACAAAGATTATTAAGATTTTCTTAAGGCACTGTTTCATTGACTTTTAAAAAATTTTATGACATAATTTGATTATATAAAGAAAAGGAGTGTTTTTATGAAAGGTCTAAGGAAATTTATGTGTATTGTTCTGGCTTCGGTGCTGATTATAAGCTGTGGTATTACTGCAGTGGGTATCGGTTCCGAAAAGACAGAAAGTGAAAAAGGAGGTTTTTCAGAAATGAAAAAGAGCATAGAAGAATTTTTTCAAAGCATTATCAAAAAAATCAAAGCATTATTCGATAAAATAGCCGTTATCTTTTGCGGTAACAAGTTTACAGGCGGAGATTATACCATACCCGAGCTTGATTTAAGCGTATTACCCGACGAGCTTAAGGGAAGCAGATATGAATATCTTTACACTCTTTCCACTGTAGATAATTCGAGAGATTATATGGCACATCCTGACAGCGTTCTGCTTAAAAACGGTAATATTCTTACTGTTTACCCCGCAGGTCACGGTAAGGGCGCTGTTCTTAACAAGATAAGCACTGACGGTGGTGTAAGCTGGGGCGGTACAGTAGAAAACACACCTGAAAGCTGGATTAACTCGCAGGAAACTCCTACTGTCTACCGTCTCGAATTCAGTGACGGCAGTCCCGATAAGTTGATTCTTATCTCAGCTAATCCCAAGTGGCCGAATTCGAAGACGACAGGTGGATTCGAATGTTCACTTTCAGATGATGAGGGCGAAACATGGTCAGAATTCAGACGCTTTTACAGTCTTGACGACGAAAACAGTGTGATTCCTATCGTAGCGATGTCAAGTCTTACGAGACTTAAGGAGAACGGTGAGTTCGTAGATAAGTGGATGGGATTTTTCCACGACAGTGATTTTTATAATTATAAAACTATTCTCACCTTCGATGAAGAGGGGAATATGCAGTGGAGCAAGCCCGAAAAGTATTTCTCTGCTCACCGTGAAATCGAGAAAAGCTCTCAGATGTGTGAGGTAGAGGTAATCCGCTCAGAAGGCGGAAAGGGTGACGAATTATGTCTTATTACCCGTAGCCAATCGAAGAAGATTAATTCTCTTATTTCATTTTCATCTGATGAGGGCAAGACCTGGAGTGAGCCTGTGGAAGCTCCTGCGGCGCTCAACGGTGAGAGACATAAAGCCGATTACACTCCCGACGGCAGACTCTTTATCACCTTCCGTTCCATCGAAAGAGGTGACAGGGCAAGAGAAAATGCTAAGAATGACACTGACAGAAACAGGGGCTGGATAAGTGAGGGCCTTATCGCCTGGGTAGGAACTTACGAGGATCTCAGGGAAGGCAGAGAGGGTCAGTACAGAATTAAAATAGCTCACATTTACGATGAGGGACAGACTGCGCCCGAATACTACGCTAATGCTGATACAGGCTACTGCGGTAATGTGGTGCTTTCTGACGGTACGATAGTAACCTGCAGTTACGGTAAGTACAGGGCAGATGAAAAGACTGCAGACGGTAAAGCATACAGAACATCTATCTGTTCGAAGAGGATTAATCTTAATGATACAGATGAACTTGTAAAGAATATGAAATAATTGTAGGGACACGGCGTGCCGTGTCCGCTAAAAAAGCGTGCCGTGTCCGCTAAAGTATAGTATCGAGGAGATTTTTATGTCACTTCCCGAAAGAAGACATCACAGACTAAAAAATTATGATTACAGTAGCAACGGTTCATATTTTATAACTATATGTTCATATCAGAAGCTGCCGATTTTCGGTAAGATAGAAGAGGGCGTTATGAAATATAGCAGATGTGGAGAGATTGCCTGCAGAGAAATAGAAGAAACTAACAGATTGCGTGGCGATAAAGGAATAAAAATAACTAATTGGGTTGTGATGCCTAATCATGTGCACTTACTTATTGAAATATCTCATGATCCCATTTTTGATTCAAATCCTCAATTTGAAGAATTTTCAAATCCAACGAAACAATCGGTTTCAACGATTATACGAGCATATAAAGGAGCAGTAACGAAAGCAACACGCCAAAATGCTGACGGACACGACCCGTCTAACGGACACGACCCGTCGTGTCCCTACGGTGTATGGCAAAAAGGATATTACGATAATATAATTAAAAATGATGAAATGTATGAAAAAGTATGGCAATATATAAGCTTGAATCCGCTTTTATGGGATGAGGATAAATATAACGAAGATTAATAAAAAATTATATATAAAAACGTTTCTTGCTGAATTGATATTTGCGAGGAGCGTTTTTATTTAAGTTAATATATCTGTGTGGTATATTAAGCGGACACGACACGTCTAACGGACACGACACGTCGTGTCCCTACAGCGATAAAAATAAATTCCGTAGGGACACAACGTGTTGTGTCCGTCAAACAACAAAAACAAAACCCCATCATAAGATGGGGCTTTATACGATTTAAATCATATAAATGATAAATTATTCAGCTTTGTCAGCCCATTCTGTGTCGTAGATGAAACCAAATACGTCATTGAGAATTCTTGTAAGAAGATCGATGAACCACTGAAGTGTCTTCCATTCGTTGTTAGCTTCGGGCTTTGTGATTACAACATTACCAAGTTCCATTAAAGTATCCTCCTTTTTAGATTTTTGTTTTCATTAAGAAATAAAATTAGAATTCGAACTTAATGAGATTTCTGATGAATTCGAAAATTACATCGAGAAGAGCCTTGAGGTTGAATGCGCTATTGAAATCAGCATCTTTGATGAAGCCTTCAACTTCGGGAGCTTCGGGGATTACGATATCTTTGATGTTAAGATCACCCATTGTTCAATTCCTCCTTTATGTATTTCCTAATAACCTTAGGATGGCTATATTATATACCATCCTTTTTTCTTTGTCAATAGAAAATTCATAATTTTGTTAAAAAACTTTGAATTGACACCTATGTTCAGTCATTATTTATTATCTTTCTACAAAAAAATGTCTCCCCCGACTTCCGTCAGGGGAGAATCAACAAATGCGTATATATTAAGCACAGAAAAGACTTTAATTCCGGAAATTTATTATATGAGTAAAGGTTCCTCTACTTGTTGCCATATAGGTTTTTTCTTTGTTTCAGTGTCTTTGCTGTGCGCTGTAGGAGCGGTTTATTTCGTGCGGACAGTGATTACTTCGCTCTTTTCTGTTCTGTGGATTTCTCCGTCGTGCTTGTAGTAGCCCTGAACATAGAACTTATATCTTCTGCCTGACTTAAGACCTTTTACTGTAGCGGTAACCTGCTCGAAGTCACGTACAGTTTTTACTCTGGTCCATTCGCCGTCCTTTTTCATATAGACATAATAACCGGTTGCCCATGATAACTGCTTCCATTTAAGGGTTACAGAATCCTTGGCGGTTTTTGATGCCTTGAGCTTTGCTATTTTCTTTGCGGTGAAATCCTTTATTGTGAAGGATGCTACCGATTCTTTTGTTTTCTCACCGCACTGAGTACAGATGAGAGTTTTTCTGCCCTTTTCTACTGAAGTAGGCTGTTTGGTTAAGGTCTCCTTGAACTCGTGAGTTTCACAGTTAACGGAGAAGGTTACGGAATTGCTCTTTTCGCTGATGTCTGTAGCTTCGTTTTCAGCACGGACATAAGCTTTGTACTTACCGGTGGTAAGCTTTTCAGCCTTGATTGTTTTTGCAAGGCTGTCACCGGAGAGAACAAAGGATTTAGCCTTGCTCCAGCTCCAGTTACCTGTTTTTTCGTTCTTCTTAGCGATACGAAGAACATATCTGTCAGCGTCTTTACCTGCTGAGGTCCACTTTAAAGTAAGTGAATCGTCGATGTCGATGGATGTGTCCTTTTCAGCTGTCTTAAGAGTAAACTCGGAAAGCTCTTTGTCGCCGTAGGTTTTCCAGTATCTGCTCTTTGCAGCGTTGCCTCTGGAGATTGACTTCGAGTATCTGTTACCGGGAACCTCGAAGTAGTAGCACCAGTAGTGTGCAGCGTCGTAAGCGCCTTGTGCTGTGTCAGGAACATTTTTAAGGTAATCGTAGATGTAACCGTAGGTTTTGCTCTTGAGTTCCTTTTTAAGGTAACTGAGCTGACCCTCTACTGAGAGGTAGCTGATGCCCTTATCTTTGCAGTGAGCGCGAAGACGGGTGAATCTGCCACCGTTCCACTGACACAAACCGCCGCTTAAAAGTCCGTTTGTATCAACGATAACCAGTCTGGGATTAAAATCCGATTCCTCATCAATGTTTGCCATAACTCCGCAAGCCGCTGCTGAGTTAAGGTTCATCTCATCAGTGAGATATGAGAAGATTTCTGTTTTTAAGTTGTCTTTGTTGCTGGAACTTGCATTTGCTGAGAGTGGTACGATTGCGGCTAAAATAACAAGAGTAAATGCTGTGAGCATAACCTTTGTTAAGGCCTTTTTCATTTAATCACCTCGAATATTTTTTTGCGGAAGGCTTCCTCTCTCATCGAAGAAACTCACCGCGGCAGGTTGACCGCTCAAAAATTAAACTAAATAAGGATTCACATTTTGAATTTGCATAGACCGTAACGAAACACAAAATACACTTTCTTTAAAATATAGTTTGTCTTTGTCTGGGTTTTTGCGGTGCTCCGCTCGTGTCTCTGACCGTGCAGATGCGAATCTCAGCCGTCTTTTGCCTGCCTGAATGAACTTGAAAAATTCATTTTTTACTTTTTCCGTATAGGCAACAGGGGGTATTATATAGATTTTTAACCCGTTTGTCAAATTTTAAACAAAAATCTGAAATTATTTTTCTTTTTCAGAAGATGAAAAATGACGAAAAAAGGCCATTTGTTGTGCAAGATATACAAAAAACTCACATTCGCTTTGTGATATGTATATATTGAGACAAAAATAGCGATTTCTTCGAAAATGACGTTTTTTGACTATTCTGCACAAATAAAAAGGCTCCGAAACCCCATCTTTTAGGGATTTCGGAGACAAAATACACGTAATTTTTCTTTTTTAGATTAATATGCTTTACCCCAGTAAACTAAATGCTGTGCTTTCTTACCGCAGCAAACGCATTTATCGGAAATTTCTTCCTGGTTGAGGGGCATACAGCGTGAGCCTACGCCTGTGATTTCCTTTACCTTATCCTCACATTCCTCATCACCGCACCACATAGCCTTGATGAAGCCGTCGCCCTTTTCGTCGAGAGCAGCAGTGATTTCATCGAGAGTAGTACATGCATAGGTTCTCTTTTCTCTGTTTTCGAGAGCCTTCTGATAAATGCCGTTGTTTACTTCTTCGAGCTTAGCCTTAACTGTGTCTGCGAGGCCTTCGAGAGAAACGAATTCTTTTTCTCTGTTATGACGGGTAACAGTTACGCACTGACCGTTTTCGATGTCACGGGGTCCGAGCTCGATTCTTACGGGTACACCCTTCATTTCGTATTCGGAGTATTTCCAGCCGGCAGAGTTATTGCTGTCGTCGAGCTTAACTCTGATGCCTGCATCTGCGAGAGCCTGTCTTACCTCTTCAGCCTTTTCGAGTACACCGGGCTTATGCTGTGCTACAGGGATAATGACTGCCTGAATGGGAGCTACAGCGGGAGGAAGAACGAGACCGTTATCGTCACCGTGAGTCATAATGATAGCACCGATGAGACGGGTGGTAACACCCCAGGATGTCTGATGGGGATATTCGAGCTTGTTTTCCTTGCTCTGGTACTGAATGCCGAAGGCCTTAGCGAAGCCGTCACCGAAGTAATGGGATGTACCTGCCTGTAAAGCCTTGCCGTCGTGCATAAGAGCTTCGATAGCGTAGGTGGAAACTGCACCTGCGAATTTGTCACTTTCGGTCTTTTTACCCTTGATTACAGGCATAGCGAGATATTTTTCACAGAAGTCAGCGTAAACGTTGAGCATCTTTTCTGTTTCGATGATTGCTTCCTCAGCAGTAGCGTGGATGGTGTGGCCCTCCTGCCAGAGGAATTCTCTGGAACGAAGGAAGGGACGTGTAGTCTTTTCCCAACGTACTACGCTTACCCACTGATTGTAAAGCTTGGGAAGGTCTCTGTGAGAGTGGATGATGTTAGCATAATGCTCACAGAAGAGTGTTTCAGATGTGGGACGTACACAAAGCTTTTCTTCGAGCTTTTCTGTACCGCCGTGAGTTACCCATGCTACCTCAGGTGCGAAGCCTTCTACGTGGTCCTTTTCCTTCTGGAGAAGAGATTCGGGGATGAACATAGGCATACATACGTTTTCGTGACCGGTTGCCTTGAACATACCGTCGAGAATTCTCTGAATGTTTTCCCATATAGCATAGCCGTAGGGACGGATTACCATACAGCCCTTAACGCTTGTGTATTCGATAAGCTCTGCTTTCTTAACGATATCGGTATACCATTTCGCAAAGTCTTCTTCCATTGAGGTAATATCCTCGACCATTTTTTTGTCGTTTGCCATTTACTTTTCTTCCTTTCTGAACACTATTATAATAGTATACGAAAATACATATATATAATAGTATAGGGATTTTTTATTTCCGGGCTAATCAACCCACAGAAAAGACTGTGGGTTGAAGTGAATTTTTTATGCTTTCTTTACTGCAAGAGTAATCTCAGCGTCACCGATTGCTACGGTCTTCTTAAGGTCAGCAGCGATTTCTTCACCGAAGAGAATATCATCAGCGAGAAGCTCAGAAGCCATATGGTCCTTGCTTTCCTTGAGAGCGGTGAGAACAGCTTCGTCTGCTGTAGCGAGAGCCATAACTACTCTCTGCTCTACCTCGTAGCCTGCTTCCTTACGGATAAGCTGACACTGACGGATAGCGTCACGGACTGTACCTTCCTTAATGAGCTCGTCTGTAAGAACTACATCGAGACCGATAACAGTGCCTTCCTGACCTTCAGCGGAAACGATGCCGTCCTTGGTCTTTGACATTACAGTGAAGATACCGCCGTCATAAGCTTCTTCGAAGCCCTTAACGAGTACCTGCTCGCCTGCCTTTACCTTAGCGGTGTATTCAGCCATTTCGTCAGCAGTTGCTGCTTCGAGAGCCTGCTTCATCTTGTTTACGTTCTGCTTGAGAACTGCGCCGGCTACCTTGAAGTTAACCATAAGGTAGTTATCCTCGAGAACACTGCTGTCGGTAATGTATTCGAGAGCTTTGATGTTAAGCTCATCGAGAATGTTCTTTTCGTAAACCTTGATTTTGTCGGTCTTATCTGCTTCTGCGCAAACGAAGAGCTTAGAAAGAGGCTGTCTTACCTTAATCTGATGCTCGTTACGGAGCTTGAGAGCTACTGCGATAACATCACGTGCGAAGGCTGTGTCAGCGATGATGCCGTCATCCTCGTATTCTTCGAGAACTGTGGGCCAGTCACTGAGGTGAACTGAAAGCTCGCTGGAGGGAAGAACGCGTCTTGTAAGGTTCTGCCAGATGCTTTCTGTCATAAAAGGAATGATGGGAGCCATTACCTTTACGCAGGTATTGAGAGCGTTGAAGAGTGTCCAGTAGGCGATCATCTTATCGCTTTCGTCACCTGTTTTCCAGAAACGGCGGCGGTTGGTTCTGATGTACCAGTTGGAGATGTCGTCAACGAAAATTTCAAAGTCCTTGATAACATTGTATGCCTTGTAGTCGTCCATCTGAGCAGTTGCCTTTTTGATGAAGTCATTTGTTCTGACTACGAGCCACTTGTCTGTTACTGTCATTTTGCTCTTATCGGGTGTGTAGCCTTCGAAGTTAGGCTTGTCGATACGGGCATAGGTTTCAAAGAAGGTGTAGATGTTCCAGAATGAGAGAAGCTTTCTTCTTGCTTCGTCGCCAAGATTGAAGCCGAAGCGCACATCGTTTGCTACAGGGCCGCCTGCATAGAGATAACGGACAGTGTCAGCACCGATTTTTTCTGCTGCCTCGTCGAAGCGGATCATAAAGCCTGTCTTTGAGAATTTCTCACCGCTTTCCTGAACGACGCTTGAATGGCAGAGAACTCTTTCATAGGGGGCTCTGTCTTCGAGTACGGTACTCATGAAGAGAAGAGAGTAGAACCAGAGACGAACCTGCTCACGCATTTCAACAACCCATTCTGCGGGGAAGTTCTTTTTCCATTCTTCCTTATCGGTAAAGTAGCCTGTGGTTGAGAAGGGAACGATACCTGCGTCGAGCCAAACATCGCCGACGTCAGTGATTCTCTTTACATTCTTACCGCACTTGGGACATTTGATTTCTACTTCGTCGATCCAGGGTCTGTGAAGCTCGGGAAGAGCATCAACCTTGGTGGGATCAACTGCGAGACTCTTAAGCTCGTCGATAGAGCCTACTACATGAACATTACCGCAGTCCTCACATACATAGAAGGGGAGGGGCATACCGTAGTAACGCTTACGGGAGATGTTCCAGTTACCCATGTTATTGAGCCAGTCAAGCATTCTTTTGCCGTTTGATTCAGGCTCCCACTTAACGCTCATAGCGTTTCTGATAAGTCTGGGCTTAAGCTCGCTTGTTTCGATGAACCAGGAGGGAACGAGTCTGTAAATAAGCTCTTCCTTACATCTCCAGCATACGGGGTAGCTGTGCTCGTGAGGCTTAACAAGATAAAGCTTGTCTCTCTGCTTGAGCTCTTCGAATACCTCGTCAGCGATAGTCTTTGAGTTTTTGCCTGTGAAGAAGCCGAAGCCCTTAAGGAAGATACCCATATCGTCAACGGGCATAATTTCGGGAAGGCCGAGTCTCTTACCGAGCTCGTTATCTTCTGCACCGCAGCCGGGAGCGATGTGAACTACGCCTGTACCTTCTTCGGCGTCTACGTCTTCCCATGCTACGATTTTATGTTCGAAGCCCTGCTGAGCCTCTAATTCGGGGAAGCAGGTGTCATACTTTTTGCCTACAAGCTCTTCACCCTTGAACATACGGAGAACCTCGAGCTTGTCGTCACCGAGATACTTGATTGCGTTCTTTGCAAGAATGAGAGTTTTTTCGTCACTCTTGACCTTAACCTCAACATAGTCGATTTCAGGGTTAACTGCTAATGCTACGTTTGAAGAAAGAGTCCAGGGAGTGGTAGTCCATACGATGATTTTGCTGTCCATACCTTCGATGGGAAGCTTGAAGAATACAGAGTTATGAGTAACGGTCTTATAAGAACCGGTCATTTCATGCTCTGAAAGTGATGTACCGCAGCGGGGACACCAGGGCATAGGCTTGTATTCTCTTTTGATCCAGCCGTTTTCGTCGCAGGTCTTAAGGAAGTGCCAGATGCTGGTGATATTAAGGTCTGTGTTAGTGTAGTATGAGTTATCCCACTGCATCCACTGACCGAGTCTCTTTGACTGCTCAGTGATAACACCTGAATACTGCTTAACACGGTCAACACAGTTTTTGGTGAACTTATCGATACCGTAATCCTCGATATCCTTCTTTGACTCGAAGCCAAGCTCCTTTTCTACGCCAACCTCAACCCAGAGGCCCTGGCTGTCAAAGCCGTTCTGACAGCGGCAGGAGTAGCCCTGCATGGACTTATATCTGATGAAGGTATCCTTGAGGGTACGTCCCCATGCGTGGTGGATACCCATAGGGTTATTCGCTGTGATAGGTCCGTCGATGAAACGGAAGCGGGGCTTGTCTTTATTTTTTTCTTTACGCTTATTGTAGCAATCGTTTTCTTCCCAGAACTTTAAAACTTCATGTTCCATGTCGATAAAACTGTTGCTTTTTTCGATTTCTGCCATAGTAGAATCCTCCGTAATTTTTTTAGGTATCATAAAAAACACGATACCAATTTACATACTCAATTAGTATACTATAATATATAAATATTTGCAATAAGTTTAAGGAAGTTTATCGCATAAAAATTAAAAAAATTTACCTTGCTTTATTGCGAAAAAATAAATAATAAATTAAGAATAGTGTATCTGTATTGACGAAAAAAGAAAAATGAGTATTATCATTAGTGTAAATATAAATAAGGAGGTGCAGAATGAACAAACCGAGAAGAATAATTTCTATAATTTTAACAGCTGTTATGATGGTCGCTCTGGCAGTTGCGGCAGTAGCAGCAGACAGCGAAACAGATTTGAAGGATGTAAAAAATATTATCAGCATAAATTAACATAAATGATATATCGGAGAGCAGTGAGAGCTGTTCTCTTTTTTGTTTGCGGTAATTAGGGATATGTAAATTGTTTTATCTAATCTTGACCTCATTATCTTTTCGTGGTATTATATTATGTAAATTATTTTCGTTAAGAGGTGAAAGTATTGATTACCCGTATTACCCATAGCACGGCTGAAACAGAGAACTTTGCCGCAGAAATTGCAAAAAAAATAAAAGGCGGTACCGTAGTGGCATTTTTCGGCGGTCTCGGCATGGGTAAAACAGCCTTCACCCGAGGTCTTGCCAAAGGAATGGGAATTAACTGTCACGTTTCGAGCCCCACCTTCGCCATAGTGAATGATTACGGAGGAAATCCTCCCTTGGTGCATTTCGATATGTATAAGGTTGAGAGTTGGGACGACCTTTACTCCAGCGGCTTTTTCGATTATCTCGATATGGGTGCTGTCTTAGCCGTCGAGTGGAGCGAAAACATCGAAAATGCTCTGCCTGAAAATACGGTCAGAGTTACCATAGAAAAACACGAAGACGAAAACAGCAGAATTATTACCGTGGAAGGAGTGGAATGTGATGAAGATTTTAGCTATTGATACCAGTGCAGTCTGCGCATCTGTGGCAGTTACAGAGAACGGAAAAATTTTAAGCGAAAGCTCAGTGAATACAGGTCTTACCCATTCCCGGACTCTTCTTCCCATGATTGACAGCACACTGAAAAATGCGGAAATAGAGCTTAAGGACATCGACTTTTTCGCCTGCAGTGTGGGTCCAGGCTCCTTTACGGGAGTGAGAATCGGTGTGGCAGCGGTCAAAGGTCTCTGCGACGGACTCGGTAAAAAAGCGATGCCTGTTTCCACTTTAGAAGCTCTCGCTTATAATCTTTCAGACAGAGACTGCATAGCCGTGCCGGTTATGGATGCGAGATGTCAGCAGGTTTACTGCGGAGTTTTTCTTAATGACAGCGGTACCGTGACAAGACTTATGGAGGACTCGGCTCTTAAAATAGATGACCTTGGTGAAAAGCTGAAGGAATATGAGGGCGAAATCATTTTCGTCGGTGACGGTGCAGAAATATGCCATAAGGCTTTAGGCTACAGAAAAGCAGGTGCATCCTCGGTTTATCAGAAGGGCTCATCGGTAGCCTTTGCAGCTGAAAGGAATTACAGCGAGGATAAGCTTCTTACAGGTGCGGAGATTATGCCTTCCTATCTTCGTCTGCCTCAGGCGGAAAGAGAACTGAAAGCCAAATCTTTGAAAAAAGGGGACTTAAACAATGGTTAAAGCCCTGAAAAATTTTATTAAAGGAACAGACCTTATAACCGTCTTTCTCTGCACAGCTCTTTCGGTTTTCGGTACGGTAGCCGTAAGCAGTGCCACCTTCAGTGCAGATGCGGGGACATATATTTCCCGTGACACGAGAGTTATGATTCTGGCCTTCGGTCTCGGTATAGTGGCGGCATTTATAATTTCTGTTATCGATTATGATATTATACTGAAGCTGTGGCCTCTTATCGGTGTGGCGGGAATAGGACTTATGATGTCTCTTTTTGTTTTCGGTGTTTCTCCTGATGCACGAAGCGACGCTATTTCCTGGCTGAAGCTGCCCGGTCAGCTTTACTTCCAGCCTTCCGAAATAGTAAAGATAGGCTTCATCGTTACCTTCGCATTCCATTTAAGTAAGGTTAAAAACGATATATCTTCGCTCAAGACAGTATTTTTTCTCTGTATCCACGCTATGATACCTATAGTTCTGGTTGTGGCTACGGGTGATATGGGTTCTGCTCTTATTTTCTGTCTTATGTTTGTAGGGATGATGCTCGTTTCTGGTGTCCATTGGGCATACTTCCCGGCAGGCGGACTTATTATTGCTGCCGCTTCGCCCGTTATCTGGCTTAAGGTTTTCGATAATATTCAGCGTAACCGTATTCTTGCTCTTTTTAACCCCGATGCTTATCCTACGGAAATTTATCAGCAGAATCAGGCGCTCAAGGCAATACAGAACGGCGGATTTACGGGTATGGGTCTTTATAAGGGTGAGCTTACACAGAGTACACTTTTACCTGAAAAGCAGAATGATATGATTTTCTCAGCTATATGTGAGGAATTCGGTTTTATCGGTGCGCTTATTCTTCTGAGTCTTTTTCTCTTATTGGCGATAAGAATAGTAGCCGTAGGCAGAAGGTCGAAAAATTTCGCAGCAGAAATGATGTGCTACGGTGTAGCATTTATGCTCATCGCTCAGGCTGTTATCAATATCGGTATGTGTACGAGACTTCTTCCTGTTATCGGTATTACACTTCCTTTTATCAGTGCGGGTGGCTCGTCCACGGTCTGTGTATATTTAGCTATCGGTCTCGTGCTGAGTGTTTACCGTTCATCGGGTACTATCAGCTACGAAAATGACTACCGCTTTGCGAGAATAGCGAGAGAATATTAATGCACGATGATGTATATGCATAAAATTATGTATAATGAATAATCCTCAGAACTTTTCAACAAAAATGTGGAAAACTCTGTCAGTAAAGTTGAAAACTTTACAGTTTTTCACAGTTTAAAGTACTTTTAACAGGTCTTAGTGTTAATTTCTCCACAGTCTTTAACATTTTTGACCGTGTTTTCCACACAGTAAAGAAAAAACCTTTACAGCACTGATTTTGCTGTAAAGGTTTTATACTTTACGAATAACGGTTTATTTTATTCATTTTCATCTGTATCAAAAGAAAAAATGCGGCGGGATGACTCATCCCGCCCTACGATATATTCTGTTAGTCTGGCGGTGTATCACTTGCTGTTTTCCGAAGTGTTATCCGCGATTGAGAATTCCGCATTAATTTACAGATTCTCACATATATCTGCCAGCTCCTGCATAGAAAGCTTTTCAGCTCTCACATTTACATCGAGCCCTGCCGCTGTGATAGCCTCAGCTACCTTATCCTTTGGAAGTGACATACCGCTTGCGATGGAGTTTACTGCGGTCTTTCTTCTCTGTGCAAAGGCTGCCTTAACCATTTTAAAGAATTTCTTTTCATCGCTGACAGAAACAGCCGGCTCTTTTCTTACGTTAAGTCTTATAACCGTGCTGTCTACGTTAGGTGCCGGCATAAAGGAGCCGCGGGACACGTGGAAAAGTGTTTCGGGTACAGAGTAATAATTAGTGCATACGGTAATGGCTCCCGAATCTCTTGACCCTACGGGAGTGCAGAGACGGTCTGCGGCTTCTCTCTGTATCATAACAGTTATCGCCTCTATGGGAAGGTTGCTTTCTAAAAGCAAGGTGATAACGGGGGAGGTGATGTAGTAGGGGAGATTAGCACAGACTACCACCTTCATTCCTTTGAACTTTTCTTCTATGAGAGCCTTCAGGTCTGTCTTCATAACATCGGCATTGATGATTTCGATATTATCGAAGTCTGCGAGGGTTTCGTCGAGAACAGGGAGAAGTCTCGTGTCAAGCTCGATGCATACTACCTTTTTTGCTCTTTTGGCGAGCTCGGCAGTAAGAACGCCTACACCTGCACCTACCTCGATGACACCTGTGTTTTCATCAGCACCGCACATTTCAGCCATACGTGGGCAGACTGTGGGGTTAATGAGAAAATTCTGCCCGAGGGCTTTAGAGAAATTAAAGCCGTGTTTTTCCATAACTCTTCTGATGACAGAAATATCAGATAAATTTTCCATAAATTCATTCTCCTTATGCTAAAACTATTGAAAGTTGAAAATTTTTATTGTATAATCTTAAGGTAACTTTTTATATATTATAAACGAGGTGAAGGAATATGTCAATTCTTGTTACGGGCGGTGCCGGATATATCGGCTCACACACATGTATTGAACTTATCAAAGCAGGCTACGATGTAGTCGTAGTGGACAATTTCTACAACAGTAAAAGAGAAGCTCTCAAAAGAACTGCTGACCTCAGCGGTAAGCCTGTCACATTCTATGAGTGTGATATCAGAGACGAAAAGGGTCTCGATAAAATCTTCAAGGCCGAAAAAATCGACGCAGTAATCCACTTCGCTGGTCTTAAGGCTGTAGGTGAAAGCTGTCAGAAGCCTCTCGAATATTATGACAACAATATCGCAGGTACTCTTGTTCTCTGTGATGTAATGAAAAAGAACGGATGTAAAAAAATCGTTTTCAGTTCTTCGGCTACTGTTTACGGTATGAACAATGTGTCTCCTCTTAAGGAGTCTATGCCCACAGGCGGTACTACTAACCCCTACGGTACTACAAAGTTTATGATTGAAATCATCCTTTCCGACCTCTTTAAGTCTGATAAGGACTGGTCAATCTGTCTTCTCCGTTACTTTAACCCCATCGGTGCTCACGAAAGCGGCAGAATCGGTGAGGATCCCAACGGTATCCCAAATAACCTTATGCCCTTCATTACACAGGTTGCTATCGGTAAGCGTGAGTGTCTGAGCGTTTTCGGTTCTGACTACGATACTCATGACGGTACAGGTGTAAGAGACTACATCCACGTAGTTGACCTTGCAGCAGGTCATGTAAAGGCACTTCAGAGAGTTTTAGGCAAGAGCGGTCTTGATGTTTATAACCTCGGCACAGGTACAGGCTACAGTGTTCTCGATGTAGTCAAGGCATTCGAGAAGGCAAGCGGAGTAAAGATTAATTATAAAATCGTTGACCGTCGTCCCGGCGATGTAGCTGTATGCTACTCTGACCCCACCAAGGCTTATGAGGAGCTTGGCTGGAAGGCTGAAAGAGGTATTGACGAAATGTGTGCTGACTCCTGGAGATGGCAGAGTCAGAATCCTAACGGTTATCCGGACTGATTCCGAACTGAAAAGTAAATGTTAAAGCACAGGCTGAAAAACCTGTGCTTTTCTTAATTTGTCTTATCTGAATATTCTTCTGAGCATCTCTGAAAAATTGCCGAGCCACATCTTAAGAACCTCGATGAATGCAAGGTGCGCACTTTCGTTTCTTGCCTGAGCGTTACCGCTGTCTGAGGCAGGTGTACCGTCGTAATCACTGCTGAAGGATGAAAGCCAGCTTATCATACCGTCGGGATAGGTAAGGTTCACCTCGTTACCGAGTCCGTCTACAGTTTTCATAAAGGGATAATCTCCGTTTTTATAGGAGAACATATCGTTATTTACGGCTATCCAGGAGAAGTGAGCGCTCAGAATAGGAGTACCGTTGGGTCTTGCAGTTATTGACTGAGAAGACAGACGGCAGAGCTCGGGTACGTCGGTCTGAGAGAGAAGATTTCTCCAGGTGGGAAGCACCATACTGTGGTAGTTTACCAGAGGGTCAAGCTTACCTGAAGTAAGCCATACGGGCATATCCTTTAAACAGGCGGTGGCTTCTTCATCGGGAACCCATGCAGGACAGATTGGAAATGCAGCGGCGAAAAATTCCGGATAAGCCACAGCCATTTTAAGTGTCATCTTACCGCCCATAGAATAACCGCCTACGTAAATTCTGCTTACATCGATGTTATCTTTGTTAAGTGCGATGAAATCGTCGAGAGCGGCACGCAGAGGATAGATAAGACTGTCTGACCAGTAAAGATTCATTTCCTCGAGTGAGCGGGGTGCGATAATGAAGGCTCCACCTGACTCTTTGAAACGGCTCTGATATTCGGCGCTGGCCCAGAGAGCGGCTTCCTGCTCTGTTACCTGCTTTCCGTCGTATTCACCGTCACCCATACCGTGAAGCCAGACTACGAGGGGATATTTTGTGCTGTCATTTTCTTTTACGGGTGAAAAGTAGCGATAATCGATGGCATAGCCTGCGGTTTCGGGACCCTGACCTTTTTCGAACTGTTCACAGAGCTTGTCGAGACCTGCATCGAGTGGGAGAGGTTCTTTGGCCAGGGATGAGACAGAGCAGATACATATAAGCGTTATAACTGCTACAGTTAATAATAAAAGTTTTTTAGTTTTCATAATATTAACTCCTTTTTATTGGTTACAGGATTATTTTAGCACGGATTTAAAAGGAATACAATACGGTAAGAATTATAAATTATTAAAGGAGGGGGTGACAGAGAGATTTCTTCGTTTCAATGAACCATTCAGTCGTCATAGCTTCGCAGAGTTACTTTTGTCCTTGCCAAAAGTAACCAAAAGCGCTTTTTTCAGCGGAACCAATCCGAACACGATAACGGAAGAAGAGATACATTTCTTTTTACAGCTCACCCTTAGTCTGCCACTCATAAAGAAACAGCCTTTCAAGTCTACCGTTATCTATAGTTCTATGTTCAGCCTTACCGAAAGAGTGAGCGTACAGAGTGCTTTTACTGAAAGTATTACAACGGAATCGCTGCCACAGCTCCCTCAACGCACAGATATTTTGTCTACCCTGTGGTAACTTCCGTCACCACACGCTTCGACTCCTTAAGTACCGCCAGTCCGACAGTCGCTTCCCGCTCTGTCATCTTTTCAGATAAGTTCTACGGTCAGTGACCCTTTAAACTTATAGCAACATAAAAGTAATAAGGGTTAGCAAAAACCTTTCTGTAATTCCGAAGCCTTATCGGTTGTCTGCACACCTGCCACGGTGTGCCCCTTGCAGAGCGTTTTGTAAGGAGGTACTGAAAGGTGAAAAAGCAGAAACACTGCTT
This sequence comes from Acutalibacteraceae bacterium, assembly GCA_045613145.1. GTDB lineage: Bacteria > Bacillota > Clostridia > Oscillospirales > Acutalibacteraceae > UBA6857. Next base: position 63,170 of record JAZLAJ010000084.1, read on the forward strand.
AAGAAGGCAATAAAGAGAAACATAAACTTTAATGTAGAACGGCAGTTCCCTGTCTGCGACCCTGCCACGGGTCGCACCCCAAGGGAAAGTAATTGTTTTTGAACTGTAACAAAAAAGAACACTCTAACTGTTTCCATATACTTAACTGTAGGCTCTCTCTTTTCCCGTCCTAAAAAAATGGGCGCTTTGTTTACTTTGG
>JAZLAJ010000085.1:0-81345 GCA_045613145.1 Acutalibacteraceae bacterium
ACTTCTACAACAATGAAAGATTACAACTAAAAACAAAACTGACTCCGTTGGAAAAACGAAGTCAGTATGTCGCTTAAAATTTAATATTTTCTACCACAAGGGTGGTTTTTGTGCTGTCCGTACAAATTGGGGCAGTTCAATCATTCAGAGAGTGTCTTTTAAATTATGCTTTTTTAGCTGTCATCTTTTTAACTACGATGCTCATTATAATTACAAATATAGGTATCGGTACTATGTACAGAAGAGTGTAGGGATTTGAAAGGTCACCCTTATTCGCCAGAAATGAGAACAGCACATTGAACGGCAGCATACCGAGATTTGATGCGATAAAGAACTTAAAGAAATTAATGTTCATCGCACCGTAAATCACACTCATAAGGTCTGAGGGAATCACACCCGATGCCTTTACTACATAAACCACCATAAATTCATTATTTCCTGCGAACTCGTCAAGCTTTTTAATTTTCGGAAAACGAAGCTTAAGGGTATCGAGTAAGCCTTTACCTGTAAAACGTCCGAAATAATAAGGAAGAATTACACTCAGTGCCACAGCGATGAAATTAACTAAAATAGCGGTCCACACATTTTCGAACAGAAGTCCTGACACAGCGAGAATTACTGCAGGAGGGAAAATAAGTGCAAAAGATTTTACTACGGTAAAAGCGATGATTATCAGAGCTACGGTAAAAGTACCGCCCTTTATGTAAGAGGAAATCTCCGCTGCATTTTCTATACTGATATCGAATTTATTCATCAATATCAGCATCGCCACTACCATACCCAGCATAAATATCACGGCTACTATCTGCAGCACCTTGATAAGCTTGTCATAATTTTTCTTTTCTGTCTTGTTCATTTCTTTCTCCTTACATTTTTTCTTCATTTTAACAAAAAGAGAAACCTATGTCAACAAATACATTGACATTATCCGGTCTGATATGATAAAATGTAGAAAATAAAACAAAAGGAGCATAAATATGAAAAAGATATTCATTCCCGTGGGAATAGTAGTACTTATTCTCGCTATTATCGCTGTAATCTTAAGTAAAACCTCTCCCACTGAAAATCCCGGATATCACGTGCATGATGATGGTGTAACCCATTACGATGAGATAGTTGAAACCACATATCACGTACACGATGACGGTGTTACTCACTACGACGAGCATTAATTTACACATGGGACTGTTCCCGTAAACAGTCCCTTTTTTTATCTTGACTTTTTCGGTATTTTTATGTAAAATACTTACTTGTGAGTGAGTTGGGCAGTCGCGGGTATCTTTATGATACGTGAGGAAAGTCCGAGCTTCACACGGCAGGGTAACGGTTAACGACCGCCGAGGGCGACCTTAGGGACAGTGCAACAGAAATAAACCGCCGTGATTTATCACGGCAAGGATGGAAAGGCGAGGTAAGAGCTCACCGGCACACAGGAGACTGTGTGGCCATGTAAACCCTACCTGAAGCAACACCGACAGGATATGATACGTCAGCCGGACGCAAACCGAAGGGTGGCTTGAACCTGTGAGCAATCGCAGGTCTAGATAGATGATTGCCTTAAAAGACAGAACTCGGCTTACAGACTCACTCATTTTCTCCGAAATTAACCTGGCTTGTGTCAGGTCTTTTTTCTTTTTATATTGAAATAAATAACGGATTTATAGTATAATATAAGTTAGTAAACTTGTAAGGAGGGTAAAAATGGATTTCGAAGAAATTATCATCGACGGAATAATCGAAGATATAGTTTACTCCAATCCTGAAAACGGCTACAGCGTCATCGACATAAACCATAATAATCAGCTCGTTACAGCCGTCGGTATTATGCCCTCCTGCTGCCCGGGCGAAAAGCTCAGACTCAAAGGCTACTGGACAAAGCATCCCACCTTCGGCACACAGTTTAAAGCCAACGCTGTAGAGAGAAGTCTTCCTAAAAGCTCAGGAGATATGCTCAGATATCTTTCCAGCGGAGCAGTAAAGGGAATTGGCCCCTCCACTGCTATGAAAATTATCGAGCGCTTCGGTGACGAAACCTTCGAGGTACTGGAAAATTCTCCTGAAAGACTTTCTGAAATAAAGGGTATCAGCTTCGAAAGAGCCAAGGAAATGTGCAGACATTTCAAAGAACAGTTCGCTGTCAGAGAAATAATGATTTCTTTGGAAAAATTCGGTATGAGCCCCACTGAATGTCTTAACGCTTACAAGGTCTTCGGTGCCGCTGCAGTAGAAAGAATAACAGAAAATCCCTATATACTCTGCAGAGAAGGTGTGGGTATACGCTTCGAGAGAGCCGATGAAATCGCACAGAACTCTCCTGTGGGAGTCACTCCCCTTTTCCGTCACAGAGCAGGCATTCTGCACATTTTAAGGCATAATCTCAGGAATGGGCACACCTGTCTGCCCCGCGAAAAGCTTATTATTCCATCTGATGAGCTTTTAGGCATAGACAGAGAGGAAACCCAGGCGATTATCGACGACCTTATCGAAGACAAGGAAATCACCGAGGATTTCTTCGGTGACAAAAGCTACGTCTTTCTGCCCGAAGAATACAGAGATGAAAAAAGCATCTCTGACCGAATAAAGATTATGCTGAAATTTCCTCCTGCGCAAGGCAGAACTGTCGATGAGGATATAAATAAAATAGAAGAAAAACGAGGCATTAAATTCGAAGATAAGCAGAGAGATGCTATCAAGACTGCAGTTACACGAGGACTTTTAGTGCTTACAGGAGGTCCCGGCACAGGTAAAACCACTACCCTCAACGGCATTCTGGAGCTTTATGAAAAGAAGAAGCTACGTGTCCTTTTGGCAGCACCGACGGGCAGAGCCGCCATGAGAATGAGCGAAGTAACAGGAAAAGAAGCTAAAACCGTCCACCGTCTTTTAGAAGTAGAATGGACTGACGGAAGCCATCGCCCGAAATTTGTACGAAATATGGAAAACCCGCTGGAAGCTGATGCTGTCATCATCGACGAGCTTTCTATGGTGGATACACATCTTTTCGCCGCTCTTTTAGATGCTCTTCCTCTGGGTTGCAGACTCGTTATGGTCGGAGACTCCGATCAGCTTCCGCCCGTAGGTGCAGGTAATGTTTTACAGGATATTATTTCATCCGGTCTTCTTCCTGTAGTCGCACTTACTGAGGTTTTCAGACAGAGTCTCGAAAGTCTCATCGTCACTAATGCCCATAAAATAGTCCGTGGAGAATATCCAGACCTCTCCCACACAGACAAAGACTTTTTCTTTCTGCAGAGAGGAAGCATCTTTCAGTCAGCATCCACGGTAGTTGACCTTTATGTCAACAGACTGCCCAAGGCATACGGATACAATCCTATCGAGGACATACAGATTATAACTCCGTCAAAAAAAGGTGAGCTTGGCACTGCCAGTCTGAATGCAGCCCTTCAGGGTATTCTTAACCCGGCAGCGAAAAATAAAGAAGAGTTTGCAGGTGCAGGCAAGATTTTCCGCGAAGGCGACAAGGTAATGCAGATAAAGAACAACTATGATATAGTCTGGACAAGAGGTAAAGAGGCTTCAAGCGGCATTTTCAACGGCGATATAGGCATTATAACCGCCATTAACCATAACGCTTCCTTTATGAAGATAGACTTTGACGGAAGAATAGCTGTTTATCCCTTTGAGAATGCGGGTGAGTTAGACCTTGCCTACGCTATTACGGTGCATAAAAGTCAGGGCTGTGAGTTTGAAGCTGTCATCATGCCCGTATGCTCGGTAGTTCCCCAGCTTTCTTACCGCAATCTCCTTTACACCGCTGTAACGAGAGCTAAAACACGTCTTGTTTTAGTCGGTACGCAAGCGCAGATTCACGCTATGGTCGATAACGACAAAAAAACAAGGCGTTACTCTGCACTAAAATATTTTTTAGAAAGAAAATAAAATGAAAAAGACTGAAATTCTGTCAAGAATATTCTTTCCCGAAAAATGTCCGCTCTGCGGTAAGACACTGAAAATAAATGAAGCCTTCTGTTTCTGCTGCGGCAGTGACGAGGTAAGACTTTCTGCAGACTGCTGCGAATATTGCGGAAAAGAAAGAGAGCTTTGCTCCTGCGATACAGTTTTTACCACACCGCTTAACCACATAACCGGTGTTTTCAGCTATGACGGTATAATAAGAAATATGCTTATTTCCTTTAAATTTGCGGGAAGAAAAAATCTTTACCGCTACTTTGGAGACTGTCTTACCGAAAGAGTGGCAACAGTTTATGCTGATACTGATTTCGACGCTGTCACCTACGTGCCTTCTTCCGCAGAAAGTCTGAAGGAGCGTGGTTATAATCCTTCACAGCTCATAGCAGAGCAGACAGCGAAAAAGCTTTTCTTACCCTGTGATGACCTACTCATAAAAAGTAAAGAAACGGAAAAGCAGCATAATCTTAAAGCCAAAGAGCGTATAACGAACATCAAAGGCTCCGTTACACTGAAAGGAAACCCCAACCTTAATGGTAAAACTATTCTTCTGTGTGACGATATCAAAACAACCGGTGCTACTCTCGGAGAATGTGCTAACATACTTCTGAAGCACGGTGCAAAGGACGTTTACTGCGCTACAGTGGCAATTACATCAAATCTTAACTATTTCGACCTTGACAAAGACGTCAAAAACAAATAAAATCAAATAAGAGCTCATTATATATTTGTGAGCCTTGTTGTAATCTGAAATAAAAGGACGGTGAAAAAAGTGCCGATGCAAAATATAGGCATAGACCTTGGAACAGAAAAAATAACTGCCTTCGTCGAAGGCAGAGGTATCGTCTTTTCCGAAGACAATGCCATAGCTTATGATAATTTAAATAACGAGACCTATGCTATAGGTAATGCAGCGGGTGAAATGAGCGAAAAAACTCCCGAGGCACTCACCGTTAAAAAGCCCATTATCGGCGGAGTTATTTCTGATTTCTCTGTTATGACAGAAATACTCTCCCACTATATCAGTAAGCTCTGCGGAAAAAGAATTTTCAGACCGAATGTCATCATAAGTGCTCCGAGCTGTATAACTGACCTGGAAAGAAAAACCGTCATAGAGGCTACCTGTGCCGCCGGAGCTGGCAAGGTAAGCGTTATAGACGAGCCTGTGGTTTCGGCACTCGGTGCAGGTCTTTCTATTGACCATCCTCACGGAACTATGGTTATCGATCTGGGCGCAGGAACTACTGACATAGCCATAATCACTATGGGAACTGTCGCCTATGCCGCTTCGCTGAGAACAGCAGGTGACACTATGGATGAAGCCATACAGCAATACGTAAAGAAAGAAAAAAACATAAACATCGGTCTCATTACAGCCAAAAAGATAAAGCATACCGTCGGCTGTGCCTTTAAACGAAGTGAGGAAATCGAAATGGAGGCAACGGGTAAAAACTATGTAACGGGTATGCCTGAAATATTCAATATTTCCTCTACTGAGGTTTATGACGCACTGAAGGATCAGATCAATCTGATTTTCGAAGCAATAGTAGATGTTATGGAGCAGTCTCCTGCTGAGCTTTACTCAGACATCTGCCACGAAGGGATACTTCTGACAGGCGGTGTGGCTAAGCTTCCCGGTCTTGACAGGGAGCTTTCATCCCGTCTCGGCATTAAGGTAAAACGTGCCGCAGACCCCGAACACTGCGCTGCAAAGGGTGCTGGATATATCCTCAGGAATATGAAAGAAATGGAAGATCACGGATACAGTTTCAGAATGAAGGAAAGCATAAGCGGAATTTAAAATAATCCATTGTACATCCGAAATTAATCGGCTTGTACAATGGATTTTTGTTCTTTTGCAGAGTGCGACACGCTGTGGTTTATAATTTTTGTTTCAATAAAAAAAGAGCACGCCATTTCTGACGTGCTATGTTTGCAATTATAAATGCTTTATTACTGCTCAACAGCGTAAACGCTTACCTTTTTACGGTCTTTGCCCATTCTTTCGAACTTAACCTTACCGTCGATAAGAGCGAAGAGAGTATCATCCTTACCCTTGCCTACGTTGTTGCCGGGATGGATGTGTGTGCCGCGCTGCTTAACAAGGATGTTACCTGCGAGAACGAACTGACCGTCTGCACGCTTAACACCAAGTCTCTTTGATTCTGAATCACGGCCGTTACGGGTAGAACCCATACCTTTTTTGTGAGCGAATAATTGAATGTTTATCTTAAGCATTTGTTACACCTCCGTAGTATTTTTAAAGAGTTTTTTCTTCGCACAGAATGTACTCGTCATAATCCTGTGCCAGAGTGCTGATGTGAAGTTCAAGGCCCTGCAGAATAATTCCGGTTTTATCGTTCGTTTCCTTTACCGTCAGATGCAGATATCCGTCATCGACAGTGATATCAGCCTCTGCACCGATAATTTCTGTAAGAGTGTTAGCTGCCATATATGCCGCCGAGGAAACAGATGCACAAATAACATCACTTCCCTCTTCAGCATAGCCGCTGTGTCCCTTAATGAGAAAACCTGAGATAATTCCTTTATTCTTAAAGAAGGTAGCCTTAATCATAATTAAGCGTTGATAGCTGCGATTTCAACCTTAGTGTAAGGCTGTCTGTGGCCCATCTTACGCTTTGCATTCTTCTTGCACTTGTAAGTGAAGACAACAATCTTCTTACCCTTACCGTTTTTGATTGCCTTTGCTGTTACGGTAGCACCGTCAACGTAGGGAGCACCAACCTTGATGCCGTCGTCGCTGCCAACTGCGATAACCTTGTCAAAGGTAACCTCGGAGTCTGCTTCCACGTCAAGCTTTTCGATGAAGAGGGTATCGCCTGCTTCTACCTTATACTGCTTGCCGCCTGTTTCGATAATTGCGTACATAGTTTCTTTCCTTCCTTTATTATGGACTCGCTACTTTGGGGCAGATTTAATCTTTATGGCGCACAAAAATACGCCGCCCGTAATATGCGGTATGAAGAAGTATATCATAAGAGTCAATCTTTGTCAACGATTTTCTGAAATATTTTCCGTTGTTTTTTAATCTTTTTCGTAAGCAAAATAAATATCCTCAGTATATACGTTATTTTCATCCTCACTGTGGTGAGAATACCATACCTGTGCAAAGAAGGGATTCTTTTTAGCTATTTCATCGTATCTCCATGGTAAAGGCATACATTCAGGACACCAATGCCCTCCCCTCAAAACAAGATTAGGCGACATACTGAATTTATGACCGTGAGCACACTTCCATTCGAGAGGCTCATACATATCTTTACCCATTACCTTACTAAGACATTTTCCGCCCCTGAATGCCGCAGCCTTTTTCATATCACTTATTTTAAGCGAAAGGAAATCCTTACTCTCATCGTATCCGTGGTCAAGATAACTCATTTCCTGCTTGTCAGGGATAACTATTTCAAAATCCTTCCATTTTTCGGGTATCGCTTTATACTTTTCCATGGAGCCGTAAAAAGCTGTTACTCTGTCTTTTATACCGTTTGCTGTCCACGCCTGCGTACCGTAAAGCGGAGTGTTTGCCAGAGGCATCATCATATTCTTCTTCAGCAGCTCAGCAGGAGCTATAGCTGAAAGCTTATAAAAAGAGGGTGCTTTAGTTGCAAGTTTCTTAAAATATTCCTTAATGGGTACATTCAGACGGAAATGCAGGTACTCCTCGAGAATATCTGCATCCGTATACCACTGACCGTGAAAATTCTGAAGAATAAACCAGTTAGGCTGAAAAAGCTTTTTAGGTATATCCTTTCCTCTCATTCCTATCGCATTAAGGAGCATCACTTCAAACTCGTAATTGGTTATACGGTAATCGGGTCCTGAGCTGATATTATAAAATCTTCTCCAGAAATCCTCAGGAACCTTGTCGTTGCATGCCTTGGCACAGAGTCTTCCGCTGTCCTCCACCGTAACCCATTCCAGCACACCGTTTACGGGAACATGAAACATAATCGGATCCATATTCTTAAGTATCTCAGGATAGAGAATACCTGTCTGTCTCAGAGAAACCCAGTATCTGAGACCGGACTCGGCGAGTATTCTTTCGGCTACAGTCTTACTGAGTGCATAATGGTCATAAACACTTATCTGTATCGGATCGCCTGTTCTGCCCCAGTGAGTAGGTATATTTCTGTCACCTGTCTGTGCTACTGTACCTATGTAAACCACCTTAATGCTGTCAGCATTATCCTGTGCCTTCACCGCTTTCACTATGTTTTCCATAGCCTTGACATTGACTTCAAGAGTTCTTTTCGGGAAATAGTCGGCCGCAGGTGAAACCATACCGCCTACATGAAGAACAATATCACAGCCTTCCACGCACTTTAAAACATCCTCATAGTTCACCAGATCACCGTAAACTATTCTTACAGAAGGGTCATCCTTATAAGGCTCAAGCTTTTCAAGCTTCTCCTTTTTTTCGCCCTCATATACCAGAAGCACCATATTATACATATGCTTTCTTTCATAAAGCTCCTTAAACCCTGCAAAGCCCATATTACCTGTAGCACCGGTAAGAAATACTGTTTTCTTCATATTATCACTCCCTTTCTATCTTCTTTATATCATAATTTATCCGTCAGTTTCACCATAATTAATAAACTTTAAGATAAATTAAACAAATCTAATAAAATAGGTGCTTCCCTATTAAAGAAAGCACCTGTAATTTTAAATATATGCACTGAGTATCTCCTCAGCCTTTTTTATTACATCCTCACGGAGTTTCGCAGGCTCCAGAACCTTCACCTTATTACCGAACTGCATTATCCACGAAGCAAGGCCTTCACTCAGAGCGCAGCGTGAGGAAAGAATAAATCTCGTTTCATCCTTGTCGGCTCTTATGCCCTCGTCACCGAAGCGATCAATAATTTCCTCTAAAATAGAGTTGTCACAGGAAATCACAAGTCTCTGTGTGTCACCGCTGTACATATTGAAGCTTTTAGAAGAATAATCAGCTACATCGAAATAATTTTTGTATTCGGAAACCTCGGAAAAATCTCTTGCCGTGTCAGTGATTATGTTAACCTTTTTCATACGGTCGATACGGGTATGCATAAGGTTATCATATTTTTCGTTGTTCGAAACAAGATAATAATGGTCATTACTCCATATAAGTGCGTAGGGGCTTACGGTGAAGGCCTTTTCATCGCTGACAATAACCTTTTCACCGTCCTTCAGCTTTCTTTTGTAGTAAATGAAGCTGATTTTCTTTTTCTGCTGTATGGCACGGCTTACTACATCTATATTATAGTAAATCTCCTCATTGGCACATTTTACTCTGTGGTCAATACACACCTGCTTCTGAAGGCTCTTACTCTGGAAGGAGCTACAAAGAGTCCCCATTTTATCGATAAGCTCTTTAGTCTTTTTAGGAGAAATAAAATCTGCCGCCTGAACCGCATCAATAAGAAGTCTGATTTCAGGCACCTCGAAGTCACGGGAAAGAACCGCATAGCCTGTAAAAGGTTTTTTAACAGAAGCGATATCCACTCCGTACTCCTTAAGAGCCTTCACATCACTGTAAACAGATTTTCTTTCACAGGTTATCCCCTTTTCCTCCAGCATATCTGTCAAAACTTCTACACTTACGGGATGGTCCTCATCACTGTTCTTTTCCAGATAATCCTTTATGTATAAAAGCTTAAGCTTGGTATAGCCTTTATCCTTCATTTTTCTTCCACCTTCACTAAAGCGCCGACCGGAAGGTCAGCGCCCTGTAATTTTAATAAGTCATTTTTTCGTTGATTTCTCTGACTACATCTTCATGAAGCTTGATAAGCTCTCTGTCGTAAGAAAGCATACCGTTTACCTCAAACTCAACGTCAGAAACCTGGGTGTAAACCGTAGCGGAAAGTCCTTTTTTGATATTGGGAATAATCTGCTTTTCGTGGAGCTTTTTATATGCAGCTGTAAGTGCATCCTTATCCTTATACATCTGATAGCCGAAGCTCTTTTCCCAGTTCCATACGTGGTTCGGTATTTTGTTGCTGTATCCGCCATATTCGCTCAGCACGATAGGTCTGCCGTCATATTTAGGAAGAATAACGGGAAGAATGTATTTATGCATACTTCTGAAGTCGCAGCCCTTCTGATCATACCAACCGCTGGCGTGATCAACAAAACGGGTCGGATCATATCCCTTTACGGTATCACCGATTCTCTTTGCATCGAACTGTCCCCAGCCCTCATTGAAGGGTACCCAGCAGCAAATTGAAGGATAGTTGTAAAGTGAGTCTATCATTTCGAAGAGTTCATCCTCGAACTGCTGTCTCCATTCGATTCTGTCACGGTTAAAGGTCGCATAAGCGTTGTCCTTCTTACTGAGGTTTACGATAGGATTAAGAACACCCTGCACATTGGGAAGCACACCTGCGTGGAAGGTATTGAGAGCCTTACCGCCGGAAACCATATCCTGCCATACAAGCATACCTATCTTATCGCAGTGATAATACCATCTGGCAGGCTCTACCTTAATATGCTTACGAAGCATATTAAAGCCCAGATCCTTCATAACCTGAATATCATAAATCATAGCCTCGTCTGTAGGAGGTGTCATACCACCGTCGCTCCAATAGCCCTGATCGAGAAGACCTCTCTGGAAATAAGGCTTGTTATTAAGGAAGAGTCTGTTATAGCCACCGTATTCACCGATGCTGAACTTTCTCATAGCGAAGTAACCCTTTACGCTGTCTTCAGCTGCATCACCGTTTCTGAGTTCAAGAACGAAATCATAGAGATTCGGTTCCTCGGGGCTCCAGAGCTTAGCATCGGGAATCTCAGAAAAATCATCGGTTCCTATCGCCTTTTCAGCTACGAGAGCTTCACCGTCATATATTTTAAGGTAAAGGTCACCTTTGCCGTGGAGATGTGTTTTAATATTGATGATACCCTTATCAATATCAGGAGTAAGCTTATAATCTCTGATGTAGTTATTACTTACCTTTTCGAGCCAGACAGTCTGCCATATACCCGATGTGGAGGTGTACCAGAAGCCGTGTGATTCACCGGCCTGCTTACCTCTGTTCTGCCATCCCTCATCCGTAGGATCGTAAACCTTTACGGTTAATTCGTTTTCACCGTCCTTAAGAGCAGAAGTAATATCGACAGTAAAGGGGCAATATCCACCCGTATGTGAGCCTACCTCTTCACCGTTTACGAAAACCTTACACTGCCAGTCTACTGCACCGAAATGGAGAAGTGTTCTGCCCTTTGTGTCAGCGGTGAATTTTTTACGGTACCAGAGACGGTCTTTGGCACTTACTCTTCTGCAGATACCGGAAAGACAGCTTTCAACTGCAAAGGGAACTCTTATCTGTTCGGTATATTCTTCACACCATTCAGTTTTTTCATCGCAGATCGCAAAATCAAACATACCGTTAAGGTTAGTCCAGTTTTCTCTGACCATCTGAGGACGGGGATATTCAGGAAGAGGTAAATCACACATAGCCTCGTCTGCCCAGCGTGTTTTAAGTGTCATCATAATTATCTTCTCCTATTGGTTATATTACTTGATATATTCGGATGATACCCAACCTGAATGACCGTAGGTGGTATCTGTTACATATACCCAGCCGGGAACTCCGCTCTTACGTCCGATTACCTTTACGGGATAATTTTTCGGAATAAGTATGATTACATCATAATCCTTACCGGGACCCTTGCGGAGATTGAGTCCGTTGACTGTTATTTTTGTCTCAGGCTTATCGTATTTTTTATCGGGTGTGACAGTACCCTTATCAACCTTAGTGGTTTCAGCTTCGGGTCTGCTTTCGGAAGTATAAGCTTCACTTACCCATCCGTAAACACCGTAACGGTTGCTTCTTACATAGTAGAATCCGTTTTCTTTAGCATAGACAGTAAGGTCAGCGCCCTTAGAAAGATAAAGAACTCTTTCGGAAGATTTTGAAGGAGCGTTTCTGAGAATAACACCTTCTGCTGTGCAGTAAAGAGTGTATCCCTTGCCCATTCTGCCGGGTTTAACGACAGTTACATCATTGATGCCGTAGGGGTCAGGTTTTGTTGAGGAAGGTCTTGTCGCAGAAGGTCTGCCGGTTGCTGCAGGCTTAGTAGTAACTACAGGCTTTGATGTGGGCGGTGCCACAGTAGTGACAGCAGCTGAGGATTCTTCCTTCTCGGTTGTTTTCTCTGTTACTTCCTCTGTAGCAGCTTCAGTTTCTTCAGCTTCAGTTGTATTCTCTTCGGCTTCAGTGGTATCTTCTTCTGTAGTATCTTCTTCAGCTTCAGTGGTATCCTCTGCCTCAGTGGTGTCTTCTTCGGAAACAGCACCTGCCTGCTGAGCCTCAGTGGTAGTGGTTTCACCGCCATCAGATGAAGGAAGGAAATTCTTTACAGCGTAAACACCGCCTACAAGCACACAGATAACAGCGATAATAAGGAATACGGAAAGTGCACCGTTCTTCTTTTTGGAGGGCTCCACATATATATCATCAGAGCCTTTATCAGCTGTCTCCTCTTCGGTAGGAGTAATTACTTCATTTTCTGCCTGCTGATTTTTATATGACTCATATTCGGGATATGTAATCTTATCTCCGGGAACTCTTATGTCAAGCTCATCCTCAGCAGGTACATCGGGAGCGGGAGTGTATTCGGGAGCCACAAGATTTTCCTCCTGTACTCCTGATGAAACATCCTCAAACTCTGTCGGCTCATCATCAGGCAGCTGAGAAACATATTCGGGAATATTTTCCGTCACGGGAACAGTTTCCTCTGCGCTGTCACTTTCGAGCTCCATAGCAGGTGCATCAGTTTCCTCTTCTACATCGCCTGCCATAAAGACATTGGGTGTATATTCGGGAACCTTGAATTCCGGCTCCTGTGTTTCACTTTTTTTATCCTCACGGGTTTCACTGAGTCCTAAAATCATACCGCATTCCGGGCAGAAATCAGCACCCTTTTCAAGTTCGTTTCCGCAGTAACTGCACTTCATAATATCACTCCTGTTTATTTGTATTATTTATAGTTATAATTTTCCTTTTAACTCTTATCATTAATGATAACACAGAAGATAAAGGATTTCAAGATAAAAATGTTAAATGTATAATTTATATATAAAAAATCAGGCATCCGATCAACTGTCGGTTGCCTGATTTACAATTTTCTTATGAATCTGTATTATACTTTTATCTTTTTTCTGCTGTACACAAGCTCATCGAGCTTACCTACTGCACTGTCATAAACCATAGCAAGAGCAGCAGTAATAAAGAAACTGATCACCACAAAAGCATATTTATGGGAACTGTTCAGACCCATACTGCTAAGTACAGCCATAGGTATGCGTTGAAGGATATATATGCTGAAAACATGAGATCCGAACCAACTAAGTATCCGATTACCGATACCAAGCTTCATCGTAAGCATGAGAACCAAAGTCATAAAGAGTATTCCCCATGCAGAATACCATACGACATTTTTACTTCTGTTAAGGAACACATAATAATAAACTGACACTGCAACTGCACCTATACACATATAAACAACATCGTTTTTCATAACTACAGCATCTATATGCTTTTTTATCAGAGAGTACCACATACCGACAGAATAAAGTATAATCGTATTATAATACCAGGATTCTTTTCCTGCTTTTATAAGCAGATAAATATAGCCTATCGACAGAAGAGTTACCGCGGTCGCTGCGATATATCTGTTTTTTCTGAAAATAAAAAACGCAACAAAAGTCATAATATAAACAGCAAACACAGCTAATATATACCAGTTACTGTTGCCTATACTCGTCCAGCCAGTAAAAGCCAACAAAGTCTTTTTCAGATCGAAAGGATTACTGAGGAACAAATTCAGAACGACATAAAGAAGAACCGCAATCACCATATGGTAAAACAACCTGAAGAAGCGTTTGAAAGGAATTTCTCTTACATAGCTGTGCCCCTTTTTACTTATGGATTCCATAATTCCGTACCCTGAATAAAAAAGAAACGTAACAACTATCATTTGTCCGAGGTTTGTTTTAAGAACCGAATACGGACCGTCAAAAACACCGTCAGGCTTAATATATTGACACGCGTGACTGATAAAAACCAGAAAAACAAATACACCGTTCACAGCTGTCGTTTGTCCGATTGAAAGATAATCTTTATTAAATTCATTTTTGTCAACGATTTTCAGCTCATAAAAAATTATCAATGATAAAAGAAAAATAAAAAATATCATTCGTGTTCCCCTTATTGAAAATCATTCACTTTTGCCCATAATGGCATTATAAATTCTTTCGCAGTTATTTTTATCGCTATAAGCGTAAAAGCTGTTTATTCGGTCAAGATACTTCTGTTCGTTTTTACAGTCACGCTCCATAGCCGCAATTATCGCATCCACAGTGCTTTCCATATCATAACAAACAGGACCGAAGCCGTCATTTTCATAACTGAAATATCCTTCATCGTAGATCTGTCCTGCAAAGAAATCTTCTTTGTCAAAATGAGTGTAGACAACAGGCTTTCTGAGATATGCGAAGTCGAAAAGAACACTCGAATAGTCCGTAATCATCATCGAAGATCGGGCAAATACATCGTTGTAGTCGATATATCCGTCATTTACCTTGAACACACTGTTTTCTGTGAAATCGACGGTCTGCTTCATATGAATGGGATGAATACAGAAAAGTCCTGTGTAACCGTATTCCTTCATCTTACCGAGCAATCTTTCGTTATTGATAAGACCGTTATAATATTTGAAATACTCAGTATCCTTAAATCCGTCAAAATACACACTGGTGGTATTTTCATCATAACTTTCTTTAATGGACTTTCTCCATGTAGGAAGAATAAGAATCTGCTTCTGTGCATCATCATACAGATCGTCAAATCTTGACTGCCCTGCTATCACTACATTTTTATCCTTGTAGTAGTAATTATCCTCGATGAAGCTGTTCTTTTCTCTCTCTGAGGTCGCAAAGATCATCTCTATATTCTTATAGAATCTGTTAAGCCACACTGAAAGGTCTGCACAGGCCACACCGTGCTGAAGATAATAATATTTGAATTCAAACAGATCCACCAGATATACTCTGTCTTTTCCGAAGGGGTTCATCGTAAAGTCACTGGCACCCGAGGAAATAATCTTATCTGCCATAAGGAAATAAATCGGGAACTTTTTATCTTCGATAAACACAACCTCGCCTTCACTCTTGAGGCGGTCTATGCATTTGGCATTTTTGCTTATAACAAAAATCGGTCTGACATTATCAAGCTCATTGGTTTCTTTTTTGATTTTGTTCAGATATTTGAAGAAAACCTCTCCATTATCGCCCGCATTTTCTACTCGGTCAGAAATAAGCCAGATTTTCGGAGCATTTCTGTGCAGCAGCTTATATTTGAAATATTGGCGACGCAAGCGCACAATATCTTTACGACCCTGTTCTTTAAGCCATGATTGACACTCACGCTCAAACTCATACATCGTCTTCAGCTTTTCCTTACGCCCCGAAACCTTTCCGACATGAATAACTGATCTGAAGCATTTAAGATAATGATTACCGAAAAATTTATAAGACGGTTTGAAAGAGTTTGAAGAGAAACAGAACTTGAAATAGTTATAGCCGAGACGAGCTTCTTTACGTCCGAATTTCGCAACTGCTCTTACTTTAGCTAATCCGTCTTCGCCGTACTGTAATTTTTCCAGAGGTATCTCACAGTAAAAACGTCTGTACTGTTCATATTCACCGAAACAGGTTTCATATTTTTTATGAGAGAAACCGTTGATTTTTGTTTTAAAGGTTTCATCGCCGCTTTTGAAAACAAGGTTTACCTTGCGTGCTGTCATATCAAAAAGCCAGTCAGCAATAATTCCCTCCAAAACAAGCTTATTTCCTCTGATTTTAATGAAGTGCATTATAAGAAGATATCTGTTTCTGGTCAAAGATAACAGATTCATATCCTTATAACATATAGCTTTTCTGGTAGGATCGAAACGGCACATAGAATACCAATCTTCCACACCGTACTTAAGTCTGAAAGCCGCATTCTTTTTAGGTACAGAACTGTGCACAAAATTAAACATTATCACTCTGTCTTCGATATAACTGAGTACCTTTTTACATGTTGCAATAAATTCTTCATATTTTTCAGAATCAAGCTCTTTATATGCAGGCTGCATAAGATGCCAACCAAAATCATAATAAACGACATTCTGAATATATAAAGGTACACATCCGAACTTTTCTACAGACAGATTTATGAGTTCCATAAGATATTCATTTAATCTGTCCAGATAAAAATATTCCGTATTTTTCAGTGTCTGAACGGCAGAGGTTCCGGCATTTCTGCGACGGTAATGGTAAAACACGTCACTGAGAAATCCGACTGTCATTCTTTTCATAATAATAGTGTTTACGAAAAGTGAATCTTCTCCGTATTTCAGTCCGTCCTTGAATTCAACATCTTTCAAAGCCTTAGTCTTAAAAAACGATGATGCAACCTGCAGAACCACAGAACTAACCTCATCAAGAGCAAACAAATCAGCGACTCTATCCCCTTTTCTTAAGCGAAAGTTAGTGATATGGTCTTTTTCTATAGCCTCGAATTCTTTGATACCGACAGTAACGACATCTGTCTTTTTCTCGTTTTCCTCAAAAAATTCATACACCTTTTCAAAGGCATCATTATCCCACAAATCGTCCGAATCAAGAAAGTTTACATATTTACCCTCGACAGCTTTAAGACCGTTATTACGTGCTGCACTTACACCGGAATTTTCCTGCTCTATATACACAATGTTGTCCGGGTACATTTCCTTATATTTAAGACATATTTCAGCTGAATTGTCCGGGGAACCGTCGTTTATAAGAATCAACTGCACATTGTCTTTGAAACCTATAGTCTGATTCACTACGGAAAGTATGCTTTCTTCGAGATACATTTCGACGTCATAAACAGGCATCACCACTGAAAATTTAAAATTAAAACCATCCATATTCAATTCCTCTTTCCAACGATTGTTTACTCCAAATTCGCAACAATTTTTCTTATGTCTTTTTTTGCTTATCCTGTATTATAGCATAATGTAGGCAATAATTCAATAGTATATTTTTAACGATACCACTTTTCAATATATTTTTCACTCTCAGTTTTTTCTACTCCGATTTCTTGACTTAATCCCCCTTAAATGTTATTATAACAGACAGATTATCTTTTAAAGGAGTTGGATAAACGATGACAATAGAAAAGCTTAAAGCACTTGAGCCTATTTTCGGCTCCTGGTATGTCGATTCAAAGCTCGCTGAAGGCAGAAGCTCCAAGGTTTTCAAGGTCTACAAGACAGTAGACGGTGTTACAGAGTTTTTAGCTCTTAAAACAGTCAAATTTCCTGCCAACAATAAAGAGCTCAGCAGAGTAATCGAATCGGGTAAATACAAAAACATCGGAGAATATCTTGACACTCTCGAAGCGGCGGTCACAGAAAACATGAACAAAATGCTCTCTCTGCGTACCAATGCAAACATAGTGCGCTTCGATAACTTCCGCATAGTCAAGGAAAGCTCCTGCTTTTATGTGGTTATGCTTATGGAGCTTCTCTCACCCTTCAGTGAAAAGATAAAGGTAAATGACATCACGTCAAGACAGGCCGTGAAAATCGGCTACGACTTGTGTACCGCTGCCGAAGGCTTCAGAAGCATAGGTATCATCCACCATCAGATAAAGCCCGAAAACATTTATGTCGATGACGAAGGCAACTTCAAATTAGGCGATTTCGGCATTTCAAACATCAGCGGCCGTGTAAGAAATGAAGTTTCTCCCTATATGGCTCCCGAAGTGTACAACAATGCCGCCTATGACACTAATTCAGATATTTATTCTATCGGTGTTCTCCTTTATAAGCTTCTCAACGACAACCGTTTGCCATTCCTTCCGGAATATCCGGCTCCCGTCTCTCTTGCCGACAGAGAAGAAGCCTTCAGAAAACAGATGCGTGGAGAAGCTTTAAGTGCTCCTGCAAATGCAGACAGAGAAACCGCCAGAATTATCGCAAAGGCAACTGCCTTCAGACAGTCTGACAGATATTTCAATCCTCTTCTTATGAAGACTGCATTCGAAAGATACGAGGATATGATGAACGCTCACGAGGAAACACCTCCCGTTTATCAGCCTGCACCCCAGGCTCCCGTCTATGTTCCGCTCACTCCCCTTTCTCCTGTGTCAGGCTTCGAAATCGCAGACGAAGAAGAGGAAGAAGAGGTTTCGGTTTATCTTAAGCCTGAAACAGCAGCGTCTGAAGCAGAAAAGGTTGCCTTCAGACAAGCCTTCAAGGAGTCAACCGAAGACGATGACGAGGATGACGGAACAGACAATAAAAAAATGTATCTGCTCATAGCTGCTATCATAGCTGTGGCAGCACTCATAATCGGTGTGATATTTATAGGCGGAGGCTCCGGTTCGGATAAAAACACCACCGACACATCTGTGGTTCTTCCTACTGTTACAACCACTGCCGCTCCCACTGTAGCAACAACTGTTCCGCCTACGGTTACAACCACTGCGCCAACCACAACCGAAACTACCACCGCACCTACTACCACGGAAACCACCACTGCACCTACTACCACGGAAACAACAACTTCTACTACAGCTCCTGTCACTACTACTGCTCCTCCCACCACCATCCGTACGGAAACTCCCGAACTGGTGTTCCCGGGATTCTCTGACGGTGACGAATCTGCCGACGGAAGAATTTACACATCTATCGAGGATTATACCATTATAAGTACTCCTGAAGACGAATTCTTCGATGAGGTGATTCTGGAAATCTCTACACCCTTCGGTGAAAATATTACTGCTCCCGGTGAGGTCTTCATTTATGAAATGTCTTCCTCTGCCGTAATCCAGAAGGTCAGTGCAAACTTAGAAATCACTCTCTCAGAAAGTGGCGGTGAAACACTTATCTGTTGCTACATTACAGTAGATGACGGTGATTTCTACTACACACCTGAATATTATCAGTACTATGTTTGCCTGGAAGAAGGAGCCATCATTTCTGACAGTGCTATTTCTCTTCCCCTTCAGCTTCAGGTATAAAATCTTTCCCGTCGGAAAAACCGGCGGGAATTTTTTTGTAAAAAAGAGAATTTTTTTGAAAAAAACTATTGACTTTTCCTTTCAATGGTGTTATATTATACAGGCGCTCGAGAGAGCGGAAAGTTAATATGCGAGAGTGGCGGAATCGGCAGACGCGCACGTTTGAGGGGCGTGTGGGGCAGCTCGTACGGGTTCAAGTCCCGTCTCTCGCACCATAGTGAGTATTCATAAAGGATTTACCTGTGAATACTCATTTTTTTTGCTTTAAATAGAATTTTGTATATAATTTAATAGTTTTATGTATCGTCGCATACCTTTCGGAGTGCGACTTTTTTGGGGTTTTAGGGTTGCCCTTAACAAGTGGATTTTGTATGTACGATTCAGTGCTTGATAAGACTTATGCCACGCTTTTTTACCGGTTTTTCAGTTAGTTTACTAAAGCATTTTTCATTTCCTTTACTTAAAAATTTTGCATTTATAAAATCCCTGCACTGAAACTTAAAGTACAAGGATATGTAATTTGAAATACAGTATGATAATGTGATATACTTTTTGTAACCGATGAGATGCGATAAATGACCGATTAAATAAAAACCAACATTTCCTCTTTTATATTTGCTATGATGGTACTGCAAATAAAAAGGAGGCTAACATAAATGCAAGAAATAAAAACAGTTGAGCTTGTCAAAAAGTATAAAAATCTTACTGCTGTGAATAAGCTCAATTCAGAAATACATCAAGGAGAACTCTTCTCTCTGTTAGGCGTTAACGGAGCAGGAAAAACTACAACGGTAAAGATGTTAACCTGTATAACAAAACCAACGGACGGGGATGCATTTATAGGTGGATACAGTGTAACTAAACAGCCCGAACAGGTAAAGCGATTGATAAGTGTATCACCTCAGGAAACTGCAGTAGCTCCGAATCTTTCTGTAAAGGAAAACCTTGAATTAATGTGTGGTATTCATGGCTTTTCAAAAGAAAAAAGCAAAGCCAAAATCAATGAGCTTACCGAGCAATTTGCTTTAGATTCTGTTTTAAACAGAAGAGCAGGCAAGCTGTCGGGTGGATGGCAACGCCGTGTAAGTATTGCTATGGCACTAATCAGTGAACCTCACATTCTTTTTTTGGATGAACCTACTCTTGGCTTGGATGTTATTGCACGGCACGAGCTTTGGGATATGATTCGCTCATTGAAGGGCAAAGTAACCGTTATTCTTACAACACATTATATGGAAGAAGCAGAATCACTTTCTGACCGTATAGGTATAATGAAAGACGGTAATCTTCTTGCTGTAGGAACTGCAGAAGAATTGAAGATAATGACAGGTGCAAATGACTTTGAATCAGCCTTCGTTTCTATAGTGAAGGAGGGTGCATTATGAGAATGTTGACATTTGCAAAAAGGTGTACAAAGGAGATTCTGCGTGACCCGATAAACCTTGCTTTCGGTCTCGGTTTTCCCTTGGTGTTACTATTACTTCTGAGTAGCTTGCAGAAAAATATCCCCGTAGAACTGTTTGATATTGACACACTTACGCCCGGCATTACGGTATTCGGTTTGTCATTTATGACACTTTTCTCTGCCACGCTGATTGCTAAAGACCGAGAAAGTGCTTTTTTGCAAAGATTATACGCAACACCGCTTACGGGGTTTGATTTTATTCTTGGCTATATGCTACCGCTTTTACCTCTTGCCGTTAGTCAGACAATCATTTGTTACCTGTTTGCGATTCCTTTAGGATTGACGGTCAGCATAAACATTATTTATGCTATAATAGGCATAATACCTATGGCTGTTTTAAATATTGCATTAGGGCTTTTATGTGGAAGTATCCTTGGTGTTAAACAAGTCGGCGGCATTTGCGGTGCATTGCTTACTAATCTATCTGCGTGGTTATCCGGAGTATGGTTTGATTTGAAACTTGTAGGCGGCTTTTTCGAAAAAATTGCCAATGTGCTACCCTTTGTTCACGCAGCAGAAATGGAAAAAGCTTTATTCAGCGGGAACTTTGAGCTTGCCATAACTCACGTTATGTCCATTATTCTGTACAGTGTATTTATAACTGCGATAGCTGTTCTCAGCTTCCTCAGACAAATGAAAAAACAATAAGGATTTGATGCGATGAAATACAAACTCATTATAGATAAAGATGCGGAAGAAGAGATAATTGCAAAGGTTCACGCTCCCTCTTCTCTGACTGAGCAGATAGAAAATCTCGTCTGTAGCTTTTCAGGTGCTGAAAGCATTATGGGATACAATGATGATGAGATGAAAAAGCTCTTATTCTCTGAAATAGAGTGTATAACTGTTGTTGATAAAAAGGTAACAGCTGTCGATACTAAGGGAAATCGCTATCGTATTCAGGAAAGGCTTCGTGATTTAGAGAATATTCTGCCTTCTTATTTTATACGTATTAACAAGTCTGCTCTTGCTAACGAACACCGCATTGAGCGTTTTGTCGCAGTGTTCAACGGCGGTGTGGATGCAGTATTCAGATGCGGTTATCGTGAGTATGTTTCAAGGCGTTGCTTTTCACAAATAAGAAGGAGGTACGATGGAATATGAAAAGATTTATTACGGAATTTTTTCGCAGAGGTCTGATTGCTTGCGGGTTCGGTCCGATCGTTCTTGCTGTTTTATATCTGATTCTGCATCATAAGGGTCTTATAGATACATTAACTGTTAATCAGGTCTGCATAGGGATTTTTTCAATAACTGCCCTTGCCTTTATGGCAGGCGGTATGAATGCTGTTTATCAGATAGAACGCCTGCCCCTGATGGTGGCAATTCTGATTCACGGTGTTATCTTATATTTCAGCTATTTAGGTGCGTATTTGCTTAATGATTGGATTGATTTGGGCACAACACCGATTTTGGTTTTCTCCGGTATTTTTGTTGTCGGATATCTGGCGGTCTGGGCAATTATTTATTGCGTAGTTAAACGGAATACTAAAAAGCTTAATGAAATGCTGAAAGAAAAACAGCAATATTTATCAATTGATAAAGACCATTAAGTTTGAGTAAACCCCTTATGAACACTCGCACTATGACTCAGTAGTTTAAAAGCTGCTGAGTTCTTTCTTTGCCCTCAGACACATATGTTCGCATTCTCTTACGACACCCAAAGTGCAAGGCTTAAGAAGCAGATTTTTCCAAAACAAACCTATAAAAAAATTAAAAAAACAAATTGTATTATTTTACTAAAAACCTTGAAAATAAATCAAAATAATGTTAAGATTTACTAAATAGATTTCAGGAGATGATATGATGTCAAAGAAAAAGACTATTAATCCCACTGAAGCACCGCAGGGTGCTCTTTCACACGGAGAAGGTAAATACATAACAAAGTTTGAATATTTCTGTGTATTACTCTCCCGTGCCGGCGGTATGTTCGGCACAACACTTACAGGCTCACTCGCAGCCGCCTTCCTTCACGAGCTTTATTACGGACCGGCCGGAGTAGATGCTGACGGTATAGCAGCTATTCTCGCAGTTCAGACCACTCTTACCACAATATGCGGTATTCTGTTCGGTATCATAGGCGGATTTATAGTACAGAACTGGAAAACAAGCCTCGGCAGATACCGTCACTGGTACTTTATCTGCCTTGTTCCCACATTCATGCTTACCGTTTTATATTTCTATGTTCCGCAGGGCTGGTCTATTCAGCAGATGAATATGCTTCGCTACGGTATAGCCTGCTGTCAGTCCGCATTCAATGTATTCACTACACATAGCCAGAATCTCGTTCAGGTTATTTCACCCAACCACAAGGAAAAGAAAACTGTCGCTACAATCTGGCAGCTTTCCTACTACATCGGTTACGGCGGAGCTTATCTCGGCACCTTCGTTTACGGTCTTTTCAGCGACGACAAAAACAAGATGTATATGACTCTCGCAATCGTTGCTGCTACTGTAACTGCATTCGGTAACCTTATGTGCGGTATCTTCTGTAAGGAAAGAATAGAACTGCCCAAGAAAAACAAGGTCAAGGTTTCAAAGGCTATGTTCGCACTGTTCAAATACAAGAACTACCGTGCCTTCCACGCTATGCAGTGGGTTAACGCTTTTGCTATGCTCGGCAAGATGTCAACATTTCTCGCAGCTATCACTGTAGGCTCATCAAAGAACCTTCTCCTTACCCTTCCTACAGCAATCGGTACTGTCGTAGGTAACCTTATCACAACCAAGCTCTCCAAAAAGCATGAACCTACAAAGCTTCTCAAGTTCTGCGGTATTTATTCACCTGTTGCCTCCTTCATTCTCTTCGGCATCTGTTTTGTTGAGGCTAAAATGGGTATACGCTTCTTTGAAGGCTGGAACAGTATTTTCTTCTATGTGTTCTATTTCATTTTCGGTATCGGTATCGGTATTCAGGAGCTTTCAAAATCTCATTTCGATGTTGAATTCTACGATTATCTCGAATGGCAGACCGGCGAAAGAATGGAAGCTATCCAGGGTATCGTTCCCGGTTGGGTAAACTCTGCATGCATTTATTTAAGAGACCTTGCTATTCCCTTTATGATTGCATGGGCAGGCTATATGTCATCAGCAGAGGGCGACCTTGTAAAAACTATGCAGGCCCAGCCTACATATCTTGACACCTGCCTTAAAATCCTCGGTTTCCTTCTCTTCGGTTACACTCTCGCCAATGTACTCAAGGCTATCATTCTTAAAACCTCCTATGATATCGAGGGTGAAAAGAAGGAACAGATGTACCGTGAGCTCGAAACAATCAGAGCCGAACGCCACAAAGAAAATGAAGCCATCTGAACTGAGGTATTAAAATGAAAAATAAAAAGAAAATTCTTATTGCCGTCATCGCAGTTGTTATCACTCTGGCTCTCATCGGTACGGGTATTTACTTTTATTTTATGAGATATGCCATAGACAGAAACGATACCGAGGAATTATATATGCAGAACATCACTGCCGTCGGTTATGAAAACACTGTAGAAACAGCCTATCCCCAGACTGACCTCTACTCTGTTATCAGGGAGCATTTTGAAGCTGAGCTTCCCGAGGGCAAGACTGAAAAAAAGGCCGTCATCATCGGATATGACGGCTGCAGAGCTGATGTTCTCACCGAAGTGCAGCAGGAAAACAGTGCCATCGGATACCTCATTGAGAACGGTGCATCCAAAAACCTCACCTACTGCGGCGGTGTGAATTATCCCGAAGTCAATACTCAGGATACATCTACAGCTCCCGGCTGGTGCTCCATTCTCACCGGTGTGTGGGCAGATAAGCACGGCATTACAAAAAATGACATAACAAAAACTATGGATTACAAAACTGTAATGACCTCTCTCACAGAAGAAAAGATCATCGACAGTGCATCCTTCATTACACGCTGGAAGGGTCATTTCAGCAGAGATAACGCCACCTACCTTCTCGAAAAGGAATACTGCGAACAGAACGGTCTCGGTGTTACCTTTAATCACTGTAAAAATAACGACGCTTCCCATGAGTTTGTTTTGGAGGAAGTAAAGAAGGCTGAATGTCCCGATTTCCTCTTTGTAATTTATGAGCACACAGACTCAGAGGGTCACAGCTACGGTTTCACTATCAATAATCCCAATTATAAAAAAGCTTTCACTCAGTCCGATGCATGCGGTTATGAAGTAATCAAGGCTATCGAAGACAGAGAAACCTACGCCACAGAAGACTGGCTTATCATCGTAACCTCTGACCATGGCGGCAAGGGTACGGGACACGGTAAAGAAAGCATTCAGGAAAGAATGACATTTGCCGTTATGAACAAGGAATGGAACTGAAATCCAAACGAAACCTCCTTGCGAAAGCGGGGAGGTTGTTCTCTTTTATGAATTATGAACAGGAGTAATATTATGCAGAGAAAATACTCACATGTAATCGTTATCGGTGCAGACGGTGCAGGCAGCTGGTTCAAGGATGCCCATACACCGAATTTTGACCGTATCTTCGAAAAAGGAGCCGTAACTTACCATGCTCTTTCCTCAAAACCTACCATCAGTGCCGAATGCTGGGGCTCAATGCTCATCGGTGTCGGACCTGAGGTTCATAAGCTCACTAACCGCAGAGTTTCTGTTCTGCCCTATCCCCTGTGGTCAAAATACCCCACGGTTTTCCGTCGTATAAGAAAGAAATATCCCGAAGCTGAACTCGGCTCATACTGCGACTGGAATCCTATTACCAAGGGAATCGTAGAAAGACATCTGCGTGTTTCTCACGCTACAGCAAGAGACAAGGAGCTCACCCCTCTTATCTGTGACTACATCAGAAACAAAAAGCCGGATTTTCTTTTTATCCACTTCGACAGCACCGACGGTGCAGGTCATAAATACGGCTACGGAACCGAAAATCACATAAAGGCTATCAGTGAGGTTGATAAGCTCATCGGTGATGTTTACTCTGCTGCAGAAAAGGCAGTAATAGCTGAAGAGACTCTGTTTATGGTTATTGCAGACCACGGCGGAACCAGAGAAGAAAACGGAAAGGGAAATCACGGAGGCTGGACTGACGAAGAAAAATATGTAACCTTCGCAGCTACAGGTAAAGGCGTCAGAAATGCTGAAATCAAGGAAATGAACATCCGTGATCTGGCAGCGATTGTTCTTTATGCTACGGGAACTGACATTCCCGCTTTTAATGAAAAGGGCTGGACATCACAGATTCCACTTGGACTTTTCACCGATTATGAGGGTGAATACCGTGACATCTCACATCTTACGGGAGCAGCCCCGAGAATTTCTAAAGAGCATCATAAATCAGAGCTTCTCTGATCTCTGATAAACAGCTCACCGTTACATAAGAGAGGAAAATAATATGAATTTCATAAAAGTTACAGACAGTAAAAAGGTGTTTGCCGACGGAATACACGACGACACCAAGGCTTTACAGGAGTGTATAGATTCAGTGAAGGACGGAGGTACGGTATACTTCCCCGACGGAGTCTATCTCGTCTCTGCGGCACTTATTTTCTATTCAAATCAGATTTTCAGACTTTCCGACAACGCTGTAATTCTGAGAAATTCCGAAAGCGAACCGATAACAAGATATCTCCTCGCCTCTTATTCTGAGCCTGAGCAAGGCAGATACGAGGGCACTCACGATGTTATCATTTCAGGCGGGATATTCGACGGAAACTGTGCTTCGACCGAAAAATCAACCCTCGTGAATACTGTCCACTGCCGTAATATACGTATCGAAGGCTGTCGGTTCCGTCACTGCTCAATGTGGCATATGATAGAGCTTAATTCGACAGAAAACGCTGTAGTATCAGGCTGTGTTTTTGACGGACCTTCGTATACCTGTGTCCCCGAAAACCTTCTCAATGAGCAGATACAGCTCGATCTTGCCCGTGACGGCTCCTACGGCCCCGTTTACAACTGCGACGGTACACTTATCGATTTCTGCAAG
The DNA here is from genome assembly GCA_045613145.1 of Acutalibacteraceae bacterium. Taxonomy (GTDB): domain Bacteria; phylum Bacillota; class Clostridia; order Oscillospirales; family Acutalibacteraceae; genus UBA6857. Next base: position 26,398 of record JAZLAJ010000085.1, read on the forward strand.
GATGATACATTCTGCCGCAATATAACAATAGAAAACAATATCTTTAAATGTGCAGGCTTTCCTGCCATCGGTCACCACGGAGACTGCGGTCATCACGACATTTTTATCCATAATAACATCTTCGACGGACCTTCGTGCTTAAATAATAACAGCAGAGGCTATATAATTTTCAGACCCGGTGTTAATGCGGTGGAAATTAAAAACAATCTTTTCATTTCATCGGAAGAAAAATACTCTGCAAACATCGGCATAATCTTTGAAAACTCCGATGAAGAAAAGCTGTCCGCATCTGATAACATTTTTGCAGGCAGCTTCACCAAAAAGATAATCACAGGTTCAGGTGAACAAAATGACCGATTCGTTAAATAACAAAAAATCAGATTTTCTTATTTTTCTGTGCTGGGCAGCCTACACCTTTTCTTATGTGGCAAGGCTTAACTACAACGCCTCTATGGTAGAGATTCTCTCCCAGCTCGGCACAACTAAAGAAGCAGCCGGAACCGTAAGCTCATTTTTCTTTTTTGCCTACGGCGCAGGTCAGCTTGTAAACGGTATTCTATGCCGTAAATATAATACTAAAATCTCCGTTACCGTAGCTCTCGGTGCTTCCTGCCTTATAAATCTGGTTATGACTTTCTGCACTGAAATCGGGCAGATGAAATATCTGTGGCTTTTAAACGGTGTCTTTCAGTCCATACTCTGGTCTTCACTTATCAGAACCCTGTCTGACAATCTCGCTGACAGCAAGCTTTCCCGGGCAGTTATGGTTATGAGCACCACCGTGGCTTCGGGAACCTTCATCGCCTATGGTCTGGCGGCACTTTTCTCTTACCTGAAGCTAAGCTGGACACTGATTTTTTATGTAGCGTCAGCTTTAGCCGGTGCAGTGACAGTGCTGTGGTTCACGGGAATGAGCAGAATTCAGAAAGAAAAGAAAAAGGCAGAAAACACGGAAAGAAAGACTCCCGATAAGCTTTCTCTCACTTCCGCTTTCGTTATAGGGCTCGCAGTTATCCTCATTTCTGCAGTTACCAACGGCTTCATAAAGGACGGCATAACCACCTGGGTGCCTTCTATTCTCAAGGAGGAATTCGGTGTCACCTCATCTCTTTCCATCATCGTTACACTGCTGCTCCCCGTCCTTTCGATATTCGGCACCTCTCTGGTAAATCTCCTTCGAAGAAAGGAAAAGGACGAAAACGCCCTCAACGGTATTTTCTACTTCGTATCGGTCATTTTCATAGGACTCATCATTCTTACTCTGAGTCTGAAATCCGTTCCTCTCACACTTCTTCTTTTCGGTGGAATAGCCTGTCTTATGTCAGCGGTAAATAATGTCATAACGAGTGTCGTACCCCTTTATTCGAGAGATAAAATCGACTCGGGGCTTTCAGCAGGAGTTCTGAACACCTTCTGTTATGTCGGAAGCACACTTTCCACTTCTCTTCTCGGAAGAATAGCCGACAGGAGTGGCTGGAACGATGTTTTCATCTGTATTTTTATTTTCGCAGCCATTTCTTTCTCCGTGTGCTTTGTGGCTGCTGTCGGAAAAAGAAAGACCGCCTCACGATAAGAGTAATTTTTCGATACTGGGGTGAGTGTAAAAAGCTCCGACAAAAATAATATTTCACAAAAAAAGGACTGCACCTTTCGTCACTGAAAAGTGCAGTCCTTTTTCTTATTAAGCTACCCTTATTTATCTTTTGTAACCTTCGCAGAGCTTCTTTTCTGAACCTTTTTAGGTGAGGTACCGTAAACCTCCTTGAACTTTTTGGAAAAATAATTACTGTCCTCGAAGCCACAGTTTTCTGCTATTTCCGTTATATTCTGTCCCTCATCGGTTCTGAGAAGCTGTTCAGCATACTGTAATCTGAGGGAATTAAGGTACTTCGAAAAGCCCAGACCCGTTTCTTTCTTAAAGACACGGGAAAAATGCTCGGGGCTGACAGAGAATCTCTTAGCAAGAGAAGAAAGGGTTATGTCCGATGAGAAATTCTCCCTTATGTAAGCGACCGCATGCTCGATTACCTTGTTTCCGTCATCTGCCGGCAGACATGTATCGGCATTTCTCATAAGAAGATAAAAAAGTGAATGTGTGTGACAGCTGATTATTTCGTCGGAAAATTCATCATCGGTATTACACTCTTTTTCTATTTTAGCGAATATTTTTTTTATCTCGTCTGCGATAAAAGGATTTCTGTAAAGATATGTATGGGATGAGACATCAGACCTTGCAGAAGCGGGTATATACGTGGTATTACAGTTAATAAGTATTCTCGTATGCTTTATGTCATCATACTTGGTATGATGAATAACCCCGTCTGGGATAATTACTATATCGCCTGCCCGGACGTTGTAAACCTTGTCATCTATTATGTAGGTACAGTTTCCCTCTTCGAGATAATATATCTCATAAAGAGAATGATAATGAGGCCAGGAAGCACCTGTTTCCTCTACTCTTTTGCTCATTCCGTGATGCAGATAAAACTTTTCAGCAGGGTCAAATTTTATACTTCCCGTATCCGTCACCTTCTTTCTTTTCTGATAATATCATTCCACATCAAAAAAGTCAAGAATTTAACAGCAAGCTATCAATTTTATTAAGGAAATCATAACAAATTAGATGTATTATATAATTAAAATAATTATAAAGGAATGGTATGTATGAAAAAAGCTTTTAAAATCATTATTGCAATTTTACTCGTCGGTGTAATCGGCTTCGGTGGCTTTTTGCTTTATCAGAGCTCAAAGGGTATAGGCTACGATATCGATTCAGTCGAAAAAATCGAAAATGACATCGAAATAGTCAGTGAGGATACTGACAGCGTTACAATAAAAAAGAACAGTAACGGACAATTCAAGGTTCTTATGTTTACCGATACTCATCTCAAGGGTGATAAGGAGCTGGATAACATTACGGTTACTTATCTGGTAAAAAACATACAGGAGCAGAATCCGGACCTCGTAATTTTAGGCGGAGACAATGTTACATACGGCTTCAACAAAAAGAGAAATGTAGAGCTTGCTGAGCTTTTCGAAAACCTCGGAGTATACTGGGCAACCGTACTCGGTAACCACGAGGGTGACGGCTTTATGTCCTACGACAGAGCTAATGTTATCAGCCTCTTTTCCGGCTACGAACACTGTCTCGTAAAAGAGGGTAAAGAAAATGTGGACGGTAACGGAAACTGCACCATCAATATTCTCAACAGCGACGGCACTCTCAGAGAGGTTTTCTTCCTTATGGATACAGGTGATTATATGACTGAAGAATCAAAGGCAGAGTACGGGGTAACCGAAGAGGGCGAGGTTTACGACGGAGTAAAAGCCTCACAGGTAGAATGGTACAGAGAAAAACACGATGCCATCGAAAAAGAGTACGGTGATTTTAAATCTGTGGTTATCACCCACATCCCCATTTATCAGACAGAGCAGGAATATGCTGAGGAGGATTTCATTCTCGGCAAAAAAAGAGAGGGTGTCTGTGAATCCGGCTTTGATGCAGGACTTTTCGATGCCATCAAAGAAAAAGGCAGTACACATACCGTTTACTTCGGTCATGACCACGTAAACGATTTCTCTGTTCTTTATGACGGCATCCGTCTTTCCTATATGCAGCCCTCAGGCTATGCAGCGTATAATATGCAGACTAAATTCGATGCTCCCGAAGAGGAATGGATTCAGGGCTGTACCGTACTGAGCATTAATGAAAAGGGCAACTCTATGGAAACAAGAATTTTAAACCACGCTGAATAAAGGAGTAAAAAAATGAGGTATATTGACAACAAAGCAGAAGATGTAAAAATCGCCTACATCGGAGGCGGTTCACGAGGCTGGGCCTGGGGACTTATGAGTGACCTTGCTACAGCAGGAGATATGAACGGACGTGTGGAGCTTTATGATATCGACTTCGAAGCAGCTAAAGCGAATGAAATCATCGGCAACAAATACAATGACCTTCCCGATGCTACATCAAAATGGGAATACAAGGCAGTAAAAACCATAGGTGAGGCTCTCACAGGTGCGGATTTCGTTATTATCTCAATCCTTCCCGGTACCTTCGATGAAATGGAAAGCGATGTCCACGCTCCCGAAGAATACGGAATTTACCAGTCCGTAGGTGACACCACCGGTCCCGGCGGTGTGGTAAGAGCGATGAGAACCCTTCCTATGTTCGAGGAAATCGCTGAAAGCATTAAGAAATATTCACCCGATGCCTGGGTCATCAACTATACTAACCCTATGACTCTCTGCGTAAAAACTCTTTACAGAGTTTTTCCTGAAATCAAGGCCTTCGGCTGCTGCCATGAGGTTTTCGGCACACAGGATGTACTGGCTAAAATGGCAGGTATCATTTTCGGTGAGGAAGTAAAAAGAAAGGACATCAAGGTTAATCCTATCGGTGTAAACCATTTCACCTGGCTGACAAAGGCTACATACAGAAATGCAGATCTCTTCCCCTACTACAGAGAGTTCTGTGAAAAATATAAGGACGGCTGCACAGAATATGTGGATCCCGAATGGCTTAAAAGCTTCCACGGTAATGCACATAAGGTCAAGATCGATCTATTCCGCCGTTTCGGATACATAGCTGCCGCAGGCGACAGACATCTGGCAGAATTCTGTGAGGGTAAATGGTACCTCGAAAACAATGACAAAGTAGAGGAAATGCTTTTCCACCTCACTCCCGTATGGTCGAGAAAGGACGAGCTTAAGGAAAGACTCGCAAAGAGCAAGCGTCTTTTAAGCGGTGAAGAGGAAATAAAGCTCAAGCTGACAGGCGAAGAAGGCGTAAAGCAGATGAGAGCTATTCTCGGTCTCGGCGATTTCGTAACCAACGTAAACCTTCCCAATCGCGGTCAGATTCCTAATCTTCCCCTCGGTGCTGTAGTAGAAACCAATGCTTCCTTCACTTCGGGTACTGTAACTCCCGTGGTTGCAGGTGAAATCCCCAAGGAAATCTATCCTCTTATATCTCGCATCTGCACTCAGCAGGAGGTTCTCTCTGATGCTATCGCTGAAAGAAACCTCGACCGTATTTTTGAGGTATTCGCAAACGATCCCCTCGTTACCTGCTCACTGAGTGATGCGAAAGAGCTTTTCACAAAGATGGTAGACAGCACCAAGGCTTATCTTGCCGATTATAACCTCGGTTAAGAGTCGGAGTTAAAATGAAAACATTACCATTAATTATCGCTGTAATTTCGGTTTCGTTGCCTGTAATCACACAGAGGACAGGCCTTTCGCAGAAATACGGATTTAAAATGAAAATGCTCTGTGCTTTTATGTATCTGATTACAGGTATAATCTCAGCAGCGTCTCTTTACAGAGTCACGGATTATTCGGTTCTGATACTCTCAGCATTGACTTTAGGTGCGCTCGGTGACTTTTTTCTCGAATATAAAAAGAAAAAGTTTTTCCCTGTCGGAGTAGCATTCTTTGCCCTCGGTCATATCGTCTACAGCTTCACCTTTCTTTGCGTGGGCAACTATAAATCCTTAGCGCACATTACCGCTGTAGCAGGTGTTACTGCTGCGCTGACTGCTGTTATCCTTCTTTTCGCTAAAATGAAGCTCAGATTAAAGGGCAAAAAAAAGCTGATTCTCATTTATGCTCCCGTTCTCGTTTTTGCCTTCGCCTGTGCTTTCGTCAGCAGTATCACTGCCATAAATAACGGTAATCTCTCCTTCGGTCTGTGCCTTGCTGCCGGCGGTGCTCTTTTCCTTATGTCTGACCTGATGATAGGCATGGGAAAGGGAGGACTGAACCGCCCGCCCTTCCTGCGAAATGCAGTGTCCTATACCTATTTTGCCGCACAGACTCTATTCGCACTGAGCATATATTTTCAGTAACAGAGGTGTTTAAATATGAAGAATGAATTTTTACCGGTCTTCCGTTTCGTTATCTGCAGCGACGCCCATATCCAGGGCATAGGCTCACCGGGATACAACAGACTGAAAAAATTAATCGACTATTCCCTTGACTATGCTTCAAAGAATGAAACTTACAAAAAAATTGACTGCTTTTTTGTAGCCGGTGACATTACAAACCGAGGAACCGTCGAAGAATTTGCCGCCTTTAAGGAAATCTTTGATTATGCCACAGAAAAAAATCAGAAGCTTTTATGCACTGTAGCCAAGGGTCACGACTCAATAGCACAGAAAAAGAAATCTCTAAGTATCTATAAAAAAATAACCGGTATGGAGCCTGATTTTCATAATATAATCGGATGCTATCATTTTATCGGACTTTCCACCTGCAGGGGCAGAAAGACTAAGCATTATGATTTCATTCAGAAAATATGGATTAAAAAAGCTCTCAAGGACGCTGTAGCGAAAAGTCCCGGTAAGCCTGTTTTCGTTATGCATCACGAGCATGTAAAAAATACTGTTTACGGAAGCAGTGATTTCGACGGTTGGGGAAACCGATTCTTTACGGGGCTTTTCGAAAAATATCCCAACATCGTTGACTTTTCGGGACATTCCCATTATCCCGTCAACGATCCCCGTTCCGTATGGCAAAAGGAATTCACTGCAGTAGGTACAGGCTCTCTCAAATATGTGGAGCTTACGGTAGATGACGAAAGGAAAGTGCATCCTCCTACCTGCGAGGACTGTGCAAGCTTCCTTATAGTCGAAGCAGACAAAGACCATAATCTCCGCATTATCGGTATCGACTGTGAGGCTGAGGAAATACTGTGTGAATATTATTTCAGAAATCCTGCTGATAAAAATAACCGTGAATATACTGCTGAGAAGCAGCTTTCACGCGCCTCGGCACCTGCTTTCTCCCCTGACACGGAAATAACAGTTAAAGAAACTGACGGTGTTTATTATGCTGAGTATCCGAAAGCGGAAAGCACCGACGGTATGCCCGTATTCCTCTACAGAGTTTATGTCTACGGAGAAAACGGAGATAAGGTATCTGAAGGAAAAAGCGTACCCTCCTATTACCTTTACAAGGTCGAGGATATGATGAGCACCGAGCTCGGAAAGCTTCCCAAGGGTAAATACAAGATAAAGCTTCTGGCTGAAAATGTCTACGGAATGAAGTCGGAATGTGTAGAAAAAGATATAGAAGTGTAAGGAGAGGAAAATATGAAGCTTTCAGATATTGCAGCCTCTTATGCAGAAAAAATCAACGATGAAAAAATAAAAAAGATGTTCCGGCAGTGCTTTATGAGCACCTTTGATACTACAGTTCAGACGGAGGATGACGGAAGCTGCTTCGTAATCACAGGTGACATACCCGCTATGTGGCTTCGTGATTCATCGGCTCAGGTGAACCACTACATCCCCTTTGCGGGAAAGTGTGAAGAAGCATATAAGGTCATCATCGGACTTATCAGCCGTCAGATGAACTGCATTCTCAGTGATGCTTATGCTAACGCCTTTAACCGTGAAGCAAACGGCCACGGCCATCAGAATGACAAAACAGAAATGTCACCGTGGGTATGGGAAAGGAAGTACGAAATCGACTCTCTCTGCTATCCCGTCAAGCTGGCTTACCGCTTCTGGAAGGAGGCTGACACTGTTTCTCACTTCACTGAGGAGACAAGAAAAGCCTTTTACAGAATAATCGAGCTGTGGACTGTCGAGCAGAACCACGAAAATTCACCCTATTACTTCAGAAGACCCTGCCGCCGTAAATCGGATACTCTTTCTCATAAGGGAAAGGGTGCTCCCGTGAAATATACGGGCATGACCTGGTCAGGCTTCAGACCGAGTGATGACTCCTGTATTTACGGTTATCTTGTCCCTGCGAATATGTTCGCTTATGTGGTACTCGGATATATAGCTGAAATAGCCGAAGAAATCTACAAGGATGCAGTTCTTAAGGAAAAAGCAGAAAAGCTCAGAAGTGAAATCAGAGACGGCATCGAGAAATACGCTGTAGTCAAAGATAAAGACGGAAAAAGCTTTTATGCCTATGAAACTGACGGAATGGGCAGATATAACCTTATGGATGACGCCAATGTACCGAGTCTTCTCTCTCTTCCCTATCTCGGCTACTGCAGCAAGGACGACGAAATGTATCTCAATACCCGTGCCTTCATTCTCAGCAAAGACAACCCCTATTATTTCGAAGGGAAATCTGCCAAGGGTATAGGAAGTCCTCATACACCGAAAAATCACATCTGGCCTATCGCCCTTAGTATGCAGGGACTCACCACTGGCGATAAAAACGAAATGCTCTCTCTTATACATACTCTTGCTCAGACGGACGCAGACACGGGCTTTATGCACGAAAGCTTCCATAAAAACAAGCCTCAGAAATTTACCCGTAAATGGTTTTCCTGGGCTAACACCCTTTTCGCAGAGCTTATAATCAAATACCTTTCCGAAGGCGGAGAAATATAAAAAGGAGAAAAAAGAAATGGCTAAATTAAAAGAAAAACTTCAGAAATTTATGGACAACCCTGATGTAGCATTTAAAGAGCAGATGGGTTACGTATCCGGTGTTTTCGGCAACTGTATGGGTCAGGACTCCGTAAGCACCTACACCGATCAGTTTATGTACGACTATATGGGACTTAAATCAAGCCATATGGTCGCTATGAAGTCAACCACTACAGCAGTAAACATTCTTATAGCACCTATTGTCGGTGCTATGCTCGACAACAACCGTTCAGGTAAGGGTAACGCAAGAAACTTTATGATGGCTTCTGCCATTCCCTTCACTCTCGCTTCTGTACTGCTGTTCGTCGTTCCCTCAGGCTCACTGATGTTCAATCTCATCTGGAGCTTTACCCTTTATCTTATCTTTAACATTGCAGATACCTTTTACGATGTGGCTCTGTCCACTCTTTCGGTACGAATGACTCCCAATGCAAAATCCAGAAAGAACTTCTACACCGTAGCACAGGTAGCATCCACTCTCGGATCGATGTTCCCCGGTTGGCTCGTTCCCATTATCATCGAAGCACGTGGCGGTGACTATAACTCAGAAAAATGGGCTTTCTTCTCAGTTGCTCTTCTTTTCGGCATTATGGGTCTTATCACTATGATTATACCCTCTATGACTCTTAAAGAGAGAAACATTGTGCTTCCGCCAAAGGAAGGCAAAAAAATCAAAATCGACTACAAGCTTATTCTTCTCAACAGACCTCTCCTTCTGCTTTCTCTTTGTAACTGCATCGAGTCTGTCAGAAGAGTATGCTATAATTCACTCCCCTTCTTCTACAAGCAGACACTTAATAAGTACGGTATGAAGGCTTATGTCGAAATGGCATCATCTGCTCTTTCCTATGCAGGTCTTTTCTCCGTGCCCTTCCTCGGCAGAAAGCTTTCATCGAGAGATATCGTTGTTGCAGGCTATATGCACACAGCTATCTGTTACATTCTTCTTGCGATTTTAGGCTACAAAAACCTTTGGATTGTAGGTATTTTCATCGCTCTCGGCGGCCTTCCCAATGCAGGTATGAGTGCAGCTAAACGAGTACTTCTTGCAGACTCAACAGACTATATGGAATGGAAGAGCTATCAGAAGTACGGTGTTGCTCAGCGTAACGAGGGTATGGTTTTCGCTTTCAGCACTATGGTTTCAAGAATAGCCGACCTCTGGAAGGAGCTTCTCGTAAACGGCGGTCTCGCACTCATAGGCTATCAGAGCGCACAGATGGTTGACGGTCAGATGGTAGAAGCCGTTCAGACTCCCGAAACCTTACACGGAATTTTCCTTCTCGTTGTTGTACCAGGTATTATAGGTAACCTTCTTCCCGGTATCATTATGATGTTCGACAACTTTACAGGTAAGCGTAAGGAAAAGATTATGGCAGAGCTTGAAATCATCAGAGCAGAGGCCAAAGAAAAGCTTGACAGTGCCACTGTATAAACACTCTCGATAAAGGAAGAAAAATATGAAACAGGAAAAAGAAAAGAAAAAATCTTCACTGATTTTTAGAATCATCCGTATAATATTCATCTCTTTGTTCGTACTTGCTCTTCTCGTTTTCGGTCTCTATAAGCTCGTCACTTATCAGTGGCAGGATGAACCTGTGTCCTATCCCGTAACCAATAAGTACATTACCGAACCCGGTGAAACTATGATTTCAGCTCACCGTGCCGGAAGAAGACTTTTCCCGCAGGGCACATTGATGGCTTTTGAAGGATGTGTGAATTCCGAAACCTTCGAAACTGACATTTTCGAATTCGATCTTCGTCTGACCGCAGATGATAAGCTGATTATTCTGCACGACGATACCCTTGACGAAATCACTGATGCTGTCGAATATTTCGGAAAAGCAGAAAATTATCCGGGAGATTACACCTACGAAGAAATCAGTAATCTTAACTTCGGAGAATATTTCAAAAATCCTGACGGTGAAACTATTTATAAGGGACTGCGCGGCTCTGATATCCCCTATAACCTCAGAGCATTAACCGTAACCGATGCTCTGACCTACACCGAAAGCAACGGTAAATATCATTACAGCATCGAAATAAAAGAAGACGGTGAAGCAGGTATAAAAGCGGCAGATATTCTTTACGGTATTCTGTCGGATATGAAGCTGCTTGACAGAGTTATTGTCGCAACCTTCAATAAAGATGTCATCTTCCATATCGAAGAAAATTATCCTGAGCTTACCCGTGCGGCATACAATATGGAGGTCATAAAATTATACATTGATTCTCTTTTTGATTTCGACAGACCTGAAGGCTATTATAAATTTGATGTTTTACAGGTGCCTCCTGACAAATACATCGTAAATCTCGGCACATCAAAGCTTGTCAATTATGCCCATAAAAACAACATAGCAGTACAGTACTGGACCATAAATGACACGGAAAAAATGGCATTTTTACAGAGCATCGGTGCCGACAGCATAATTACGGATGTTCCCGATGCAGCATACGAAACCCTCAATAAAAAAATTAAAGAATAAACCTTTCAAAAAATCTGACAGGAGAAAATCAAATGCTTTTCAGAAAAAAAACACCTTTCCGTCCGAATGAAATAATCATCGACGGTGTACACGAAAAGAAGAACGGAGCTTTAAGAATAATGTCCTTTAATCTGCGCTACTGTGATGATAAGGCAGGCAGTGTAAAGGACCGCTCTGAAATCTCCGCCGCCATAATCAACAGCTATGAGCCGGATTCCTTCGGAGTGCAGGAGGCTACAGGTGAATGGATGGATCTTCTCACCGATTCTCTCGGTGAAAAGTACGCTTTTGTCGCTCAGGAAAGAGACACTCAGGGCTACAAATCCGAGCGAAACGCAGTCTTTTATCTTAAGGACAAATACAGACTCGCAGATGAGGGAACTATCTGGCTTTCAGAGACTCCTGAAATAAAATACACTAAAAGCTTCAACAGCAACTGCTTCCGTGTGGCTACATGGGCAGTACTCGAAAACATAAAAACAGGTGAATGCTACACCCATCTTAACACCCATCTTGACCATATTCTCGAAAAGACGAGAGAATGTCAGGCAGAGGTACTCATCGGAAAGATAAATGAACTGCAGAAAAACGGCAGAGTTTTCTGTACAGGAGATTTTAATACCGAGCCCGACAGTGCAGTCTGTACACGGATGAGAGAAATCAGCGACGATGCGAGACTTTCCGCTGCCAAAACGGATAACAGCATCACCTTCCATAATTACGGTAAAGCTTTATCTCACGGTGGAGGCATAATCGATTACATTTTCGTGCCCCAGGGTGCTGAAGTAGAAATTTATAAAACTATCCGTAACACTGTCGGTGGTATGTATCCGTCTGACCATTTCCCTGTTGTTGCTGATATAATAACCAAGGAGGAAAGATAATGGTACCTTATAAATGGGGGCAGGGTCAGCTCTTTTCTTTCTCTGCTATTGACGGAGAAAACCTTTTCAGAGACGATCTCACGGGTACTCTGGCAGGAGATAAAATCGGTGTTATTTTTAACACAGTCTGTCGCAGAACCCTTTACTTCGGTGATATGAATAAGTTTCTTTCACCTTCTCTTAAATGCGTAACCTCAGATATGATTTTATCAGAAAGTCTCTCGGGTGAGTCAAGCATAATATTCGCTGAAAGACATCTCGTCACAGGTGAATACGAAGATTTTTCCGGTATTTTCGTCAGCCTCGGCGGTGAATGTAAAATCAGAAAAGAGGGTGACACGGAAATTCACGACTCCGATGACGGAGAATACACTGCTCTTCTGAAAAGAGACGGAAGATTTGCCTTTGCCTACGGAAAAAGCGAAGCAGAGGTTATCAGCCTTTGCGAAAAAGGAATTACTCTTGACCTCGATGAACTTAAGAAAAATAAGCTGAAGCCCTTTGAAAAAGCTTTACCCTCGGATGACAAATATGCTCATTTATATGCTAAATGCATAAGCGTAATGAAAAGTCAGCTCTACTCCCCCGAAGGCAGAATCAAAAGAATATGGTCTACGCCCGACCGTCTTCCTCACAGAAATATGTGGTTATGGGACTCTGTTTATCACGCCATAGGTCACAGGCATCTTAATACCGATATAGCGCAGAATCTCATTCTCGCACTTTTTGATATTCAGCGTGAGGACGGATTTATTCCCCATATGGCAAGACCTGACTTTATCTCCGACATAACTCAGCCACCCATTATCGGATGGGGTGCCTGGCTTGTCTATGAAAAAAGCAGAGACAAAGAATTTCTGAGAACTGTTCTGAAAAACAATAAGGCTTTTCTTCTCTGGTGCAGAGATAACAGAAGAAAGAGTGAAAAAGAGCTTTATTCCTGGCATACGAATCCTGACCTCAATAACCGTTGTGATGAATCCGGAATGGATAATTCTCCCCGTTTTGATACGGAAAGTGACCTTTATGCTATCGACTTTTCCTGCTATATGGCTAATGAGGCAAGATATATGAAAAAGATAGCCGAGGAACTCTCTGACAGGGAAAATGCCGGCTTTTTCGGTGAATGGTATGATAACATCAGAAAAGACATCAACACTCTTTTATGGTGCGAAGAAGATGAATTTTACTATGATTATGACATAAACAATAATTGCTTCCATAAGGTACAGTCCGTTTCTTCCTTCTTACCTGTTTTCTCAGGAATATGCGACGACGGGCAGTGCAGAAAGCTTATCGCACATCTGGAAAATCCCGAAGAATTCGGAACAGAATTCCCCTTACCAACCATATCAAAAAAAGATAAAACCTTCGGCACTGATATGTGGAGAGGTCCTGTATGGATTAACTATAATTATATGATTTCAGAAGGCTTCAGTGCATACGGTTACGAGGATTTATCCCGCAGAATCAGAGAGAAAACTCTTTCCGTTGTTAACGAATGGTACAGACATACAGGTACTGTTTACGAATTTTATGACAGTGAAAACCGTATTCCTCCCCCTTCCTTTAACAGAAAGGGAGAAGTATTCGAGCCTTATGATTTCAGAGTAAAATACCAGACAATCAGAGATTACGGCTGGAGTGTTACTCTCACATTCGATATGCTGAACGAAAAATAAGATATCCGGCACGGCTTACATTTCAGCCGTGCCTTTAATTTAACTGAAAAATCTCTTTTCTAATGGATTTTTAATGATATCTGTGTTATAATTTTCCCGTAAAGAATGACTGAAAGGAAGAAAATTATGAGAATCCTTATAGCCGAAGACGAAAAAAGTCTGAACCGAATACTCGTCAAGCAGTTTACAAATCTCGGTTACAGCGTTGACAGCTGCTTCGACGGAGAGAGTGTCTTTGACTTCCTCGCAGGTGCAGAATATGACGCTATCGTTATGGATGTGATGATGCCACGTAAGGACGGCTTCGAGGTTCTGCGTGAAATGCGAAGTGAAAAAAATCAGACACCCGTTATTTTTCTTACAGCTAAATCAGAAATCAGCGACAGAGTCTTCGGTCTTGATCTTGGCGCGAATGATTATCTTGTCAAGCCCTTCTCCTTCGAAGAATTGGCCGCCAGAGTCAGAATGATAACAAGAGACTCAAAAGGCAACAGTACAAACATTTTCTCCGTAGCTGACCTTACGGTGGATGTAAAAAGCCGTGAAGTGAAAAGAGACGGAAAAAAAATAGAACTCTCAGCCAGAGAATATTCCATTCTCGAGGCCCTGATAAGAAATGCAGGCACGGTTATGACCCGTGATAAAATAGAAAGCAGTGTATGGAATTACGACTACGAGGGCGGCACTAATGTCATTGATGTGTATATACGTTATCTGAGGAAAAAAATCGATGACGGCTTCGAAAAAAAGCTTATCCATACCGTCAGAGGTGCCGGCTATATTCTTAAAGAAGGAGAATAAGGATGAAAAAGAAAAAAGGCAGGTCAATAAGCTCAAAGCTTAATCTGTGGTATACGTTGCTTGCGGGTTTTATTTCCCTGTGGCTGATTCTTTCCGTAGTTACTGCGGCGAGAATGTCCGAAAACTCTGAGGCTCAGCAGAATCTCATACGAAGCGTGGAAAGAAACATCGACGAAATCGAAGTAGAAAACGGTCTGCTCGACATCGAATCTGACTTCGCTTACAGAAACGAAAATATTTATGCCATCGTTTATTCCTCCGATTCAACCGTCTTAGGCGGTGAGTATCCCGACGGTGCCGCTTCTGACATTCCTCTTGAGGCAGAACGCTTCGGTAAATTCGACGGATTTTATTTCTATGACACGAAGCTCGAATTCACTAAATATGATTACAAAATAAACGGCGAAACAGGAGAGATAATCAGCAGTGAGGTTGAGGGCGCAGATTATTACACGCCCTTCGAGGGGAATCTCGATTTCTACGGTGAGGACTGTGACATTTCCTGTGAGGAAGCCTTCAGCATTGCCATTGAAAAGAGCAGTCTCGACAGAAGCTCCATCGACATAATAAATGTTAAAAACTATGAATACAATGATGACCCTATTTATGAGGTAGAATTTTACAGTACCCAGAAGGCCTTCGATGACATCTGGGTACGCGGAGTAGTCCGTGCAGACGGGACAGGAGGAATATGGACTGTACTGGCCCGTGTAGCTGCGATTCTTCTCCCGCTTCTGCTTATCGTCTGTTCATTGGTAGGACGTTTAATTACACGAAGAGCACTCGAGCCCGTAAGACAGCTCAGAGATGCCGTAGAAGAAACACACAGCGGAAAGGATCTGACCAAAAGAATAGACATTCCGAGCGGTGATCCCCTTCTGTCATCTCTGGCAGACAAATTCAATGAAATGTTCAGCCGTCTTCAGCTTTCCTTCGATAATGAGCGGCAGTTCTCGGGAGATGTATCCCACGAGCTTCGTACACCTACTGCAGTAATCTTAGCCGAATGTGAATATCAGCTCGGAAGAAAAGACCTGGACAACGAATCCGAGGAAGGCTTCGAAGACATCCGAAATCAGGCGGAAAGTATGAAGAAGCTCATCTCTCAGCTGCTTGAAATGACCAAGATGGAGCAAAGTGATGGCAACCTTTACCTTGAAAATGAAGACCTTTCTATGCTCGTAAATGCCGTCTGTGACCAGAACGAAGCACTTGATAAAAGAGATATAACACTTAGAAGAGACATCGACGAAGGTATCACCATGAATATGGATGTCACCCTCATTACACGGCTCGTTTCTAATCTTCTTTCGAATGCTTACCGCTACGGAAGGGAGCAGGGAAACATAAATGTCAGTCTTAAAAAGAGTGAAAGCTTAGTCAGACTCTCCATATCTGATGACGGTGAGGGCATTTCACCCGAACACGCAGAAAAAATCTGGAACCGCTTTTACAGAGTCGACAAGGCCCGTTCAAGAGAGGACGGATGCTCAGGTCTCGGACTGCCTATGGTAAAACAGATAGCAGAGCTTCACGGCGGTGAAGTTTTCCTGGAAAGTGAACCGGGAAAAGGAAGCATCTTCTCAGTAGAATTCAGAATATAAAATATTAACCGTATCGAAAAAAATCACGATACGGTTATTTTTTCTGAAAAAATTTAAAAGCTCTAATCATTCTTTAATTTTTCACGTGTATTATATAAATGTAAACAAAAGAGCTGAAGCTCAAAAAAAGAAAGGCGGACTTAATTATGAAAAATAATTTCAAAAAAATATCATCACTTGCACTCTCATTACTTCTCGTTTTCACTCTCTGTTCATCGGTCTCGGCAGCAGATATTTCCTCAGAAAAAGCAGCTCAGATAGCTTTGGCAGATGCAGGCTTCATCTCATCTGAGGTATCTTATCTCAATGTAAAAGCTGAACACGAAAACGGTGCAAAGGTTTTTGATGTAAGCTTCATCACCTTTAACGGTGACGGCACCTACACCGAATATGATTACGAAATAAAAGCAGCTGACGGTAAAATCTTAGAAAAAGATACTGACAGAGAAAGAAGTAAAGAACAGAAGGTTCCCATTTCCGAAAGCAACGACATCGGTAAAAATCAGGCAATAAGAATTGCACTGGAATACTTCGGTGTGACAGCCGACGAAATCAGATTCATAGAATTCAGAAGAGATTATGACGACGGTAGATCTGTTTATGAAATAGAATTCTGCAAGCCTTATACCGAAAAATATTCCTGTGAAATCAACACATCAGACGGTCTCGTCAGAGATGCAGATAAGGAATATGTAAAAGGTATATTCGATAAAATAGAGCTTTTCTTCGAGGTGCTCTTCAATAAAATTTTTAACAGCTGACATCTTTTCATTAAAATCTTCCCTGAAAAAACTCCCGGAACTTATGTGTTCCGGGAGTTTTACTGTTAATTTTCAGTGTCTGAGAATGTAAGAAAACTTACACGCTCCATACAACGTTTTCATTCTGTGCGAAAGCTTCAGCGGCTGTAGTGTCATAATATTCTACCTCATTATAACACTTCATACCTGTACCTGAGGGAAGAAGCTTACCGATGATAACGTTTTCCTTAAGACCGAGAAGCGGGTCAACCTTACCCTTGATAGCAGCATCTGTAAGAACTCTTGTTGTTTCCTGGAAGGATGCGGCTGAAAGGAAGGAGTCTGTAGCAAGAGAAGCCTTGGTGATACCCATAAGAACGGGTGAACAGGTAGCTGTCTGAAGCTCTTCGCCTGTTTCTTCCATCTTTGCTCTTACAGCATTATTGGCATCACGGAATTCCTTCTTATCTACTACGGAATTGGGAAGAAGAACAGTATCACCTGCATCCTCAACCTTAACCTTTCTCATCATCTGACGTGCGATAACCTCGATATGCTTATCGTTGATATCAACACCCTGAGTACGGTAAGTGAGCTGTACCTGGCTGATGAGATAGTCATGAACTGCATTTACGCCGAGAACATTAAGAACGTCTCTGGGATCAATAGAACCTTCTGTGATGGTTTCGCCCTTCTTGACGAACTGACCTTCAGAAACTCTTGCTCTGGCACCGAAGGTAAGGAAGTATTCCTTTCTTTCGCCGGTTTCTTCACTGGTAACAACGATGTGCGGATTCTTCTTGATGGTTTCGAAGGAAACGACACCGTCGATTTCTGAAAGCATAGCAAGTGTTTTGGGTTTTCTTGCTTCGAAGAGTTCTTCAACACGGGGAAGACCCTGTGTGATGTCGGCGCCTGAAGCAACACCACCGGTATGGAAGGTTCTCATGGTAAGCTGTGTACCGGGTTCACCGATGGACTGAGCAGCGATAATACCTACAGCTTCACCGACTGTAACAGGAAGACCTGATGCAAGGTTAGCACCATAGCACTTAATACAAGCACCGTGGTCAGAGTTACAGGTGAGAAGTGAGCGGATCTTGATTCTGCGGATAGCGGAAGCTGTTTCCTTATCCATGCCCTCTTCGAGAGCCTTATTCATCTTAGCAGTGAGATATGCGTCAACCTTTTCAGCTTCTGCTTCACTCATCATATGGTCATTAGAGCAGATAACCTCGCCTGTAGCTTCATCGACAAGAGCTTCGAGAAGATAACGGCCCTTAAGTCTTTCTGAAAGACTTTCAAGAATACGGTTACCGTCCATGATATCGTAAACCTCAAGACCGTCTGTACAGCCACAGTCCTCTTCACGGATGATAACATCCTGAGAAACGTCAACAAGACGACGTGTAAGGTAACCTGAGTCAGCGGTACGAAGAGCGGTATCGGCAAGACCTTTACGGGCACCACGTGAAGAAATGAAGTATTCCTGTACGTTAAGACCCTCTCGGTAGTTAGCACGAATGGGAACTTCGATGGTTTTACCTGCGGTATTAGCGATAAGACCACGCATACCTGCAAGCTGACGAAGCTGTGAGTTAGAGCCTCGGGCACCGGAGTCAAGCATCATCCAGATGGGGTTGGTAGCTTCGAATGAGCCTGTGAGAGCATCAGCTACACGGTTTGTACAGATGTCCCATGCCTTAAGAACCTTGCTTGAACGGTCCTGATTAGAGAGAAGACCTCTGTTATATTTTCTGTTGATTTCGTCTACAGTTTCTTCTGTTTCTGCGAGAATATTCTTCTTGGTAGCGGGAATAGTAGCATCACATACAGCAACGGTAATACCGCTTCGTGTAGAATATTTGAAGCCCTGATTCTTTACATTGTCGAGAACCTCTGCGGTCTTTGCTGTGCCGTGTACCTGGATACATCTGGCGATGATTTTACCTAAGAGCTTTTTATTTACGAGACCTTCAACCTCAAGACGGAACATATTTTCGGGATCATCTCTGTCGATGAAGCCTAAATCCTGAGGAACAGGCTCATTGAAGATAATCTTACCGAGAGTGGTGTCGATAATCTTAGATACCTTTTCACCCTTATATTCCTTGGTCATTCTGACCTTAATTTTAGCGTGAAGATCGATAACACCTGCATCGTAAGCGAGTCTTGCCTCGTTAACGTCTCTGAAGACCTTACCTTCACCCTTGGCACCGGGAAGCTCGAGAGTCATATAGTATGAACCGAGAACCATGTCCTGTGTGGGAACAGCAACGGGTTTACCGTCAGAGGGCTTGAGAAGGTTGTTTGCAGCGAGCATAAGGAAGCGCGCTTCTGCCTGTGCTTCTGCTGAAAGAGGTACGTGAACAGCCATCTGGTCACCGTCGAAGTCAGCATTGAAAGCGGTACATACGAGAGGATGAAGCTTGATAGCCTTACCTTCTACGAGTACGGGCTCGAATGCCTGGATACCGAGACGGTGAAGTGTGGGAGCACGGTTAAGCATAACGGGGTGATCCTTGATAACTACCTCGAGAGCATCCCATACGCATTTTTCCTGTCTGTCGACAGTCTTTCTTGCAGTTTTGATGTGTGCAGCTACACCTGTCTCCACAAGGCGCTTCATAACGAAGGGCTTGAAGAGCTCAAGTGCCATTTCCTTAGGAAGACCGCACTGATAAAGCTTAAGTCCGGGGCCGACAACGATAACTGAACGGCCTGAGTAGTCAACACGCTTACCGAGAAGATTCTGACGGAAACGTCCCTGCTTACCCTTGAGCATATCTGAAAGAGACTTAAGAGGTCTGTTGTTCGGACCTGTAACAGGTCTGCCGCGTCTGCCGTTATCGATAAGGGCGTCAACTGCTTCCTGAAGCATTCTCTTTTCATTTCTGATGATGATGGCGGGAGCGCCAAGCTCGAGAAGCTTCTTAAGACGGTTATTTCTGTTTATAACACGGCGGTAAAGGTCGTTAAGGTCACTTGTAGCGAAACGGCCACCGTCGAGCTGTACCATGGGACGAATATCGGGAGGAATTACAGGAACTACGTCAAGAATCATCCATTCAGGCTTGTTGCCTGATGCCTTGAAAGCTTCGACAACTTCGAGTCTTTTGAGGATTCTTGCCTTTTTCTGACCGCTGGCAGTAGCAAGCTGTTCACGGAGCTCGTCATTGAGTGCTTCAATGTCGATTTCCTGTAAAAGCTCTTTGATTGCCTCGGCACCCATACCTACTCTGAATTCCTCGTCATCATAGTAGTATTCTTTAATGTCGTCATACTGCTTGTCGTTGATAACCTGACCCTTCTTTACACTGGGAACAGAACCGGGATTGATGACAACATAAGATGCAAAGTAAAGGATCTTTTCGAGATCTCTGGGAGAAATGTCAAGGATAAGTCCCATTCTTGAGGGAATACCCTTAAAGTACCAGATATGTGAAACAGGAGTAGCAAGTTCGATGTGACCCATACGTTCACGGCGAACCTTTGCCTTAGTGATTTCAACATGGCAGCGTTCACATACCTTGCCCTTATGGCGGATTCTCTTATATCTTCCGCAGTGACATTCCCAGTCCTTGAGAGGTCCGAAGATTTTTTCGCAGAAAAGTCCGTCACTTTCGGGCTTGAGTGTACGATAATTTATAGTTTCAGGCTTAGTTACTTCACCGTAAGACCATTCTCTGATTTTTTCGGGAGAAGCAAGACCAATCTTAATTGATTCAAAGGTTATATTTTCCATATATATTTAAGCCAGCCCTTTCCGTATATTTAAAATTTAATGTCAGTCATATATGTCCTGTGCCGTCAGGGACTCAGCCCTGACAGCATAGGGATAATTACATATTGTCTTCGTCGGGAACAAAACCTGCTCCGAAGCCTGCATCGTTGATGGTGGGATTCATTTCGTTAAAGAAAGCGTTAACATCGAAGTTTTCGTCTTCGTCATCTGAGAAAGCATCACCGAAGATAGAATCGATATCAAGCTCCTCTTCATCGTCTCCTGCGAAATCATCATCCTCGGAGAGATCAAGCTCCTCTTCATTGTCGTCCTCATGAAGCTCTTCTGCTTCGGGAGCACGGTACTTGTGAAGCGAAACGCCTTCATCACCGTCAATGTTCTGCTTAAGGTCGATTTCCTGATCGTCAGCGTCGAGAACCTTTACATCAAGACCGAGGCTCTGAAGCTCCTTAACGAGAACCTTGAAGGATTCGGGAACACCTGCCTGAGGCACGTTTTCACCGTTTACGATGGATTCGTATGTCTTAACACGACCGACAACGTCGTCTGACTTAACTGTAAGAATTTCCTGAAGAGTGTAAGCTGCACCGTAAGCTTCCAGTGCCCAAACTTCCATTTCACCGAAACGCTGACCGCCGAACTGAGCTTTACCGCCGAGGGGCTGCTGTGTAACGAGTGAGTAAGGACCTGTGGAACGGGCGTGCATCTTATCGTCAACGAGGTGATGCAGCTTAAGATAGTACATAACACCTACGGTAACTTCGTTATCGAACTTATCACCTGTACGTCCGTCATAAAGAACAGACTTACCTGTGGTGCTGATGTTAGCCATCTCGAGTGCTTCTCTGATGTCTTCCTCGTGTGCACCGTCGAATACGGGAGTCATAATCTTCCAACCGAGCTGACGGCAGGCAAAGCCGAGGTGAACCTCGAGAACCTGACCGATGTTCATTCGGGAAGGAACACCGAGGGGGTTAAGAACGATATCAAGAGGAGTACCGTCTGAAAGGAAGGGCATATCCTCCTGAGGAAGAACACGGGAAACAACACCCTTGTTACCGTGACGACCGGCCATCTTATCGCCGACCTGAATCTTTCTCTTCTGGGCGATGTAGCAGCGTACTACCTTATTAACACCGGGAGAAAGCTCATCACTGTTTTCTCTGGTGAATTCTTCTACGTTGACTACGATACCGTATTCACCGTGAGCAACACGGAGAGAGGTGTCTCTTACTTCTCTTGCCTTTTCACCGAAGATAGGACGGGGAAGTCTCTCTTCTGCGGTAAGCTCTGTTTCACCCTTAGGTGTAACCTTACCTACGAGAATGTCACCTGCGTGAACCTCAGCACCTACACGGATGATACCTCTTTCGTCGAGATCCTTGAGAGCGTCACCTACGTTAGGAATGTCGTTGGTGATTTCTTCGGGTCCGAGCTTGGTGTCTCTGGCTTCGAGTTCGTACTTTTCGATGTGGATAGATGTATACACGTCGTCACGAACGAGTTTTTCGTTAATGAGAACAGCGTCTTCGTAGTTGTAGCCTTCCCAGGTCATAAAGCCGATAAGAGCATTCTTACCGAGAGAAATTTCACCGTGGTCTGTAGCGGGACCGTCAGCGATAACCTGGTTTTCTTCTACACGTTCACCAACCTTTACAACGGGCTTCTGATTGATACATGTACCCTGGTTGGAGCGCATGAACTTAATGAGATTATAGGTATCTACACGGTTATCGTCTGTGAGAACGTCAACCTTGTCAGCACTTACATAGGTAACTGTACCTGCTGCCTTAGCAAGCACACATACACCTGAGTCGGTAGCTGCCTTATATTCCATACCTGTACCTACCATGGGAGAATCACAGGTAAGAAGAGGAACTGCCTGACGCTGCATGTTTGAACCCATGAGAGCACGGTTAGCGTCATCGTTTTCGAGGAAGGGAATGAGAGCTGTAGCTACAGAAACAACCATCTTCGGTGAAACGTCCATGTAATCGACTCTGGTGGGATCGGTTTCGAGGAATTCGTCACGGTGACGTGCGTTAACCTTACTTCTGATGAAGCGGTTTTCTTCATCGAGAGGCTCGTTAGCCTGAACGACAGTGAATTCGTCTTCTACGTCAGCTGTCATATATTCGAATGTTTCAAGAACAACGCCTGTTTCCTTGTCGATGGGACGGAAGGGAGCTTCAATGAAGCCGTATTCGTTGATTCTTGCGAAGGTAGCAAGATAGGAGATAAGACCGATGTTGGGACCTTCAGGAGTTTCGATAGGACACATACGGCCGTAGTGTGAGTAGTGAACGTCTCGAACGTCGAAGCCTGCACGGTCACGGGAAAGACCGCCGGGACCGAGGGCTGAAAGTCTTCTCTTATGTGTAAGCTCAGCGAGGGGGTTATTCTGGTCCATAAACTGTGAAAGGGGTGATGAACCGAAGAACTCTCTTACTGCAGCGATAACAGGTCTTGTATTGATAAGAGCCTGAGGAGTAACCTTTTCGCTTTCCTGAGCCTGAAGGGTCATTCTTTCCTTGATAACTCTTTCCATACGTGAGAAGCCAACACGGAACTGATTCTGTAAAAGCTCACCTACAGATCTGATACGGCGGTTACCGAGGTGGTCAATGTCATCAGCATTACCTACACCGTTAGCAAGACAGTTGAGATAGTTGATTGAAGCAAGAATATCGTCAACGATGATGGTTTTGGGAATAAGCTCATCAGCCTTGGATTCGAGATATGCAAGACCTTCTTCCTTGCTCATTCCTTCCATTTCGGTAAGAACATCCATAAGAACGGTGTATCTTACGTTTTCGTTGATACCTACGCTCTTTAATTCTTCTTCTGTGTAGTCGGCAAGATAGCCCTTGATGTCTACCATCTGGTTTGAGATAACCTTTACAGGCTCCTCGAGACCTTCTACGGAAACATAAGCTACCTTAGCACCTGCCTGCTCGATTTCGAGGGCACGTGCCTTGGTGATAAGCTCGCCTTCATCAGCGATGATTTCACCTGTAAGCTCGTTAACGATGGGAGCGGCAAGTCTGAAGCCACGGATTCTGTCGGAAATACCAAGCTTCTTATTATACTTATAACGGCCTACTCTGGAAAGGTCATATCTTCTTTCATCGAAGAACATACCTTCGATGTGATTCTGTGCGCTTGCAAGCGTGGGAGGCTCACCGGGACGGAGCTTTTTATAAATTTCGATAAGTGCTTCGTCACTGTTCTTTGAGTTATCCTTTTCGAGGGTTGCTTCGATTCTGTCATCATAGCCGAAGAACTCACGGATATCTGTGTCAGTGGAAACACCTAAAGCACGGATAAGTGTAGTGATGGGGATTTTTCTGTTTTTGTCGATTCTTACGAAGAAGAGATCGTTCTGGTCAGTTTCATATTCGAGCCATGCACCGCGGCCGGGAATGATGGTTGAAGTGAAAAGCTTTTTACCTGTAACATTATGAGTCATTCCGAAATATGCACCGGGAGAACGGACAAGCTGTGAAACGATGGCACGTTCAGCACCGTTGATGATGAAGGTACCGCTTTCGGTCATAAGGGGGAAGTCACCCATATAAACTTCGCTTTCCTTGACTTCACCGGTTTCTTTATTATAAAGACGCACGGTAAGTCTCATAGGAGCAGAGTAAGTAGTGTCTCTCTCTTTACATTCCTTTACGGTGTACTTAGGTTTGTCATCCATACGGTAGTCAACGAAGGAAAGGACTAAATTACCGCTGTAGTCGGTAATTTCCGACATATCCTTGAGAACTTCCTTAAGACCGATGTCGATGAACCATTTGTAAGAATCCTTCTGAACCTGGATAAGATTGGGCATCGGCATAACTTCTTTGATTTTACCGAAGCTCTTTCTTACGTTTGTTCCGAGTTTTACGTCGGTTACGTTTACCATTGGCTTATCACTCCATATCTTTATTATTTTCCTGCGGGAGGAATTGCTTTACGATATTTTTTTGAAAAAATGTCTTGACATTCCCACGAATAAATGTTAATATTCAATTGTGGAAAGGGGCACTAAGGCATAATTTCACATTATATGTTTTGATATGATAACATATCTGTGTTTTTATTGTCAAGGGGTTTCCTTGTATTTTTTTATATTTCCGGGATTTTTTCGCATAAAACAGTACTTTTACCGCTCTGAGAGGCGGATTTTTTCTTTTTTGGGCAAAATTTCAAGCATTAAAATAAAAGAACACTCCCCTGTTCCGAAAAAGACAAGGGAGTGTATTTTTCTGTTTTTGAACGATTCAGTGCTGAAAACACACGGTTGAGTGTGTTTTTCTTGATTTTATATCAGATCATAGCTGAACTCGAAATCAGCACTTTCACCGGCTATGCGCAGAGAAACATTACCGGAAGGATTTTCGAGAGTGTAGGACTGCAAAAGCTCGTTGAGCTTAAACTCGTGGACGATTTCATCATTATGTACGAGAACTATCCTGAAGTTACCCTTCTCTACCTGAAGATTATACAGGGTTATATCGAAGCGGTTACCGTAGATATTGTCCGAAAAAATTTCGGCAACACCTGTAAACTTATCCGATTTGTAGGTAGGAAGGTTATTGAAAAGCTCATTTGACTCGGTGAAATTAAGAGCACCGACATCCATTTTTATGATATTGGAGTCATTTATTTCCTGCAGCTTATAAATATCGGGGCCGTTCAGATCCTCGATATGCTCTATATCCGTAGCAAACATCCACACTGCGAACACAGCAATGAAAACGACAACACCCACACAGGTAAGTATTTTTTTAATTCCTGTCATACTCTTACCACTCCCTTCTTTTAATGATCAAGGTTTATGCTGAAACCTTTGCCGCCTCCGACGGTTCCGCCGCTCGAAGCAGTAACAGAGGGCATATAAGGCATAATTCTTTCAGCAAGGCTTACAGCGGGCATAGACTGAACATATACCCTACCGGGTCCTGTGATAACGGTGTTAAAAATACCTTCACCGCCGAAAAGAGCATTTTTGATACCTTTGACAGACTGTACATCCATAGTACAGCTCTCTGTCATAGCTGCAAGATAGCCGCTGTCAACGATTATACTTTCTCCGACACCGAGATCATATTCTTTACAGTAACCGTCGATTTCGATAAATACGGTACCGTTACCTGAAACCTTCTGCATAATAAGGCCTTCACCACCAAAGAAGCCACCTAATCTTTTCTGAAAATAAACGGAGAGATCGAGACCCTTTTCCATAGCAAGGAAAGCAGATTTCTGTAAAATTATGCTGTTTCCGGGAGTTACCTCATAAGGGATGATTTTACCGGGAAGAGCTGCGCCGAAGGCTATAAGACCTGTACCGCCCTGAGATGTATACTCATTCATAAAAAGTGATTCACCGGTAAACAGTCTGCCGAGAGCCTTTTTTATACCTCCGCCTGAATTTGTGTTCATCTGCATATTCGGAGTCATCCAGCTCATAGCGCCGCTCTGGGTACAGAGAGTCTGACCGGGTTCGGGATAACAGATAAGAACGGGGAGGCTACCGCCTTCAATTTCATATTTAATCATAATTTGTTCTCCTTTTGCTTTCTTATTTTTCTGTCATCTGCTGCTGAGGATAAGTGCTGTTTTTAGCAGCACCTTACCAATCAGCAGAAAATGCTTTTAACTGTCCTGAATTATAAGTCCTTAAGGTGCTTACTTCTGGAGGGATGACGGAGCTTTCTGAGAGCCTTGGCTTCAATCTGTCTGATTCTTTCTCTGGTAACATTGAATGCCTTACCAACCTCTTCGAGTGTCTGGGGTGTACCGTCACGAAGACCGAAACGGAGACGGAGAACCTCTGCCTCTCTCGGTGTAAGAGTTTCGAGCACCTCATTAACCTTTGCCTTAAGGAAGGTCATAGCAGCGGCATCGGCAGGTGAAAGAGCATCCTCGTCGGGAATGAAGTCACCGAGATGGCTGTCCTCCTCTTCACCGATGGGAGTTTCGAGGGAAACAGGCTCCTGGGAAATACGGAGAATGTCACGGACCTTCTCAGTCTGCATGCCGAGCTCCTTTGCGATGTCCTCAGGTGAAGGATCCTTACCGTCACGGTGAAGGAGCATATTGCTTGTCTTTTTTACCTTATTGATGGTCTCGACCATATGAACGGGAATACGGATGGTTCTGCCCTGATCGGCAATAGCACGGGTGATGGCCTGTCTTATCCACCAGGTAGCATAGGTAGAGAACTTGAAGCCCTTGGTGTGGTCGAACTTGTCAACAGCCTTAATAAGACCGAGGTTACCCTGCTGGATAAGGTCGAGGAACATCATACCTCTGCCCACATATCTTTTGGCAATAGAAACAACGAGACGGAGGTTAGCCTTGGTAAGAATTTCCTTGGCTTCCTTATCGTTATTTGAAATACGGATAGCAAGATCAATTTCCTCTTCGGGAGAAAGAAGAGGCACTCTGCCGATATCCTTAAGATAAACCTTTACAGGGTCATCAATAACACTTTTAGGATCGGTTGCAATAATAGAAGAATTATCATAATCCTTCGGAAGATCAATGTCGATAGAGATATTCTCGAGAATTTCATCGCTTAAGTCGTCGATAATTTCAACACCTGCAGCCTCAAGCTTCGAGTAAACCTTTTCCATTTCATCCACATCAACATCAGCCTCAACGAGAACTGTGTCAATGTCAGTGGAATTAAGCTTACCTGTAGCTATACCTCTGTCAATCAAAGCTTTGATCAATGAATTTTTTTCCTGAATTTCCATATTTTATATATCCTTTCTGTTATATCCCTTTTTTAATTTTATCAAATAAAGCTGCATAATCTTCATCGCTCAGGTCTGCGGCAGAAACATTCTGCTGTCGCTTCTGACCCTCCTGCTTCATAACCTGTATACAGTCAGTACACAGCTTGAAGGTATGTCTGAGATTTTCATTCTTCTTTATTATCTGCATAAACGTATCCATTTCCTCACTCGTCATTTCCTGCGAAAAAGATGTTAACTCCAGACTTCTGTGTTCATCTATTCTTTCCGTCATAAGAGAAAATATTCTTCTGTGAGTACTTACCGAGAAATCCTCCGCCGTTACTGCTTCTTTTATACTTCTGTAAAAATCAGGACTTCTGTAAAGAACTCCCAGAAGCTGCTCTTCGGCAGTTATGGCTCTTATGTTAGTGGAGTTTTTCATCGCAAGCTTACTGTTACGGCTCATAGCATCCTGCTGAATTTTGGTATACTTCTGACTCTCTTCCTTTTTCCGGGTGCGCCTTCGGAACTGATCGATCCGGACAGCGATTTTCGTTTTATCCACCTGAAGCTCCTCAGCGAGTCTCGAAGTGTATATATCCTGAGCTATAACGCTCGTCTTAGCTAAAACCTCTGCGGCTCTTTCGAGATATTTCATCTTACCGTCACTGGTCTGAAGATCAAAATCCTTACGTAATCTGATAAGCTCAAACTCTATATCATTAGCTGCTCCGTCAATAAGACTTCTGTAACGCTCGGGACCGAATTTTTTCAGTATTTCATCCGGGTCCTTACCACCCTCAAGACGGATAACCCTCACCTTCATACCGATAGAAGAGAAAATTCCGATAGCTCTGTCCGTAGCCTTCTGACCTGCATCATCAGCATCATAGGACAGGATTATTTCATCCGTATATCTTGCCAGAAGATGTGCCATTTCACTGGTCAGCGCCGTACCGAGACAGGCAATAACATTATCGAAGCCTGCCTGATGAAGAGAGATAGCATCCATATAACCTTCCACCAGAATAAGGCTTTTCTCCTTGGTGCTTTTCGCCATATTCAGACCGAAAACACCGAGACTTTTTTTGTAAACAAGAGTGTCAGAGGAGTTAATGTATTTCGGCTTACTGTCGTCGAGGACACGTCCGCCGAAGGCAACAACATTACCTCTTATGTCAATAATCGGAACCATCACTCTGTTACGGAAGGAATCGTAGAAGCTGACCTTGCCGTTTTTCTCGCTTTTATTGGCAAGATTAGCTTCATAAAGCTCCTCATAGCTGTAGCCTTTACCACGCATATAGGTGAGAAGATTTCTCCAGCCGTCGGGAGCGTAGCCGAGACCGAATCGGATTATCGTACCCTTTTTCAGTCCTCTTTCTTTATAATAATCGAGACCCGCTTTGCCCTGCTCTTCGAAAAGACAGGAATTGAAATAGCGTGCAGCCTCCTTGTTGATTTCGTACATTCTCTTTCTTTTTTCAGCCAGAGAATTATCGTAGCCCTCACTGGGCATCACCATACCGCAGCGGTCACATAAAAGCCTTACAGCTTCGGTATAATCAAGATTTTCTGCACGGCGGATAAAGGAGATTACCTCGCCCCCTGCTCCGCAGCCGAAGCAGAAAAAGCTCTGACTTTCGGGATAAACTGTAAAGGATGGTGTTTTTTCATTATGGAAGGGACAGAGACCTACGAGATTTTTCCCTCGTCTTTTAAGAGGAGTATATGATGATATTGTCTGCTCGATATCGCATCTCATACGAAGCTCAGAGAGAAATTCATCTGAAAATCTGTTTGCCATAATTACACCGTCCTTTCTGTTAAATGCAAAATGCAAAATGCAAAATGCAAAATTGTGGTCGCGGGTTTACCGCAATATTTCTTTTACATTCTTTACCGCACAGAAACTCGGGCAGTAAAAGTTAAAAAAATCAAATTATTTATTTGTTTTTTTACAAATCGAAACAAGGATTGATATTATCTCTTTAATGTCTCCTGATACGCTTGAAAACTCTTTTTCTGTCAAATAATCTGTTCTATATAAAAGCTTCAACCAATAATAGGTTTCGTTTGCCTCTTTTAAAGCAATATTCATCTTTGTATTAAAATCAGGCTTTGTTTGACCTTTCTGAGCTTCTGCAACATTTGCACCGATACTTGTCCCGCTTCTTAAAAGTTGCTTTGATAAAACATATTCATTCTTTTCATTTGTCAAATGCTTATAAAGATTAACAATCCTTACAGCAAAATCAAAGCTTTTTTCCTCAATCGCATTATACATAATAATACCTCGTGAAATACCTTCATTTACATAAAGAGGCGGTATATCACTTATTTATTTTGAAATCTGTCCCGCCATTTTGCATTTTGCATTCTACATTTTGCATTTATCAATAGTTCCATCCCTTAGGAATAAAGTAGTCACCGTAGACCTTGAGCACATAATCGTCGGTCATACCGGCAATATAATCACAGGCTGCTCTTTCTGCGCCCTCCTGCCAGGCGATGGTTATGTATTCATTGGGAAGCTCATTGGGGTTTGACACGAAAAATTCGTAAAGAGCCTGAATGAGCCTTATTGCCTTGCCTTCCTCACTTTTACAGGCAGGATTAGTGTAAACCCTGTCAAACATAAATTCGTGAAGCATATCGAAGGCCGACTGTATATCACTGTCGAGAACTATCTCATCCTTTGTATTGTCGATAGCTGACATTACGAGAGTATTTATTCTCTGACTTTTCGTTTCGCCTAAAATTTTTCTTGCCTCAGCGGGAATATTACCCTCGGTTATTATTCCGCCTCTTACAGCATCATCTATGTCATGATTGATGTAGGCTATTCTGTCGGCAAGCTTTACTATCCTGCCCTCAAGAGTAAAAGCTTCTTCACCTCTGGTATGGCAGAGTATGCCGTTTCTTACCTCGTAGGTGAGATTAAGACCCTTACCTTTATTCTCGAGAAAATCAACCACACGAAGACTCTGTTCGAAGTGCTTGAAGCCTCCCGGGTAGACCTCGTTGAGAGCTCTTTCTCCGGCATGTCCGAAGGGAGTGTGACCCAGATCGTGTCCGAGAGCTATAGCCTCGGTGAGAGTTTCATTAAGAGAAAGACCCATAGCGATGGTACGGGCAATCTGCGAAACCTCAAGCGTGTGAGTGAGGCGTGTTCTGTAGTGGGCACTGTCCGGTGCAAGGAAAACCTGTGTCTTATGCTTAAGACGTCTGAAAGCCGGACAGTGGATAATCCTGTCTCTGTCTCTCTGAAACGCTGTTCTGACAGGACATTCCTCTTCGGGAGTCTGTCTTCCCGCAGTATTTTCACAGAGGAAGCCGTATTCAGAAATAGTCTTTCTTTCATTTTCGAGAGATCTGAGTCTGATATGAGACATAAAAACACCCCTTTGTTTTGAATGCAAAATGCAGAATGCAAAATTGTGGTCGCGGATTTACCACGATATAATATTTTAAGTTATCTCCGCAAAGAAAAATTCAGAGTAAAAAATAAAGAATAAATTATAATCTTTTTTTGTAAATACGTAGTTTGGCGTTGCAAAGATAAATTTGTACAATAACTTCACACGGATATAATCGGAACGCAGTGACCCTTTATTTTGCATTTTGCATTTTGCACTTTGCATTTAAAAGTCGGATATGCTTCGGAACTAAGTGACCCGCCATTTTTGCATTTTAAAAAATCCCTTTAAATATATATACGCTGTTTTTTTATTTTCTCCCCTAAATTTCTCCTGATTTTTTAAAATTAAATTTCGCAGAATTTTTCATCGATGACCTGACAGTCGAATCTGCCGTTAGAAACATCGATAAGCTTAGCCCTGAAGGAGTCAACCAGACCCTCAGGCATACGGAAGGTTACGGTGACATTATCTGTAAACTCCGTATCCTCGACTATACCGCCGCATTCACATATGAGCGGCACCAATCTTCCGTAAAAATTGTAATCAGCTGTAGCAGTAACTATCTTGCACAGAGACATAGTGATAATCCCGCCTGAGTCAAGAGCTATTTTCGCACCGTGAGAGTAGGCTCTGACCAGTCCGCCTGCACCGAGCATAATTCCTCCGAAATAACGGGTAACTACTACACAGCAGTCAGTAACATCCTCTTTCAGAAGTACATCAAGACAGGGAATACCCGCGGTGCCCTGAGGCTCACCGTCGTCACTGAAACGGCGCACTCCGCCCTCACGAAGGACATAAGCGTACACATTATGAGTAGCATCCCAGTGCTTTGTTTTTATGCTTGCGATGAAATCCAGAGCCTCCTGCTGAGTTTTCACAGGCTTCACGTAGCCGATAAATCTCGACTTTTTCTCTATGAACACATCGGAGTTTTCATTTTTTACTGTGCGGTATTCGGACATGGTAACCTCCTTGGTAATGCGAAATTGCGGTCGCGGATATACCCGGATATAATATTTAAGTTGTTTACTGCAGAGAAAATCGTGCGATAAGGGGAAAAGAGTAAATTATAAAAGATTTTTCTTTGCACATAAAACGACAAAGCAGTTTGGCGGCATAAGGAAAAATTTGTAATGTAACCTTAAACGGATATGAGCGGAACGAAGTGACCGTTTATTCCGAATTTCGCATTCCGCATTCTGCATTTGATAACGCTTTGCGTTATCAGTAAAATGAAAATAAGACGATACAAAAACTGCATCGTCCGATTTACATAAAAAATAATTATTTGCTGAGATTGAAACGCTTATTGAATCTGTCAACACGTCCGCCTGTATCAACAAGCTTCTGCTTACCTGTAAAGAAGGGGTGGCAGCTTGAACAAATATCAACACGCATATCCTTTTTGGTAGAACCTGTAGCGATCTTAGCGCCGCAAGCACATCTTACTTCTGTCTGTTCGTAGTTGGGATGAAGATCCTTTTTCATTTTTGTTCACCTCTTTCGGCTCATTACATTATTTAACGAATGGTATTGTATCACAAGAAAAATGAAAAATCAACATTTTTTTGAAAATAATTTATTTTATTTTAAAAAAGTTTTTTCTGCGCTTATTCCACTGCTATCGCCTTACCCAGATGGAAGGAATAAAGAACTGTTTCCTTAACGGAATAATCTGTACATACAGACAGAGCCTTTTTGTAAAGCTTTACCTGTGAGGAGTATTTTTCCACGAACTCCTCCTCAGTTTTCAGCCTGTCAGTCTTATAGTCAACTACCACAAGCTCACCCTTTTCCGTGAAAGCACAGTCAGCGATACCCTGTATCATTACCTTTTCGTCGGAAAATTCGTCCGTACCCTCATAAACCTCGTTTATGGGTACTTCTATGGTGAACTTCTTTTCACGCATCACATTATCACTTGCAAGTATTCTCTTCGCAAGGTCGCTTTCAAAAAAACGCTCTACGGCAGAAGCATCTATACCCTGTGCCTGTATATCAGTGATAATGCCCTTTTCACGTAATCTTTCTATCTCACTCTTCACATCACGTGCGGCATTCTCATAATCTGCGAACTGCATAAAGGCATGGGTAGCTATACCCTTCTGAGCACCCGTAAGTCCGCCGACGGATAAAAAAGACGGTGCTGATGCAGCGAAATATTC
Source organism: Acutalibacteraceae bacterium (assembly GCA_045613145.1). Classification (GTDB taxonomy): domain Bacteria; phylum Bacillota; class Clostridia; order Oscillospirales; family Acutalibacteraceae; genus UBA6857. Next base: position 59,063 of record JAZLAJ010000085.1, read on the forward strand.
TCTGTCCACGAAGGCCTTATCAACCTCTGAGGCCGCTCTTTTCATCAGAACAGATGAGAGAGCCTCGTATTTATATCTGAAATTGACCTTTTCTTCTATTACTGAAAGAAGCTCACTGTCACTTTCTGCCGTCGCCTGTCTTCCGTTTCCGTAAGAAGGCATAACCTCCTCTTCCATAGAAGAAACCACTACCCTGAGCGGTGACGGACAATCGAGAACTATATGCTCACGGCAACCGACAATGTCACGTAGCTGCTGTGAATCTCTGTGACGCAGAAGTGCCGTAACTATCCACTCTCCCATACCGCCTGCAGAAGAGACAAGGAAGGGTGAAATCTTTTCCTTTTCGGGATTTATATTATCGTAGCATTTTTTCAGAGTTGTTTCGATGTTATTGGTGCCGTAAACCATAATGAGTCTTTCTCTGGCACGGGTAAGAGCTACGTAAAGAACACGGAGCTCCTCACTCAGACCGTCCATACTCTTCGAAAGCTTCACGGCACTGTGACAGACTGTGTCATACTGATCGAAGGTGTCGATATCTCTTCTGACGATACCGAGCCCGTGCTTAAGACTGATGAGAAGATTCTCTCTCTCATCGGTTTTATTGAACCTGCCTCCGCAGTAGCCGAGAATGCACACGGGAAACTCCAGACCCTTTGATTTGTGGATAGACATTATCTTTACCGAATCGGCACTCTGCACCTGTCCGGAGCAGGCTGTAAGATCCTTTTTGTTATGCTTTAATCTGTCTATAAAGCGTACGAAACCCGAAAGCCCTCCCGAGCCTGTCTTTTCGTAGTTTTCGGCATAATCAGTCAGGAGCATAAGATTAGATCTTTTAAGTCCCGTCGGATCCACCGCATCAAATATATTCACTATAGCAGTATCCTCGAAAACCTCATCGATAAGATCTCTCACGCACCGGCACAGACTTATTCTTCGCCAATGTCTTATTTTTTCGTTGAAGGCCTTTACCCTCTCTTCTCCCTTTTCCTCCTGAATGAGCAAACAGGAATAAATGTCACCTTTTCTCGAGCCGATACGGTACCGGCTCACATCATCGACAGTAAAGGAAAACAGAGGTGAAAGCATCACACTCAGTAAAGGTACATCCTGCTTCGGATTATCGATAATACGCAGAATATTAAGTGCGAGAGCTATTTCAGGTGCTTCTAAAAATGAGCCTGTCGGCTCCGTAAAGGAGGGCACACCCATTTCACGGAAGGCATCGGCGTAGATGTTGCTTCTGCTTTTAGCTGAGCGTAAAAGAACGGCAAAATCTCCGTAAGTGGCTTTTCTCTCACCGTCTTCGCCCTTTACGGTAAAGCCCGATGCTATCATTTCCTTTATCAGCTTTGCAATATATCTTGCCTGATTTTCGTCACTGCTCTCGAGAATAAGATCCCCTGTCTCCACGAAATGAAGCTCCGCACCGAGACGGTTTTCATCCTCATAAAAGGCAGATGGTACCAGTCTTTCCTCTTCGTTATAATCCACGGCACCGCAGCTTTTACTCATCAGTGCATCAAAGATAAAGTTGATTATATCCGTTACACCCTTACGACTGCGGAAGTTATTACCGAGAACTATTTTAGCCGGGTAATTATCCTTTTCACGGTCATAAAGGGCATATCTTTCCTTAAGTGAGATAAAAATTTCGGGCATAGCCTGTCTGAAGCCGTAAATGCTCTGCTTCACATCACCTACACGGAAAAGATTATTCCGTGAAATAGCAGTAAAGAGCATATCCTGGGCTTCGTTGGTGTCCTGATATTCGTCAATAAGTATTTCATCGTATGCTTCGGATATTTCCTCAGCCTTTTCTGTTTTTTCGTAGCCGTCTTCAGTCTTTCTCACTAAAAGCTTCAGCGCTCCGTGAGCGATATCGCTGAAATCAGCAAGCTTTTTCTCTTTTTTGTTTCTCGAATAAATCTCACCGTAGAGCTTTACAGTTCTGACAAGCGCTTTAACGAGCGGAGCGAAGAATTCCATATCCTCTCTGAAATCCGTTTCCGAAGAGAAGAAATGACTTTTAAGTGCCTTTATTCTTTTAGTGCAGGCATCTCTTTTAAAAACAAGAGAGTCGAAAAAGCTGTCATCCTTAAGACTTTTCGGCGCTCTGCCCCTTTTAGCCGGAGTGAAGCCGAGGATTATCCTTCCCGCACCGTCCCAGTCTCCCTGTGAAAGACGGTCAAGACAGGTACTGAACTGCAGTCTGTCCGCATTCACCGCATCGTAAAAGACACCGCTGTACTCCTCGTTGCCTTCGCTTTCCTTAAGGATGTAATCAGCTATATCCACTGCATATCTCAGACAGTCAGAAACATAGGAAATGATGATTTTTCCGTAGATGCTCTCACTGAAATCATTTACATCACAGTACTCGTCACAAAGAGAATCCAGCCAGGATTCCGGAAAAGGAAAGGAACGGGAGCTTTCGTAAAGCTTTTTCACCGTTTCGGCCAGATAGCTGTCATCTCTTCCTCTGAAAAGAAGCTCGGAAAGATTGCGAAAATCCTCTCCGTCCTCATCGTACATAAAGCACAGTGCCTCGTTCACACTGTCATTTTTTATTATTTCCAGCTCACCCTCATCGGCATTAACCGTATCGGGAGAAAATTCCAGAACCTCGAAGTTTTCTCTCACCAGAGAAGCACAGAAGCTGTCTATGGTGCAGATTTTAGCCGAAGGAAGAAGCATCTGCTGTTTTATAAGATTAGTGTCTGTGGGATTTTCACGGAGAAGCGCTTCTACGGCAGCTGTTATTCTTTCGAGCATTTCACCTGCAGCGGCCTTAGTAAAGGTAACGATAAGCAGTCTGTCTGCAGATGTGGGATTTTCACTGTCTGTAAGACGCTGAATAACTCTTTCTACGAGAACTGCAGTTTTACCTGAGCCTGCAGCAGCGGAAACCACTATGTCTCCTCTTCGTGAGCTGATGGCGTCCTTCTGATTTTCTGTCCAGCTTCTGCTCATTCTGTCTCCTCCTTTTCCGCAAGTAATTCCACACATTCATCGTGGGGTATTTTTTTGATATATCTCTTTTCGGGATTTTCCTCAAGGCAGATTTCCCTGTAATCACACCAGTCGCACACATCCGTATAGGACGATCCGCACACGGGTCTGGCAGGAATGATTCCGTCCTGAATATCCGTCGCCATATTTTTGATAATCTCATCCATCTTTTCACCGAGCTTTTCCAGATGATAAAGAGAGATAAATTTACCCTTGATTTTACCTGTCCTCTTATCGGCAGTTACGGGAATAAAGAGACCCTTACCCTCAGTGTCCATATGGCTCACCATATCGTAATCATCCACTATCATACCGTTCATTTTTCCTGCACGGTAACGGTTTTCTCTGAGAAGCTCTTCACTGTCTGCTCTCGATTCCACATTGACCGCACTCATTTTTGCAGGGAAATAAAGCACACCGGCCGGGATAATATCCTTATATTCACCCTCACCTTTTCTCCAGATGGAGATAAGATAGAGAAGCATCTGCATATTAAGACCCTCTAAAACATCGGAGAGCTCGAAGGTTTTACCTCCTGTTTTATAGTCAACTACTCTGATGAAGCGTTTACCGTCCAGATCCATTTTATCCACGCGGTCGATGACGCCTCTTATCTGCACCGTACCTTTCGGAATTTCCAGAACAAAAGGTCTGACATCACCGTCACGTCTGATGGAAAGCTCGAAATCACAGGGCTCGAAGTCACTGGAAGAAAACTCTCCTCTGAGTCTTTCCATAATGTCGGACAGAACCTTTAAAAGACGGGAATAGATATAATTAAAGCGTGAATCCTTGGTGTCGCTTCCGCCCATTTTATCCTTCATATATTCACCGAGACACAGGCGAAGCTCCTCTCTCATCTGCTCGTCGGTAAGAGCAAGAAAATCCTTACCCTTGTACTTTTTCAGTATCAGCTCGAGAACATGGTGTACCACCGTACCGCTCTGGGAGGCATCGAGACTCGCTTTAACTCTCGGAGAAGCACCGATACCGTAACGGCAGAAGTACATAAAGGGACATTTACTGTATGTTTCCATCTGTGAAGCTGAGAAATACAGCTCCTTTCCGAAAAGAGAAAGAGCCGTTTCCTTGTCAGTGATTTCATAAGGCTCCTTAAAAACAGCCTTACCCATAGACATAAGAATTCCGCCGTATTCCTTCTTATCAGCAAAGAAGGAATAAAGAGTGTTACTTTCCCTGCTGTCCTCACGGTATTTTTCAGCCATAAGCCTGAATGCAGATTTCTCACTTTCGATGAGCTCAGCCAGTGTCTCACTTCCCTGAGTGATATGCCGGAGTCCGGGAAGCATTTTTTCACACAGAGTGATTCCCTCACTTGCTGTTCTTTTTTCATCTCCCTGCCCCGAAACACTGTAAGAAAGATAAAGCTTGTCCGAGGGTGAAGAAAGTGCATTATAAAGGATGAAGCGTTCCTTCAGACTCTTTTCCTTTACACCGTCACCGAGAGAAAGTCCCGTGCTCTCCAATCTGTTCTTTTCGAAGGAAGAGAAAAGTCCGCTTTCACTCTGTATTTTCGGGAAAATACCGCTGTTAAGCCCCACAGCAAAGACTACCTTAGCTTTTTTCGTAAGCATTCTTTCTGCACTTACCACACTTACCTCGTCAAAGCCGTCGGGAAGCTTACCGAGAGATTTCTCTCCGATAACTAACTCGAAAAGCTCACTGAGTCTCTTCGGAGTCACCCTTCTTTCGCCCAATGCTCCCGCCATATCATCGAGAGCCTCCATAAGTATATCCCATATCTGCTCCTGCTCCAGAGCAAGGTCAGTATCGCCCTCTTTTTCCAGAGTGAGCGCATACTGCTTAAGATTTTCATCGATTTTATTTTCTCTCAGGAAGTGATAAACCTCTTTTATTGCATCGCGTGCATTACTCCCGGTGATTTTTTCACGAAGAGCGAGAACGGGCAGAACTGTTTTTTCTCTGAGCGCATTAAGCTCACTCAGCTCAGCCTGTCTTTTTTCCGTAAGACTTTCACCGAAGCCGTCGGGATTGTATTTCCATTCATCGAGCCACTTTTTACCGCTGATATCCCACATAAAGCAGTAGTTTTCCAGCCGTGCGCTTTCCTCGTCACATATTCCCGTAAGATAGGTTTTAAGATAACGGAAAACATAATCACTGTCGAAGCCTTCACCGCAGATTTTTAAAAGACTTCTCACTAATATTATAAGAGGCTGATGAACAATCTCCTGTCTTTTATCCTCGAAAAAGGGTATACCGTAGGTTCGGAAAGCAGCACGAAGCTGTCTTTCATAGCTTTCGTCATCTCTGTAAACTGCAGCTATATCTCTGCAACGGTACTCACCCGTGCGGATGAGAGCCTTTATTTTTCTCGCTACGGCATCACATTCCCCGTAAAAATCGCCTGCAGTAATAACTGTCACATTCTCACTTTCGCCCTCATAAGCTTTGAAATCAGGCTTATAAATATTCTTTTCTATGTGAGCGATGTCGTCTCTGAAATATCTGTTTTCGCCCGTGCAGACAATGGGCTCAGCCACCTGAATATTATATTCCCCTGCAATTTTCATCAGCTTACGGGCAGTACGCTGAATGTAGGGAAAGGGTCCCGTACCCGAAGTGATGTCGATTTTATCAAGACAAAGAGTCACGTAAACATCCTCAGCCTGTCTCATCATAAGGGAAATAAGCCTCAGCTCATCGAAGGTAAAGGAAGGAAAGCCGTCGATAACTACTGTCTTGCCCTTAAAGAAATCCTCACCGCAGAGTATCTCATAAACCCTCGACAGTAAATCCGCATCATCGAAGGCACTCTGTGCCACTACCGCCTCATAGGTGCGGTAAATAAGTGAGGCCTCCTCGGCTTTCTCACGGAGAAGTCTGTCGGTAATGCTTTCGGCACTCTTAAGAAGGTCATCGGCAGTTACACCTTCATTCTTCATCTCATCCACGAAGGAAAGGAGCTTTTCACACAGAGCTATATCATTCTTATGTTTTGCGAAAACACGGAGTCTGTCGCTTATGCTCTCTACTGCCAGAGACATATAAATAAGTCTCGCAGCACCTGAAGCCACAGGCTTTTTAATACCTCCGTAAAGAGAAAGAACGATGTGTGAGAGACGGGTAAAGGAAAGCACCTCCACCTCAGAAGCAGCCTTCGGGCCTAAAAGAGAAAGAATACCCCTGTCGCTTTCGAAGGTGTACTGACGGGGCACGATGAGCATAGTCTTTCTGCCTTCTTTAACCCTTTCACCGAGTATATTATGAGCGGCGGCGGTCTTTCCGCTGTTTTTTCTGCCGATAATAAAATTAAGCATAGCATTATCTCCGTAATTTTAATAAGCTAATTATACATTATCCCTTTTTATTTTGCAAGATAGGAAAGAAGCAGAGAGAAGATATTCGGACTGTGAATGCACAATAATAGCCGAAAGACAATAAGCAGAAATTTTTCACGGCAGAAAGCAGTAAAAAAATAAACCTCTCCTTTTTCAGAAGAGGTTATCCTGTGCCTTTCTTTTACGCGAAATATCTTATCAGATAAAGCACCAGCATATGTGCCGGGTAGAAGGCGTAAAAGCCGTACTGCAGTATTTTGTTTTTTCCGAATCTCTTCCCGCCGTAAAGCCAGATGGGAACAAGAGAGAATACGGCAAAGCCCTGTATGGGAATCTCGAATGCCTTACCGAAAAGCTCAATGGGTATGACCTGACCCTCGAAAAATACGATATTGATGAGCACCATACCGATAAGCTGAAAGAGCCATGCGAAAGGGAAATCTCTGAAAACATAAAACATTACCACCGTAAGCACACCGTTAAAGCCGTAGTCCACGAATCCGATAACCGACGCTACGATAATTAACAGAAGATATAAAACCGAAAGGGCAATATTTTTTCCGCTTCTGTCCTTTTTCAGTCTGTCAATAACGATAATAGCAGAAAGACCGAGAAGCAGAGTGAACATAACATTCTGATGATAAGGATTAAAGACTCTGCTGCTGTAAAAAAGATTAAAGGGTATTTCCGAAATAATACCGAATCCTAAAAGTCTCAATGCATATTTTTTTGCATCGGAGGTACGGCAGAAGCCCTCTGCGATAAAGAATGCGAAAATTGGAAAGGCAAGTCTGCCAATATATGTAAGCCAGTCACCTAAGGACATATATGTGGCCCAGACGTGGTCACAAAGCATCAGAACCACTGCAAGAAGCTGCAGCATTTCCTTTCTGAGTCCACCGAAAGGAATACGTACAAGAGGACTGTTATATGGGATTTTCTTCTTTTCCATAAAAGCACCGCCTTTTCTTCTTACAACTTTATTATATAGTAATATTACATTAAAAATATTGAAATTTTATTAATTTTGAGTTATAATGAAACGTATTACTTTCAGGAGATGAATTTATGAAAACTTACCGTATACATCTTATCAGACACGCTCTCACACAGGATAACCTTGACGGTGTTTATGCAGGAAGGACAGATTCCTCCCTGTGTTCAGAAGGTATAGAGCAGTTAAAGGATGCCGCAGAAAATTATATCTATCCTCAGGCAGACTTCGTTTTTTCTTCGCCCTTGAAGCGCTGCACCGAAACAGCCGGGATTATCTATCCCCACCTCAAGCCTATAATTATGGATGCACTCACCGAATATAATTTCGGAGAATTCGAAGGACAGACAGCCGAGGTGCTTCACGAAAAGCAGCCTCTCTTTGACCGCTGGATAAGAGGTGAAGAGGGAATAAAGCCTCCCTTCGGTGAGAGTAACGCTGACTTTGCAAACAGAGTCTGCAGCTGCTTCGAAAAAATGGTGGACGGTATCATAAAATCAGGAACTGACTCCGTAGCTATCGTCACCCACGGCGGTGTTATTTCCACTATCCTCTCTAATTTCGGAATCCCCGAGGCAAGTGTAAGTCAGTGGCTCACACCCTCCTGCTGCGGCTACACTCTTCTCGTTTCCCATTTCTTATGGATGAGCGGTAAAAAGGTCGAGGTAATAAAGGAAATTCCCGAAAATCCCGACGCAGCCAGGGAAGGAAACTACTATGACGGCTGGGACTATTATCCCGACGATGACGATTTTGACATAACCGAATATCTTGATGATTTTAAGAACTGACAGGAAGAAATAATATGAATATTCTCGTTTTAGGGGACGTAGTCAGCGGTATAGGCTGCGACTTTTTAAGAAGAAAGCTCCCCTCCTTCAAAAAGCTTAAAAATATAGACCTCTGCATCGCAAACGGTGAAAACTCAGCTACAGGAAACGGTATCACTCCCGACTCCGCCGAGCATCTTTTCACCAGCGGTGTAGACCTTATCACCACGGGAAATCACGTCTTCAGAAGAAAAGAAATCTATGACTATCTGGACGAAAACGAATTTATCGTAAGACCCTACAACCTGTCTCCCTCTGCACCGGGCAGAGGTGTGGCAGTAATTGATATGGGCAGATACTCCATAGCTGTCATCAACCTTATGGGCAATATGTTCAGTGACAGCTGTGATAACAGCTTCCGTGCCGCAGACAAGGCAGTAAAGGAAGCGTCCGAAAAAACAGACATCATCCTCGTAGACCTTCACGCAGAAGCCACCAGTGAGAAAAAAGCTCTGGGCTTTTATCTTGACGGCAGAGTCTCCGCTGTTTTCGGTACTCACACCCATGTGCTAACCGCTGACGAGAGAGTTCTTCCCGGCGGAACGGGCTACATTACCGACATCGGTATGTGCGGAGTAAAGGACAGCGTTTTAGGTGTGGATAAGGATATAGTCATCTCTAAATTTCTCACCGGTATGCCCGTACGCTTCGACAGTGCACAGGGCGACTGTATGATTAACGGCTGCATTTTCACCGTAGATGAAAAAACAGGCAGATGCCTTTCAGCCGAAAGAGTTTGTTTGGAATGAGGTATTTCACGATGAAAAAGCTTATATGTGTTCTGCTGTGTATTACGGCAGTGTTCTGTATTTTCTCAGCCTGTAAGAGCAATGAAGAAGAGCCTTCTGAGGAAACCACTACCGAAGCCGAAACCACAGCTTCACCCGTAACGGAAAAGGGAATCACCCTCGGCTATTTCGAATCCAAGGGCTTCAATCCCTATAAGACTGACAGTCCGCTTAACAGAAGCCTGCTCACCCTCATTTATGACAGTCTTTTTCTCATAGAGGACGGCTATACCGTATCCCCTCTCATCGCAGAGAGCTTCACTAACGAAGGTAATAAGCTTACTGTCACATTAAAGGAGGAGCTGTACTTTTCTGACGGAAGCCTCGTAGACCCTTCCGATGTGGTCTACTCCTTCAATATGGCTAAGGATAACTCCTTTTACTCTAAAAGACTTTCTAACATAAAGTCCGCCACAGCTTCCGATTCATCAGTTGTTTTCATTCTCGGTCAGGAGGATATTTTTGCCGAAGCCTGTCTCACCTTCCCCATCATAAGAACAGGCGATGCGGGAGAAAAAACTCCCGTCGGAAGCGGAAGATATATTCTTAAAAAGAAGGACGGTGTCTGCTTCCTTAAATCTAACGACAGTACCACCCGTAAAGAGGAAATGGCAACCGACAGAATAAATCTCGTGCCCGTAAGCGCCGATGAAGGTGAGCTTTATCTCCTTCAGACAGGTGACCTCACCTATTTCTTCGATGATTTAAGTGACGGAGAATATACTAAAATCGGTGCAAATATGGTGAAAATGCCCCTTAATAATTTAGTTTTTATTTCCTTTAACAGCGAAGGTGTTTTCGCAGATGAAGCACTTAAAAAGGCGGTGAACCTCGCCATTGACAGAACAGGTCTGTGTGACAGTGTCTATGAGGGTATGTACCGCAGAACGAAAAGTGTTTTCAATCCCGACTGGCATGTCGCTTCTGAAGTGTCCGTCAGCGAAAACCCCTTCAATATCAAGGAGGCCGAAAGTATTCTCGAGGAAAATGATTATGTTTATGCCTACTCCCATAACGCTTACCGTTCGAAGGATTTCGAATTTTTAAAAATCAAACTTCTCGTATGCAGTGATACAGAATCTAAGCTCTCTCTTGCCAAGGGAATAAAAAAATCTCTCGAAGACATCGGCATCGGTGTGGAGCTTTATGAGAAGGAATACAGTGAATACATCAGCTGTCTTAAGGACGGTGATTTCGACCTTTATGTAGGCGAAATAAAGCTTTCTCCGAATATGTCTCTTTCTCCCTTCTTCTCTTCAAGCGGAAGTGCAAGCTACGGAATAGACACTAAAAGCGTTACTGCCAAAGCCTATTTCGATTTCACCAAGGGCGCTATAGATGTTTCCACCTTCGTACAGGTCTTCGACAGCACTCTCCCCTTCATTCCGCTGTGCTACCGTGACGGTATGGCATACTATTCACGTGAGCTTACCTACGAAGGAAATGTGAATGAGTACGAGCCCTTTAAGAATGTGTACAGCTGGGAAGCGTAACAGAAGCTGAAGGCTTCTGTTAAATGCACAATGCAGAATGCAAAATGCAAAATGCAAAATTGCGGTCGCGGATTTACCGCTATATAATATTTTTAGTTGTCTCCGCAGAGGAAAATGCGGAGTAAAAAGCAAAGAGTAAATTATAATTAATTGTGTTTTTAATTGTACAAGGCAGTTTGGCGGTGTAACGGTATATTTTAAAACAACCTTACACGGATATAATTGGAACGAAGTGACCCTGTATTTTGCATTTTGCATTCTGCATTTTGCATTTATCGAAAGGAGTGAGGATAAAAATGACCCCTGTTCAATACATCAAGGGTGTAGGTGAAAAAAGAGCTGCACTTTTAAAGAAGCTCGGCATAGAAACACTGTACGATTTAGTGCATTTTTATCCCCGTGCCTACATCGACTTTACTTCTCTTACTCCCATCTGTAAGCTCATTCCCGACAGCATCGGCTGTTTTTCTGCCGTGGTAGGCTATGACCCCGTGGAGCATCAGATAAGAAAGGGAATGACCGTTTATAAAACTCTCGTTACCGACGGTGAAGCCGGAGTTCACATAACTGTCTTCAATAACCGTTTTCTCGCTGAGAAAATGAAGCAGGGCGAGGAATATGTTTTCTACGGCAAGATTACCTCAAACCGGGGCTCCTTAGAAATGACCAACCCTATCGTGGAGCCTTACAGTGAGGATATGTCAATGATGCCTGTCTATCCCCTCACGGCAGGACTCACCTCGAACATTCTGACTAAAATAATAAATAACGCTCTGCCCGTTTATATGGAGAAAAAGGAGAAGGACTTCCTTCCCGACAGTGTAAGAAAGGAGTATTCTCTCTGTCACGAAAGCTTCGCCCTGAAAAACATCCATTTTCCTAAAAGCAGAGCAGAATACGAAATCGCCCGCCGCCGTCTGATTTTCGAAGAGCTTTTTATTCTCCAGGCGGGAATGAAAATGCTCAGAAAGAGAAACAGAAAGCAGACCTCGGGCATAATAGAAAATGACTGCAGCGAGGAGTTTATCTCTTCCCTCCCCTTTACTCTTACCGATGCACAGAAAAGAGTTATCGGGGAAGCGATAAAGGATATGCAGAAAAATGTACCTATGAACCGTCTCGTTCAGGGTGATGTAGGCTCAGGTAAAACCGTAATCGCCTGTGCTCTCACCTATGTAGCGGCTAAAAACGGTCTGCAGAGTGCCTTTATGGCTCCTACGGAGATTTTAGCAAGACAGCATTACGAAACAGTAAAAAAGCTTACTGAAAACACAGGAATAACCGTAGACCTTTTAGTGGGCTCTCTTACACCTAAAAAGAAAAAAGAAGCGAAAGAGAGACTCGCCGAAGGTAAAACTGACATCATTATCGGCACTCACGCCCTCATTACCGACGACACTCTTTTCAGCCGACTCGGTCTTATCGTCACCGACGAACAGCATCGCTTCGGTGTAAATCAGAGAGGCTCCCTTTCAGCTAAGGGTAACTCCCCGCACACTCTCGTTATGAGTGCCACACCTATCCCCCGCACACTTTCTCTTATCATTTACGGTGATCTCGATCTTTCCGTTATCGACGAGCTTCCTAAGGGAAGACAGAAGATTTCCACCTACTGTGTGGATACCTCCTACCGTCAGAGACTTTACGCTTTCATTAAAAAGCATCTCGATGCAGGTCTGCAGGCTTACATTGTCTGTCCTGCCGTAGAGGAAGGTGACAGTGAGCTTACTGCTGCCACGGAATATGCAGAAAGACTTAAAGGCGAGATTTTCCGTGACTACAGCGTAGGACTCTTACACGGAAAAATGAAAGGAAGCGAAAAGGAAAAGGTGATGGAAAGCTTTTCTAAGGGCGAAACGGGACTTTTGGTAGCCACCACCGTAATCGAGGTAGGCGTAGATGTACCGAACTCTGTCATTATGGTTATAGAAAATGCTGAACGGTTCGGTCTGTCGCAGCTACATCAGCTCCGAGGAAGAGTAGGCAGAGGAACGGAAAAATCCTACTGTGTTCTCGTAAGTGATGCAGAAACCGAAACCGCCAAAGCCAGACTTGATATAATGTGTAAAACCTCCGACGGCTTTAAAATAGCCGACAAGGATCTGGAGCTCAGAGGACCCGGTGACTTTTTCGGCTCACGTCAGCACGGTCTTCCCGACCTTAAAATAGCTGACCTCACAGAAAATATGGACATCGTGAGAGAAAGCAGACAGGCCTGTGAAAATCTTTTCAGAGATGACCCGTCACTTTCCGAAGAAAAAAACCGTGGCGTAAGACAGGGAATCTCCCGTCTCTTCGCCTCGCAGAAATATATCACCTTCAACTGAATAACGAAAGGAAAATTACCATGAAAAAAATTGCAAGCTTTACAATTGACCACACTATATTACCTAAGGGTATGTATCTTTCCAGAACAGATATGAACACTGTTACCTACGACATCAGATGCCGCCGTCCGAATGTGGAGGAGGTAATGGAAAACGGCTCAATTCACACTCTCGAGCATCTTTTCGCCACCTTCGTAAGAAACAGCACCGTTTCCGATAAAATCATCTATTTCGGACCTATGGGCTGCAGAACAGGCTTTTACTTTATCACTGCCGACACCCTTCCGAGGTCAGAAGCCATTACCCTTACCAGAGAAGCTCTTGCCTTCTGTGCAGCCTTCGAGGGTGAGGTTCCCGGTGTTTCCGCAGAGGAATGCGGCAATTACCGCGACCATAATCTGCCTGTAGCCAAGGCTGAGGCTGCCGAAATGGTAAAGGTACTCGAAAACTGGACAGAGGAAAAACTTGTCTACCCGGTGAAATAAGCTAAAACTTGAAATAATACAGATTTTATGATAAAATAATCCGATATTACTAATGAATACACGGTCGCCCCTATGATAAAACCTGTACAAATCTCCACACAAAAGTGGCTGTGTATCATTTTTCGTTCGCGAAATTTTCCCTACGATTGCGCAAATATAATTGTGCATTGTGAATTATACAAAGAAGGTGAGGTGAGCCTGTGGAAAAAAGCAAAGAAAGCTTCAGAAAAGAGTTATCCGATACGGTGTCCTTTAATCTCAACGATACCTACTTTCTCGACGATGATGTCCCCTATTCCCCCTTCTGCGGTGAAGAGGCGGAAGAGATTATCCTTCCTGTCGAAGAAGAAAGCTCTGACCCGGAAGTAATGCCCCGTGATATGGAGGAAATGCCTTCAGCCGTAAAAACAGTTAATCACGAAAAAAGACTTAAGCCTTCTGCTGCAGACCTCACATCACTCCTTTATCAGGCAGAATATAAAATCGAATATATAGGCGAAGAGACAATCCGTCTTTTCAGCTATGTTTTTTCAAAGCTTTCACCCCTTCTGATAATACCCTATCTGCTCATACGAAACCTTCTCCTCGCCTTACGGAAAAAAGTCAGCTTACTGCCCGGAAGGGTAAACCTGATCTTAAACGATGACATAAAAAGAATCGCACTGGAATTAAAAGCGATCGTAAATGCCACCAAAGCAGTAAAGAAAAAGAAAGCTCTTGTCTTTACGAAAGCTATGGGAAAATACTTCCTTATGTCCTTCAGAAGACACAGCCACTTCTGGAAAACTCTTCTGAACATCTCTCTCCCCGTGGCCACCTGCTTCATCGTACTTCTTTCGGTCAAGGCATTAACCAAAGACAGCACCTTTGCTCTGGAGGTAATCTATAACGGTAACTCACTGGGCTACATCGAAAACACCGACACCTTCGAAAAAGGACGAAGCCAGGCTCTGGCACTGCTCTCCTCCTCACGGGAAAGCGACACGGTAAATTTAAACAGACAGCCTCAGTACAAATTCAGCAGAGTAAAAATCAATGAGCTGAGCAACGCACAGATGATAAGTGAAGGCATCATTTCGGGCAGCGGTGAAAATTATGTCCGTGCCTGCGGTGTCTACATCAACGGTGAATTTATCTGTGCGGTAAAAAATGAATCCGATGCAGTTGCAGTCTTTTCTAAAATTCTCGCCCCCTACGAAAGCAAAGCCGAGGAAGGTACAATGGTGAGCTTCGTAGAGGAAATAGAATATATTCAGGGCTACTACAAAGAAAACAGTGACCTTATCTGGGATACGACGAAGCTTCAGGATATGCTCGCCAAGCCTAAATCGTCAGCCGAATACCACCGTGTAAAGAAGGGTGACACTCAGGCTTCGGTAGCCAAGCAGTACGGTCTTACCCGTAAGCAGCTGCGTGCCCTTAATCCCGGCAAGGATTTTTCTGACTTCTCTTCCATAAAGAAGCTTCTCGTAGCCGAAGAGGAAAACTATGTCAGAGTAAAGGTTATGAAAACCCGTACACGAAAGGTTTCCATCCCCTACGAAACAGTGGAAAAGCAGAGCTCATCCCTGACCAAGGGTACAAAGAAAACCACACAGAACGGATCCTACGGACAGAAGGTTATCACCGAACTCGTCACTTACATCAACGGTGAGATTTCCTATACCTCCTTCCTCTCTGAAAAGGTAACGAAAAATCCTGTAAATAAAATAGTTCTCATCGGTACAAAAACCTATTCATCACCCGTTTACGGAGGTTCGGTAACCTCACGTGGCTTCACCTGGCCCACGAGAGGTGCCTACAGCATCTCTTCGCGCTACGGCTACAGAAATCCAAGCATTTCAGGCTGGGGCTTCCACGGTGGTATAGACATTATCCGTTACGGCGGTTCCACAGGCGTTCCCGTAGTGGCTTCCGCATCGGGTACAGTCGTCACGGCCTACAGCGGATGGTCAGGCTACGGACACACGGTAGTAATCAACCACGGAAACGGTATTACCACCCGTTATGCACATATGCAGCCCGGCTCTATCTGTGTAAGAGCAGGTCAGTATGTGTACCAGGGTCAGCAGATAGGCCGTATCGGCTCCACCGGTAACTCCACCGGCCCCCACCTTCATTTCGAGGTACTCGTTAACGGCCGTAAGGTAAACCCGCTGAACTATGTAAGATAATTCGGAATGCGGAATTCGGAATGCGCAATCGCGGGCAAGATTCCGGATAATAATAAGTGATAGTCCGCCAACCACAAATAATTTTGCATAGAAATGGCTGCTGTGTCCGCTATGCAACCAAAAACATCCCACAGGTAAATCTGCGGGATGTTTTAATTTAAAGAGGCAAAGAAGAAATAAAAAAACAGCAGAAGACTCTACACAAGGTAGCCCGGTTTTTCAGTTCCGTACTTCTGCTGAATATGTAAGAAGACAATTTACTGAATATGCTACCCGGGAGAAACATCCCGACATTTTAGGTAAATAACTTCTTTTAATGTTGTAATAACCTATTATTCTTAATTTATCAAATTATATTTAGGCGAATACCCTACCGAAATTATCCATTTTCAGCAGTATTCCTAAGTGCTGGCGAGCGATGCTCGCCATTACATAAAATGCATCCTGTTTATTTGGCGGAATATCAGTTGTTTCTAACTGAAGCTTTCCCCGCGATTGCGAATTCCGAATTGCGAATTCCGAATTATTTATTCACCTCTGCCCTTTTCAGCAGCAACCTTTACCTTTTCTTCCTTGGGCTTGATATCTCCTGCCTTGGTAAGGGCTATCTTGGTCATAAGAGGACCGAAGAGCTCATAGATAAGAACACCGAAGAGAACGATATTTCTGATTACCACACCGGTCTCACCGATTTCCAGAGCACTGACGGACATACCGAGAGCCACACCCGCCTGAGGAAGAAGAGTGATACCGAGGTATTTCTTTATTTTAGGCTCACACTTTGCGATGTCTGCACCTATTCTTGCACCGAGCCATTTACCTAAGGAACGGACGATGATATATACCACACCGATACCTACTACGGAGAGCTCTGCGAACACTGAGAATTCAAGCTCTGCACCGCTTAAAACGAAGAATAGGATAAACAGTGGTGCTGTCCAGCGATCAGTCTTTTCCATAAGGTTAGCAGAGAAATCGCAGACGTTACAGAAAATAGTACCGAGCATCATACATACGAGAAGAGGACTGAAGCCGAATTCCACGGGACCGAGGTGGAACTTAAGCTTTGAAAGTGCCACAGCCATAAAAATAGCAGTAACCACTATAGCCTGTCTCTTGGAGCGTGAGAAGAAATACTTTTCCGCCCAAGCTAAAAGATAACCTAAAATTGCACCTAAAACGAGAGAGAATACAATCTCTACTATGGGGTCAACGAGAACAGAATAGATATTGAACTCACCGCTTACGAGAGTTTTGGCAAAGCCGAAGGATACAGCGAAAATAATAAGACCAACTGCGTCATCGAGAGCAACGATGGGCAGAAGCAGATTAGTAAGCTTACCCTTTGCCTTGTACTGTCTTACGACCATAAGTGTAGCAGCAGGTGCCGTTGCCGAAGCAATAGCACCGAGGATAATAGCCGAAGAGAGCGGGAACTTGTCCTCACCTAAAAGGAAATGAAGTCCGACCAGAGCTACGTCCACCAGAGCTGTGGTGAAAACTGCCTGTAAAATACCGATGATAGTAGCAGCCTTACCTGTCTTTTTCAGCTGCTCGAGACGGAATTCGTCACCGATAGCGAAAGCGATGAAGCCGAGTGCCACGTCATTTATGATACTCATAGCTCCTACCTGCTCGGTGCTGCAGAAGCCGAAGCCGTCTATTCCGAGTCTGCCCAGACAGTAAGGACCGATAAGAATACCTGCTACAAGATAACCTGTAACTGCGGGAAGCTTAAGAGGCTTTACTACTCTTGACATGAAAAGTCCGGCACTGAGTGCGATTGCGATTGATAAAAGAGTTTCCATTTTTATTCCTTCTTTTTTTATAAAATCCAAGGTGATATTATAGACCTGTGTTCCTTCAAAGTCAACAACCATATTGACGAAAAATACTTCATTTTTTAAAATGAATTTATTTAAATTTTTTCACTTTTTACCATTATGCAGGAGTTGATTTTATAAAAGAAATATAGTATAATAAATGTGACCTGACATAAAGACGGTTTTTACCCTCTGAGGATAAGGCAACAGTTAAATGCAGAATGCAAAATGCAAAATGCAGAATAAAAGGATTTTTCCGATTACATCTGAAAAAGCATCCCGAAAGCACATTTTTGTCATAGAATATATTCTGTTTTTTTATCTGTATATAAATTTTGTTGCCATACCCTTTAGTCGGGTGTGGCACTTTTTATTGAGGTATGAGTGAGGGCATAATAACTCTCCACCTTTTGAATGCAAAATGCAAAATAAAGGGTCACTTCGTTCCGGATTATATCCGTGTAAGGTTATTATTATAAATTAATCTTTACACAGCCAAAATACTTTGTATAACTAAAAAAACTTAATTTATTATAATTTATCTTTACCTTTTACTTCGCACTTTTCTCTGCGGAGATAACTTAAAAATATTATATCATGGTAAACCCGCGACCAAAATTTTGAATTTTGCATTCTGCATTTTGCATTTAATCAAGGAGGTATTTATGGAAACAAGAGTAGCTGTTATGAGCATTATCGTAGAAAAAAGCGAAACAGTCGAAAAGCTCAATTCACTTCTGCATCATTACGGTGAGTACATTATCGGACGGATGGGTATTCCCTACAGACAGAAGAATATAAACATCATAAGCATAGCCATCGATGCACCCCAGAACACCATTTCCGCCCTTTCGGGACAGATAGGAAGACTGGACGGCATCAGCGTAAAGACTGCTTATTCGGGTGTGATTTCCAATGAATAAACGTATTACAGAACTCACAGAAAAACTTATTAACTCTCACAGCCTCACGGAAAGTGAATATAAAGAACTTATCAGCCTTCGTGACGAAGAAAGCGCTCTCATTCTGCAAGCAGAAGCAGTAAGACTAAGAAAAGAAAATTACGGTGACAAGGTCTATATAAGAGGTCTCATAGAAATCAGCAACATCTGTAAAAATGACTGCTACTACTGCGGAATACGGAAAAGCAACCGCAACTGTGACAGATACCGTCTCGGAAAGGAAGAAATTCTCTCCTGCTGTAAGGACGGCTACGAGCTGGGCTTCCGTACCTTTGTTATGCAGGGCGGTGAGGACGGATTTTTCACCGATGATTTTCTGTGTGACGTCATCAGCGAAATCAAAAGCCTCTACCATGACTGTGCTGTTACTCTTTCCCTCGGTGAAAGAAGCCGTGAGTCTTATGAAAGACTTTACGAAGCAGGTGCAGACCGCTATCTCCTCCGTCACGAAACAGCTGACAGTGAACACTACTCCCGCCTTCACCCCGAAAATCTGACCCTCAGAAGCCGTATGGAATGTCTTCGCAATCTCAAAGAAATCGGCTTTCAGACAGGCTGCGGATTTATGGTAGGCTCACCCTTCCAGACCAATGACACACTGGCTAAAGATCTGAAATTCATCGAAGAGTTCAGACCCGAAATGGTGGGAATAGGGCCTTTCATCCCTCATACCGACACGCCTTTCAAGGATTATCCGCCGGGAAGTGCAGAGCTTACCTGTTTTCTTCTCTCGGTAATCCGAATTATTCACCCGACTGTACTTCTCCCATCGACCACTGCCCTCGGTACTCTCGAGGAAGGCGGAAGAGAAAAAGGTATACTTCACGGAGCCAATGTAATTATGCCTAATCTCTCACCGACAGATGTGAGAAGCAAATATATGCTTTACAATAACAAGCTTTCCACCGGTGCTGAATCAGCACAGAAGCTGGATGAGCTGAAAAAGAAAATCGACTCCATCGGCTACAGGATTGTTTGCGAAAGAGGAGACTTTGTAAATGCAAAATGCAGAATGCAGAATGCAAAATAAAGGGGAGCTTCGCTCCGGATTATATCCGTGTAAGGTTATTACTGAAATATAACTTTATTCCGCCAAACTGCCTTGTACAACTAAAAACACAATTCATTATATTATAATATACTCTTTGCTTTTTACTCCGCACTTTTCTCTGCGGAGCTAACATAAAACTATTACACCATAGTAAATCTACGACCATAATTTTGCATTTACTAAGAAAGGAAGTAACAATATGGCAATCTACAATCCTAAATCACTTAAAGCAGAAGAATTCATCAACGACGGAGAAATCCGTGCCACTCTCGAATATGCAGAAGCAAACAAAAACAACCGTGAGCTCATCTTAAGCATTATCGAAAAAGCACGTCCCCGTAAAACTGAAACAGGTACAGTCTGTTCAGGTCTTTCCCACCGTGAAGCCAGTGTGCTTTTAGCCTGTGAGGATGAAGAATTAATCGAAAAAATCTACGAAGTAGCCGAAGAAATAAAGCTTGCCTTCTACGGAAACAGAATAGTTATCTTCGCCCCTCTCTATCTTTCCAACTACTGTGTCAACGGCTGTGTTTACTGTCCGTACCACATCAAAAATAAAAACATCGCCCGTAAAAAGCTCACTCAGGAAGAGGTAAAGGCAGAGGTTATCGCACTTCAGGATATGGGTCACAAGCGTCTCGCCATAGAAGCAGGCGAGGACCCTGTCAATAACCCCATCGAATATATCCTCGAATGTATCAAGACTATCTACAGCGTTCACCACAAGAACGGTGATATCCGCCGTGTAAATGTAAACATCGCTGCTACCACCGTAGAAAACTACCGTAAGCTTAAGGATGCCGGAATCGGCACTTACATTCTCTTCCAGGAAACCTACCATAAGGAAAGCTACGAAATGCTTCATCCCACAGGACCTAAGCATAATTACAACTATCATACCGAAGCTATGGACAGAGCTATGGAAGGCGGTATCGACGACGTAGGTCTCGGTGTTCTCTTCGGTCTCGAAATGTACAAATACGAATTCGCAGGTCTGATTATGCATGCCGAGCATCTCGAAGCAGTCCACGGTGTAGGACCTCATACCATCAGCGTTCCCCGTATCAAAAAGGCCGACGACATCGACCCAACAGCCTTTGATAACTCCATCTCCGATGATATCTTCGCTAAAATCACCGCCTGTATCCGTCTGGCAGTTCCCTACACAGGTATGATTATCTCCACCCGTGAAACCGAAGAAACCAGAACGAAGCTTCTCCGTCTCGGCATTTCTCAGGTAAGCGGCGGTTCGAGAACCTCCGTCGGCGGCTACACTCAGGAGGAAAGGCCTCACGACACAGAGCAGTTCGATGTTTCTGACCAGAGAACCCTCGACGAGGTAGTAGCCTGGCTTATGGAAAACGGTCACATTCCCTCCTTCTGCACAGCCTGCTACCGTGAAGGCAGAACAGGTGACCGCTTTATGGCGCTGTGTAAAAACGGACAGATTATCAACTGCTGTCACCCCAACGCACTGATGACTCTCACTGAATATCTCGTGGATTATGCAAGTGACAGAACCAAGGAAATCGGCTTTCAGATGATCGACAAAGAAATAGAAAGAGTCACAAAGGACAAGGTAAAAGCCATAGCAAAGCAGAACATCGAAGACATAAAGAACTCAAATCGCAGAGATTTCAGATTCTGATGAAAGGACAAAAACTATGAGTCTTAACTCCACCCCCTCCTCCGAAAGAATTCACATCGGATTTTTCGGTCTTCGTAATGCAGGCAAATCAAGTCTCGTAAATGCGGTGACGGGGCAGAATCTTGCCGTGGTATCCGATGTAAAAGGAACTACCACCGACCCTGTCAGAAAGGCTATGGAGCTTTTACCGGTAGGTCCTGTGGTAATCATCGACACACCGGGCATCGACGATGAAGGCACTCTCGGTCAGATGCGTGTACAGAAGGCTAAGGAAACTCTTCAGAAGACAGATATAGCTATTCTCGTGCACGATGTAAGGGAAAGTCTAACTGAAGCCGAAAAGGAGCTTATAAGCCTTTTTTCAAAAAAAAATACACCCTTCATTATCGCACACAATAAATGCGACACCCTCGGCACCGTTCCCGAAAAAAAGGGTAATGAAATCTATGTCAGCGCTCTTACGGGTGACGGCATCAACGCTCTTAAGGAGCTTATAGCTGAAACTGCTAAAAACACAAAAAGTGAAAAGGTTATCGTAAGCGACCTGATAAATGAAGGCGACACTGTACTACTTGTCATCCCTATCGACAAGGCAGCGCCCAAGGGAAGACTTATTCTCCCTCAGCAGATGACCCTCCGTGACATTTTAGACAAGGGAGCAATTCCAATCTGTTGCCGTGACAGTGAGCTTACAGCTACTCTTGACAAGCTAAAAGAAGCGCCTGCTCTCGTCATCACCGACTCACAGGTCTTCGGTAAGGTATCGAAAGTCTTACCTGAAAGAATTCCCCTCACCTCTTTTTCTATTCTTATGGCAAGATACAAGGGAGACTTACCCTCACTCTTAAAGGGTGCTGATGCTCTTTCTGAATTAAAAGACGGCAACAAGGTTCTTATCAGCGAAGGATGTACTCACCACAGGCAGTGTAACGATATAGGCACGGTAAAAATGCCGAAATGGATAGAGGACTATTCAGACTCAAAGCCCGACTTTTCCTTCACAAGCGGCGGTGAGTTTCCTGAAGATTTAACGCCCTACAAGTTAGTAGTTCACTGCGGCGGCTGTATGCTTAATGAAAAGGAGATGCAGTCGAGAACCGAACGGTGTCTTGATCAGAACGTACCCATCGTTAATTACGGTATGGCGATAGCGAAAATGAACGGGATATTGGAGAGAAGTATAAAACCCCTCCGTCAATCTGACGATTGATACCTCCCCTACTGATATGAACAAGTCCGTTAAAAACGGACAATAGACAAAATCCCCCTATTGTAGGATAATACTACAGTAGGGGGTTATTATTATGCCAAGAAAATATCAACACACACAGAAACTGTTGCCGCAAATCAAAGAAATGTTAAGTCAA
>JAZLAJ010000086.1:0-21415 GCA_045613145.1 Acutalibacteraceae bacterium
TCAGTTTACCACAACTATAAAACGCTCCATATCCAATCGTTTTTAATGATTCAGAAGAATTTACATCAGTAAGGTTGTCGCAATCAAGAAACGCCAAATCTTCGATCGTTATTATCGATTCAGAAAACTCTACTGAAGGAATGCTGTTACAATTAGAAAATGCATATTCTCCGATTGTTTCAACATCATCACCCATAGTAACCTTAACAAGGTTTTTACATTCATTGAAACAATAATCAGAAATATTAGTTATACCGTCACCGATAATTACCTCTTTAATACGAAGGTCATAATTGAAAGCTTCAGGTGCAATCTTACCTGTACCTGTAACTACAAGAACACCCTCATCGGAAAGCTCCCAATAAACGTTCTTCGTATCACCCTCAGCAGGATCACCGCAGTAGCCGCTGGTAAGATAGCCGCCGCTGACCGATGCTGCCTCAGCCTTGAATTCAGGCAGACCGATGTCAAGACCGACAAAGCCCGCAAGGGGTGCCGACGTGAGCAGCATAAGTGCAACTAAAAATACTGCAAGTGATTTTTTGAAAGTTTTCATTAAAACATCTCCTTTGTAAAATAATACCATTATATTTTACGCCTTTAATTCGCAAAAGTCAATTAGTAAAAGTGCATAGAAAACTGCGTGTCTGCCATATAAAAAGCTCCCGACCGAATCGGGAGCTTTGATGTGAAAAGCATCTCTTATTTTGAAGCCTCTTCAATAGCAACTGCACAGAGGGCAGTCATACCAACCATGGGGTTGTTACCTTATTCGATGAGGTGTTTTCAGGGGTATTTTTGATAGGTTTTATGCCTGAAATACCACTAAAATAGTGCTTTGTGTTACCTGGTGTATTCTGCTGTTGTAAAGTTTTGTAAAGTTTCGGGGTGAGGGTGGGATTTGTAAAGCTTTGAATTTGCTACTTGATGCAATATGATTATAATGCGTTCTACCTTGCAAGTCAATAATGCTATATTCAACTTATGCTAAGACATAAGCCCATGATTTTCCGACTCTGATTTTTTCAAGTTTACCTTCAGCAACTAACCCCGCAAGAATACGGTTTGCTGTAGCCGAAGACACTTGGAACAACTGACGAACATCTGCATTTGTAATATAGTCATTCTTGCGAAGAAACTGTTCAATTTTGAATAACCGTAAATCTTTATCAGTCATTTCCTGAGGGACCGAAGATGCTTCAACCGCTTCCTCAAGAGCTTCTTTTATTGCCGACAGCATAAAAATTATAAATGCTGTAGATTCACCTTCAAAATTCGATTTATTTATAGCTCGGTAATATTCTTCCTGACGATCGTGAATTATAGACTCAACAGGCAGCCATGCAAACATCGGCTTCCACTGTGTCAGGAGTAGGGTATGCCATAAGCGTCCGATTCTGCCGTTGCCGTCAGCAAAAGGATTGGTATTATAACACTTCATCACTCATTTATCAACACCTATGAGCGATGAAATGATTGATGAAAATTATTTTGTAATCAATTATATCTGTTCATCATAAAGTCAATTGTCAACTGTCAAGTTCATACTGAAAACAGATATATTATTTGTATAAAAATTATTTTTATCTGATCTCCTTTCAAGCTGTAAAAAAATGCAGTAATTAATTAAAACTACTGCATTTTTTCATTAAGCTGCTGTTGTTTCTTCTGTGGCTTTTTCAGCCGTCATAACCATGATTTCGCTAATTCCGCCCTCATTATCAAACCTTATTATAATTACATCGTCAACCTTAAGTGAGGTGTAATCTCCGTCGCCGATCTTCATTCCCTCGGGGACGGTGTATTCCTCTGTTTCACCGCTATAGGTCAAAGAAGAAGGATCAAAATTCATCATACCTCCTGCCTGCGGCATAAAGCCCTCTGGTTTCTCTCCGTTCTGAAAGTCAGGTCTTGAGCCGTCTGTGCCTTCGGGTCTTTCTCCCTTGGGGAAATCAGGCCTTTCACCATTCTTGAAGCTTTCAGGATCGAAGCCTTCAGGCATCTCTCCTTCAAAATCTTCAGGATTGAAGTTTTCGGGCATTTCGTCTTTGTTGAAGCTTCCGAAGTCACTGTTCGGTCTTTCACCACCGAACATACTGTCAGTATCAGCTAAATTCAATGTGACCTTATTTCCGTCAATAGCTTCGATTTTACCCATAACAATATTCATATTAAGCTTGTCTCTGCCACCGTTTTTATCATTCTTGCCCGAGCAGCCGTAAAAGCTTAATGCACAGGCTATGCAGAGAACTGCTATACAGATTATTTTTTTCATTGTTTTATCCTCCTTGTCATCTGCCGGGGCGTCGCATTCCGCCACCCATACCACCGAAGCCACTCATAAAGTTGAATCCTCCTGTGTCCTCGACCGACTGATATTCATCATAATAGGAATAATAGTATTCCTGCCCCTCGGAAAGTCCCGAAAGTATCTCTGCTTTTTCACCGTCAGAAGCACCTACGGTTACTGTAACAGGCTTTTCGAGAGTTTCTTCACCTTTATTGTATTTTGTATAAATCACCGTCTCATTTCCCATATCACAGAGAGCTTCCACCGGAACAGTAAGAACATCCGTGTGCGAGGAAAGAACTATCTTAGCCGTGGCATTCATACCCTCAAGCATATTTTCCGCTCTGTCCATAGTAATCTCTACAGCGAATTTACTGTTACCGCCGGAGTTTTCACCGCTTGTTCCGATATTTGTAACAGTACCCTCAAAGGCTTCGCCCATAAATGCATCCAGAGTAATTTCGGCAGTCATGCCAATTTCTATCAGTGATAAATCAAGCTCGTCAACAGTAACAGAAACTGTCATTTCATTCTGCGGTGTTACCAAAGCTACCGTTGTTCCCTCAAGTTCGAAAAGCTCAAACTCATTTTCACTCTGCATCATTCCCGAAAGGTCACCTAAGGAGCCGCCGCTGAAGGAACCTCCCGAAAAGCTTCCGCCCGGTAACTGACCCTGACTCTGATTCTGACCGGACGGAAGAGTAAAGTCTCCGCCGCTCGGCGAAGTTACATCTCCAACCGAGGGCATAGTAACATCGTCACCGGAAGGCATCGTTACATCATTGCCGGAAGGCATGGTTACATCATCGCCGGAAGGCATGGTCATATCTCCGCCAACGGGAGCAGTAACATCACCGTTCGGTCTTGTCATGTCCCCGCCGGGATTTGATGGCGGTGGTGATGGCTGTGTGGTACTCGGAGCTGTAGTAGAAGGCTCTGTAGTAGTCGGAGCTTCAGTTGTTGGCTGAGTAGTTGTTTCAGCAGGTGTGCTGCTACCCTTCACTACACGTACCGCCCACACTATATCCGAGATACCCGTGCCTGCAAAAAGCAGAATATCTCCCGTCTTTACCTCATCAACACCTATTTGCTTCCAGACGTTTCCGTCAAGCTCATAGACAGGAACTGTCGGATTGAAATTACCGTTCTCTGTCATCTTTTCCTCGGTAAAATCAACCTCTAAAAGATTTTTATAGTCGGTTACTGTCTGATTTTCAGCGTTAATATTTACATTCCACACACCGTCATTTACAGAAACTATCTTGCCGATATAGTTATTGTATACTGTCTCATCGTTTCCGTCGGGAGAATTAGCTAAAAGCTCTACCGATACTCCTTCTGTGTTCGAAAGCAGGAGTGTGCTTTCCTTATCTATTCCCGAAACAATTCCGTCAATGGGAGACTTTACAGTGCCACTCTGATATATTTCAAAGAGTGAAAGCATCAGCTCCTCATAGTCTCTGTGCTGTGAGGCGAGGTTATCATATTTAGCTGTACTGCTCACGTTTTTCAGTGTAAAAAGAATCTCACCTGAGGAAACCTTTTCTTTTTTACTTACCTTTACAGAGGAAACCGTACCTGAATAAGCTGTCGCATTCCAGCGGCTGTTTATCTGTATTTTTCCGCTTCCTATTTCGGCTCCGTCTTTTTTGATGACAGTTACCTTAGTGCCCTCGGTGTAATTTTCATCCTCAAAGGTAATCTTAGCCACGCCATTGAGGTAGGTTTTCACCTGTCCGCTTACTGTAGATTTATCCTTAAATACAACCTTTACATTTTCACCTGCAGAGATTTTCTCGTCAGTTTCGATTTCTACTGACATTAGACCGTCGAGAGAAACCACGGCAAGAGCACCCTTTTTCAGCATAACACTCTGAACATCGTCACCCGATTCGGCATAAACTGCCTTTACAGTACCTGCTCTTTGTACAATTACCTTGTCTGTTGAGCTTTCGCCCTTTGCATCCTCCATTTCTTCTCTCAAATAATCCATAGTTTCCTGTATATCGCTTATGGCCTGCATAAGTGTAACACGGTCAATTTCAGCAAGGTCATCGCCCTTTTTCACTCTGTCACCGTTTGAAACGAGAAATCCCTTGATTTTAACAGTGGAAGGAATATTAATTTTTTCTCCGTCCTGCTGTGAGAGGGTGCCTGCACCTATTAAAAGCGAGCTTATCTCTCCCTTTTCTGCAGTACCTGAAAGTATACTTGCTTTTATACCGTCATTATTTCTTTTCGATGCAGCCATAGGAAGAACAGCCAGAAGAATAACCATCACAATTGAAACGCAGACTGCTACAACCTTTTTCTTAGGGT
This sequence comes from Acutalibacteraceae bacterium, assembly GCA_045613145.1. Taxonomy (GTDB): domain Bacteria; phylum Bacillota; class Clostridia; order Oscillospirales; family Acutalibacteraceae; genus UBA6857. Next base: position 4,610 of record JAZLAJ010000086.1, read on the forward strand.
ATTTTCTGATAAAATTCATAATCATTTTCATAATGCCTTAACCTCCGTAATGAAGTGCATCAATGGGCTTCATTTTAGCCGCCTTATTTGCGGGATAAAGACCGAAGAGAACACCGATAACAAAGCAGAATAAGACCGCAATAAGCACTACTCCGAGGTCAAGGGTAAACTTCATTCCCATGCTTGACACTATGGTGGTAACTATCTGCAATATAGCCCATGACATAAATATACCGATAGCACAGCCCAGCATACAGATAACCACCGCTTCCATAAGAAACTGCATAAGAATATTCTTTCTGTTAGCACCGATTGCCTTTCTGATGCCTATTTCACGGGTTCTTTCCGTAACGGTAACGAGCATAATGTTCATAATACCGATACCACCTACGATAAGAGAAATAGCCGCTATACCGCCAAGAAGAATAGTGAGAATAGAAGTGATGTCCTCCATAGTATCCTCTAAAGCATCCTGTGAAGAAACGGTAAATGCTTCGTCATCCTCCTCAAATCGTTCCATGAGAAGAGCCGTTATAGCTTCCTCTGCTTCTGCTATGGTGCTTTCCTCCTCTGCACCTACATAAAAGGATGTGATTTCAGAGCTTACTGTATCGGAAAGTCTGAGAAGCGAAGTGTAAGGAACATACGCCACCATAGTACCCGATGAGAATATCGATGTGAGAGAGTTTTCATTATCTGTTACAACACCTGCTACGGTATATTTTGTACCGTTAAGAGAAACTGTATCCCCTACACAGTCAGCATAGCCTATAAGCTCCTCTGCACAGGTTTCATTGATAACACAGACATAGGTGTTGTTTTCCACATCGGTATTTTTAATGAATCTACCCATAGCAAGCTGTAAGCCCTGTATGTCGTAATAAAGAGGAGTGGTACCGTAAACAGTTACATCTCCGTTATCGTTTTTACCCTTACCTGTAACTGAATCCTGTGCATAGGGAGCAATTACAGAAAGCTTTTCTTCTGTATCCGTCCACTCCTTTATAGTGTTAAGTGTCACGGGCATACCCTTGTCATCAGAAATACTGACTGTAATCATATTACTGCCAAGGCCCGACACAGTATCCGTAACAGAGCTTGTGGCACCGTCAACAAGGCTTACAAGAACTACAAGAGCCATAACACCGATAATGATACCGAGCATTGTCAGTACGGCACGAAGCTTATTGGAGCTTATGCTTCTTATTGCCATTTTAAATGACATCATCATAATTCCACCTCCGTAACCTTACCGTCTAAAATATGGACGCTTCTCGGAGCCTGCTTTGCCACATCGTTGTCGTGAGTGATGAGAACAATGGTATTACCTTGTCTGTGAAGCTCATGGAACATTTCCATTATTTCCTTACTTGTATTTGAGTCAAGATTGCCCGTAGGCTCATCAGCTAAAATCAGAGACGGTCTTGTAACAAGCGCTCTTGCTATAGCAACTCTCTGCTGCTGACCTCCCGAAAGCTCAGTGGGAAGATGCTTTGCTCTTTTGATAAGACCTACCTTTTCAAGTGCTTCCTTTACTCTTTGCTGTCTTTCACCCTTGGGAACACCCTGATAAATGAGAGGAAGCTCAACATTCTCCTCGGCATTAAGCTTTGCTATAAGGTTGAAATTCTGAAAAACGAAGCCGATTTTCTCATTTCTTACCTTGGCAAGGTCATTTTCACTGTAGGATTCAATAGGCATACCGTCAAGATGATATGAGCCTGCATCAGCAATATCAAGACAACCGATAATATTCATAAGCGTAGACTTACCGCTACCCGAAGGACCGATAATACTTACAAATTCGTGAGGCCTTATATGAAGCGAGGCGTGGTCGAGAGCTCTCACTCGTTCGTCACCCACCTGATAAAACTTACATACTTCCTGTAAAATAATCATTCTGCTTCACCCCACTTAACCGCCAAAGCCGGGGAAGTTACCGCCTGAAGGCATCTGAGGTCTTTCACCTCTTCCGCCTCCGCTGCCGAAATCAGGCATTTCTCCTCCGCTGAAATCGGGCATATTTCCACCACCGAAGCCGCCCATACCACCGAACATATTACCCGACTGGATTTCGGTGTAATAAACGGTATCTCCTTCATTAAGACCTGATTTGATTTCTACATAGTTATTATTTGAAATACCTGCTTCAACCTCTGTTCTGCCGCCGTATTCCTTTGTCTTTTCGTCATACTGTGTATATACATAGGAGCTGCTGCTTGTCTGCTTGAGTGCTTCAACGGGAATGAGAAGTGCATCCTCTACACCCTCAATTTTAACATCTACACTTGCTGACATTCCTGTGAGCATACCTTCAGCCTTTTCAAAGGTAACTGTAGCAGAATACTGTGTAACACCCGAGGAGGTTTCAGCAGTTTTATTGATTTCCGTAACCTTACCCGTAAACGCCTCTTCACTGACAGAGCTTACTGTTATATCAGCCTCCTGGTCGAGAGCAAGAGAAAGTATGTCTGTTTCGTCAACACCGATAGTGACACTCATACTCTTGCCGGGATAAAGACTAAGAAGAGAAACAGCCTCGCCCTGTACATCTTCAGACTCGGAGTAAGTAACACCGCTGATAAGTCCGTCAAAGGGTGCTGTCACAGCTCCGTCCTGACAGATTTTGAGAAGAGCTACCAGATCCTCTTCCTTTTCCTTTCTTTCACGCAGAAGACTTTCGTAGTCAGCACTGTATTCTGTGTCAGTAAGAGAGAAAACAGCTGTGGAAGCACTTACCTTTGTGTTAAGGGATACTCTGACACTACTGATTTCACCTGCTATACCCGTAACAGATAAGGGATTATGAATATAGAGCTTACCACTTCCTATTTCCTTGCCGTCAGAGTCAAGGACAGTAACCTTTTCATTGAACTTCGGGCCATTATCGGTAACAAGAACAGTAGCAGTCTTTCCCGAAACAGTTTCTACGGTGCCGTCAATCCTGCTGCCGTCAGCTTTTTTCACCTTAACACTATCACCAACGGAAAGCTTATCTGTTTCAATATCAACAGCCATATATCCGTCAAGAGAGATGAGAGCCAGTGCACCCTTTTCTGCCATAACATCAGCTACCTTGTCACCCTTTTCGGCAAAGATTTTTTTTATTCTGCCCGACACACCTGCTTTCACGGTGGAGGAGACGGTATCACTTTCCGCATCAGCGATTTCATTGTCTATTTCGTCGATTTCCGCCTGAACGGAGGTAAGGGTACTGCTTACAGAGGTCATATTAACCTTAACTAAAAGGTCACCCTTTTTAACTTCCTTACCCGCCTTAACGGCTACCTCTTCCACCTCTACTCCGTAAGGAACGGAAATCTCCTCGACGTCCACAGCGGAAAGAGTGCCTGAGCCGGAAACGACAGTGCTGATGGTACCTCTGGTTACCTGTGCAGACTGCACCTCTCCCTCCGATACGGCAAAGCGTGTTCTTACCTGCCTTTGAAGAACAACCACACCGACGGCAAGACTTACCGCCAGCACCGTCACAACGATGATAACCGTTCTGATAATTTTATTTTTGCGTCTTTTCTTTTTTTCTTCCATAGCTTCGAAAAGCTCGTCGCCTCTTGAAACAGAAACTTCATTATCCATAGAAAAAACTCCTTTGCAATAAATTTGACGTCAGTATAAAAAATCAACCTCAACAAAATCTCAACTCTAATTTAAAGAAGATCAAATTAACAATTCGTTCATATTTAAAGTGTATAAAAACAGTTGAGGTTCCGTTGAGCTTAAATAAGTATAATTAACTTAATTTAAGCTTAAAGCTTTAAACTTTCTCAGAGGTGAAATTATGTATCATATTATGGTTGTAGAGGACGATAAAGAGCTGCGGGATTTATTCTGCTGTGTTCTTTCAGATAACGGATATACCCCTTTTCCTGCCTGTAACGGATACGAAGCCTTCTGTATTGTAGAAAGCACTCGTATTGACCTGGTTATTTCTGATTTAATGATGCCCGAAATGGACGGTTATGATTTAATACAGACCCTGAGAAAAACCGACCACAATATGCCCGTGCTTATCATTACCGCCAAGGATACTGCCGATGACAAAAGAAGAGGCTTTCAGGCAGGCACCGATGACTATATGGTAAAGCCGATAGACGTCAATGAAATGATATGGCGTGTGGAGGCTCTTCTTCGCAGAGGTCAGATTTTCTCTTTGCATCGGGCAAAATTAGGTGAAACAGTTTTCGATGCCGATAACTACACGGTAACAAACGGTGACACGGAAACGCTTCTCCCTCAGAAGGAATTTCAGCTCATATATAAGTTAGTCACCTACCCCGGCAGAATATTCACCCGCAGGCAGATTATGGATGATGTGTGGGGCTTTGACAGCGATGCCGACGAGCACACACTCGAGGTTCACATAAGCAGACTCCGTGAAAAGTTCAAGAAAAACGAGGATTTCGAAATCATAACCGTAAGAGGTCTCGGCTACAAGGTGGTGAAAAAGCAATGAACAAACGATCCTTAAAAATGGCTGTGGTCTTTTCGCTGCTGATTTTTGCCGTTCTGACGCTTACATCATTTCTATCAATGATAATGACCGCACGCTTTTTCCGTCCAGGTATGCTCAGACCCGGTATAGGTCCGGGACATTTCAGTTTTCCGATGATTACCAGTGTTCTGGCAGGGTGTATAATCTCCTATCTTGTCACCCGACGTCCCATTAAAACTGCTGAGGAAATAAGCAAGGCAACAAAAGCCGTCGCTAAGGGCGATTTCAGCATAAGACTTGATGAAAAGACCTCTGTTTCCGAATTCCGTGAAATGGCAACCAATTTCAATGTTATGGTAAAGGAGCTGGAAAACACAGAAATGCTCCGAAAGGATTTCATCGAAAATGTTTCTCACGAGTTCAAGACACCTCTTTCCGCAATCGAAGGCTACACCACTCTGCTTCAGAAAAAAGATCTGAGCAATGAAAAGAAAGAGGAGTACATCAGAAAGATTCTTTTAAGCACCCACAGACTTAATTCACTCACAGGAAACATACTTCTGCTTTCACGCCTCGAAAATCAAGAGGTAGACATAAGCAAAAAAGAATTTCTTTTAGACGAGCAGATAAGAGAAAGCATTCTGCTTTTAGAAGAAAAATGGTCAGAAAAAGAGATTGAGCTTGACATACAGCTCTCCCACTGCAGATATTACGGAAACGAAGAGCTGCTTGCTCATGTTTGGCTGAACCTCATCGGAAACGCCATTAAATTTGTCCCGCACAACGGTGCTGTTGCAGTGAAGCTTTGCTACTATCACGATGACACCATAATTATGGTAAGTGACAATGGTCCCGGAATGGATAATGAAACTATTAAAAGAGTTTTTGAAAAGTTTTATCAAGGAGACCATTCCCGATCCACCGGTGGCAACGGACTAGGTCTTGCTCTTGCCAAAAGAATAATCGACCTTCATCAGGGCGAAATCATCGTTCAGAGTGAGGAAGGTAAAGGAACAGCATTTACGGTAAGACTGCCGGTGAGCATAAAGCAGTAATTAACCGCAGATAAAAACAGACACATCATAACGGAAAGCTCCGGAATGTTGTGTCTTAATTTTTAATTTTTATAAAAGATTTTCAAGTGATGAAAAACCTATTATTACGAGCCTTGCGAGTAACAAGGTTCTGAAATGCAAAGCATTTCAAATTCTTACTTTGAAGCCTCTTCAATTGCAACTGCACATGCAACAGTCATACCAACCATGGGGTTGTTACCTTAATTTATGGGTTGTTTTAAGAGGTGTTTTTGGTATATTTTATGCCTAAAAATACTCCAAAAAGGTACTTGTTGTACCTCAGTGTATTTTGCTGTTGTAAAGTTTTGTATAGTTTCGGGGTGTGGGTGGGTTTGTAAAGTTTTATACTTAATAATTATGTCATTGTACAAATAAGCCACCGGAACGAACCGATGGCTTATCGTCAATTAATAATGAGCTACTCCACAAGCACAGGTCTTATTCATGCCGAACAACTTATAGAAGAATCTAAGAATCTTCCAGATAAGGCCGCTGAATCCACCTTTATGGCAGTTACAATCACAGTTTTCAACCTTGCTTTCACCACAAACAGAGCAGTTATCTCCGTTGTAGTTATGACCGCTTGCGGGTCTGATATCACCGTGATAGCTGTCGCCACATTCACATACATAAACTGTGTAGCCCTCTTTTTCACACTCGGGAGAAACTACATTTGCAGCAATATGTGTATGCTGTGTAGTTTTAGCTATGCTTTCTGTGTAAGAGTTGCCACAATCTTTACAAGTATAAGTTCTGATACCTGTGTTAAGATGTGTTGCAGGTCTTGTTACAGCTGAAGTGTAACTATGTGCTTTTGTCCCTACATAATCACCTACATAAGTATCGCCACAAGAACATGTGTAAGTTGTATAACCACGCTCAGTACAGGAAGGAGCAGTTACAACCTTATTGTAAGAGTGGGGAATTTTAGCTACAGGCTCAGTATAAGTAGCACCACAGGCACAAGCGAAAGTTTTGATTCCTTCTTCTTTGTGAGTAGGTTGTTTTGTTATTTCTGAAACATAAGTGTGTTCTGAAAGTTTAGCAACAGGTTTTGTGTAGGTGTCGCCACAAGCACATGTAAATGTTTCCACACCTTCTTTAAGATGTGTAGGAGATGTTGTGATTTGTGAAGAGTATGTATGTTCTTCTAATTTTTCAACAGATTCAGTATATTTATCTTTACAATATACGCATGTAAATATCATTATACCTTCAGTGATGTGTGTTGAAGGAGTTGTAACCTGTGATGTGTAATAATGACCATGTGCGTCTACATAATTATCAACATAAGTGTCTCCGCATTCGCAAGTATACGTTGTGTACCCTTTTTCTGTACAAGTAGAGGAAGTTTTAACACTCTTATAAGTATGTGTTTCAAGTTTTTCAATTTGTTTTGTATAACTATCTCCACACTTACAGGTGAACGTTTCAACACCCTCTGTTAAATGTGTAGGTTGTGTTGTAACTTTCGAGGTATAAGAATGATCAATTATATCTGTATAGTCCACTACATAACTATCCCCACAAGGACAAGAGTATGTTGTATACCCTTGCTTTGTACAAGTTGGCTCCGTTATTTTAGGTGAATAAAAATGTTCGCACGAAATATTTTCAAGATCAAGATACACTGCCGGTCTGACACCTGAAACAACAGAAACACTACACCACTGACTATTTATGAATGTATCATTTCTCATACGAGATACATAATAAGAATCTCCATAACCAGGTGTTCTGAGCCACCATGTAGTATTTTTACCCGAATAATCTGTACCTTGTGTTGATAATCTGGTATAGGGCTGTGTATAAGATGCACCTATTTCTTGAATACCTACAATGAACACTGTTTCAATAGTGTATCCTTCATAATTATATATTGGATTGTCAATATAACTTTCCAGCGATCTTGCAAGAGTCGCAATATTTGACTTATGACCATCACTAAAAGCAGTATTATAAAAATCATTATTCAACCAATATCTGATATGACTGGTTTCGTAATTATTATCAAGATCATCGTATTTTTGATTATCGAGAACTTTTTCCGCTAAAACAAAACCACTTACAGGATTCATAACTCTCCATACAATTGGTTCAAACCTATACCAAGAAATTTCTTCGTTACCTAAAACCGCCCTATATTTTTCTTCAAGATACTCAACATCAAAATATTTTTTACCATCTGTTTCAATCCACTCGAAATTAAATTTATTTAATTCAGAAATTAAAACTTCGTCTGTAACCTTTGATTGTGGATAAGAACCATAAACTATTCTGTCGTCCTTTTCATAAGAAGAGACAAAACCATTATTCTCATATATAATATTAGGGTTTGACAAACTACCATCAGTATACAAACCTGATCGAGGTGAACTTTCAAGTAATCTACGAAACTCTTTTTCACTGCCATTATAATATACATAACTTAAACTATCGGAATAACCAAACGCATACCACGCAATATGTTTAACATTTTTATCCAAAGACAGTTCAACTAATGATGTACATTTATAAAAGGCATATTCCCCTATTTCCTCAACACTATCAGGGATTTCAACACATGCCAAACTCGTGCAATCATAAAAGGTGTAGTTCTCTATTTGGGTGACACCGGACGGTATAACTACACTTGTAAGTTTTTTGCTACCATAAAATGCATAATTAAGTATACGATATACACTACTTGGAATTGTGTATGCAGTTATGGTGCTACCAGCAGGATATTGTATTAATTGTGTTTTTGTCTTGTCAAACAACACACCGTTTTCACTTGAATAATTTATATTGTTTTCATCTACTGTTATACTTTTAAGACTTGAACAATAACTGAATGCATTGCCTCCAATAAATGTTACACTCTCTGGTATTGTAATATTAGGTAGCCTTATGCACGATTTAAATGCAAAAGGAGCTATTGTTTTTGTACCTTGCCTGATATCACAAGAAACTATTGATTCCCTTGCCTCAATCAGATGATTACTTATGTAAAGCACTCCGTTTTCCCAGTTGGACGCTTCATTATAATACTCTGTATTATAGAATGCAGAATTGCCTATGAATGTCACACTGTCAGAAATTGTTATACTTGTAAGCCTTGTGCAACCATAAAACACATAGTTACCTATGGATGTCACACTGTCAGGAATCGTCACACTTACAAGGCTTGTGCAACCATAGAACGCAAAGTCACCTATGGATGTCACACTGTTAGGGATTGTTATGCTTGTAATACTTGTGCAGCCATAGAATGCATAAGCAGCTATTGTTTCACAGGGAGCAGTTATTATGACTTCTTTCAGGGTTACTGAAGCACTACCGTTGAAAATATATTCAAATTTCGTGTTGTCTGTACCACCCTGTGATGCACCCACAAAAGGTAAAGTTATACTTGTAAGTCCTGTACACCCATCAAACGCAGACAAGCCTATTGATGTTACACTGTCCGGGACTATTATACTCGTAAGACTCGTACATCCATAAAATGCAGAGCTACCTATAGATGTTACACTATCAGGGATTATGATACTTGTCAGATCTTTACATCCATAGAATGCATAAGAATCTATTCTTTTACAGGGAATTGTTATTGTAACGCACTTCAAACTTTCAGGAACGTAAGTTTTATTATATGAATAACTACTTGCTCCGAAAATATATCCAAAATACGTATTACTTGTATCGTAAAGTGATGCACCCACAAAAGGTAAAGTTATACTTGTAAGTCCTGTACATCCCTTAAACGCAGAATGAGCTATTGTTTTTGTGCTTTGTATGATATTACATGAATCTATTGATTCCTCTGCTTTAATCAGATGATTACCTATATACAGCACTCCATTTTTCCAGTTGGACAATTCATTATAATACCCGGTATTATTAAATGCAGACTGGCCTATTGATGTTACGCTATCCGGAATCGTGATGCTTGTAAGACTTGTGCACCCATTAAAAGCAGAAGAACCTATTGATTTTACACCATCCGGAATTGTGATATTTGTAAGCCCTGTGCATCCGTTAAATGCAGAAGACGCTATTGTTTTTGTGCCTTGCCTGATATTGCAATCGGCAATTGAAGTGTTTGCTTTAATAAGATGGTTACTTATATACAGAACTTCATTTTCCCAATTGGATACATCATTATAATCAACCGTATTATAGAAAGCAGAACTGCCTATTGATATTACACTGTCGGGAATTTTGATATTTGTAAGGCTTGTGCATTTATAGAATGCATAACCATCTATTGTTGTTACAGTTTCAGGAATTGTTATACTTATAAGATTTGTACACCCCTCAAATGCACGAAGAGGTATCATTTTACAAGGAGCAGTTATTATAACTTCTTTAAGATTTTCTGGAACAAATTCATTATCAAACGGGTAATAACCATCATCGAAAATATATCCGAAATACGAATAATTAGCCATATAATCCGGCAACATACCCACAAATGGCAAGGTAATACTTTCAAGTCCAGTGCATCCATAAAATGCACGACCTATGCGTGTTACACTATCAGGAATTGTTATACTTGTTATTTTTGCACATGCATTAAAAGCACCATTATCAATGTTTGTTACAGGACAGTCTCCCAACGTTGATGGTATAATAACATCCCCACTGATTGATGTACTAACATCAGTTATGGTAGCTTTACCATTAGAAACAGAGTAGGTATAATGACCCTCTGTTGCCGCACTTGATGAAAAACTCAAACATACAAGAGCCGTCACAACAAGAACCGCTAATAAAAGTATCTTTTTCAGATTTTTCTTCATTTTATTTTCCTCCTAAAGTGCGTTCCAAATGAAACGCACCGAAAAATGCATCTCATTTGTTATTTAAGAATAATCTACCACATTTAATCTAAAAAATCAATTGTTCCTTCAATTTAATGCATCTTTGCTTGATATCATTCATAAAAAATATAGACACATCATCTGAGAAAACTCAAAAATGATGTGTCTAAGTTTTTAATGTTTAATTTTCATGTGAAGAGATTTTCAAGAGAGCTATTAAAGTCTCAAAAACTCTCACAAAGCCTTGTAAATCAAGGATTATTTTGAAGCTTCTTCAATAGCAACTGCACATGCAACAGTCATACCAACCATGGGGTTGTTACCTTAATCGATGAGGCGTTTTTCAGGGCAATATAAAGGCTTTTTGTACCCAAAAATGTCCATAACGGCACCTGTTGTACCCCGGTGTGTTTTGCTGATGTAAAGTTTTGTAAAGCTTTGAAGCTGCTGTCTTATCTAATATAATGTGCATAAACTGACGGAATTTTTATATTGAATGTTTACCTATATTACTTCTCGTAACCCGCTCTCATTTCTTCAAGCTCTTCAAGAATTTTTTCGTGCTGCTCTTCATTAAGTGAGTATCCGTGAATGGGAAGTGCCTGAAGCACACAGCCTATTGCGGGGACAAATGTAATGAGAACAAGCATTGCTGATGTGATTTCAGGATATGCAGATGCAAAATCGAGAGTGTAATCAAGTCCTTTAGCAGAAGCATCAGCAATTTCCTCAGTCAGTGTATTGATTGTATCGGTGTAATTAACAGCTGAGAAAATAAGGTTTGTAATTACTGCAGTAATTGCGGCGGTAAGCTTTGCAGTGAAATTGAGACCAGAAAAGAAGACGCCATCATTTCGCTTGCCTGTTTTATGTTCCATATAGTCAACACTGTCCGCAATCATTGTTGTATTGTAAACGGTTGTGAAGCCTGTAAGGAATCCGCCAAAAAACAGCAGAATAGCCATAAGCAGAATATGCTCGTAGCCTATAAAGAAAATCAGCAGATAGGGAATTGCATTGAGATACGAAGAAACAATGTAAACCTTCTTCTTGCCGAACCTTTTTGCAAATGCAGTGCTTACGTTCATAGATATAATCATACCGATGAGGAAGGGACCGCCAAGCTTGATAAGCCAGACAGTTTCGTTGCCGCCGTTACCGAGAACCCATTTGCAGAAGTAAATACCGGCTGTAAGCAGAATAGTTTTTGTGCAACCGAGAATGTTTGAAGCAAGAGCTCTGACAAATAGCTTGTTTTCCCACATAAGCTTGAGATTTTCTTTAAGTCCTGTATCCTTTTCTTTTGGTGCCTGAGCTATTCTTTCACGTATGAACGGGAAGGGAAGTTTGAAAAGTATACCGCCGAAAACAGCTATAGCCGCAACTGCAAGAAGGTATCCCTGGGGCTCGGAGAAATATGCAAGATCTGAATTTGCCTTACCCGTATTTTCAAACCAACCGAGATCTATTGCTCCTAATGCATCCTTTATAGGATAGAAGGCAACAACTATAATGCTGCCGAGGCTGGAAATAGTTCTTGCGGCAGAAATAAGCTTTGCACGCTTTTCTTCATCGGGAGTCATAAGCGAAGTAACGCCCCAGAGAGGAATATCACCGAGAGTGTAAAGAGTTTCCCATAAAAGGAAGCTTATTATAACATATGTAATTTTCACTCCGTTTGAAAGTCCTGTTATCGGCAGGAACATAAGAATTGTTGTTATTGCAATAGGCAGAGGAACAAATTTAAGATAGGGTCTGCATTTGCCCCAACGGGTGTGGGTTTTATCTACGACAGTTCCCATGATAATATCATTTATGCCGTCCCATACTCTGGAAACACCCATTATCATACTAACAGCTATGGTGGGAATTATCAGTATATCTGTGTAAAACACCTGAAGCACAGAGCCTACAACAGCATAAATGATATTCTGTCCGAACATACCGGCAAGATAAAAGTTACGTTCCTTATTTGAATACGGACCTATATCCTTCGTAGCATCAGGATAGGATTTACAAAGTAATTCTTTTATCGTATGCATCATAAAATATTACCTCCTATTGATTTCACCTTCATAATAGCATATAAAATGTGGATTTTCAACAAAATAATTTTATCTTGTAAGAATTTTTGTGAAAAATAGTGCTTTTTTATAACGGTTATGATAAAATAAAAATTATAAAATATTTGACAGAAAGGACAAAAGCAGATAGTGATTTCTGCTTCGGAGTAAGCTTATGAATAAGACAAAGCATGTTCATACCATAGCAACTGCTCATCTTGATACTGTGTGGAATTGGGATTTTGAAACCACAGTAAGCAAATATATCCCACACACGCTCCGTTGGAATTTCGAGCTTTTCAAAAGACATCCTCAGTATGTTTTTAATTTTGAAGGTGCCTACAGATATGAGCTTATGGAGGAGTATTATCCCGAACAGTTCGAAAAACTTAAGGAATATGTAGCAAAGGGTAATTGGAACCCTTGCGGTGCAGGATGGGAAAACGGTGATGTAAATGTTCCTTCACCTGAAGCACTCTTCAGGAACTTTCTTATAGGTAACAATTATTTTTATGAAAAATTCGGTCAGCGTAGCCGTGACGTTTTCCTGCCTGACTGCTTCGGCTTCGGTTATGCTTTGCCGTCAATAGCAAGACACTCAAATCTGTATGGTTTTACTACACAGAAATTAAGCTGGGGAAGTGCTTACGGTCAACCCTTTGATCTTGGAAAATGGTACGGTCCTGACGGAAAATATATTATTGCAAGCATAAAAATGCACAACTATGTGGCTGTGCTCGGCAACCTCAGAAAAAGCAAAGCAATTAAGGAAAAGCTTGCTGAAAACGAAAAGCACGGCCTTAATATGACAGAAATTTTCCACGGTGTCGGTGACAGAGGCGGCGGACCTATTCCTCCGTCAGTAAGAAGCATGTGCAGAAATATGAAAAAGAACGACACTTCCGATATTAAGGTTCATTCTTCTGCTTCTGATAAGGTATTCAAACAGATTATGACTGAAATGAGTGAGTCAGACCGTGACAAAATGCCAAGCTGGAACAACGAGCTTCTTTTAACAGACCACGGCACAGCCGGATTTACTGCAAGAGCTGTGAGCAAGCGTTGGAATAAGCGTGGTGAGGAGCTTGCTGATATGGCAGAAAGAGCCGCAGTAACCGCCTCCTGGCTCGGTGTGGCAGAATACCCCCAAAAGCAGCTTAACACCTCATGGAAAAGAATCATTAACCACCAGTTCCACGACGACCTGCCCGGCACCTCACTTCAGCAGGTTTATCTGCGTTCCTGGAATGATTACGGACTTTCTCTCAATCAGTTAGCTCACGAATATGAAAGCAGTATTTCTGCTGTTGCTACGATGCTTGACACCTCCTTCTGCAAGGGTATTCCTCTTATCGTAAATAATCCTATGGAAACTGAAAGAACAGGATGTGTCAATGCAACTGTTGAAGGAGCTTTTGAAAATATAGCAGTTTACGACTCAAAGGGAGCTGAAATACCCTCACAGATTATATGCCGTGACAAAAGCACTACAACAATTGCAATGGTTGTCAGTATGCCCCCCTATTCTTATTCGGTGTTTGACGCAATCAGCAGTAACAAGCCAAACACACTTGAAGCGAAAGTCAGAGTAACAGAAAACACTCTTGAAAATGAACGCTATACAGTAACGCTTAACGATAATGGTGATATCGGCTCAATTTTTGATAAAATGCTTAATAAGGAGCTGCTCGCAAAGCCCGTTACACTCGGTATTTTTGATAACTATGTGGGTGGCTGGCTCTATCCCGCATGGGAGGTTAAATACAAACAATCCATTCGAAAACCCAACAGAATCACCGAGCTTGTTGAAAGAAAAATCATTGAAAAAGGTACTGCAAGATGTACCATTCAGGTAATTCAGAAATGCGATGACTCTGTTTTCAGAAATAATATTTCATTGTCATCGGGTTCTGACCTTGTTGAGGTACAATGCGAATTTGAATGGAACAATCAGCGTTCACTTTGTAAAAATGTGTTCAGCTTCAACTGTTCAAATAATGAGGCAACCTTTGACTTGGGTCTTGGTGCAATCAGACGAGGAAATGCCAATGAGAAAATTTATGAGGTACCTGCACAAAAATGGGTTGCTTTAACTGATAAGAGTGAAGAGTACGGAGCTTCTGTTATCAGCGACTGTAAATACGGTTGGGATAAATTTGATGATAACACACTAAGACTTACCGTAGTGCATACGCCCCTTAACAATTCCCGACCTCAGGCTATGCAGAGTATGCTCGATTTAGGTCTTAACCGATACGGATATGCTATCTGCGGATATAAGGGTACAGATTTTACAAGACTACAGGCTTCTGCCCGTGAATTCAATGCACCTATGTCTGCATTTGTTACAGATAAGCATCCCGGTATTCTCGGCAGCACATACAGCTTTGTAAAGCTTTCCGATGAAGGCATCATTATCCGTGCTGTTAAAAAAGCCGAACACAGTAACGAAATTGTTGTAAGAGTAAACGAGGGTATCAACCGTTCTCACGAAGGTATCAGACTTTCACTCGGAAGCGGTATAGTATCTGCTCGTGAAATTTATGCTTCCGAAGAGCATATTGCAGAAATGGCGGTTACTGATAAATGTCTTGTTTTCGATATGAAGCCTTATGAGGTCAGAAGCTTTGCACTGACTCTTGAAGCATCAAGCTACAGTGCTGAAAAAATCAAGCAAAGCCCCGTCATTCTCCCCTATAACATAAAAGCAATAACTGAAAACAAATCACATGTCAAAGGTATCAGCAGTAAAGGCTACTCAATTCCTGCTGAGATAATACCCGACACAATAACAAGCGGCGGTGTTGATTTTACAATAAATAAGGGGGATTTCGATTCTGTTCTGTCTGACGGCCAGAAGTTTGCTTTGAACGGCGAATATAACAAAATCAGATTCCTTTGTGCAAGCCTTAACGGTGATAAGGATTTCAACTTTAAGCTTGACAACAAGGCTGTAAAAATCAGAATAAGCGATATTGAAGAACGTCCCTTTGCCTGGGATTTATACAGTATGAAGCGTACTGCAAAAATCAAGACAGACACACTTGGTTGGGAATGTACTCACACTCACTCTGCCAAGGGTGACGATTATGCACACCAGCTGTTCTTATTTGAATATGAAATATCCACAGACACCGCAAAAGAGATAACCTTACCGAAGGATAAGGATTTGTTTATTCTGTCAGCAACTGAAATTAAAGCTCCCTGTGAATGCAAATGCGTAACCGAGCTTTATGACAGAGTAAAAGAGAGAAAATTTGACTTTAAGATTAAAGGATTAAAATCAAAGCTTAATTTCGCTTACAGAAAAGTTACAAGCTATGTCTGGAAAATTGACGATATAGGAAGGATTATGTATGTATATTTTAGGCATTGACATCGGTGGTACAAAGTGTGCAGCTGTTACCGCTGAATATACAGACGGTAATATCACTCTGATAAAAAAAGAAAATTGTGCTACTGACCTGAAAATATCACCGACTGAAATGATACAAAAGCTCTTTACACTGGCTGACAGTATTCTTGATAAAAAGCCTGATGCTATCGGCATTTCCTGCGGCGGACCCCTTGACTCAAAAAAAGGCATCATAATGAGTCCGCCAAATCTATCCGGTTGGGATAATGTAGAGATAGCCAGACTTTTTAATGAGCGTTACGGTGTAAAGACCGTACTGCAGAATGATGCCAACGCCTGTGCAATGGCTGAATGGAAATTCGGTGCAGGCAAGGGCTGTGACAATATGATTTTTCTCACCTTCGGCACAGGACTTGGTGCGGGACTTATACTCGGCGGCAGATTGTACAGCGGTACAAATGACAACGCAGGCGAGGTGGGACATATCCGTCTTGATAAATTCGGTCCCGTAGGATATGGAAAATCAGGCTCATTCGAAGGCTTCTGCAGCGGTGGCGGTATTGCACAGTTAGGCTATATAAAAGCCTTGGAAAAAGTGCAAAGCGGCACTTATCCTGCATACTTTACAAAAAATATGACCTCAGCAGATATTACCGCTAAATCCATAGCCGAGGCGGCTGACAAGGGTGACGAAACAGCTATTGAGGTTTACAGAATCTGCGGTGAATATTTAGGTCGTGGACTGTCAATTCTTGTTGATATTCTTAATCCTCAGGCAATTGTTCTCGGCAGTATTTTCACCCGTTCAAAGCATCTTCTTTTAGACAGTGTGAAGGATTTAATTGAAAAAGAGGCATTACCTTGCTCTGCCGGTTGCTGTCAGATTTTACCGGCCAGGTTAGGTGAAAGCATCGGTGACTATGCCGCTATAGCTACAGCTCTGGAGGAATAACATGTTAAATGAATTGATTGAAAGATATCCTGTTTTAAGCGAAATCAAAGACGATATTACAAAGGCAACCAAAGAAATGATTACCTGTTACGAAAGCGGCGGCAA
>JAZLAJ010000087.1:0-8096 GCA_045613145.1 Acutalibacteraceae bacterium
TTATTTTTGATTTATTCCTTTAGAATTTTTTGTAAAATCTGCCGAAGCAACAATGTTAACAAACTGTTAAAAGTGTGTTTTTTAGTCCTCTTTTCTTTGAAGAAAAGTCAACAATATGGTATTATTTCAATGTATGCGAAAAAAATAAAGAGAGGTTAACTGTCAAATGATAAGTACAAACAACGTTACTCTGCAGTATGGCGGCAGAGAGCTTTTCAAAAGCGTTTCAATCAACTTCACAAAGGGCAACTGTTACGGTCTCATCGGTGCAAACGGCGCAGGTAAATCTACCTTCCTTAAGATTCTTTCCGGCGAAATAGAACCCAATAAGGGATATGTAACAATTACACCCGGTGAAAGACTTTCTGTATTAAAGCAGGACCATTATGCCTATGATGAATATGATGTTATCAGAACAGTTCTTATGGGAAACCAGAAGCTGGTGGACATAATGGACGCCAAAGAAGAGCTTTATGCCAAAGAAGAATTCACTGAAGAAGACGGTATCCGCATCAGTGAGCTTGAAGAAGAGTTCGCAGAAATGGACGGATGGAGTGCCGAAAGCGATGCAGAAATTCTGCTCAACGCTCTCGGTATTCACAATGAGTTCCACTACACACTTATGAAAGAGCTGACAGGTGAGCAGAAGGTTAAGGTGCTTTTAGCTCAGGCTCTTTTCGGTAATCCCGACATCCTTCTTTTAGACGAACCTACCAACCATCTCGATGTAGCGGCCATCAACTGGCTCGAGGAATTCCTTCTCAACTTCGAAAACACTGTTATTGTAGTCAGCCACGACAGACACTTCCTTAATAAGGTCTGCACCCACATCGCAGACTGTGACTTCGGCAAGATTACCATGTACGTAGGTAACTACGATTTCTGGTACGAATATACCCAGATGGCACAGAGACAGCTCCGTGAACAGAATAAGAAAACCGAAGCAAAAATGAAAGAGCTCCAGGAATTCATCGCACGCTTCAGTGCTAATGCTTCGAAATCCAAGCAGGCCACAAGCCGTAAAAAGCTTCTTGATAATCTTGTCTTAGAGGATATGCCTGTGTCTTCCCGCCGTTTCCCCTTCGTTGAATTCAA
Source organism: Acutalibacteraceae bacterium (assembly GCA_045613145.1). Taxonomy (GTDB): domain Bacteria; phylum Bacillota; class Clostridia; order Oscillospirales; family Acutalibacteraceae; genus UBA6857. The sequence continues at coordinate 1,096 of JAZLAJ010000087.1, forward strand.
GCCTGACAGAGAAATCGGTAATGATATGCTCGTAGTAGAAGGTCTTTCCAAAACAGTAGGCGACAGAAAGGTTCTCGATAATGTCAGCTTCACCATCCGACCTAATGAAAAGGTAGCTTTCGTAGGTACTGATGCAGTAGCGAAAACCACATTCTTTAAAATCCTTATGGGTGAGCTTGAGCCTGATGAAGGCTCCTTCAAATGGGGCATCACCACATCACAGGCCTACTTCCCCGCTGATAACTCCGCCTTCTTTGACGGAGTGGAAGACAGCCTTATCGACTGGGTGAGAAAATATTCTGACCTCCAGTTCGAAACAGATGTCAGAGGCTGGCTCGGCAGACTTATGTTCTCAGGTGAGGAAGCCACCAAAAAAGCACAGGTGCTTTCAGGCGGTGAAAGAGTAAGATGTATGCTCTGTAAAATGATGCTCAGTGGCGCTAACGTTCTTATTTTAGACGAACCTACCAACCATCTTGACCTGGAGTCAATCACTTCACTCAATAACGCACTTATCAAATTCAAGGGTTCTCTTCTCTTTACATCTCATGACCATCAATTCGTTCAGTCAATCGCTGACCGCATTATCGAATTCAGACCCGACGGCTTATATGACAGAAAGGAAACCTACGACGAATTCCTCGAAAACAACGAATTACTTATCACAAAATAAACGGAGGCATAATATGACTTTTGTAATCGGCGACATCCACGGCAAAAAAGAAAAATATCTCGAAATGCTCGAAAAGCTTAACCCTACGGATACAGATGCAGTTTTTGTTTTAGGTGATGTAATCGGCATCGGTGATGACGGCATCGAAATTCTTAAGGATATGATGTACAGAGCCAATATATTCCCCGTTCTCGGTGAACAGGAATATATGGCTAAGGAGCTTTTCCCTCTCATTTCCGGATCAGAGAGCATCGAAGAAGCCAAAAAGCTTCTCTCCGGTGATAAGGCAGAGCTTTTCGAAAAATGGCTGACTATGAAAAGTGAAAAAACCGTTTCCGACTTCCTTTCACTCGACGAAGAAAACAAGGAAAGCGTCATCGATTATCTTTCCGAGTTCGCTCCCTACGAGGAGGTTGAAGCAGGGGGCAAGACATTCATTTTAGCCCATGCAGGTATAGACGGCTTCGAAGAAGGAAAGCCTCTTGAGGAATATGATGAGAAGGCCTTCGTTTTCGCTCAGACAGACTATCAGAAGGCATATTTCCCCGAAAGCTATCTCATTACAGGTCATACTCCCACAGCGATGATCGACCGTCAGTACACCGGTAAGGTTTACGCCAAAAAGAGACATCTTGCCATCGACTGCGGTGCTGCCTACGGCGGAAGACTCGCTGCTGTGTGTCTGGACAAATTAAAGGTTTATTACTGCTGAATATAAAATGATAAAACACTGTAAATCTGAGTCCGATCGGATTTACAGTGTTTTTTGATTGTTTAGTGCGGTGTGGATATTTAGTTGTTATGGCTTATACTACATTGACATCCTGAAGAGTAAGGTACGGTTTATAATCTTCGTTTCAATGAACCATTCAGTCGTCATCGCTTCGCAGACCTACTTTTGTTACGACAAAAGTAGGCAAAATCATTCTTTTTTAAGGGAAAACCAATCCGAACACGATAACGGAAGAAGAGATACATTTCTTTTACAGCTCACTCTCAGTCTTCCACTCAAAAAAACAGCCTTTTAAGTCTACCGTTATCTATAGTTCTACGCTCAGCCTTACCGAAAGAGTGAGCGTACAGAGTGCTTTTACTGAAAGCAGTACAGGAAAATCGCTGCCATAGCTCCCTCAACGCACAGATATTTTGTCTACCCTGTGGTAACTTCCGTCACCACACGCTTCGTCTCCTTAAGTACCGTCAGTCCGACAGTCGCTTCCCGCTCTGTCATCTTTTCATATGAGTTCTACGGTCAGTGACCCTTTAAACCTACACAAACATAAAAGTAATAGGGGTTAACGAAAACTTTTCTGTAAAGATAAAATCTGGCCGGTTGTCTGCACACCTGCCACGGTGTGCCCCTTGCAGAGCGTTTCGTAAGGAGGTACTGAAAGATGAAAAAGCAGAAACACTGCTAATGCTGGCAAGTTAAACAAGCATAAACTTTAATGTAGAACGGCAGTTCACTGTCTGCACACCTGCCACGGTGTGCTCCCTAAGGGAAAGTAATTGTTTTAGAACTGTAACAGAAAAGAACACTCTAACTGTTTCCATATACTTAGCTAAATAGCACACTCTTTTCCCACCCTAAAAAATGGGCGCTTTGTTTACTTTGGCGCTCGCCTGTGCCAAAGTAAAAGCCTCCGCGGCTCGAGCGGATGACGACTCGATGTTTTATTGAAACGAAGAACCCTCTTCGTCAGCCTTACGGTTGACACCTTCTTTCAGGCGAAACCTTATATTTTATCTGAAACCAAAAAATCACTGTAACACTGAAATTTCTCAGTCTTACAGTGATTTTAAATTTTTATTTTACCGCCGAATTAGTTTCACACGGCAGAATATTATATGCAGTGCCGTCCTTATCAATCATACTGATAGGTAATTCGGGCAGAAGCAGATGTATGGTAGCTATGAAATCATTACTGTTAGCCCCGGGGAAACCCGTAACAATAGTAAGGGGCTTTCTTTTGGCTATATGTGCACAGACTGTGATAATCGGATCATCACTGAAATAAACAGCCATTTCTCCACCTTCCTTCTGTGCAGTCTGATAAAGACTTTCCAGAATTTCAGGGTTTGCAGGATTATCATTTTTACCCAGCGGAAGAACAGAAACCACTTCCAGCTCTGCACCCCATTTATCTGACAATGCTTTACCGGCTCTGACCAGAGCTTCTGAGGATTGCTGTGCCGTAACACAGACAAGAACAAACCTTCGGTTACTCATGAGAAATTACCTCCTTTGCACTTTCATTTTATAACGATTAACTTAAGCAAACCTAAAACAATTATATTTACCTTTTTCCGCCTTTAGTATACCGTTAAAAATTTAGCCGTTTATTATTGTAAAAGAGTACGTTTTGTGATATACTGAATTGTAACTAAAAACAGGGAGGACTTAAATTGGCAGGTAAATCGAAACTAAAAGCACAATTAGGAAACTTTCTCAAATACCGTTATCTGATTAAGGAATTAGTCAGTAAAAATATAAAATTACAGTACAGAAATTCGGTCCTCGGTATATTCTGGACCTTTCTTGAGCCGTTGCTTACAATGATTGTTCTCTCTCTGGTATTCAATAACCTTTTCGGAAGAGATTCAAGCAAGGTGGTAAATTTCCCGGTTTATCTTCTCTGCGGTAAGCTTCTCCATGAGTTCTTTACCTCTTCCACCAAAAGAGCGATGCGCTCCATAAGATCAAGAGCTTCAATCATCAAAAAGGTTTACGTACCGAAGTATGTCTATCCCCTTTCAGAGGTACTCTCCAAGTTCGTAACCTTTCTCATTTCCTTCTCTGTTCTTGCTGTGGTAATTTTATACTTCAATATAGCTAATATAAATCCCATAACTCTCACGGGAAATGTAGTGTGGGCGATACCGCCGATTATCGTTCTTTTCTTTTTCAGTCTCGGAGTAGGTATGATTTTAGCCACTCTCAATGTATTTTTCAAGGATATTGAAAACATTTACGATGTTTTCTGTCTGCTTCTCTTTTATACCACTCCCATTGTCTATACCGCTGACCGCCTGGGCGATCCGTCCACCTCCTTAATCGCAGCACTGGTGAGATTCAATCCTATGTACGGTTTTATCCAGATGTTCAGAGGAGCGGTCATTTACGGAGCAGATTTTTACACCTATTTTGATATGAATCTCTTTTATTACTGCTGCGGTGTGACAGTTCTGGTTCTCATTACAGGCTTTACAATCTTCTATAAAAACCAGAATAAGTTTATTTTACACATATAAGGTGGGACAGATTTGAGTAAATATGCGATAGAAGTCAATCATGTAAGTATGCTTTTCAATATGAGCAGTGAAAAGGTTGACAATTTAAAGGAATATTTCGTAAGATTAGTTACAAGAAAGCTCAACTATAAAGAGTTCTGGGCCCTCAGAGATATCAGCTTCAAAGTCGAAAAGGGTGACAGAATCGGTATTATGGGCTTTAACGGTGCAGGTAAGAGTACCCTTCTGAAAGTAGTGGCAGGTGTACTTAAACCAACTATGGGCTCAGTAAAGGTGCGTGGTGTTATAGCACCTATGATAGAGCTGGGCGCAGGCTTCGATATGAATTACAGCGGTAAGGAAAACATTTTTCTTTACGGTGCAACTATGGGTTATCCGAGAAAATTTCTCGAAGAAAAATACGATAAAATAGTCGAATTTTCTGAGCTGGGTAAGTTCATAAATACTCCGATGAAGAATTATTCTTCCGGTATGAAATCAAGACTCGGATTTGCTATTGCCACAGCAGTAAAACCCGATATTCTCATTCTCGACGAGGTTTTAAGTGTGGGAGATGCTGCCTTCAAGGAAAAAAGTGAGCAGAGAATTCTCGATCTTATGGATGACGGTGTTACGGTGCTCTTCGTTTCACACAGCACCGAAAGAGTTAAGAAAATATGCAACAAGGCTATCATTCTTACCAAAGGTCAGCTGATCGCTTCCGGTGATGCTGACTCAATGTGCAGTATTTATACGGAAATGATAAACAGCAGATAAAATCTATTCTTCCGTAACATATTAAATCAGATATAACATGCAGTCTGCCTGATCAGCTCCGATGATTTGGCAGACTGTTTTTTTACGGAATAGAAATCACCCCGCAACTCAGTTTCTGTGCTCTTATTTGCGGTTGAGCATTGCTAATTGTGAATTAGTTATAATTGTATATGTGGGAAATGACGATTTTTTTTGTTATGGTTGCTTTTTAGTGGCAAAGAATATATAATGATATTTGTCGGTTAATCGGCAATTAAAAAAAAGAAAGGGGTTATGACATGGCTGAGCAAAAGCAAAAGTTAAATGTCAAACTGACCATACTTACCGGCTTCGGTTTTATGGCTTCTTCCATCGCATGGGCTATTTACGACCCGTACATTACAAAAATTCTCAATAAGCTTCTTACGGAATCAGCTTTCGTTACGAACTTAAGTGCAAAGCTCAATGAAGCGATTCCCTTCCTTGCAGAGTTTGCCCGTTCACAGGGTGAGGATGTAGGCTTCGGCTCGAGCATCTCTCTGGTACCGCTGTTTATCGGTATTATCATGACCTTCGATAATATCTTCGGTGTTATCTTCCAGCCCACCTTCGGTAAGCTTTCGGACAACTGCCACTCAAAGCTCGGCAAAAGACGTCCCTTCATCGTTTTCGGTGCACCTGTATCAGCCTTACTCTTTGCGATAATTCCATTTGTCGCACTCAAGACAGGAAGTCTCCCCGCTACAATGGCATGCATCATTCTCTTTGTTTTCACTATGTCTCTGTGGCGAGCACCCGTTGTCGCACTTATGCCCGACCTTACACCTCCCGAGCTTCGCAGTGAGGGTAACGCCATCATCAATCTTATGGGTGGTATCGGCGGTGCTGTAGGTATGGTAGCAGGTACTATTGCCGCTGCTATCTATGCACTTCTTTTCGGTAAGGCAACTGAAGAAAGCCAGACCTTCCCCATCGTATTCATTATCGGCTCCATCGTTATGATTGCCGGCGCACTCGTGCTTCTTTTCTTCGTTAAAGAGCAGGACAGCCGTATTCATGTCAAGGCTGATAAAAATATGGCTCTTGATGCTGCAGCACAGAAAAAGGCAGAGAAAGAAGCCAAAAAAGCAGAGAAAGCTGCAAGAAAAGCCAACAAGCTTTCTAAAGGTGAAAGAAAGAGTCTTGTGTTCATGCTCTGCTCACTCTTCTTCCTTTTCTGCGGTTCAAACGCTATTACAACCTTCTTCTCTCTTTTCGCTCAGGAAATCCTCCACATGGCTACTGCACAGGCTACTATCATCATGGCTATCTTCGCCGTATGCTCAGCCGCAGCAGCTATCCCTGCAGGTAAGATGGGCAGAAAGATAGGCAGAAAAAAGACCATTATGGCAGGTCTTTCCGTATTTATTTCTGCATTCCTTGTGTTCTTCCTTGTATTCACCATTATGGTTACAGGTCAGGGACTTTCAGTTAACAAATACGTTCAGTCAAACAAAGTTTATGCTAACGTAGATACAGCAATAAGCGAAGTAAATACCGAGCTTAAGGAAGAATGGCCGACAGGAGATTTCATTAATCTCACCATCGACGGCTATATCGAATACCTCAATGCACCCACAGAGGAAAGCTTATACGAAAATGTTACGGATAAGCTCGTAGAAAAATCCGGCGGCGAGTTCAAACTCGATAACCTTGTAGCTACAAGCAATAACATCATCGGTAAGGAAGTAGCAGAGGGTGCCTACGGTGAAGCCCTCACTAACATAAAGGAATCTGTGGACGGAATAGTAAAAATTCTTAAGATTCTCATTTATCCTGTTCTTGTTCTGGCAGGCTTTGCTAATATGTTCATCACCGTCAATACTCTGCCCCTCGTTCTCGAAATCGGCGGTATTGATAAGGTTGGTACATTCACAGGTTATTATTATACCGCTACCTTCTCAGCACAGATTGCTTCTCCCATCGTTTACGGTGCAGTAGCTATGATAACGGGCACATATATGTCTCTGTTCTACTACAGCCCTGTGGCGTTCCTTATCTGTCTCGGTCTCATCCTCTTCGTAAAACACGGTGAGGCTGTTCCTCAGGAAATCATCGACAAAATAGAAGAAGAGAATAACGATTGATTGAAATCAAATCATAACCACCGGTTCAACCGGTGGTTTGCTTTGCCCCTATAAGGGGCTATTACTGGCTTAATCCCTAAAAGGGGTACTGAATTATATCATAGCATTACACGCCCCACTACCCGTGAACGGATCGAAAACTTTTAAATATTTGTTTTTGCTATTCTTTTAGACTGCTACTAACAATGTTCGGCTTGCATAAAGCTCGCCTGTTT
>JAZLAJ010000088.1:0-1839 GCA_045613145.1 Acutalibacteraceae bacterium
AAGCTGTCTGTCCTGCTTATCCTTTCTTACTACGACTACTGCTCTTTCGATGCCCTCTACCGACTGAAGGCTGCTTTCTATTTCTCCGAGCTCTATTCTCAGTCCTCGGATTTTTACCTGGAAGTCATTTCTTCCGCAGAATACGATATTTCCGTCTTCTCTAAGATATGCGTTGTCTCCTGTCCTGTAGAGCTTACCTTCTCCAAAGGGGTTGTCGATGAATTTTTCCGATGTAAGGTCGGGTCGGTTGTGATAACCTTTTCCTACACAGTCACCTGCTATGCAGAGTTCACCTCTTACTCCTGCGGGTACGGGATTGAGATATTTATCCAGTATATATATCTGTGTATTTGCCATAGGCTTACCGATTGATATATCTTCGCTGTCCTCTGCTTTGGCATAGGTTACCCAGACCGTCGCTTCCGTCGGTCCGTAGATGTTATATATCTCACTGTCTGTACATTCTCTTATCTCTCTGACGAGACCTTTGTTCAGCTCCTCACCGCCGAGAATGATTTTTCTCAGGCCCTTCAGATAACCGAGAGCGCTCTTATCCGTCATAAAGGATTTCATCTTTGTCGGTGTGGTCTGCAATATATCAGCAGGATATTTATTCAGCAGTCCGGCAAGCTTTCCCTGCAGCTTTGACTGTTCTTCGTCTGCAAGTATTACTTCCATACCGTTAACCAGAGGAAGTAAAGATTCCGTCACAAATATATCAAAGGACAGTGAGGTTACCGAAGCTATTCTTCTGCAGTCCTTACCTGTTATTCCGTAAAAGACATTCCTTTCATTTCCGCTGACATAATTGGACACATTTCTGTGAGTTATCAGTGTTCCTTTTGGGTTTCCTGTTGAACCCGATGTGTAAATGCAGTAGCAGATATCACTGCTGTGTGATACATTTACGGGATTTTCACTTTTTGTATTATTCAGTAATTCTGATATATTCTCTTCCTTCACACAGTATCCGGCTCCGCTGTCGGAAAGGATATATTTTACTCTTTCTTCGGGAAGCTCTGAATCTATGGGAAGGTATGCGGCACCTGTTTTGAGTATTCCGAACAAGGCCGATAAAAGATAACTCTTTCTCGGCAGCATAAGTCCTACTATATCTCCCTTGCCTATTACTTTTTCAATAAGGGAATGGGCTATTCTGTTTGCTTCTTCGTTAAGCTCTCTGTAGGTCAGTGCTTTATCGCAGGCGGTCAGTGCTGTTCTGTCAGGTGTTCTCTTGACTTGTTCCTCGAACAGCTCGTGGATGCACTTGTCTTTTTCGTAATCCGCAGCCGTGTCATTGAAGGCGTTAATCAGAGCCATATCGGTTACTGAAATATTTCTGATTTCTTCACCGTCATCAAGACATTTTTCAAGAAGCTGAATATACATCTCTGTGAAGCGGTTTATTCTTTCTTCACTGTAGAGATCTGTGCAGTATTCTACAGAAAGAACAACATCTTCTTTTCTCGGAAGAACACTGAGCGTTATGTCACACTTCGTTGCTTCTGTAGTAAACGGTAAAAGCTCTGCCTTTTTATCTCCGAATGTTATATCTGTCATTTCAAAGCTCTGATATGCAAACATAACATCAAATAACGGATTTCTTCCCGCTGTATTTACTCCGAGCTTCCTTACCAGCTCTCCGAAGGGATAGCTCTGATTATCTATGGCTTCTATGGAGCTGTTTCTGATTTCCTTCAGAAGCTCTGCCACTGTCTTTCTTCCTTCGGGTCTGCTTCTGAGTGCTACGGTGTTTACGAACATACCTACTGTATCGAGATATCTGCTTTCTCTTCCGCTCATAGGTGTGCCGATTACTATGTCTTCATTTCCCGTAAG
>JAZLAJ010000089.1:0-36770 GCA_045613145.1 Acutalibacteraceae bacterium
CAATACATCGACTTTTACAACAACGAAAGAATTCAACTAAAAACAAAACTGACTCCGATAGAATTTCGAAGTCAGTATGTTGCTTAAAATTTAATATTTAACACCATAGGGGGTGTTTTTTGTGCTGTCCGTACAATTTGGGGCAGTTCAGAACTTCACTGGTGGCTTTTTTCTTTTTATAAAAGTCTGCGAAGCAATAATAATCCTCATTGATATGTACGATATTTGCTTTTGTTTTAGATTTGCTGTTAATTGTACCGGGGATTCTGATAACTCGGGACAGGTCGTTTGCTGTGCATTTATCTAATTCTAAAACATCATCTTCCTCGGCTAGAACGGACTCAATTTGGGTTTTGATTGTATCTGTTATTTGTTATATGCATAGATGCATTTACCGTTTAAATCACCATTAATGAGCCTGTACGGAATTGATTTCTCAAATAATATTATGATCTGCAAACCACGCTCAGTGTCAACGATGAGATTAGGCTCATACTGCCTACCTTCGTGTATTGCTTCCCTAAGGATAATGAGAGTTCTTTCTTTAATCCAGTCGAGATATTCGGGTGTTGACTTCTTGTGATAATCGAGGTCGAAAACTATTCCGTTAATCTGTCTGCAGTTTTCACTCTTGCGATTATACAGAGCGAAACCATTGATGCTGATATAACAGTCTGTGTCCTTTAGTTGGTCATACTCAAATTCAATAATGCTTGTACGCTTGGATTTCCACCTACCGTTTTCACGGTATCCAATGAAGTAATTGCTATTTTTATCATCGTGATAAAGCATTGATAAGAATGCGTCTATTTGATTTTTGTCTTTTTCTGTAAGCATAATAAACTCTCCTTTATTTTAATCTTTCATATTAAGTATGAAAGATTGAAAAGAGAAAAACGTTTTCTTCATAAGTAAAAATTATGCATTAGAATAAAAAGAGAAAGTTGGACGTTTATTCCTGCGTAAGTCAGGGAATAAACGGATAATTGTTATATGTACACAAAAAAAAACAACGTACAACTTAACAAAACAAGTAAAACTATTGATTTTTAAAAATAAAAAGTGTAAAATTTATATGTATAAAAATTTCCGAGATGTGGAAGTTATATGAAAAATAAGAGAGGTGGTATTTTGAAGAAAACAATAATATTGTTATTGTTGTTTCTATTAGCGTTTATGCTTTTTGGTTGTGGGCAACAAGAGCAAACTGAAGCTACTGTTTTAGATGTGTCTACAACAGAAAAGCAAAACATTGAAAATTCAGAGAGTGCTTCTACAGCTACTACTGACAACGGTGGTAAATCAACTAAAGTAAACGATAGTGAAACAACGTATAATACTCCATCGGCAGAAAATACAACTGATGCCGACAGAGAAAATCAAACAACGACAGAAATTAAAACAACATTAAGCGTTGAAACTACAAGTAATTCTATAACAAGTGAAAAAAAGAACGAAGATATTTATACTGTGATTTTTAAGGATTACAATGGCAACACTTTAAAAGAAGAAAAAGTAAAAAAGGCAAAGATGCTACAGCACCTGAACCGCCCAAAAGGGATGGTTACATATTTGTTAAATGGGATACATATTTCAAAGAAGTTAAAACGGATATTACAGTGAATGCTGTATATAAAGAAATTACGGCTTCCACATTAATTGTAGATACAGTTAAAACAAATGATAAAGAAGCTGTAGTTAAAGTATCTGCAATAAATAATCCGGGACTTTTAGCTCTGCTTTTGAAAATAAATTACGATGAAAGTGCATTGACTCTGAAAAAGGTGGAAAACGGTTCTACGATGACGGAATATACATTTACGGGACCTAAAAATCTGAAAAGCGGTTGTAATGTCGCTTGGAACATAATTGAAGTGCCTGAAAATGTGATTGATGGTGAAGTTGCAGTTTTGCACTTTGATATTAATTCTCATACGAAAAAAGGCTCCTATGAAATTTCTGTTTCCTGTTATGATGGAGCTTTCGACGAAGAATATGAAGCCGTTAAATTCAATATTATTAACGGTTTTATAATAGTAAATTAAAAAAATGGAGGATAACACAATGAAAAAGATTATTTCATTAATTATGGTAGTTTTGATGATAACATCAATTCTTCCTATGTCAGTCTTTGCAGAAGAGATTAATCAGCCAAAGCTTAGTATTGATTCAACGCAAGCAAGTCCTGGTGAAGTGTTTGATGTTAATGTAACATTAGAAAACAACCCCGGTATTGTTTCAGCAAATATCAAAATTGATTTTGATGAAGGTTTGACTTTGGTCGGGGACACAAACGGGGATGTATTCTCTACGCTTACATATATCCCACCAAAGCAGTTGAGTTCATCCGGTAGGATTACATCAAGTTGTCAGTTTGCCTGGACAGGATTTGATATTGATGATGATTATATTAAGAATGGCACAATTCTGACATTATCATTTGAAATGTCTGAAGAAGCAGAAATAGGTGATACTTTTAATATCGCTATTTCCAATAGTGCAGGTGATGTTATTGATAAAAACCTGAATCAGATTTCTCTTTCAGCAGAAAGCATTGTTACAGCAGTGGATTATACCCCTTGTGATGTAAATGATGATGGAAGCATAAACATGTTAGATGTTGTGTTGCTTAGCCGTTATATTGTAGACGGTTGTAAATATGATCCTAATGGTTATGCTGTAAGCATCAACGAAAAAGCTGGTGACTTTAACGGCGACACAAGCCTCAATATGCTTGATGTTGTTTTAACTAGCCGTTATATTGTAGACGGTTGCAAATATGTCCCTGCTCCGGACGGTTATGGGGTTAAACCTGTTGCACCGGATAAAACTTGTGTTCATACCTTGCAAGCAACAGAAGAAAAAGAACCTACTTGTACAGAAGAAGGCAATATTGCTTATTGGCAGTGCACAAAGTGTAAAAAGTTTTTTGCTGATGAAAATGCTAATTCACAGATTACTGCTGAAGATACTGTAAAACAAAGTCAAGGTCACAATAATATTTATTATGAGGCAACTGAAGATTATTCTGCTGGTACATATTGCGACAGATGTGACACATGGACATCAGGACACGAAAAAATAGAAGTCAACGAAAGTAGCATTTCGTATAGATATTATCTCCAAAGAGAAAATAATGTCGGAGCTCTTGAAATTGTACCTGATGATTATCTTACATCTCATCCTATAAACAATCCTAATCCTTCGACCTATGTTGAAGGCAAGGGCGTTGAGGAGTTATATCAGGGCTATGAAATTGACGGCAAGAAGGTATCTGCTAATGGTTATACTTTTGTCGGTTGGTTTGAAAAACCTGAAATAGGAGCAAATAGAGTTTATTCTATATCAGCATCAGAAACAGGGAATAAAATATTGTATGGTGTTTGGACGAAAAACACTTATAAAATTCAGTATGTTTCCAATGAAGTTGCAGTAAAACAAGATGATACCAACCCCTTCTCTTATGTTGTTGACCAAGAAAAATTATTGCCGGTATTAAAGCATGATGGTTACAAGTTTATTGGTTGGTCAGATAATGAAGGAAACGTAATTACAAAAATACCCACAGGTACAACTGGAGATAAAATCTATACAGCTAACTGGTTAAGTAATAGAAATGTTGCTGTAACAAAAAAGGTCTTAGATGAACCCATTGTTTATGAAGACGATAATTATATTTTATTTACTTATGAAATCGGTCAGATAAACAATGTACCTTTGTTCGAACTTCACGATTTCGGTTCGCTTAACGGAAGTGGTGTAAGTAAGCAAGAAACGGTTTCATATAAAACAACACAATCTAAAGAGCTTGTTGAAGAGTACTCTTCATATGCATCTAAAGCAACAACAGAGTCTTTTGGTTGGACACTTTCATCAGAATGGTCAAAAAGTTTGAGTATAGATAAGGATTGGGCAATTGAAAACTATTCTTCAGAAGAGGAGGCCAAAGAAAAATGTCAGAATGAAAGTGAAGAGTGGTACATAAGTAGTGGTAATAGTGGAACAGACACAAAGCTTACATTAGATACAAAAGATGGCCATAATTTAACCACTACGACCAATAATACAAAAACATATGATACAACAGATGAATCACGTAGACAGGATTTTTCTGCAGAGTTAAATGCTGAAATTAAACAAACAGCAGGTGTGAGTGTGGATGTTCCTGGTGTTGGTGATGTTGAGGCGGGTTATGAGGTTAGCTTAGGCGGAAGCTTAAAGTATTCACAAGGTACAACTACACAAAAGAAAACTGGTACTGAAAAAGACGAAGGTAGTCAAGGCCAAACGGGAGATATTACACATGGTGGTACTGAAACTACTAATTCAACTTCGTGGAATAAAGAATCAGGAACCAGCGGAAGCAAATCATTTAGTACAAATGAGATAACATCAAAAGCTGTTTCAGAAACAATTAGTGAGGCAACACACTATGGTAAGAGCTATATAGGCACTTCAGGAAATGAAAAAACGCAAGGATTTAATTCTTATACTGAAAGTTCGGACGAATATTCATCAGCAGTAACATATTCAACTGTGGTTGAAGAAGAAAGAACTGAAACATTCAGTACAGACAATGCGATTTCAGGTTGGCACAGATGGGTTATGGTTGGCACTGCTCATGTTTTTGCAATAGTTGGATACGATATAGCTAATGAGTCTTATTTTGTAACCAATTATACCATTATGGATGACACAATGAAGCGTTACGAGGATTATGCTTTCCCTGACAGTGATGGCTCTTACACCGATCATCAAACATCAATTATTACTTTTAACGCTCCAAATGAAATCGTTGACTATGTCCTTGATCGTACTCTTGCAACAGATGGTCTTGTAGTAAATGAAGAAGGCATAGTGACTGAATACAACGGAGATGGTGAAACCGTTATTATCCCTGAATATTATTGTTATAGATATACAGATGGACATGTAATGCCGGTTAAGGTAGTTGGCTTATCAAGTAATGCATTTGCAAATAACGATAGAATCATTGCTGTTGAATTATCTGATTTTATTGAAATAATTCCGGATGGAGCTTTTGCTAATTGTACTAGTTTGATGAGTATTGACGGAAAATCACTTAAGAAAATAGGCTCAAGAGCATTTGAGAATTGCGAAAACCTAAATTGTGCATCTATAAGTGAAACAATAATTGATATTGGTGAAAACGCATTTGATGGAATAGAAAATCTTTATATTTCTACGGGAGAACCCAGTGTAGTTGTGAGTGCACTGACCTCAGATGTGGAAAATATCACAATAAAAATGTCGCATGATTGTTATTGTGAAGAGAACACAAGATTTTATATCCCTAACACGATAGACACTGCTATATTTAAAGGTGAAGGTAATATATTTGAAAATATTACTATAGAATCAGATGCTCAAAGAACAAAAATTCATAGAGCTACATTCAATTCTACAGAAAAGACACCGCTAATAATTTCATCACCTGAAATAACATTGGAAAAAGTAGTGGTAACATCTCCGGGCATTTCACTTATTTGTTCAAATGAAAATGCAAATTTACATTTATCTGCTACATCAAACATTTCGTCAACAAGCGAAAACTCGATGCTATGCAAAAACTTATCGGTTGATAAAGTATCAAGTGATGCAAAGATGGTAGTTGGAAAGACGTTGTTGACTTGTGGCGAAATTGCAGATGAAAATAACTTGCTTGAATACGAGACTAAAAAATCAATATCTGTAGATGAATTTGAAGACTATTCCAAAGGTGTTGTAGAGATAGTATTTAATGCAAATGGCGGAACTGTTGACAAAACATCTTCTACAGTATTTTACGGACAAAAATACGGTGAACTTCCTACCCCTACACGTGAACACTATTCATTTATCGGTTGGTTTACAGCGGCTGAAGGCGGCGAAGAAATAACTGCTGATACAGAAGTAAAAACACTTTCTAATCAAACACTATACGCCCATTGGTCAAGAAATACTTACAAAGTTAATTTCAATGCTAATGGTGGTAGCGTAAGCACAGCAAGTAAAAATGTAGAATCCGGTGCGACCTATGGTGAACTGCCTACACCAACAAGAACCGGTTGGACATTCAAGGGATGGTACACAGCATCAAGTGGAGGATCTCAGATTGCATCTTCTTCAACGGTATCAATCACTTCCGAACAGACACTTTATGCAAGATGGGAAGTAAATAGCTACACAGTTACCTGGTCAGGTGTGTCAAACTGCTCTATTACAGTAAAACGAACAAGCTCACCTAATAAGGGTGCTGCAACCGGCAATCTTAGCAGTGGTGCAACTGTATATTATGGCGATGTTCTCAGTGTTACATATAGTGCATCAACAGGTTATTCAATTGCAAGTAAGGGCTCAACATCAATAACAGTAACAAGAAATATTACAAAGAGTGACATATGGGCAACTGTTTCAGCTAATAGCTATGCATACACTATCAAATATCAGTCTGTTAACGGTACTGACCTTGGAAGTGATAAAGTTACTGCTAAATTCGGTGAAACAAAGACTATTACTCCTCCTTGGAAAAACGGTTATACAACACCCGCTGCTCAATCGGTTAAATGGGATGCAACATCAAAAACAATAACATTTAAATATCCGATTTATGCAGCGGCAACAGAGCAAGCTTTGGCTGGAGGTTCCTGGCAACCCGGATCATTCGCTTCCGGTACAGGCGTATTTTACGAATCTTATGCTCGTTGGAGAAATAGAACAGCTACAACAGTTGAAATTCAAATACACTGGATTCAAAGCATTAAAAAAGCTGCATACGGAAAGAATCAATGGTTTAGTTCAAACATTGGTGGGGTAAATACAGGTAGTGTTTGGATTGCTGATGCCGGAAAATGGCCGTATTACAGCAGTTCAGGTCCTTGGCATACTGGAGTGAATCAAGTGGATTCCCCTTGGGTTACTGTTCCTGTTAGTGCTACCGCTACTTCCGTGTCAATATATACTTATATGTGGACTCCGGATGCGACTGCGTGGTCAGCCGAATGGACAAAGACTATGACAATCCCAACATACTAATTTAAGCTGTTTTACAGGGGCTGCTGATGTCAGCTCCTGTAAAACGCAATTGGTGAAAATGATGAAAAAGGAAATTTTAAGCATACTGACAGTTTGTTTGTTAATGTTAACTATGCCCATTGTAAGCTATGCTTCAGGTTCAAAAAATCCAAATTTAACTATCGATTCATTGAAAGTTTCTTCTGGTGAAACTTTTGATGTAAGAATAGCTCTTGAAAACAATCCTGGTATAGTATCAGCCAACTTGAAGATTGAATTTGATGAAGGCTTGACTTTGATCGGAGCAACTAATGGCACTGTGTTTTCATCGTTGACATATATACCGCCCAAGCAACTGACATCAGGAAAGCACATAACATCAAGTTATCAGTTTGCTTGGATGGGATTTGATATCGCTGATAAGGATATCAAAAACGGTACAATTTTAACCTTGAGTTTTAAGGTGACAGAAACAGCAAAAACAGGAAATCGCTACAATATTTCTGTTTATAATGAGGCGGGTAATGTTATCGACAGAGATTTGAATGAAATATCTTTGTCGGCTCAAGGTACAATAGAAATTGTTGCGGAGAATAATAATCAATATACTTCTTCTATGCAATCGCTAATTCAAAAAATAAAAGATTTCTTTAAAACTATTATAGAAAAGCTTATTTCGATATTTTCTGCTAACAAATAAAAGGAGGTAAGCACAATGAAAAAGGCAATTTCATTGATATTAACAGTGCTGATGTTATTTTCAATGTTTCCTACAGCAATATCTGCTGAAGAATTAAACAAGCCCGAATTCAGTATTGAGTTGGTTGAAGTAAATCCCGGTGAAACTTTTGATGTTGATATAACATTGGCAAACAATCCCGGCATCGTGTCAGCAAATCTTAAGATAGCATTTGATGAAGGTTTAACCTTAATCGGAGCTGAAAACGGTGATGTATTCTCAACTCTTACATACATTCCGCCTAAGCAGTTGTCATCAGGTGGACAAATCGCATCAAGTTGTCAGTTTGCTTGGACGGGCTTTGATATCGCTGATGATGATATTAAAAACGGAAAGATTTTGACACTGACCTTTAAGGCATCAGATGATGTTGAAATTGGTGAATCATTAAATGTATCAATTACAACTGAAAGTGGAGATGTAATTGATAAGAATCTCAATTCAGTATTATTATCGGCTCAGTCAACAGTAGAAGTGGTTGAAAAAACAGAGATATCACCTCTTTTTATTGCATCTGTAACCGGAGCTCCCGGAGAAACAGTGGTTGTTGATGTTTCTCTTACAAAAAACCCTGGTATTGTATCGGCAAGTCTTAAAGTTGCTTTTGATAAAGGTTTAACTCTTGTAGGTGCTACAAACGGTGATGTTTTTTCGACACTTACATACATACCCCCAAAGCAATTATCAACCAGTGGACAAATTACCTCAAGCTGTCAATTTGCATGGACGGGATTTGATATTGCTGACAAAGACATTAAAGATGGTATAATTTTATCGTTACTCTTCAAGATTTCAGAAAATGCAAAAATTGGTGATTTGTACAATATAATTATTTCAAGTGAAAGTGGAGATGTTATTGATAAAAATCTTAATAGTGTCATTTTGAATGATAGGTCAACAGTGAAAATTGTTGAAGCATATAAACCATGTGAACACACAGGTGGCACGGCGACCTGTAAGTCAAAAGCAAAATGCTCCGTTTGTGGTGAAGAATATGGTTCACTTACTTCCTGCAATTATGCACCGGCAACTTGCACAACACCCAAAACATGTAAGGTCTGCGATGCAACAGAGGGCAAAGCAAACGGTCATAAGTTTGATAATGAATGTGACACAACATGTAACAGCTGTTCTTACACAAGAACAACATCTCATAAGGGTGGTACAGCAACCTGTACGACAAAAGCAAAGTGCGCTACCTGTGGTAAGGAGTACGGCTCACTTGTAGCCTGTGATTATGCAGCAGCAACTTGTACTGCACCCAAGATTTGTAAGGTCTGCGGTGCAACAAGCGGCAGCAAGCTCGGTCATAAGTACACAAATGTTTGCGACACGAGCTGTAACACCTGTAAGGCAACAAGAAAAATCACACATTCCTACAAAACTTACACAACAAAGGCAACTCTTACAAAGAACGGTAAGGTTGAAAACAAGTGCACCGCTTGCGGCCATGTTTCAAAAACTACCGTAATCTATGCACCGAAGACCGTTAAGCTCTCTGCTACATCCTACACCTATAATGGAAAAGTTAAAACACCCTCCGTAACCGTTAAGGACAGCAAGGGCAAAACCCTTAAGAAGGATGCCGAGTACACAGTTAAGTACTCAAGCGGAAGAAAGAACCCGGGCAAGTATACTGTAACAGTAACCTTCAAGGGTAAGTACAGCGGTACAAAGAAGCTGAGCTTTACAATTAAGCCGAAGGTAGTTACCCTTTCAAAGGTAACTGCAGGCAGTAAACAGCTTACAGCCAACTGGAAAACCGTAGCAGCCGTAACAGGCTACGAGGTTCAGGCATCAACTTCAAGCAAGTTTACCTCAAAGACTACAAAGAAGGTAACACTCAAGAGTGCAAAGACCAAAAAGACAACAATCAAGAAGCTCAAAAAGGGTAAGAAATATTATGTAAAGGTCAGAGCATATAAGACAGTCGACGGTAAGAAAATATACGGTGCCTGGAGTGCAGTTAAGTCAGTTAAAATTAAATAAGTTTATACAAATTTTCCACATTTTAACATTTTATATCAAAAAAATTATCCGAGACTCGCTTTTATACGAATCTCGGATTTTTTCAGGCTGTTTTTTTACAGCCCCTTTCGGTATTATTTGTGCGTTTTGATTGTTAAAAATCAACCAAAATATCTCTGAAGAAGACCTTCAAAAGCCTTACCGTGTCTTGCTTCGTCACGGAAAATCTTTTATTTATAAGGATTTACAAACAATATCCCAAGCGAAATCCCAAATCAATATTTTTTATATATAAGTAAAATGGGGGTTACATTTTATTATGGGGATTATTTACTTGATTTATATCAAAAAAATATGAAAAAGTCAATATTAAATTTTATTTGTTTTTATATATCGTTTTAACAGAACTGTGTAGTAGTAAGGGAAAGTGTATGTCCTGCTATTGCGTTTAATGTAACCCACGCAAAGTAAGTTGTGACATCTTCATACCACCATTGGCACGACTGTATCAATGGTGGTATTTTTATGCTTAAAATCTTTGACTTTTTAAATTGAAAAACATTGAAATGTGTATACAATTGTAGTATAATGAATTTTGGAATATTATAAGGAGATTGATTTTATGGAAAAGAAGCT
The DNA here is from genome assembly GCA_045613145.1 of Acutalibacteraceae bacterium. GTDB lineage: Bacteria > Bacillota > Clostridia > Oscillospirales > Acutalibacteraceae > UBA6857. The sequence continues at coordinate 10,358 of JAZLAJ010000089.1, forward strand.
TGAAATCAAATCAAAAAAATACCGTGGAGAAACGACCGTTATTTCTTCAAGAGTACCTGTTGACCTTGTAGAAAGGCTTGATGAAATTGCAAAAGACAGTGGCAGAACGAGAAATGAAGTAATTCAGCTTTGCCTTGAATTCGCAGCAGACAATATTGAAATTACAGAATAATTAAAAGGAGAAAATATTATGGCAATTTTAAAATGTAAAATGTGTGGCGGTGACCTTGAGGTTACTGAAGATATGAAAATCGTCGAATGTGATTACTGTGGCACAAAACAGACTGTACCAAATGCAGATAACGAAAAGAAGATTAATCTTTTCAACCGTGCAAACAGACTTCGTATGGCGAGTGAATTCGATAAAGCTACAGGCATTTACGAAAATATTATTGCTGAATTTCCTGAGGAAGCAGAAGCTTATTGGGGACTTTGCCTTTGCAATTACGGTATAGAATACGTTGATGATCCTGCAACAGCAAAGAAGATTCCCACATGTCACAGAGCTTCATTCGAATCCTTACAGAAGGATGAAAACTTTGAGCTTGCACTTGAATATGCAGATGTAGTAGCACAGAAGGTTTACCGTGATGAGGCAAGAGAAATCGACAGAATTATGAGTGAAATTCTTGCTATCAGCAAAAACGAAAAGCCTTACGATGTTTTCATCTGCTATAAGGAAACTGACGATAAAGGTGAAAGAACAGTTGACAGTGTCCTCACTTATGATATTTATGAAGCACTTACTGCTAAAGGCTTTAATGTTTTCTTTGCAAGAGTAACTCTTGAGGATAAGCTCGGTATGCAGTATGAGCCTTACATATTTGCGGCTCTGAACTCTGCAAAGGTAATGCTTTCTATCGGTACAAAGTACGAATATTTCCATGCAGTATGGGTAAAGAACGAGTGGTCACGATTCCTTAAGCTTATGGCAAAGGATAAATCAAAGGTGCTTATTCCGTGTTTTAAGGATATTGATGCTTATGATATGCCTGATGAATTCAAAGGCTTACAGGCACAGGATTTAGGTAAGCTTGGTGCAGTACAGGATATTGTAAGAGGTGTGGAGAAAATTATTCCCAAAACAGAAGCTTCAATTACAACAGAAAAAGTTGTTGTAAGTCAGAGTGGTGGACCTAACGTTGAAGCACTTCTGAAGCGTGGCAATATGGCTCTTGAGGATAAAGAATGGGATGCGGCAAAAGAGTTTTTTGATCAGGCACTGAACATAAATGCTGAATGTGCTGAGGCTTATTTAGGCTTAGCTATGACAGATGAAAAAGTTTGTTTGACAAGAGATTTAGTCTTTAAGAATAATTTAAACAGCAAGAATTATCGTCGAACAAAGCAGTTTGCTGATAGAGCTTTACTCGATGAAATTCTTTCTTATGAAAAAGAATTACAGAAAAATTTAATAGAAACAAGCGATAGGCTATCAAAAATAAGAAATAGAATAAAATCATTTAGCGGATTAATAGCAGCCTCATCTGAATGCACGATAGGGGTTCAATTCGATGGAGCTGTTGTTGATACTGATTATACATCTGATAATGAAGATTATATAAATGAATTTAAATGTCAGCATGATTTTTGCGAATGGTCGGATATTATAGCTATTTCTGAAGGTGAGTGGAATACTGTTGGATTAAAATCTGACGGAACAGTTATTGCTGTTGGTAATAATGGAAATGGTAGATGTGATGTTTGTGATTGGAAAGATATCATAGCTGTTTCAGCTGGTACAACTTATACTGTAGGTGTTAAATCAAATGGAGAAGTTGTTACGGCTGGTTTTGCAGAATGGGCAAAATGCGACACAACAGCATGGAAAGACATAGTAGATGTTTCTTCAGGAGAAGGACATATAGTAGGATTAAAATCAGACGGAACTGTTGTAGCAACAGGTTACAATGATGAAGGGCAGTGCAACACAAGTGAATGGGATAATATTGTGGCAATTGCAACCGGATATTATATAACAGTAGGATTAAAATCAGATGGCACTGTTGTGGCAACAGGTGCAATTTCTGAGGCTTCTCCAATTAAAAAATGGACAGATATTGTGGATATTTCAATTGATTTAAGCGCTTGTGGAAATATAATAGGTTTAAAATCGGATGGTACGGTTCTTGCTGCTGGTTATAATTCATATGGTCAATGCGATGTTAATGATTGGAAGGATATTGTAGCAATTTCTAATAGTTATAAACATACTATAGGCCTTAAATCGGATGGAACTGTTATTGCGACCAACTATAAAGGCGATGAAGATAAAAATTGTGGACAATGTAATGTTAAGAACTGGAAGTTATTTGATAACTTTGAATGTTTCGAAGAAGAACGAAAAAGGAAGCACGAACAAGCTAAAAAAGAACAGGAAATCAAACTATTCAAATCTTTGCAAAATGAAGAAAAACGAAAAAAGGAATTGCAAGACAAGCAAAAAGAGGCCCAAAAGGTAAGCAATATTATTTCAGGAGTGTTTTCTAATATTGCAGGTCTTAAGTCGGATGGCACTGTAGTTGCACTAGGTGAAAATGCAGAAGGACAGTGCAATGTGAGTGAATGGTACGATATTGCAGCAATTTCAGTTGGCATGAATTATATTGTTGGACTTAAGATAGATGGTACTGTTATTGCAGTTGGTAAAAATTCAGATGGACAATGTGGTGTAGATAGTTGGAAAGATATTGTTGCTGTTTCAGCGGGGGGGGGCTTACACCATTGGACTTAAATCAGATGGTACTGTGGTTACAGCTGGTGATGATTTGTTTGGCCAGTGTAATGTGAGCATGTGGAAAAATATTAGTGCAATTTCTGCTGGAGATTTTCATACTGTAGGGTTAAAGAACGACGGTACGGTGGTTGCAGTTGGCGAAAATGGAGATAATCAGTGTAATGTAAGTGGTTGGAAAAATGTTATTGCTGTTGGTACGGGAAGTCTTCATACTGTAGGTCTTAAATCAGATGGTACTGTGATAGCAGTTGGTGATAACGAACATGGTCAGTGTAATGTGCGTGAATGGAAAGAGATTGCCTCTGTTTCTGTTGGTGGATCTTATACTGTTGGACTTAAAGCAGATGGTACAGTAGTTGCAGTTGGTGATAACGAACATGGTCAGTGTAATGTTTCTAATTGGACAGATATAATTGCTGTTTCTGCATGTGGTACTTACACCGTAGGTCTTAAAGCTGACGGAACAGTTGTATCAGTTGGTCACAATACCGACAGTCAGTGGAATATAGCTGATTGGAAACTGTTTGATGATTTAGATAATATTGAAGAAGAACGTAAAATAAAAATGAAAGAAAAACGTATTGTTGAAGAGAATCGAAAGTGTATGATAGAAGTGCAAAAGGCTGCATATCGTTCTAAAGGTCTTTGTCAACACTGCGGAGGTACTTTCAAAGGAATGTTTACAAAGAAGTGTACCGTTTGCGGTAAAGAAAAGGATTATTGATAAGGAGAAACCATTATGGCAATTTTAAAGTGTAAAATGTGCGGTGGCGACCTTGAGGTTGCTGAAGAAATAAAAATTGTAGAATGTGAATACTGCGGTACGAAGCAGACTGTACCCAACGCTGATAACGAGAAGAAAATAAATCTTTTCAACAGAGCTAACAGACTTCGTATGGCGAGTGAGTTTGATAAGGCTGCAGGAATTTACGAAAACATCATCGCAGAATTTCCTGAGGAGGCTGAGGCTTATTGGGGACTCTGCCTTTGCAATTACGGTATAGAATACGTTGATGATCCTGCAACAGCAAAGAAGATTCCCACATGTCACAGAGCATCCTTTGAATCCTTGCAGAAGGATGAAAACTATGAGCTTGCGCTTGAGTATGCAGATGTAGTAGCACAGAAGCTTTATCGTGACGAGGCAAGAGAAATCGACAGAATCATGAATGAAATCCTTGCTGTTAGCAAAAACGAAAAGCCTTATGATGTTTTCATCTGCTATAAGGAAACTGACGATAAAGGTGGAAGAACAGTTGACAGTGTCCTCGCCTATGATATTTATGAAGCACTTACTGCAAAAGGATTTAATGTTTTCTTTGCAAGAGTAACTCTTGAGGATAAACTCGGTATGCAGTATGAGCCTTACATATTTGCCGCTCTAAACTCTGCAAAGGTAATGCTTTCTATCGGTACAAAGTACGAATATTTCCACGCAGTATGGGTAAAGAACGAGTGGTCGCGTTTTCTTAAGCTTATGGCAAAGGATAAGTCAAAGATGCTTATTCCTTGCTTTAAGGATATTGACCCTTATGATATGCCGGAGAAATTCAAAGGCTTACAGGCTCAGGACTTAGGTAAGCTCGGTGCCGTGCAGGATATTGTAAGAGGTGTGGAGAAGATACTTGGTAAAGAGCAGAAGGTCACCGTTGTAACTCAACAGAAGGTTGTCAATGGTCCTAATATTGAATCGCTTCTTAAAAGAGGAAACTTATTTCTTGAGGATAAGGATTGGGCAAAGGCAAACGAATATGCAGAAAAGGTTTTAGATAGCTCTCCTGAATGTGCTGAAGCATATCTTGTTAAGCTTCTTGCCGACCTTAAGGTAAGAAATATGGATGAGCTCAGAGCTTTAAGCGAGCCTTACGACGGCAACCCCAATTATTACAAGCTGTGGCGTTTCGCTTCGGATGAGCTCAAGGAAGAGCTTATATATTCAATAAGAACTGTAATATACCGCAAGGCTGAAGGTATGATGAAAAAAGCAAAAACCGAAAAAGCCTATGCTGAAGTTGCTGAGAAGTTTGAAATGATTTCGGGATTTAAGGATGCAGATGAAAAGGCCTCAGAGTACCGACAAAAGGAAAAAGACTTAAAAGAACTCCGAGAAGCTCCTCAGAAGCGTATTAATGCGGCAAGGGAAAGAAGCATGAAGGCGAGAAAGCTTCTGGTTGCAGGTGGTATGCATCTGGTAGGCCTTAAAACTGACGGAACGGTTGTTGCTACAGGCAGCAATAAGCACGGACAGTGTAATGTAAGCAACTGGACCAATATAATTGCTATTGTTGCAGGTGAAAATCACACGGTTGGTCTTAAAAGTGACGGAACTGTTGTTGCTACAGGTAAAAACAAATACGGTCAGTGTGATACAGGTACATGGAAAAATATAACAGCCATCGCCACAAATAATAATCACACAGTTGGTTTAAGAAGCGACGGAACGGTTGTTGCTACAGGTAAAAATAAAGATGGTCAGTGCGATACAGGTGATTGGAGAGATATAGTTTCGGTTGAAGCGGGGCTTTATAGTACAGTAGGTCTAAAAAAAGACGGAACAGCTGTTGCTAAAGGGTATATAGAAAAGGACGGAAATGTAGGCTCTTTTAAAGATGTTAAAACTCTTTATGCTTCTACTTGGAACGTAGCAGGTGTTAAAGCAAACGGTGATGTTGATATTACCGGAGAAAGTTATCATAATAAACTTGAGGCAAAATACTGGCATGATATTGTTGATATTTCACTTGAAACCAGTCATGTTGTTGGCCTTAAAAGAAACGGAACGGTTGTTGCTGTTGGTGAAAACAAGCATAAAGAATGTGATGTAGGGGACTGGAAAAACATAGTAGCGATTGATTCCTATATAGATAACTCATTTGCATTGGATGCATTCGGCAAGGTTACTGCTACATCTTATTCACGTGTTCCACAGTGGACTGACATAATCGCAATAGCTACCAGAATATATTTTATGGCTGGTCTTAAAGATGACGGTACGGTAGTTATTGATACCTATCGAAAAGAATTTGATACTTCCGCCTGGAAGCTTTTTGAAAGCTTTGAAAACATTGAAGAAGAACGCAAAAGAAAAAGTGTTCCGAGTGTACCGATGAGTGAGCAATACCGTCGGCAAGGTCTTTGCCGTCACTGTGGCGGCACCTTCAAGGGAATGTTTTCCAAAAAATGCACCAACTGCGGTAAGGAAAAGGATTATTGATAAGGAGAAAATAAAATGAATTCACAAATTGATAATATGCAGAAATATGCAAATTATAAAGAACAATTTGGCAGATTAAAAAAAGCTCTTAATTATAAATTTTATCTTGAAGCTATTTTTATTGAATATGCAATTATCGAGGACAGATTAGAATCTGTTTTAAGGCATAGTAATAAATTTAATCCTGATAAGCACAATTCGCTCAATACAAAACTGCGCAAGATTAAGGATATGCAGAGAGAAAAGAAAGGTATTATAAAAAAATATCTGACCGAGGAGCTCATTGAAGAGATTTCTGTATGGAAAGAAGATAGAAACAAGCTGATACATGCCCTTATGAAGCAAAGTCTGCATACAGAGGATTTAGAAAAAATAGCCTTAAAAGGACGGCTGCTTGCAAAAACAATATCAAATAAAACAAAATCGTACAACAATGCATTAGCTAAACAGAACAAGGAGGAAAACTAAAATGTCTAAATTTGTAATCGAATGTCCCCAGTGCCATAACTATACTATGGCTTCAAAAGTATTTAACCGTCACGTGCAGTGTACCTGCGGTTATGAAATCTCTGTTGCCCGTGATAAAATTACAGCAAAGGAATGTGCTCACTGTCACAACACTGTTCTTTTTGACCAATCAAAGGGTGAAAAGGCTCTCTGTCCCGTTTGTAAGGAACCAATCAATACTGTGGAGAGCATGAAAAATGCCGTTGAAATGCATTGTCCTTCATGCTCCTGTGCTCTTATAACCGCAAAAAATGCTTCTACGTATACCTGTCCTCTTTGCGAAACCGTTATTGATGTTCAAAAGCAGATAGCTAAGGAAGAGGTTAAAAACCAGGGCCTTGCAAGTGTAATTAAATATGAGGGAGAAAATGATGTTTTTGTATGGAAGCATCCTATCGAAGATTTCAATCTTGGCTCACAGCTTATCGTTCATGAAAGTCAGGAAGCACTTTTCTTCCGTGACGGTCAGGCACTCGACCTTTTCGGTGCAGGACGTTATACCCTTGCAACACAGAATCTTCCTGCTCTCGAAACACTTTATAAATTGCCTACAAATGCCGATGAATTCTTCCATTCTGAAGTTTACTTCATCAATATGACAACTCAGATGGGTATTAAGTGGGGCACAGATTCAAAGGTGCGTCTCTTTGATCCCGCTTCAGGCTTACATATTGAAATCGGTGCCTGCGGTCAGTTTAATCTTCGTGTAAGTAATTCGAGAAAGCTTGTGCTTAAGCTTGTCGGTACTGCAGGTATGTTTACACAGAGCGAAGTCAACGGTGCTGAGATTTTCGGCATTACTCTCGTTGTCGGTAAGTTCAAGGCTCTTATTATGAATAAGGTCAAGGCTAACCTTGCCCGTGTAATCAAAGAAAACAGCATAAATATTCTTGAAATTGATGAGCATATTGATGTTATTTCAGAAAAGATGACGGCTCTTCTTAATGAAACTCTCGAAGAGTACGGTCTTACAATGCCTGAATTTTATATTACAAATATCGTAACTCCCGACGATGACCCGAATTACAGAAGACTTCGTCAGCAGTTTGCCGAAAAAACTCTCCGTGTACGTGAAGAAGAGGTAAGAAAAGCAGAAGCTGAAGCTGCACAGGGCAGAAAAATCATCGAAGCACAGACCGAAGCACAGTTAAAGCTCGTCGGTGCTCAGGGTGAAGCAGAGGCTCTCAAAATTAAGGCACAGGCAGAAGCAGAAGCATATAAGGCACAGGCCTTTGCAGAGGCAGCCGAAATGCAGGCAAAGGGTTATACCTATCAGCAGGAAACTGCCCGTATGGTTGGTATGGAAGCAATGCAGAACGGTCTTACCGGCGGTGAAGGCGGCTCAATGGGCGGTCTTGGCGATATCGCAGGACTAGGTGTTGCACTCGGTGCGATGGGCGGTGTTATCGGTATGACAAAGGAAGCTCTTAACCCCATTATGGGCGGTGCTGCAGATTTAGGCGCAGGCTTCGGCAATGTTGTTGCAGGTGATGTTCCCGCTGCTGATACATGGGATTGCGCTTGTGGAGTAAAAGGCATAGTAGGTAACTTCTGCAGTAACTGCGGTGCGAAAAAGCCTGCTCCTGTTGAAACCTGGGACTGTGCTTGCGGTAATAAGGGTATAACAGGTAATTTCTGCTCTAACTGTGGCGCTAAAAAGCCTGAGCCTCCCAAAGCGTGGGATTGTGCTTGCGGTAACAAGGGTATAACAGGCAACTTCTGCAGTAACTGTGGCGCAAAGAAGCCTGAGGAGCCAACAACATGGGACTGCTCTTGCGGAAATAAAGGTATAACAGGTAAATTCTGCAGTAACTGCGGAAATGCCAAGGAGGGTTAATTATGAAAAAATTTGATAAAAGCACAATTAAAAATCTTACCATTTTTGCTGTTGTACTTGTAATTTACAATGTTATCAGTTTTGCAATACCTTTTAAGCATACACCGACTTTCTGGGGTGCATACGCATTCGGTATGATTGCTGTTCTTCTTCAGTTGGGAATAGTATTTCTTGCCGCCAATGGTGCTGAATCTCTCCGCAAGAAAGTCTATGCATTCCCTGTTTTCAGAATGGGAATCATTTATCTTGCCGTTCAGCTTGGTGTATCTCTTGTTTTCACTGTTGCTGCTAATTTTATTGAAATTTTCCCCGGCTGGATTATATATGTTATCAGCATAATTGTTCTCGGTGTGTTCATCATTCTTGTTCTTCTTACTGATACAGCCAAAGAAGAAATTATAAAGCTTGAAGAAGAGGAAGAGCGTCAGACCGTTCAGGTCAAGACTTTCCGTATAAACATCGACAGTATTATGCGCCGTGCTGATGATAAAGAGCTTCTAAAGCTTCTTGAAAAGCTCAGCGATACTGCCAAATATAGTGACCCCGTATCCTGCGAGGAGCTTTATGCAATTGAAAGTGAAATTACAGAAAAAATCGGTGAGCTCGGTGATCTTGTAAGAGCAGGTGAGAATGATGAGGCAAAGACACTCACAGAGCAGATAATTGATTTGTTCGAGGACAGAAACGCACAGTGTAAGGTTTATAAGAGAAGATAAAAAGATATATGAACAGAAAAAAGGAGAGAAAACCAATGGCAATCTTCAAATGTAAAATGTGCGGTGGTGCACTTGAAATAAATGAAGACATCACCGTCGCAGAATGTGAGTACTGTGGCTCAAAGCAGACATTACCTTCAAAAAAGGATGAGGTTATAACTAACCTTTTCAACAGAGCGAATAACCTTCGTTTAAAGAACGAATTTGACAAAGCGGCTGAGGTTTATAATAAAATTCTCAATGAAAACGATGATGATGCCGAGGCTCATTGGGGTTTGGTGCTTTGCAAGTACGGTATTGAATACGTAGAGGACCCTAAAACTTACAAGCGTATTCCTACCTGTCACAGAACACAGTATACCTCTGTACTTTCTGATGCCGATTATCTTGCCGCAGTAGAAAATGCTGATGCAGTAAGCAAGGAAGTGTATGTAGCAGAGGCAAAAGAAATAGCAGAGCTGCAGAAGTCAATTCTTGCTATTGTTAAGGATGAAAAGCCCTTTGATGTTTTCATTTGTTACAAGGAAACTGATGAAAGCGGCAAGCGTACAGTTGACAGCGCTCTTGCCAATGATATTTACTACCAGCTTGAAAAGGAAGGTCTTCGTGTATTCTATGCAGCCATCACATTAGAGGACAAGCTCGGCGTAGAATATGAGCCTTACATATTTGCAGCTCTTAACAGTGCAAAGGTTATGCTTGCTATCGGTACAAAGCCCGAATATTTCAACGCTGTATGGGTGAAGAATGAGTGGTCAAGATATCTCGGTATAATGAAAACTGACCGTGAAAAGATGCTCATTCCCTGTTACAGAGATATGGACGCTTATGACCTTCCCGAAGAGTTTGCACATCTCCAGGCGCAGGATATGAGCAAAATCGGCTTTATCAATGACCTGGTAAGAGGTATCAAGAAGGTTACTGTCAAGGAAGAGAAGATGGTAGATGTGATTAAAGAAACAGTAGTAACTGAAGCTACTGCCAATATCGCACCTCTTTTGGAACGAGCTTTTATTTTCCTTGAGGATGGTGACTGGAGTTCTGCTAACGAATACTGTGAAAAGGTTTTGGATATTGATCCTAAAAATGCACAAGCATATCTTGGTAAGCTTATGGCTGATCAAAGAGTAAAGACACAGGAGAATCTGAAAAACTGTGAAAAGCCTTTTGATAAAAATAACAATTATCAGAAAATCTTACGTTTCGGTGATGAAGAGTTAAAAAATACTCTTATCGGTTATGTGGAGTATATCAAAAACAGAAATGAAGAAGCGCGTTTGAGTGATGCTTATTCACGAGCCAAAAACCGTATGGATAAGGCTAAATCAGAGGATGCATATAAGGAAGCTGCACAGTTTTTTGAGAAAATAAAAGAATACAAAGACTCCGCTGACCTTATAAATGAATGTTATGAAAAAGCGGAGGCTGCACGAAAAGATGCAATCCTTGATTCCGGTAAATCAAAAATGGCTGACGGTGATATTCCCTCTTACAATGAAGCGATTAAAATTTTTAGCTCTGTTTCCGGCTGGAAGGATGCAGACGAAAAGATTGCTGAATGTGAAAGCAAGATTGCCGAAATAGAAGCCAAAGAAGAGACAGAACGCATTGAAAGAGAGCGTAAAGAAGCGGAGGACAAAAGAAAAGCAGAAGAAGCTATTCGGATAGCGAAAGAAAAAGCTGCTGTCCGTAAGAAAAAGATTAAAAAGTTAACTACTATCATTGTTCCTGCTGTTTGTGTGATTGTAGCCATTGTCGTACTGTTGAACACAGTTATAATACCTAACAGCAAATATAATAATGCTGTTTCTTTGATGGAGGCAGGTAGTTATAAAGAAGCTTTAATTGAATTCCGTAAAGCAGGTGATTATAAAGATTCACATAATCTTATTATAGCTAACCTTGATAAAATCACAACACGAGAAACAGTTTCAGCAGGTGGCTATCATACAGTAGGGTTAAAGGCTGACGGTACAGTTGTTGCTACGGGTGATAATGATGAAGGTCAGTGTGATGCTTTTTTGTGGACTGATATTATAGCCGTTACGGCAGGTAGCGTTCATACAGTAGGTCTTAAATCTGACGGTACAGTTGTTGCTGTGGGTTATAACTCTTACTATAGGTGCAATGTTTCTACATGGACTGATATTATAGCAATTTCGGCAGGTCGTACTCATACAGTAGGTCTTAAATCTGACGGTACAGTTGTTGCTACGGGCGATAACCATGACTGCAAGTGTAATGTTTCTGAATGGACTGATATTATAGCAGTTTCGGCAGGTGAATATCATACAGTAGGTTTAAAAGCTGACGGTACAGTTGTTGCTACGGGTGATAACGGTAGTGATCAGTGTGATGTTTCTGAGTGGAATGATATTATAGCTGTTTCGGCAGGGCGGGAACACACAGTAGGCCTTAAATCTGATGGCACAATTGTTGCTGCGGGTGATAATAGTAGAAATCAGTGTGATGTTTCTGAGTGGAATGATATTATAGCTGTTTCAGCAAAATCAATTCAAACAGTAGGACTAAAATCTGACGGTACAGTTGTTGCTACGGGTAGTAACAATCATGGTCAGTGCGATGTTTCTGAGTGGACCGATATTGTAGCAGTTTCGTCGGGTGACAATCATACAGTTGGACTAAAAGCTGATGGAACAGTTGTTTCTACAGGATATAATTATTATGGTCAATGTGATGTATCTTCCTGGAAAAACATAAAAACACCGTGATGAACTACGTTGTTCTGAAGAAGTCAAGCGGCTTGCAAAAAGCATAATAAAAAAGGCATTATCGATTTTTTTAGTCGATAATGCCTTTTTATTAAATTCTCTGTATAATATAATCACTTGCTGTTTCCAAGCAGGATTTCTAATCTTGTAAGCACCTCAAGTGTCATAATACAGTCATCAACTGCACGGTGAGATTCGACTCTTTCTATGCCGAGTGAATGGGCGATATTTTCGAGAGAATATGACGGTAGATCAAGATATTTTTTTGCAATGCATACTGAATCATAGCAACCGCAAAAAAGTGAATCAACAATCTTTGAGTCTGAATTGTATTTTTCAAGTGTTTGCTTAATCAGTCTTTTATCAAATTTTATGTTGTGAGCAAGTATTTTTTTATCTCCGATAAAAGCTTTGATTTTACTCCATTCATCAGTAAATTCAGGAGAATCACAGAGACACTCGTTAGTGAGATGATTGACTGCAGAAGCAAAAGGATTAACCTCGGCTACAGGACAGAAGGTTGAATCATAAAGGACTGTACCGTCCATATCAACGATTGCAAGTTCAATAATCTCGTCATTTGCTGTCATACCTGTCGTTTCAGTATCAATAACAACAAAAATATCGATGCCGAGAAGTGGGTACTCGCTCAGAATCAAACCATCTGAAAAGGGTATTGTACTCAGGGGTGATAAATCAAGCTTTAAGCTTTCTTGCTTGCAGATTTCTTTTATGCTTGTTACTCCCAGTTTGTTCAGAAGCTCACGTTGAATCTCTGGAGGATATGTAATCATTTTAAAACCACGTCTGTTTTTAGTGACGGAAATACCTTTACATATACCTGAATCGGTAGGAGTATAGCTTTTGCTTTCGTCATTCTTTGTAACATAACCGAGCTCAATTAAAGCCTTGTAGGCAGTTTTGCTGCCAAAGGAGTTGTTGTCGGTGAATTCGGTTATAGAAGAGGAAGGCATAATAACTGTTCCTTCAGCCGGAATCCTTGGAGCATTTGTATTGCTGTCTGACATTGTTGTTTCGTAGTTTTTAATCGTGTCAATGTTATCAAGAATACATTGTTGAATTCTTGAGTCGTAAACCGGCCATTTTGAACCTGTGTCGCTGTACTTGTACTGAACACCGTTCATTAAGCCGAATTCAGTTGCGGTTCTGATATCCTCAATATAACCCTTATCAATAAGAAAACTTATAATCTGATCACGCTTAATCCCAAATTCGACAAATGATTTTGTCAGTAAGGTTGCTGAAAGAGGTTCCTGTGAAAATGTGTATTTCATTTTAATATTATCCTTATCTTTTTACACAACTATCCCAAGAGAAATCCAAAGTGGAATATTTTTATATATAAATAAATTTGGATTTTTATGGTTCGTTGAGAGATTTTTTTTACTTGATTTATATCAAAAAGATATGAATCAAGTAAATATTACATTATTTGTTTTTCATATATCGTTTTAACAGAAATGTGCAGTAGTAGGGGAAAGTGTATATTCCGTTACTGTATCCGATATTGCCTGCACAAAGTTTTATTCCATACTCGATATCTTCATATTTTTCACTATTGATAAGTATGGACAAGGATTTTGATTTGTTATTTGTTGCTTTTACTTCAACCGGTACAAGATTGCTTGAAGTTCGTATAAAGAAGTCTTGCTCAAGGGTAGAATCATCTTTTTTGTAATAGTAAAGATTATAACCGGATTTTACAAGAGCTTCACTGACTATGCTTTCGTACAATGCGCCCTTATATACTGAAAGATTTTTATTAGCTCTTAAATCTTCCTGTGCTTCATCATCAAGTAAGGATACAAATAAACCTGTATCACAGAAATAGATTTTAAATTTGTCCGGATTGTAGTTGCCTTTTAAAGGAAGTTCAGGATTGTTAAGGCAATAACAGAGATGTATCATACCTGCATCCTGTAACCATTCTATACAACCACGGTAATCTTTGAATCTGGCACCTTTTTCAACTTTCGAAAGCTGAAATTTTTTGTTTTCTTTAGCAAGCTGGAAAGGGATACTGTTGAATACATTCATTATCCTGGCTTGATCAAGACCTATTGCATATTTTCGTATATCTTCTTCGTAGTCAGCAATAAGCTGTCTTTGTATTTCAAGTGTTCCTTCAAAAGTGCCGTTTTTAATGTACTGTTTTATAACTTCAGGCATGCCGCCGAGTATACAGTAATCCAAAAACAAAGAAGAAAAAATTGAATGCTGAAGCTCGGAAAAAGGTTTTTCATCAACCATATGAGTGAGCATATCGTCTATTATTTCAGAAGAATAGCCCTTTGCCCATAAAAACTCCTCGAAGTCGAGAGAATACATATCGTAGTCTGTTTTATTGCCTACGCTGTTACTTTCAATTCGGTTGTAGTTAATTCCTAAAAGAGAACCTGAACAGATTATATCGAATCTACCGTCTATGTTAAAGAATTTAAGTGATGTTGCAATTTCGGGAAATTCCTGAATCTCATCAAAAAATATTAAGGTTTCGCCTGGGATAAATTTAAAACCGGGTTCAATCATTGAAATATTTTTTATAACAGATGATGCATCGTAACCGTCTGCAGTAATCATTTTATATTTTTCCGATGTGACGAAGTTGATTTCTATTATGCTATTGTAGTTTGCTTCTGCAAATTTTTTTATAGATTCAGTTTTACCTATCTGGCGAGGACCTTTAACTACAAGTGGTTTTCTGTTTTCGTTGTTTTTCCATTCAGTAAGAAATTTGTCTATTTTTCGTTTAAGATACATAGCTTTTCCTCCTTTTGTATTATTTTACACAAAACATAACGAATAATCAATACTATCTTACATTTTTATGGGGGAATATTTTTATATATTAACATTTTTATGAACGATTCGAGTTGATATGACAATGAGTTACTATTATTCCGAATAACGCTCCGTCATTTTTTCGATTATCTTCTCCCCTAATCTTTCATATTAATATCAAGAAGGCAGAGACCACCAAAACCACAATCAAAAAGCTCTCTAAGGGCAAAAAAGTATTATGTAAAGGTCAGAGTACACAAGACAGTGGGCAAGACAAAGATTTATTCTGCATGGAGCAGTGTAAAGACAGTAAAGGTTAAATAAGTTTATACATAAAAGCCAACGGCGCACTGTCCGTTGGCTTAAAAGGGAACGGCTCAAAACCGTTCCCATAATTTTTGCTTTTTATTATGGAGTTATCTGCCCATTATCTCCGAAATAGCATCCAGAATCTTGCCGTGACATCCGCCGCAGCCAGTGGAGCAGTGGGTGATTCTTTGCACCTCATCAAATGCTTTTTCCACATCCTCAAATTTATTGAATTTATTCAATGCATCCTCCACATCGAAGAATGATACTTTTTTACAGTTGCAGATAGTGTAATCAAACATAGTATTTCCTCCTTAAAATAAAAGCAGGGAACACGGATAACCGTATCCCCTTATGATTTGATTTGTTTGACTCCTCAGAAGGGGAGAGGTCTTAACCAAAATATCTGTTAAGAAGACCTTCGAATGCCTTTCCGTGTCTTGCTTCGTCACGAGCCATTTCGTGAACTGTATCGTGGATAGCATCGAGACCGAGCTCTTTAGCCATCTTAGCGAGATCGAACTTACCCTGAGTAGCACCGTTTTCAGCGGCAACTCTCATTTCAAGGTTTTTCTTGGTGCTGTCGGTTACAACTTCACCGAGGAGCTCTGCGAACTTAGCAGCGTGTTCTGCTTCTTCGTAAGCTGCCTTTTCCCAGTAGAGACCGATTTCGGGATAGCCTTCTCTGTGAGCTACTCTTGCCATAGCGAGGTACATACCTACTTCTGAGCATTCGCCGTTGAAGTTGTCACGAAGACCCATAATGATTTCTTCGGGAACATTAGCTTCTTTACCTACGCCGAGGATGTGTTCTGCTGCCCAGGTCATACCTGCGCCTTCTTCTCTTTCCTTCATCTTAGCCTTACAGATAGGGCAAGAATCGATTTTTTCATCACTTTCATAACCGCATACGGGGCAATAATACTTTTTCATTTTTCTTTCCTCCAAGATAATTATTTTTTTTCTGATTTTTTGCAATCGGGGCAGATGCCGTAGAACATCAATGAGTGAGATGTTACAGTGCCATCAAAGTCACGGGGAAGAGAGTTCAGACTCACCTCCGGGTCGATATCCAGGTCAATAACCCTTCTGCAGCTCAGGCAGGTCAGGTGGTAGTGACCGTGAGTGTGTCCGTCGAATCTGTCGCTGTCACCGGTGGGGATTTTCAGGATTAAGCCTTCTCCTTCGAGTAGCTTCAGGTTCCTGTACACCGTGGCAAGACTGATGGTGGGGACTACTTCTTTCACTGAGAGGAAGAGATCCTCTGCAGTAGGATGATCGTACCGTGACTGTAAGTTTGCCAGCACCGCATCCCGTTGCTTACTGGATTTGAGTGTTGACATAAGTCCTGCTCCAATCGTTTAGATTTAATAATGATAATCATTATCATTATCGTGGCTTTATAATAGCATAAGATTTTTCATCTGTCAATAGTTTTTTGAAATTTTTTTTGGAAAAAGTTTGAACACAGGGGACGGTTCTGTGTGTTCACTCAAAAAGCCTTAAGAATGTTATATTAATTATCGGGAACGCATAGAACCGTTCCTTGTGTTCCTTTCTGAAAAATCATAATCTTTTTTAATAATTTCCCTTGACAAACAATTCTTTTGGTGTTAAAATAATCACAGTTTAAATCTTTAAAGCTTTAAACGAATAAAGCGAAGAACTGCAATAAACTTGTTTCCGCTTGTATTTTATGTGAAAAAGTATGGTTTTTATTGACGGTTTAAGTTAACAGGTGTATAATACTTTATTAATGTATTTCAATAAAGTGCAGTATATTAAATAATGAAACGGTGATAATTATGGTAAATGAAAAAATGTATGATCTCGGTGCGAAAAGCTCCGTTATCAGAGAAATATTCGAGTACGGTAAAAAGAGAAAGGCTGAAATCGGTGCTGAAAATGTTTACGATTACAGCTTAGGTAATCCCAGTGTTCCTGCTCCCGAAATAGTGAATGAGACTATCCGTGAGCTCACGGAAACTCTTCCCTCCACAGTTCTTCACGGCTACACCTCTGCTGTAGGTGATAATGACACACGCCAGGCTATAGCCGATGACCTTAATGCACGCTTCGGCACTGCTTTTTCCTTTAAGAATTTCTATATGACAGCCGGTGCTGCCGCTTCTCTTTCTATCTGCTTCAAGGCTCTGACTGAAAAGGACGATGAAATTATTATCTTCGCTCCCTATTTCCCCGAGTATAAGGTGTTTATCGAGGCGGCAGGCGCTAAGCCTGTAGAGGTTAAATGTAAGGCAGAGGATTTACAGATTGATCTTGATGCCTTCGAAAAAGCGGTTACTCCGAACACAAAGGCAGTAGTTGTTAACTCTCCGAATAATCCTTCGGGTGTGGTTATCAGCAAGGAAACAGTAGTTGAGCTTTGCCGTATTATGAATGAAAAGCAGAAGGAGTACGGTAAGGAAATTTTCCTTATTTCCGACGAGCCTTACAGAGAGCTTGTTTACGGTGATGTTAAGGTGCCTTATCTGACGAAATACTACGATAACACTCTTGTGTGCTATTCCTATTCGAAATCTCTTTCACTTCCCGGTGACAGAATCGGTTACATTCTTGTTCCCGACGAGGTGTGTAATTTCGAGCTTATTTATAAAGCTGTCTGCGGAGCGGGCAGAGCACTCGGTTATGTGTGCGCACCCTCACTTATGCAGTTCCTTATCAGAAAATGTGTGGGCAAGACAAGTGATGTATCGGTATATAAAATGAACAGAGATATCCTTCTTTCAGCTTTTGAGGAGCTTGGATTTAAAACTGCCAAGCCTGACGGTGCCTTCTATCTGTTTATGAAATCACCCGAAGAAAGTGCCGAAGCCTTCTGTGAAAAGGCTAAGAAATACGATCTTCTTTTAGTTCCCAGTGATTCCTTCGGTTTCCCGGGCTATGTCAGACTTTCCTACTGTGTCTCTACTGAAATGATAAAGAAATCACTTCCTGCTTTCAGAGAGCTTGCAAAGGAATATGACCTTATTTAAAGGAGAAGTCTTATGGAAAAGCTTGAAAAAGCCAGAGAGATAATCGGTGAAACCGACAGAGAAATAGCTGCTCTTTTCGAAAAGAGAATGGCGGCGGTAAAGGAAGTAGCCGAGTATAAAAAAGAAAGAGGTCTTCCCGTTTTCGACGGAGCGAGAGAAGATTTCCTCATAAATAAAAATCTCGGATATATTGAAAATGAAGAAATAAAGGATTTTTATGTGTCCTTTATTAAAAGCACTATTGATATTTCGAAAAGGTATCAGCACCGTATTCTTGAGGGTACAAATGTAGCCTACAGCGGTGTAGAGGGAGCCTTTGCTCATATCGCTGCCGGCAGAATTTTCCCTGACGGAAAGAGAATATCCTATCCGGATTTCAAAGCTGCCTATGAGGCTGTGGAAAAGGGCGAGTGTGACTGTGCTGTTCTTCCTATCGAGAATAGCAGGGCTGGAGAGGTCGGCCAGGTTATAGATCTTATCTTTTCCGGTTCGCTTTATGTGAACGGACTTTACAGTCTTGACATCCGACATAATCTTATCGGTATGAAGGAAGCTTCGGAAAAGGATATCGTAAAGGTTATCAGCCATCAGCAGGCTCTCGATCAGTGCGCATCTTACATCAGAAATCAGGGCTATAAAGCTGAAGGCTGTGAAAATACAGCCAGAGCCGTAAAGCTGGTAGCAGATGTGGGGGATAAAACTCTTGCCGCTATCGCCAGCAGAGAGACAGCAGACCTTTACGGACTTAAGGTAATCAGAGAAAACATAAACGAAGCCAGTGATAACACTACACGCTTTGTGGTTCTTTCACGTACACTCTGTACTGAAAAAAGAGACCATTCCATTATCGTTTTCACAGTGCCTGATAAGGCAGGTGCATTGGCCCACGCAATTAACGTAATCGGTCATCACGGTTATTCGATGCGCTCGATAAAAAGCCGTGCGATGAAGGAGCTTATCTGGACTTATTATTTTTATGTGGAAATCGAGGGCGATTTACAGTCGAGACGGGGACGCTATATGCTTGATGAGCTTTCTGACTGCTGTGACAGACTTAAGATGATAGGTACTTATAAAGACAACTCAAAGATATGAGGGATTAATGATGATTATTCCTGTAAATTTAGGAGAAAAATCCTATGATATAATCCTCGAAAGAGGAAGCATAAAAAGAGCAGGGGATTATCTCGGTATATCCCCTGACAGAAGGGTGCTTGTGGTTACTGATTCGGGTGTTCCGTCTGAGTATGCCGAAACGGTGGCACACTTTTACAAAAACAGTCACATCTTTACTTTTCTTCAGGGCGAAAAAAGTAAAAATTTCGATACCTACCGTCAGATCTGCGAAAGACTTATGGAGCTATCCTTCACACGTAAGGATGCGGTAATAGCTGTCGGCGGCGGTGTTACGGGAGATATGGCAGGCTTTGCAGCTGCTACATATATGAGAGGGATCGACTTTTATAATATTCCCACCACTCTTCTTTCACAGGTGGACTCTTCTATCGGCGGAAAGACAGCTATCGATCTCGGCAAGATAAAAAACATCATTGGTGCTTTTCATCAGCCGAAAAAGGTTATTATCGACCCGGATGTGCTTTCCACTCTTTCTGAAAGGCATTTCAGAAACGGTCTTGCCGAAGCGCTTAAAGCAGGCATCATAATGGACAGAGAGCTTTTTGAGATTTTCGAAAACGGTAATGCGAAAGAGAAAATTGATGAGGTAATTGAACGTTCTCTGAGAGTAAAGAAGAAAGTGGTAGAAGAGGATGAGAAGGAATCGGGTCTTCGTAAGGCTCTGAATTTCGGACACACGGTCGGCCACGGCATAGAGGCTTCTGTGCCCTTCGGTGAGCTTTATCACGGTGAGTGTGTGGCACTCGGTATGATACCTGTATGCACTGAAGAGATAAGAGACAGAGTAATCTCAGCTTTGGAGAAGACTGGACTTCCCGTTTCTTACCCCTTCGACAGAGAAAAGGTGAGAGAAGCTGTCTTACATGATAAAAAAAGCGATACCGTAGGTCTGACGGCTGTTTTCTCCCGGGAAATCGGAACCTTTGAATTTAAAACTACAACTTTAGAAGAATTAATGAAACTGATATAAAGAGGGATAAAAATGAAAAATACCTTCGGAAATTCTCTTTACGTAACTCTTTTCGGTGAAAGTCACGGTGAAGCTATCGGTTGCGTAGTTGACGGCATTTCACCGGGAATAGAGATAGATAATACTTTTATCTCTTCGCAGATGGAAAAAAGAAAAGGCATAAATGCTATTTCTACACAGAGAAGAGAAAAAGATGAAGTGAAAATATTGAGCGGTGTTTTCGACGGCAGAACCACGGGTACGCCCATCTGCCTTATGATAGAAAATGCTGATACTAAAAGTAAGGACTATTCGAAAACGAAAGACCTTGCCCGTCCTTCCCATGCCGACTATACTGCTGAGTGTAAATACGGCGGCTATCAGGATTACAGAGGTGGAGGACATTTTTCGGGCAGACTGACAGCTCCCCTGGTTGCGGCAGGAGCTATAGCACTGAAAGCACTTGAAGGTAAAGGAATTAAAATAGCTACCCACATTTCAGTCTGTGGCGATATTGAGGACAGAGAATTCATAAATTTCGAAGAGGATTTCGCTCTTTTAGAAACACTTGATATGCCCGTTCTCTGCGAAAAGAAAAGAACGGAGATTTCTGAGCTTATCACTGAGTGCAGAAAAGACGGAGACAGTATCGGAGGTGTTCTTTCTACTGCAGTGACAGGTATTCCTGCGGGTGTGGGCGAACCCTGGTTCGATACAGTGGAGGGAATGCTTTCACACGCACTTTTTTCCGTTCCGGCTGTCAAGGGTGTGGAATTCGGTGCAGGCTTTTCCTTCGGTAAAATGAGAGGCAGCGAGGCCAACGACAGTTTTTACTGTGACGGAGAAACTATAAAAACGAGAACTAACAATAACAGCGGTATAAACGGAGGTATAACGAACGGTATGCCTATAACCTTCCGCTGTGCGGTGAAGCCTACTCCTTCTATTTACAAGAAACAGGAAACAGTTAATTTTAAGGAAAAGACAGAGGAGATGCTTCTCATTGAGGGAAGACACGATCCTGCTGTTATTCACAGAGCAGTCGTAGTGATTGACAGTGTGACAGCTCTTACTTTGTGTGATTTACTTATTACCCGTTTCGGAACAGATTATTTCAGAACATAAATCAAAAGATGTGATACAAATGAAATACGGACTTATCGGTGAAAAATTAGGACACAGCTTTTCTAAGCCTGTCCATGAAAGCATAGCCGATTATACATACGAATTAAAAGAAATACCCCGTGATGACCTTGAAGTATTTATGAAGGGAAAGGACTTCTGCGGAATCAATGTGACCATTCCTTATAAGGAAAGTGTAATGCCTTATCTTGATTTCATTGACGAATCCGCCCGAAAAATCGGTGCAGTCAATACTGTAGTTAACCGTAATGGCAAGCTGTACGGATATAATACAGATTTTAGCGGAATGAAAATGCTTATCGAAAAGCAGAATTTTTCTTATGAGGGTAAAAAGGTGGTTATTCTCGGCTCAGGCGGCACTGCAAAAACAGCTCAGGATGTGGCTGAAAGTCTCGGTGCCAAAGAGATAATCACCGTCAGCAGAAGAGGAGAGATTAATTATGAGAATCTGCTTTCTCTTCATGGTGACTGCGATTACATAATTAACACTACTCCCTGCGGTATGTATCCGAATACGGATGAAAGTGCAGTGGATGTGTCTCTTTTTAAAAATCTTAAGGGTGTCACGGACGTGGTGTATAATCCGCTTAAAACGAAGCTTTGTCTTGAATGTGAAAGACAGGACATAAAATGTGAATGCGGTCTTTATATGCTGGTTGCACAGGCTGTTATTGCCTCGGGACTTTTCATCGGAATAGAGCCTGACATTAAAAAGGTAACAGATAACGCTTATAATAGAATTTTAAGTGAAAAGAGAAACATTGTCCTTATCGGTATGCCGGGAAGCGGAAAAACCACTATCGGAAAGGTCCTTGCTGAAAAGCTCGGAAGGAGCTTTGTTGATACTGATGATATGATTACAGAAGAATACGGCTGTATCAGTGATATATTTTCTGAAAAGGGAGAAGCTTTTTTCAGAAATATCGAAGCCGTTGCCGTGAAAAAGACGGCACTTCGGAACGGTCTTGTCATCGCTACTGGGGGCGGAGCTGTTTTAAGAAAAGAAAATGTGGAATATCTTAAGCAAAACGGTGTGCTGTTTTTTCTCGACAGACCGCTTAAAGATATAATTCCTACCGAGGACAGACCTCTTTCTCAGGATTATGAAGCGCTTAAAAAGCGTTATGAAGAAAGATACGATATTTATCTTTCTTCCTGTGATGAAAAAATTGATATTGACGGAAATGTGGAAAAAGCCGTCAGCTGTGTGGTGGAGAAACTGAAATGAAGCTTCTTATAATTAACGGTCCTAATCTGAATATGCTCGGAATAAGAGAACCGGAGCATTACGGCAGAGAGACCTATGAGGATTTAGTCAATAAAATAAAGAGCTATTGTGGAGAAAGAGATATCGGATGTGATTTTTATCAGTCAAACCACGAGGGTTGTCTTGTAGACAGAATACAGGAGGCTTACGGAATTTATGACGGTATAATTATTAATCCGGCAGCCTATACCCACACCAGTGTAGCCATTCTTGATGCGGTAAAATCTGTAGGTATCCCCGCTGTGGAGGTACATATTTCCAAGGTGGAGGAAAGAGAAGATTTCAGACAGATAAGCTATATCCGCCTTGCCGCAGTTAAGACAATTACAGGTCTCGGCACTGACGGTTATCTCAGAGCTGTGGATTTTTTAGCAGAATATCTCAACAAGTAAGTGATTAAATGAATGTGAAAATAGAAAAAAGCCGTCTTAAAGGTGAAATAACTGCTCCGCCGTCGAAGAGCATGGCTCACAGATATCTTATCTGCGCAGGTCTTTCTGAGGATGAAAGCATAATAGAAAATATAGCTTTTTCTGAGGATATTCTTGCCACGCTGGATTGCCTTAAGGAAATGGGAGCAGTAATTGAAAAAGAGGAAAACAGAGTTAAAATAAAAGGTGTATCGCCTTTGAATTTAAAAGAGGGAAAACTTTTTCCTGCCCGAGAAAGCGGAAGCACGCTGCGTTTCTTTATTCCTGTCGCACTTCTTTCCGGCGCTGAACACAGCTTTACAGGCTATGGCAGACTTATGGAAAGACCGATGGAGGTTTATGAAAAGCTCTGCGAAGAAAAAGGTATGCTTTTCAGACGGGATGAAGGAAGAATATCTGTAAAAGGAAAGCTTTCCTATGGAGATTATACCGTAAGAGGAGATGTCAGCAGTCAGTTTATAAGCGGTCTGCTTTTTGCTCTGCCTTTATGTGAGGGAGACAGCAGGATTCATCTTACGGGGAAAACCGAAAGCAGAAGCTACATAGATATGACTCTTTCGGTTATGAGAGATTTCGGTGTGAAAACAGAGTGGGAGAACGAGACCACGCTTTACATTAAAGGCTCGCAGAGGTATAGTGGCGGCAGATTCACTGTAGAGGGTGACTGCTCGAACGCTGCTTTTTCCGATGCCTTTAATTATCTTGGATCAGAGGTTAGTGTAAAAGGTCTGTGCGAGGATTCTTTACAGGGAGACATAATTTATAAGAAATACTTTGAAAGACTTTATGAGGGTACTCCCGTTCTGGATGTGAGTAACTGTCCCGACCTTGCACCTGTTCTTATGACACTTGCCTGCGCTCTTAACGGTGCGACTCTTAAGGGTACGGCAAGACTGAAAATAAAGGAAAGTGACAGAGGCGCCGTAATGAAAGAGGAGCTTTCTAAATTCGGTGCAGATATAGAAGTATACGAAAATGAAATAATAATTAAAAAATCAACCTTGCATAAAAGTGAGACTCTTCTCTGCGGTCATAATGATCATAGGGTCGTGATGTCACTTTCTGTACTGTCTTCACTTTTCGGCGGTGAAATCGAAGGTGCCGAGGCAGTGAAAAAAAGCTATCCTGACTTCTTTATAAGGCTTTCGGAGATTGGTTTGGAGATGTGTTCAGATGACGATTAATAAAAATACAAGGTTTCTCATAGTAGGCCTCGGGCTTCTTGGCGGTTCTTATGCCCGGGGGTTAACGGGAAAAGGTTATTACGTAGAAGCCATAACCAAAGATAAAAAGGATGTGGATTATGCTCTCGGGCACAAAATAGTTCAGAAGGCAACATCAAGTGTAGATGCAGAAATGATAAAAAATGCAGACGTGATAATTTTCACCCTCTACCCCGGTACCTTCGTTCAGTGGATAGAAGAAAACGGAAAACTCATTAAGCCGGGCACCGTTATTACTGATGTTACAGGTGTCAAGGGCTGCATTGTAGATAGGATTCAGCAGTTACTTCCTCCGATGGTAGAATTTATTTCGGCTCATCCGATGGCAGGCAGAGAGACCTCGGGCGTAGAAAACAGTGATGAGCGCATTTTTTACGGTATGAATTATCTGGTGGTACCTACAGAGAGAAATACCGAAGAGGGGATAGAGGCCTGCAAGAGAATCGGTGAGATTTTAGGCTTTGGCAGAATTTCGGAAATATCTCCCGAAAATCATGATAAAATGATTGGATTTGTTTCTCAGCTTACTCACTGTATTGCCGTAGCGCTTATGAACTGTTATGAGCATGCATCCTTGGAAAGATATACCGCTGACTCCTTCAGAGACCTGACCCGTATTGCGAAGATAAACGAAAAAATGTGGAGTGAGCTTTTTCTTGATAACAAGGAAGCTCTTTTAGAGGAAATGGAGCTTTTTCAGTCTCAGCTTGAAAAAATGCACGGCTATCTGAAAAATGAAGACCGTCAGGGGCTTATGGATATGATGATAACATCTACCGAACGCAGAAAACTTTTTGACAAATAAAGAAAGGAGGTAAAAGATAATGAATATGAACTTTGTATGTAAGCTGCCCATTCCGAAGCTTATTAAGGAAGAATATCCCATAACTAAAGAGGCAGAAAGCATAAAAAGACAGAAGGACGAGGAAATCCGTGCCATTTTCGAAGGTAAGGAAAGAAAGCTTATTTTAGTCATCGGACCTTGCTCAGCTGACAATGAAGACAGTGTAATGGACTACATTTCACGGCTTGTTCCTGTCCAGGAAAAGGTAAAGGATAAAATCCTTATTATACCCCGTATTTATACAAACAAGCCAAGAACTACAGGGGACGGTTACAAGGGTATGCTTCACCAACCTGACCCGAATGCCGCTGCAGATCTTATCAAAGGTATCGTAGCTATCAGAAAGCTTCATATGAGAGCTATCAACGAGACAGGATTTGTTTGTGCTGACGAGATGCTCTATCCCGAAAACCACCGTTATCTTTCCGATCTTTTAGGTTATGTTGCCGTCGGTGCAAGAAGTACGGAAAATCAGCAACACAGACTTACAGCCAGCGGAATAGATATACCTGTAGGAATGAAAAATCCAACAGGCGGAGATCTTTCTGTTATGATGAACTCTATTACTGCTGCACAGCATAAGCACGATTTCATTTATCGCGGCTGGGAGGTAAGAAGTGAGGGTAACGACCTTTCTCACGCTATTCTCAGAGGATATGTGAACGACAGGGGACAGTCCTTCCCGAATTATCATTATGAAGATTTGCTTCTTCTCTCCGAACTTTATGCACAGCGTCCAGATTTAAAAAATCCCGCAGTTATCGTGGACACAAATCATGCGAATTCCGGGAAGAAATATCTTGAACAGCCTCGTATAGCCAAAGAGATTATTCACTCGTGCCGTCATAATTCCGATATTGATAAGCTTGTAAAAGGTCTGATGATTGAAAGCTATATTGAGGACGGTACGCAGAAAATTGGTGAAGGAACTTACGGCAAGAGTATAACAGA
Organism: Acutalibacteraceae bacterium; assembly: GCA_045613145.1. GTDB lineage: Bacteria > Bacillota > Clostridia > Oscillospirales > Acutalibacteraceae > UBA6857. The sequence goes on from JAZLAJ010000089.1 coordinate 36,153, forward strand.
CCCTTGCATAGGATGGGAAAAGACGGAAAGACTTATTTACGATCTGGCTGAGATTTATTAAAAAAAATTAAGATTTTTACATCGAAATGAGATGTAAAAGTCTTTTTTTATACAGAAACGAAAAAAATGTTTAATATTTTCTTTAAATATTATTGACATACTCAGCAACTTGTTATAGTATTATAACACTGAAAAAGAGGAAAGGAAGGTTATATTTTATGGATCTGATGTATATGATAGTTTTGTGGCTTAAAAAGTTTATCGAACGTATGGCTAGTATAACTTCCTTTATCGGTGGCAGTTTTCTGCCTGATACAGACGACGATGACGGTGATATCGGTATTACAGAACCGAGCTATCAGGGCCGTCCGGGAAGAAAATAAAAAAAACGAAAAAAATTTTAAAAAAACCATTGACAAACGGGAAGTTTTCTGTTATATTATACAGGCGCTGTGAGGAACACCAGTTCACAGACAGATGGGAGCATAGCTCAGCTGGGAGAGCATCTGCCTTACAAGCAGAGGGTCACAGGTTCGAGCCCTGTTGTTCCCACCAATGGCCCGGTAGTTCAGTTGGTTAGAACGCTAGCCTGTCACGCTAGAGGTCGACGGTTCGAGC
>JAZLAJ010000090.1:0-25074 GCA_045613145.1 Acutalibacteraceae bacterium
GCTGTTCACAGCAGAAGATACAACAATTTTCCCATGCGTCCACTTGGTTGGAAGTCACCCAGAGAAGTATTAAACCACTTCCTAACCACTGGCGAAATTTTTTCTACCTAATTTTGTAACACATCATTGACAAACCTACAAACTCTGCAACTATTATCATTCAAACTTTCCAACTATTATCACTCGTCCTGTCCCGTAAGCAGCTTTACGGCATAACGGGCATAAGGAGAAAGGTACTGACCTTTTTTTATAACCACTGCAGGCTGTCTGAGAGAAAAGCTGTTCTTCAGTCTGACCACAGACATTTTTCCGCTTTTATCCTTACCCTTTACGAACTGCATCGGAAAAAGTGCGGCACCTACTCCTGCACAGGCCATTTCCCACGCACTGGTGAGATTGACCACCTCGGCTGCTATCTGAGGGGTGACACCCGACGATACACAGAGCTTTTCGAAAAGCTGTCTCATTTCCTGATTTACACCGGGAACTACGAAGGGAAGCTCTCCGAAGCAGGAAAAATCGGCTTCCTCCGTCTCACCGCATAAATTCATCATGCCTTCAGGTATAACCAGAACCAGCTTATCCGGTTCTATCAGCGTCACATCCAGCCGGCTCTCATCCACCGGCATATTGATAACTGCGAAATCGAACTTTCCGTCCGCCGCATCCTTTCTGAGCTCCTCACTTCCCGCTTCGGCAAGTCTCACCTGCACGCCGGGAAATTTCTCTCTTACCTTTTTTACTATCTCAGGTATAAGATAGGCACTTCTGAAGGGTGTTATTCCGATTACAAGCTGTCCCTTGTCTCCATTTCTGAACTGCTCCATAGCTCTGGTCAGCTGAGTCTGTCTGTAAAGAAGCTCCTTCGCCTCACGGATAAAATATTCACCCGATGCCGTAAGTGTAACGGGATTGCGTTCACGGTCGAAAAGCTGTGTTCCTAGCTCCTTTTCCAGAGACAGTATCTGCTTACTCAGTGCCGGCTGTGTGATATTAAGCTTTTCGGCTACCTGAGAAAAGTTTCCGATTTCAGAAAGAAGAACCGCATACTGAAGCTGTCTTGAATTCATTTCTTTCACTACCTTATGTTAATTTTGTTATAAACATTATAAGCTGTTAATTATAAGGATAACACTTTAAAAGAAAAAAATCAACAGTTATCTTTACTGCAGCGGATAAAAGGCTCTCGAATTACCTCACTGACACTTTTTTCACCAGATACAGTCTTACATTTTTTCTGAATCCTTCCGCATAAAAACCGTCATATCAGCCCCTGGGCCTCTATGACGGTTTAATCATATTTTTAATAAATCAGAGACTGCCGCACATTTCAACTGCTCTGAGCACAAGCTCATAAGCCTCTTCAACTACCTTTTCATCCCCTGCGCAAAGATTCATCAGCGGCTCCCTGACTCCGCCAAGAGCGATACCCGTTCTTTTTCCGATTACAGCCTTCGCCACAGCATACATATTACCTTCGGCTGAGCACATTTTATAAATAACCTCATTGGCGGCATTCTGCAGCTTCTGAGCGGCAGAAAAATCACCCTTTTCCACTGCCTCATCCATTTTCACGAAAACCTCAGGCATAACGGCATAGGTACCGCCTATACCCGCAGAAGCACCGATTATTCTACCGCTTATGAACTGCTCGTCGGGACCGTTAAAAACGGTGATTTCTTTCCCTCTCATCTGCGCCTGACGGAGAAACATCTGTATGTCCTGAACGGGCATAGATGAGTTCTTCACACCGACCACACGGGGATTTTTCAGCATTTCATCGAGAAGCGGCAGAGTGAGTGCCACACCCGCCAGCTGAGGAATATTATAAATCACAAAATCCGTTTTTGGTGCAGCATCGGAAATGTCATTCCAGTACTTCGCTATAGCCTTTTCAGGCAAACGGAAATAAATAGGCGGTATAGCTGCTACTGCATCGACACCGAGACCTTCCGCATGGCGGGCAAGAGTGATACTGTCTCTCGTATTATTACAGGCGACGTGAGCTATTATCTTTATTCTGCCCTGTGCCGCTTCCATAACCGCTTCGAGAGTTTTCATTCTCTCCTCTACGGAAAGATAAATGCATTCACCCGATGAACCGCCTACATAAAGACCCGATACACCTTTTTCGATGAGATGCTCTGTGAGAGCCTTGGTTCTTTCTAAAGATACATTACCCTCATCGTCATAGCAGGCATAAAAAGCAGGATATATTCCTTTGAATTTACTCATTTTGTTACCTCATTTCGATTTCTTCTATCATTTTATCCAGCATAATCAGACATCTCGGCACGTGGAAGGGTCCCTTGAAGGTGGATCCGATGCAGGCAGGAAGAGTAGGCTTACCGTCTCTTCTCAGATAGCCGTACCATTCACCGCAGGGCGCAGAAGCAAAGGTCTTTTTACAGTAAGAGAGAATTTTTCCGAATATACCGAGATATTTCTCATCACCCGTCTCCTTATAAATCATAAGAGAAGCTATCAGCGCTTCATTATGTGGCCACCAGAGCTTCATATCGTGCTCATAAGCTTCGGGAGGATTACCCAGGCAGTCGAAGAAATAGAGTATGCCCTCATATTCCTCGTCCCAACCCTTCGAAAATGCCATATCGAAGATTTCCACAGCCTTTTTCATAAGAGCCTTATCCCCTGTAGCTTTGGCTCTTTCCATAAGAAACCAGCTGCACTCGATGTCGTGACCGGGGTTAACCACTCTGCCCTCAGTGACAGAGAGACGGGGTGTACCGTCAAGGTCCACGCTTTCGAGAGTACATCCGAGCTCAGGCTTTACGTGATATTTCAGTATGTCGGAAACACACTCATCTGCTCTGGAATTGTAAAGCTCAGCGTTTTCGGGATCCACACGCAGAAGAACCGATGTAGCATTAAGAAGTATCATCGGTATACCCAGCGCCCTGCCTTGTCTCGTCTGCGGACAGGTTTTGGCACCGAGACCTGTGGGGTCTGTCATTCCGTGATTTAAATTCCAGTACATTTCGTAAGCCTTCCTGGCTCTGTCGAGATGCTCCTTATCACCTGTAATACCGTAGTATTCCGCATTTGCGATACAGTAAAACGCCTCAGAATAGCAGTATCTCCTCTGTCTGAGCGGTTTTCCGCCCTCAGTTACGGTGAAATAAAGTCTGTCACCCGCACTTCGGTTCACACAGTACTTTTCGAGAAAGTCAAGACAGCTTTTACTCGCCTCAAGCCACTCCTTTTTCACTCCGTAAATGTGACACATATAAGCGAAAATCCATCCGCATCTGCCCTGCATCCACACGCTTTTATCCGTGGAAAAGACCTTTCCGTCCTTGTCAAGACAGGTGTAGACACCGCCGTTTACCTTGTCCATACCGTTTTTCAGCCAGAAGTCCGTCACTGCTTCGAGCTGAGTCTGTATCCATTTTCTTTCTTCACTGAGCTTCATTCTTTTTTCTCCTTTTTTATTATACGAATTCTATCTTTTCCGTTACTGCATCTGCAATAACCCTGTGGCCGAGATTTGTCGGATGTATTCCGTCAACGGCAAGAGCTTTCGGTGAATTTGCCTTCTGAGCCTGATTAAAGACCTCCTGCATATCAAGCACTGCCGCACCGTTTTCGACCGCTATGCTTTTAAGCACCTCACGGAATTCATCGAGCTTTCCGTGAAAAGGAAGCTTTTCCTCCACCGCATCGATCATAAAAGGCATCAGATAAAGAATCTGTGTGTCAGGCAGCTCTGCTCTTATACGGCGGTAAATCTCACGTATATGCGGCTCCATCGGTCTTAAAAGAGGCGGATAATCCTCAGGTACGTAATTCTCCCATGCATCATTGACACCGATGAGCATAATAATAACATCGGGCTTCAGACTTATACAGTCCTTTGTAAGTCTGTCGTAAAGATGGTAGGTACGGTTACTTGCGATACCTTTAATATCAACCTTTATATGCTTGCTGTATTTCTTAAATCTCTTTTTCAGCTGCAGAGCATAAATGTTTCTTCCCTTGATTTTTCTCATCATACGAAAATTAAATTTCACATCAGTTATGCTGTCACCGATGAAAAGCACCTTACTGTCTTTTTTTATTTTTATTTTATCCATTATCCTTCTCCTTGAACCTGTCTCATATTTTCGTCGGGCTGTCTTCCTTTTCCCTGTATCTGACCAAAGAAATAACAATCGAGCCGATAGCAAGAACCGAACCGAGAGAAGCACCGTAAGCCTGTGACATAAAGTTATAAACGAGCCAGCAGGGTGCACTGCACAGACCGAATTTACGGATAGTCTGCTCATTTTCACACCAAAGTCCACCCGTAGTAAAGAGAGCGCCGGCCACAGCTAAAAGCTCTATGGGGTCCCGTCTCACTGCGGCAACAGCAAGACCCACCACTGTAACTACAGCGAGATTACCTGCGGCAATCCATTTGAAATACGGTTTAAAGGAAGGATAATTTTTCTTACCTGCCAGGAAAGAGGACACCGTGGACATAAAATCCATCACCGCACCCGAAAAAGCACCGAGAAGTAAATACTGAATGACATACAGGGCATTTGAAATACAGGTTGCCCACACGATATGCACCCTCTTTTTCAGCTGAAAGCTGAGCAGATACAGACCTACAGCCGCCACGCCGATAATCTGCGAAATAATCATCAGCATACTTGCTCCCCCCTTATATATGCTTATCATTTTACACCATATTTTTCTCTTTGTAAAGAAAAAAACACCGATAGCCTGTGCATACCGGTGTTTTCAGTGATATTTACTCTGATGTGATTATCAGCCGTTAAAATTAATTTTAAATCCGCCGTTTCCGCCGTCATTAGTGCTTACGGTAGGAAGAAACGGTGCTATTCTGTGAGCGAGAGAAAGGGCAGGCATAGACTGAACATAAACTCTGCCCGGGCCTGTAATAACGGTGTTAAAGATACCCTCACCGCCGAAGAGTGCATTCTTTAATCCGCCTGTGGACTGAACCTCCATCGAGCAGCTTTCACTCATAGCAGCAAGATAGCCTGTATCTACGATTATTTTTTCCCCCGGCTGAAGGTCACACTCTTTACAGTAGCCGTACGTGTGATATTGAGTCTGGTCATATTTGCCTTGCGCCTCGCCATTTTATCACCCTGTTAATCTTTCCGTTTTTGGTTGTGTCCTAATTATACATATCACCGTCTGCCCTATCAATATATTTCAGTAAAACAGCCGTAAAAATCGCTGTGCTCCTTTTCAGTTAAAGCTTCTGACCCAGTTCATCAGCGAACCGTGATGTCTGTTCTCTCTGACCGTGCCGAGCATATATTCCGTCACGGGACCGTTTTTCCTCATTTTTTCTAAAATCGCTTCCTGAAGCTCATCAACAGTCATTTCCTCATAAGGCTTGTCAGGATTAAAAAGAGACTTTTCAGAAGTGACTTCTTCCTTTTCTTTTATAACTGTACTGCTTTCTGACCTTTCCGGCACTTCTGCCTTCTCTGTCTTTACGGATTCACGGACAAACTTTTCTTCTACGGAGTTTTTCCCGATTTCAAACATCTTCAAGGGAGCAAAGCTTTCCTTTACCGTTTCTGACGGAAGCCAGATTTCACCGTAATTTGCAGACACCTCCACCGTGATGAAGCCATCCTTTACCCCGACCTTCTTTCCTGTCAGAGCGCCTGTATATTCAGCACAGCCTTCAGCCGGAAGTCTGACACTTACATCACTGTCTCCATTATTAACCGTAACGATTACAGTCTTATCACCGAGAGTTCTCGAATAGGCGAAGTAAGCATTTCTCAGCTCTAACTCCCTGTAATCACCGTAAGAAAGTTCAGGTGTATTCCGACGTATTCTGCCGAGTGCGGAAATAAGCTTTGTACAGGGGTTGGTTTTACAGGCATCTCTGTAATCTTTGAATCTGAGCTCAGGTCTCAGAGAATCGTCGGAGCCCTTCTCCTTTCTGCCTTCAATGCCAAGCTCTGAGCCGTAATAAACCGACGGTATTCCCGGAAGTGTATACAGCATTATGTGTACCGGTGCATAGTGAGCCTTGTTTCTGAGCTTTGTACAGATTCGCTCCACATCATGATTATCAACAAAGGTATAAAGCTTCAGTCTGTTTCCCGTCATATTGCTTACGTATCTGACAGTGTGTGCAATTTCGAAATAATTACGGTCATTGTGGCCCGAATAAAGAGCCTTATGAAGCATATAGTCAGTTACGCTGTGCAGTGTTCCTTCATTAGCCCAGAGTGCATAATTCCCGTGTATAACCTCACCCATAAGCCAGAAGTCATTTTTCACCTCATTTGCCGTCTGACGAATAGCCCTCATATACTCAAAATCCATAACATCAGCCGCATCAAGACGTATCCCGTCAATATCAAACTCTTTTACCCAGAAGCGTATAACATCGCAAATATAATCTCTGACGGCAGGGTTACGCTGATTAAGCTTTACCAGAAGGTCATAACCGCCCCAGTTTTCATAAGAGAAGCCGTCATTATAGGAATTATTACCGCTGAAATTCACGTTACAGTACCAATCCTTATAAGCAGAGCATTCTCTGTTCTGCTTTATATCACGGAAAGCAAAAAAATCTCTGCCCGTATGATTAAACACACCGTCTAAAATCACTCGTATTCCCTGCTTATGACACTCCGAAACAAAATTTATCAGGTCCTCATTTGTTCCGAGACGGCTGTCCAGCTTTTTATAATCCGTTGTCTCATAGCCGTGACCTACAGATTCAAAAAGCGGTCCGATATAAATAGCATTACAGCCTATCTCTTTGATATGTGAAATCCACGGAAAAAGAAAATCCAGTCTGTGTACAGGCTCACTGTAACCGTTCACTTTAGGGGCGCCTGTCATCCCCAATGGATAAATATGATAAAATATAGCTTCATCGTACCACGCCATATCAAAGCCTCCGTATATTTGTTTTGCCGTCAGAATTATAGCATATTTTACCGCTGTTTTTCAACACAGAAAGCTACTTTTCCGTTACCGTCATCAGAACAAAAAAAGTACAGTTATGACGTTTAATTTTTATCTTGATAACAGAGAATCAACTCTTTAACACTTCGCACACACATTTATTCCGACATTATTCTTACCGATGTTTTTTTACTTAAAAAACTCGCTTCAATAGTATTATAATAAAGTAAAAGATAAAATAAAAAAGAGTACAGTGATGCTTTTCTTAATGAAATCATTTCCGAGCTTCAGAAAATGAAAGTGGATACCGAAAAAGACACCCTGACAAGAGTTTTAGGTATGCTTCCAAGAACGACAACAGAAACACATAAAAAAAGAGTATCTTAGCGATTGCTATGAGCGTTGACGGCATAGAGTATAACGAATACGAAAGCTTAAAGAATTCGGACGAAGAAAAGAAATAAACTGTCATATTACATAAGAAGAAAAATCCTTGAAGCCAGACATCTTCAAGGATTTTTTTATATACGTAGATAAAAGCAACAAAAGAATGTTAATTATAAGGAAGGATGACACATTTGAATTTATGCAACATCTAACTTATCTGCAAAAAGTCCTGTATTTAAAACTGAAAATAAATAAACGGATTTGAGTTCGTGTAAGAAAGTGCAACAATAAAAGCTACTTCAGCAAAAAATATAATCAGACCGCTCACTTTACCGAGATCAAACACCGGATAAAAGCCGTTTATTGTCTTCTCATTATTTCTCTTTGCTTTTATGACTGCAACGGCCATAGCAACGACTACCATTACTATGCTAAAAATTGACCACGAGAAAATCTGTGTTATTCCATCACTCCATACGAACATTTTCATCAAGACGTCACGAGCAATCATAAAGTTTTCCGCACGGAAGAACACCCAACAAATGCACACAAAAACATATGTAAACGCAACTGAAAATACAGAAGAAATTATATTTAACTTTTCTTTTTTTCTGAATTTCAAAAACAATTTATGAACACAAAGTGCCACACCGTGCAATATTCCCCAAAAAATAAAAGTATAGTTCGCCCCATGCCATAAACCGCCTAAAATCATTGTAAGCATAAGATTTATATATCTGCGTACTTTTCCTTTTCTGTTTCCTCCCAACGGAATATAGAGATACTCCTGTAACCATCCAGAAAGGCTGATATGCCATCTTTTCCAGAACTCGGTCACATTTTTAGAAATATAAGGCATATTGAAATTTGCAAGAAAATCATATCCAAAACATTTAGCAACACCTATTGCCATATCTGAATAACCGGAAAAATCACAATAAATCTGTATAGAATATGAAATAGTTGCCAATATAACCGTTATCGACGAAAATGCAAGAGGCTTCTCAAATACATCATCTACAAACACAGACAGATTATCTGCAATTACTAGCTTCTTAAACATACCGAAGGCAAATATCTGAATACCTGTAGCTAAATCCGCTAATTTTAAAGATTCATTCTTTTTTAACTGAGGCATAAAATCTGATGCTTTGACAATGGGACCTGCTACTAATTGCGGAAAAAAAGAAACATAAAGCATAACATCCCTTAACGGAGAACTTGATATACTGCCACGAAGAACATCAATTGTATAACTCATAGACTGAAATGTATAAAAAGAAATACCGACAGGTAAAATTATGTTTAAAGTTGTTGAAGACTGTATTCCGAACAAATCGACAAATGATTCAACAAAAAAGTTATAATACTTAAAAAATCCCAATATCACCAACGGAAATACAACACCAATTACAGTAAAGAGTTTCCTTTGCTTGTTTTCTTCAATTTTTTTCGAAGAAAACCATGCAACAAAGGTTAAAGAAAACATCAGAAAACAAAATCTGTAATCCCACCATCCGTAAAAGACATAACTCGATATAAGCAAAATGGTATGTTTAAAAGCCAATTGTCTTTTTTCAGAGAGTTTCTCACGAACGGATCTAAGATTAAAAACAAGAACAAATAAATATACTACTATAAATAAAATAAAAAACGGAACACTTGTAAAAGTCATAAACTCACCTCGTAATTACACGGTTATAAATCTCATCGGCAATACACTTGTGGCCATATTTATTTGTATGACCTTCTCCTATAGCTGTATTAGAAAAACCTGTTGGTAAATATTTGACTTCCTCATACATTTCCTTGTATGGAACAAACATATCTACAAATTCAACACAATATTTTTCACATGCACTAACAAAAACTTCATGTTCATCAGAACGATCTTCTTCTACAACATTACCATAATAATCAATATCCAATGCAGGACAATAAACAATCATAACCTTACAATTATTCTGCTGTGCTATTTTACTAATCTTATAAATCACCATATCAACAGACTTTATATATTCTTCTGAAACACCATCATTAATATTCTGTTGCTCTTTATCATTAGACACAACACTATTATCCTTTTCTAAGAAATTTGATATTTGAGCATATACCAGACGAAAAAAAGTGTTTTTTTGCAAATAATGAATCAGACCTGAATCATAAGAAGGCAAAAAGCCATATGTATTGTTGTTAAGTTTTTCCCAATCATCTATACTAAAATCTGTCTTGTATGTTTCTATAACCACATATTCAGCCGGTTTATATTTTTTTACTGCATTTTCGAAATTTCTAAAGCATCTCAGGAGATCGTGACCTGACATACCTATACTGTAGGCATACTTATCATAGCCGTTCTTTTTCAGATTATCATTGAGAATGTAAGTAAAATTTTCATCACTGTTAACATTAAAGCCTTCCGCATGAGAAGATCCCATAACAAGAATATCTGTCTTGTCTTTTTTGTCAGGAAACGTATTGACAAAACCCTCGCTATCAGTTTCCGAAACAGAAAAACCTTCCGTGCCTCTAATCGTTATGACGTTCTTATCCCAAAAATAATCAGTTACTCCTGTTTCATTGGTATGATGTACAGGTAAATTATAATAAAATAAACAAAAGCCTGTCGCTATACCTAAAACTACTGTTCCTGATACAAATGCTTTTATAAACCATATAAAAGTTTTTTTCAAAGCTTCCCACTCCTAAAATTATTATTTCTTCAGAATTATAACATTTCACATCACAAAAAGCAACGAAAAAAATATATTGTTTACACTTAAAACAGAAAACAATATATATACCATAAAAAACTCCCCGATTGATTAGTTAAGTGTAATTATTTAAGCATCGAGCTTATTTCTTTACGACAGCCGCCTATGGTGCTGTTGCCGGAATACATAAAAAATCCCCACCGATTTCTCGATGGGGATTCGTTTATCCTAAGCGGATAATAACTTATTTATTAGCAATAGCTGCCTGTGGTTCTATCAACCTTGGTTGGAGAAACAATACTTTCTGACACAACAGAGGTGGTTTTCCTACTTTTTCCTTCAGTTTTCAAGTGAAGAGGGTCATTCGGGTCGCCGTCAAAGCGGAGATACCAATCAAAGCCGTCCTGTTTAGCCACAATCTTCACAACAAAAGCTTCAATAGATAATGGCATCGTACAAGTCGTCAATTATCAGTTCCGTATTTTGCAAGAGAGCTGAAAAAGAATACACCAAGGGCAGACTGTCATCAGGCAGATGCAAGTGAGCTTTTCACTTTTGCAAAGCTCGGTTGGAAAAAGAAGCTTGACCCGAAGATTCTTGATTATGCAGGCAGAATAATCGCTGATTATGAAGAGTGCCTTAAAATAATAAGGGCAAGGCGACACGCCGCAAGCAAGCTTAAAGCAAAGCACAACGATATTAACCGTATTTTGTATATGCAGAACAAGGAAAATGATTACGAAGCTGATGAGTTTGCCGCAGTATTTATTAACCTGTCCGAAGAAAGAGTAAATGAGATATATTCTGCGGTCAGAAATGAGAATTGGCACTTTATGAAAGAGGAAGAACGGTATGCCTTCCTCACAAAGTATCTACCCGAAGAAGAATACAGAGAATATTATTATACCGAGGACTAACATCTCCGCTTATCTCGGCTCAGCGACTTATATGGAAAGCTATGAAAGCATGATTCCCGAAGGCTTTATGGAGAAAAAGCCTGAAATGGGCTGCGTGTCTGCGGTGAAGATTAGTTTATAACGAAAAAGAACTCCCTGAATCAGTATGAGCCGAATCAGGGAGCTTTGTGATTTTCTGTATATACACATAATACCGCCGAGGATTTCTCCCCGACGGTTTATTACTATGTTCGCTTATTTAACCTTAACGCTCTTTACTGCACTCCATGCAGAGTAAACCTTTGTCTTACCGACTGTCTTATAGGCTCTGACCTTTACATAATACTTCTTACCCTTTGAGAGTTTTTTGATTGTGATCTTTGTGGTCTTTGCCTTTTTGATTGTTACCTTCTCGGTTGTCTTTGAGGTGAATTTCTTTGATGTGGAGGCCTGTACCTCGTAGCCTGTGATGTTAGCTACTGTCTTCCAGGAGGCTGTGAGTGCCTTTTTACCTGTCTTAAGTGTTACTGTAGGTGTAAGAGGTACTGTCTTACCGGTAAATACAGAAGAATATGCACCCTTGGCATCACTGCGGATGGCTCTTACCTTAAATTTATAAGACTTGTTTGACTTGAGCTTTTTAACGGTAAGAGTAGTCTTTGATGTGGTGCCTATCTTCTTCCACTTTTTACCGCTCTGCTGATATACCTCGTATTTTTCTGCATCAGCTACCTTTGTCCAGGCAAGAGTAAGAGTTGTCTTTGTACCTGAAGAGAGCTTGACAGCCTTGGTCTTAAGACCTGTAACCTTACCGAGCACCTTTTTAGCTACGGTTTTCTGTGGTACGGTTACGGTACCGCATACTGTACATTTCTTACCTTCGGTCTTGCCGTCTGTTTTATATGTAGCAGCTACTGCCTTAAGAGTAGTAAGGCTGTGTGCCTTCTTCGCTACCGTTTTCTGTTCTACGGTAGTAAAACCGCAGGCTGTGCACTTCTTACCCTCGGTGAGACCTTCCTTGGTGCAGGTAGCACTTACTGCTGCTACCTTATTAATGCTATGGCCTGTTGCTTTTACGGTGGTGTCGGTAATGACAGTCAGACCGTCACTGTCTGAGCAGAGAGCTCCGCAATCGTCACACTTATAATGATCAATTGTACCGTTTGCAGTACATGTAGCTGCTTTGCCCTTAACCTCGCTTACCTTATGAGCAGCAAGCTCACCGTATTTCACACCGCATTCAGCACATACTGCCTGTTCGGTGCAGGTTGCTATACCGCCTGCATGACCGAGCTGTGCACCTGCTGTAAATCCGCAAACCTTACAGGTTGTAGGTGTTGTACAGGTTGCTTCCAAATAATCGTGGTCAACGGTCTTGCCATAGTACTCATCGCAAGCATCACATTTTGCTCTTTCGGTACAGGTTGCAGTACCGCCTGTATGAGCTTCTGCGGATCTCATAGCTCCGCACTCATTACAGGTAATATCACAAGCCGCAGTGTACTTGTGAGCATCAGGTGTACGGGTTTCACCGCATTCGTTACAATCTGCATCACAGGCATTACTGAAAGCATGAGGAGGATTGCTGCGAACATACAGACACTTGTTACATGAGGTATCACAAGCATTATCAAAGCTGTGGCCTAAAGGCTCACCGTCTGTAGCATGACAAAGAATACAGGTCTTTGCAAGTGTACAGGTTGCTTCGCTGTAGTGGTGGTTTATTGCATCAACCTTTGCACTACAACCACATTCAAATGCTATAATACCTGCCTTTGTACATGTTGCAGTATTGGTAACTATCTTTGTGCTGTGAGTATGATCTTCTGCAGTTTCAATAACAAAGTTTACAGTCTTTACGGTCTGACCGCAACTGTTGGAAGCTGTTCCGCCGGAATTCACGGAATGTGCCAATATCTTAACTGTGTATACACCGCCCGTAGTGGGAGTGCCTGTAATTGTGCCGTCCTTGTTAAGAGTAAGCCCATCCGGAAGCGCATTACCTGTTTCATAATATAAGCTATAACTCATACCGCCGGTGTGATGCATCGTTGTAAGCGGTAAATCTCCGTGATCACAAGTATAAGTACCCTCTATCTTCTGTCCGCTTGCTGCGGTTCCGCTTCTGAAAATAAGACTTTCTGTTGTGATACTTATATCATCACTCTCGGGGAATACAAATCGCCAGCTGCTGTACTGATTATAATCAACAGTAACTGTAATTTCTGTTGCACCTGAAGGAACGGAATAAACTGTCTTGGGAATGCCTTCAACATGACCCGTCATATCGCCTGCCATAAATGTATATCCGCTCTTTGCTTTCAGCTTAATCTTAAGAGAGCCGGTTGCACTGTTGACAATATTAGTGCCATACTGAACACCTGTCCATGTTACAGATTCAACTGTATACTTTGCATCTGCCGGAACACTTACTTCTGTATCGGCAACAGTTCCCACTGTTATGGGATTGTCAAGTCCGAAGATAACAAAGGTATCTATATATTTCGATAAAGGAGAACTCTGTGCAACAAGAGCAACATTTTTGGTAACAACATCGCCGTGCTCGGTTACATATTTATAGGTATATGCACCTGCATCAGTAGATCTTACGCTCTGCACTGCAAGAGTAGCACCCATGGGATAATACTTATCTCCTGCATTGAGCTTAACACCGTCCTTATACCAGCCATGTTCACTACTGTTATAGTGTGAACAGCCTGTTACCTCTACCTTAAGGAATGCAGTCGAGCCGATATCAGCAATACAATCACCTGCTGATAAAACGGTAGGGGCAAAGCAAAGCGTTGCATTTTTTGTGTAGTTCGTCATATTATCTGCACTCTTGAATAGGCAGTAATACTTTGTTCCGTCCTCATGTGAAGCCCTGTTAACAGTTACGGTAGATTCACCTGTCACAACATTGAAAGATGAATCAGGAACTGACACAACTGCTCCGTTTGTTTTGTATTTATACCAAACCGCACTAACTGCATCCTTTGCTCTTGCAGTAAAGGTATATGTATCACCTGAAACACTGACTGCACTTTCAGCCTGCTGAAGAATTTCAGGAACAACCTTTGCCTTATCTACGGAAATATAGAAGGTATGAGTCTTGGTTGCTTCAACCGTTGAGCCCTTTTTAAGGGTAAGTGTTTCTGTAAGGGTGTAAATGCCCATTGTATTGAATTTATATGTAAGCTTTGCAGGATCACCGCTGAATGTAGCAAGTGTTTTGCCGTCCTTATCAGCAAGCTTACCTGATTTTGTAATCGTATATCCGTCTATTGCATCTGCGTTGTCAAAGGTAAAGGTTGCAGTATGACCAACTTCAAAGTAGAGAGTTGTTTCTGCTTTACCTGCAGACATTGCCGGGGACTGAGCTGTAAAGTCAAGTCCCGGAACAACACAAAGAGCATCCTTAATATTAAGTGTTGCAGAACCATACACGGGGTTGGATGTATCCGGGAAATAGTCGATTCTTACATCGTAGTAACCTGCCTTAAGCTTATCTGAAGAAAAATCTCTTATTTCCGCAACATTATTAGTGACTGTTTTCGGAAGCTGCAGTATAGTGTTGCCGTTTTTATCAAGATAATTAATAGCCACCTTGCCGTTAACTTCAGGCATATCTTCAAGGTCTGTAATTGCATTACGACGTGCTTCAGTAATACCGTTCCACATACCTTCGAGATCTACAGTTACATCAAATGCTTCTCCGGGTGAAATTGTTTTCGGTGCGGAATATTTCATTTCAGGGCGGAACCCCTTGAAAATTTCAAAGAATACCTTTTTACGGGTTTGGGAATCATTCCAGAGAGCATTTTCGTAATCTGCCCACTGCTGACTGCCGTCAATACTATTTACGAAGAACAAAAGATTATCATTTACAGATGTTTTATAGGAAAGTGATGGCTTGCTGTATTTTTTGAAATAACTATCCGGTATATTGGCATTTTTCAGCTGGCCGATTAAAACCTCTTCATCTTCAAGAGCGGTGCCGGAAAGTCCTGAATCCTTGGCAGCTATAAGATTAAGGTCACCGTTGCAGAGAATTACATCCATATCTGCAATAGTCCACTCATCACTGCCTGAATGCTTGATCTTAAGTGCAAGCTTATCAAGGGGAATACCTTCCATCAAGCCGGTTGATTTGTTATATTTTTCAATAGAAACATTGTATTCGTCATTGTCGCCCTTTTCAAAATCATTATATCCGGGCTTATCAAGACATACCTTTGACCATTCGGTTGTTCCGTTATACGCTACAAGATAAATATCAGAGTCTGTACCGCCATAGGTTGCTTCAGAGCTTGTTTTAATCTTCAGCTTTACATTTGTAACAGTCTGCTTTCTTGGGTCTGCAATACCTCTTTCATTAAGTGAGTCCTGGAAACCGACATACCATTTCGTACCGGATTTCATATAAAAGTTACCGCCAACGCCGATAGGATCAATAAGTGCAACCCCTGCATGCATAGGTGTGATATTGATATTCTGACACATCCAGCCCTCTCCGGCAGTATCGGTATCCTCTTGCTTTATTGCCACTTCAAGCTTATCAATTCTTACAGGATAAGGCAGTTCTACGTCATATACGTCATTATCTCCTGCTTCAAAATCGTTGTAATTTGATTTATCAAGCAGCTTACGCATAATACGTGTTCTTCTGCCGCCGTCCACATAATATACCTCAGCAAAAACATTATCGTCAGTGCCTGCAGTATAAAGGTCGGCTGTAGCAATTTCAAGTCTGAGGCTTGTCGCCTCAATATAGGTCAGCTTCTCCTCAAAGCCCTGAAGCTGAACGCCTGTTGTGCTGTTTATGAAGCTTGCAAAATTCTGAGGTCCCATAATAACGAGCTTGAACATTACAAGGGTGTTATAAAAGGCCTCAAAATCAGAGTCAACGACTTTATCAAATATACCGTTATCATTACCGTTGATAATACCCGTTGCAGTTGTGTTTGAAAGAAGCTTCTGCTCTTCGGCATACTTATCCATATACACCTTGAATTCAGCAAAATTGTTTGCGGAAGGCTTATAAGGATTATATTCACTGTCAAGCTGTCTTGAGGGGTCCATTACCTTTTCTGCATAACCCGGAAGTGCAACGGCAATTTCCTGAAGCTCGGGTATATATTCCTGCAATGCATACACTATGATTTCCTTGACAATAAGCTTGAGGAGCTTTTCGATTCCCTCAAAAACAAAACCGATTCCGATTGCCTTAAGGATAAAATCAAGAATCTCATCCACGTAAGGAATTCCGTCAATGAAAATATCGGGAATAGGTGTAGCATAAGAGCCGTAATGGTTGAGCCAATAGCCGAGCTCTTCCTTGATAATACCGATTGTTGAGGCAGAATCACCAAGTGAAAGCTCACCGAAGCATTCCTCTATAATCTCATCCATCATAGAAGGTCCGCCGTTTTCTTCCTCTTCTTTTTTCTTTTCCTCTTCAATAACAGGATTCTTTTCACCTGTTACCATTCTTTTTGCAATGTTATTGAAGCATTCAACAAGAGCGTATGTAGCTCTGTCAATATCCTCAATCCAATGGTCACAGAAGGTTACACACATCGCAAGGAAGGGGTTCATTGTTTCTCGCCATTCGTTTGCCTTATTGTATATTGATGTACGAAGCTCAATAAGATATTCATACTGATAAGGAACGCTGCCGTACTTTTCAAAAATTGATGCACTGCCGGCATTAGAACTGCCGTTGAACAGCATAGTATCGGCAATAAACTGCAAGGGACCGTCAATTCCTAAGTAACCGTTTTTACTGTAAAACTCGCTGTTGACAAATTTGTCCATATAGTTTTCAACTGACATGTGGCTTACTATGTTATTAAGCTCAGCATCTGTTGCATCAAGAAGATTCACATCAGAATATGACGGATATGTACCGCCTGAGAAGCTGTTTACAAAGTCGTGACCGAAAAGGTCACCGCAGAAATGAAGCATATAACCGAGAGCAAAGGATAAAGCTTCCTTTCTTTCCTTACTGTTCTTGGGCAATCTGTTTACAGAATTACAAAGAAGCGTAATCCATTCACCTGATTCAACCTTACTCTGATCAACAGGATTTGTAAAATACGGATGGGTATACATCTGACCTGTAACCATATCGGGATAAAAGTCAGGACCTAATGCACCTGAACGGAAGGCATCAGGATAGCTGAAGATTGCATCCTGATACTCGAGCGGAATCGCATAGGAATATGTGTTCCCCGCATTATGAGCATAATAAGGGGCATACACGGTAATTTTTGCATTGCCGCCGTTCTGCCTTGCCGAGCGCTGAAGCTCAAGCAAAATAAGATCTGCACTGTTTACATGGGACAGACTTGTCCATGCACTGGCTGTCGGTGCGAGCATAGAAAAGCACATCACCATAACCAGCAATATACTTATTAACCTTTTTACTGTTTTATTCATTTTATTTCCTCCTTTAAGAAATAAATTTTTTGATTCTTTGCCATATTGTTTTTTCAGCCTTGCCGTCTGTCCCGGCACAAACAGAAGGTGGATCTGTTTCTTCATTAAGAGTGATGCTGTTCATTATCTCCACCAATATAGGCTCTACCTCACTCTCTGACCAGGTGTAGCCCTCCTTACCCCTCATCTGACCGGGAAGAAGATAGGTCTTGCCCCGTGAGTCGTGATACTCGAAATGGAAAAAGACGAAATTCGAAACATCACTGATTCTCAGCTGATGGATGTAACCCCTGCCGTTTTCGTACTCTGCCTCCGTGTGAGGTCTTCTTTCCGAACTGCGGACATCAAGACAGGTCATACCCTCCTCAAATGAAAGAGTGAAATGCTTTTCCTCACTTTCGATAAAGAGCACCCGCTTCCCCGTCGGCCCGTCAAAGTTATAACGGAAACAGGAGAAGGGAGAAATGGTGAAGGTGTCAAAGAGATTACGGCTCTTTACTCCCTCCAAAATACATCACCGCCTTTTAAGATAATCTTTCGCACTTAAATTATATAATTTTCTAAACTGCAAAGTCAACCACAAATGTAGGGTTTTTAAACACAAAAACAGCACCCTGTTTTTGTGCAGGGTGCATAAATGACAATATATCGGAACCTCTCAACTGCAATCGGTTCTCTCACCCTTTCAGGTGAGGCTTAATACTCTTCGATTACCTTTTCAAAATGGAAGGTTTTACCGTCGGTACCGTAAAGAAATGAATTACCGCTGATATGCTCCAGGAACATTTCGTTGGTGTCGGTACAACTCCAGCTGAAAATGCCGTCAAACTCATATTTTTCGGTGCTGTCCGCTTCGTTTCCGTCAAAGCTGTCGGGACCGCCATACATAATAAGGTTGATTTTGTCACCGTCCTCCTTATACCATGAGCCCTCAAAGGATTCATAAACCTCACTGTTGCCAAGGCCGTAAACATAAGTGGCTTCACCGTTTTCCTTAAGCTCCACAGAAAGAGAAAGAATCTCGTCCTTAAGCTTATATTCGCCCCACCAGGAGCCGATAAAGTTCGGCATATCCTCTTCCCCTGCTGTGTGACCGCCGAAATGACCGCCAAGAAGCTCATAGGGTGAGAAATCCCATATCTGCTGACCCTTACTAAGGTAGCCGTTTTCCAGACTCATTGAGGGAAGATATTCGGTGATGCTTCCCTTTTCATCGGTGATTACAAGCTGAAGGTTAGGCATAATGTCGCTTACGTTACCTCTGAGGAAAAGAATTTCTCCGTCGCTTACGGCTACTCTTTTCTTCCCATAACCGATACCGTTTTCGTTAAAGGCATATTCGTTTACGGTAACCTCAGCACCCTCGGCAGGTATTATGGCATAAAGCTCACTGCCCTCGAGAGAATAGAAATTCTTCCGTCTGAATTCATCGAGGAAGGGATGCTTTTTATAAATACCCTTATACTGTAAATCTTCGACAATAACACCGATGTCCTCACTGTAATAGCCGAGATATGCCACACCGCAGACATATTTTTCATCCTTCATCAGCTTGCGGAATTCACCGAGAGCTTTTTCACTCTCTGACTGTGTAACAGGCTCGGTTGTGGTTGCTTCGGCGGTTGTCGCTTCAGTGGTGGTTATTTCTGCCTCAGTTGTTTCCTCAGTCGTAGTTTCGGGAACAAGAGTAGTCTCATTATCTTCTCCTCCTCCGCAGGAGGCAAGAATGAAAAGACAGAGAATCAAAGACATAATTACAGTTATTTTTTTCATATTATTACTTCCTTTCACGCCCAAGGATTTTCACATTCAGGCTTTCTTATATCAGCTAAAATATACTGCTCCCAAAGATACCATTTACCGTCCTTGGCTAATCTTAACTGTACACTTCTCGGACTGTCAGCACCTCCTGAGGTAATGTAGAGCGTTGCATAACCCTCATTCTGATATGAATAAGGATTTTCATTTACTGCTATAGTATAAGGTACTGCAGGCTGATAATCATTCTGCGGTGTTGCACCCTCAAAATAGGAACGGGGCACATAATCCTTATCTCGAAAACGGTCAGCAATAAACTGCTTATCCATAACCGATAACGGTCTTGGACCTCTTAAAATATCAAGCATCTGCAAGGAAAGCTCTTTATTCTTAGGATAAACGCAAACAGCGAGAACGGTGAGAGCAGCCGTACCGAAGGGTGTGTCCTGTTTTGCTTCAGCCATAACCTTGAAAGCTTCAAGAGTTTCAGGCAAATCGTAAAAAGTAATTCTTTGCATAATAAATCTCCTTTTTTAATCATTAAACGGTGTACATAACATACACCGTTTATGTTTTTATCAGAAATTTCTGCCTTTTCCGCCAAAGGTATCACCTGAGGAGCTGGTATGAGTTGAGCTTCCGCCTGATGAGGATGAGTCACTGCTCTTCTTAACCTTCCTGACATCACTGTACATAAAGTTATCGTACTGATAAGTAAGCTGAACATTAGCCACATAGCTTGCGGCATCTGCCTGCTTTCTTACGGTCTTAAGCTTTGAAGCCTGAATTTTCACGATAATAAAGGCAATCGCAAAACCGATAAGAATGCTCGCAGGATAAACATAAACAGGTGTGCTCGGATCAATGGCATTGTCAGCTTCATTTATGAAGGTTTCAAATGCCTCCGCATATTCACCGTTTGTAAGCTTCGGAATCATCATTTCAAAGATAACATCAATCTCGAAATCAGTGATATATTCAATAGCAGAGCCGTGGGTAGCAAGATAAACGTTTCTTGTGCCGTCCTCTTTTCCGGTGTTGAAAACAAACAGAAAGCCGTCCTTGTTTTCACCCCGGCCGTAGCCCATCTCTATAAAGTAGTCATCAGCATAAGCTCTATCTGTTTTACCGCCGTAGCTATCAACCGTAAGAATGGCCGCATCCATATTGTACTTATCGCCAAGTGCTTCAAGCTTTGCAGTAAAATCTGTTTCCTCAGCATCGGTAAGAACATCGGCATTATCTACCACTAAAGGAAGAGTTCTGTCTGTGGGAACGAATTCAGTTGCGGGCTCTGTAGTGGCTACAGGTGCAGTTACATTGTTTGTTTTCAGAATGCTTTCGACTGCATTGTAATAACCGACAGCACCGTCATAATAGGTTTCTGTGTATGCGAAGGCATTCCAGAGTGTGCCATCCTGAACATCCGTAGGAAAAAGCTCTTCAGCCTTACCTGCACAGTAGAAGGCATATTTATTGTCACCGTAGTTATAAGTAAGGGCTATACCGTCTTCCTTTGCAGCATTGGCAATATAAAGGCTTTCACAGTAGCCATAGGTACCCTCGTCGCCAACTCCGTCAGTAACGCAGAGAAGCACACTGAAGCCATAGGTGTCTTCGATATTCTGTGCCACAGCTTCGAGTGAAGATAGCTGACCTATCATATTAGTGTTATCGAAAATATGTGTACCTGCCGCTGAAACGGGAATTACCATAGAAAGGCAGAGAACAAGAACTGTCAGAATAGAGAATAATTTATTTTTCATTGTTCTACCCCCTTAAAAATTCTGTAATGCCCAAAGGACAAAGTAAGCTGCTGCGGTGAGAGGTACCGTAAGACCTGCAACCTTTTTCCAGAAGGCACCCTTATCGAGAGGAAGGTCACCGACGAATTTGCCTGTCTGTCCGTTCATGGCAAAGGTGTACTTTTTGCCGTTCCAGGTGGTGTTAAGAATCCACACGGGATAAAGGGCGTAAGCATAAGAGCCGTTTGCGATATTAACCTGAGAGCATTCAGGCATAACAACATCATAGCCGAAAACCTTGTCATGAAGTGCGGAAACGACGCTGTTTTTCACTCTTTCATTGGCTCTCGGTACACAAGCATCAAGGTCCACATCATATTTGTCGGCAAGAAATCCCGCCATATAAGCTGTACTGAAGGGCTTTGCCTCATTAATATGGAACGGCTCAATAGACTCCATAAGTGTATCATCCATTTTTGATGAGCCGTCAACAGGAATATTGGCAAAATCCATATTACCGCTTCTGTAGCAGTCGAAATATGAGGTTTCGGTATAGTTGTAGTTGCTGTCGGACCATCTGCGATTCTTTTCAGCCTTGAACTGAGCATCAGCTACAGCTGTACCCGTAAAGAGCCAGTGAGGCACATAAACACCTTTTATTTCATCAATATGGTTCTGATCCTTGAATATCTTCGGCACCATTTTCTTTGAAGCAACATACTTATTTAACGCTTCCTTTGCTGCCTTTTTATCGTATTTGAAAGGAATAATCAAATCGGGCTTAAGACCGCCTGCAAACTGACTGGTCATAACTACAGGATTTCCGCAGTAGGGACAGGATGTGGCACCTGTTGTCTCGTCAGCAACGATTTCACCGCCACATGATTTACAGGTATATACACTCATACCGTTTATTTCATCAGCCTGCCACTCGGCTCCCTGTGAATTCCACTGAAAATTATCCTGACCGATATTGGCACTTTGCTGTGCAGCCTGCTCCATAGCAGCTATGTCAAATTCTGTGTCACAGTAAGGACATTTAAGTGTCTGTGTTCCTGCATTGAATTCTACGGCACCGCCACAGCAGGGACACTTCTGTTCTAATAAAGCTGACATTTAATCAACTCCTTTATTTTGTAGTTGTATCACCGCAAATTACGGTGGTTTTCTCATCCTCTCTTATCATTCCGTGCTTATCAACCACACTGTTATCTATATATCTTTTAACGGCAAAGGCCGATAATATAATCAGAATGATAAGAGCGAGAAATATTATAATCTTTGTTTTCACTTTTATTTATCTCTTGTTTCCGCAGCCTGTGCAGAAGGCACCTTCATTGGTGGCACCGCAGAATTCACAGGTCCAGGTGGCTGATGCGGGCTGTGCAAAGGCAGCGTTATTCTGAGGCATCTGCTGAGAGTAGGGATTTGCCTGCTGAGGCTGTGCATAAGCATTCTGCTGATAAGGATTAGCCTGAGGCTGTCCGTAGGGCTGCTGATATCCGCCCTGAGGCTGTCCGTAAGGATTCTGCTGTGCATAAGGGTTAGGCTGTCCGTAGGGCTGACCCATAGGCTGACCGTAGCCCATCTGCTGATTTTGACCGTACATACCCTGCTGAGGCATCTGCTGGCCGTAAGGGTTAGGCTGACCGTAGCCCATATTATTCACAGGCATACCGCCCATGCCCATATTGTTCATTCCCATACCGCCTGTCATATTAACAGCACCGTTTACACCGAGAGCCGCCATAATGTCCATACCCATTTTCTGATAGCGGTTATATTCCATTGAACCCATACCCTCAACACGGAAGTTATTGAGTCTTACCTCGAAATCATCGAAATAGGGATTATTTACAAGGAATTTAAGCTTGAAGTTATAGTAATACTTATACTGAGGAGGATTATAGCTTACGCTCTGACCCTGACCGTTCTGTGTGCTGATTTCATCTCTGTCCTCGTCGATATCAAGACCGCAGGAGGTAATGGAAGCGATGGGCATAACATCAGGATTTTCTTCGTCCCATGAGCCGGGCTTAAAACGGGAAACAACAAAGTTGCCCTTCATCTGATCAATATAAACCTTCTTATCCTCACCTAATACAAGTGTGGGCGAAAATGCACGCAGAGCATTTTTATTTTCTTCGCGGTACTGAAGATGCTGTCTTATCTGTTCAACGGTTGAGCGTCTTCTGTCATCGCAGAAGGGTGAAAGCTTTTTGGCGCAGTCCTTACACATATTGCCGTCTTCGAGCTTTCTGTTTCCGAGCATACCTATTTTTTCACCGCAGAAATCGCAGTTTTTCTTGTCAAAAAGTCCCATAATAATTTTCTCCTTTATGTAAATTCAGTTAATTTTCAGTTTGCATCATTACTGTCGAAGATGTCACCGCATTCGGGACAGAACTTCGGCGGATTGTGGGGGTCTTCGGGCTTCCAGCCGCATTTGTCACACTGATAAAGCGGTGCACCCTCAGGCTTTCTGCTGCCGCATTCAGGGCAGAATTTACCTTTATTCACTGCACCGCAGGAACAGGTCCAGCCTTCAGCCTCTGCCGGCTTGGGTGAGCCGCATTCAGGGCAGAATTTTCCTGTTGCAGTGTTGCCGCAAGCGCATTTCCAACCATTCTGTGCAGGTGCGGGGGCAGCTTGTTGCTGTTGTGCCTGCTGAGCCATCTGCTGCTGTGCCTGTTGCTGCTGAACACCGGCATTATACATAGCCATCGGATCAAATCCGCCACCACCGGCACCCATAGCCATGTTCATACCCATAAAGCCCATCATAGCTCCGTTTGGGTTAGCTGCAGCGGATTCCATAGCCTTTGCTCTTGCAGCAGCCTCTCTGCCAGCCATCATAAAGGGATTCGAGCCGAGAGTTGCATCGTCCTCCATCTGCTGAATTACCGCTCTGTCTTCATCAGTAAGGCTGATGGGATTCATAGCGATAGAGGAAACGGAAATACCTCTCTTTTCTGTCCAGGTATATTTGAGAGCGTTATTTACGGCATTTTTCAGCTCTGCAGTATGTGCGGGAATCTGTGCAGGACGAAGCTCAAGTGCTGAAAGCTCTGCAAAGGCAGGCTGAAGTGCATCGATAAACTCAACCTTAAGCTGTCCGTCAATCTCAGCTCTTGTAAACTCATAGGTCGCATTGCCGCAGATTTCCGTATAGAAAAGAAGCGGATCGCTAATCTTATAGGAATAAATACCGTTACATCTTACCTGAACGGTACGGAAGAGATTAAGCCTTTTATTGACTACCTCAAATGAAAATGGATTGGGTGTTCCGAATTTATTGTCGAGTATTTCCTTTGTATTGAAATAATATACTCTCTGATCCTTCGGTGCTTCACCGCCATAGGTAAAACGCTTACCGATATTCTTAAAGGTTGCCTTTATGCTGTCACCGAATGAGCCACAGAAAATACTTGGCTCTGTGGAAGCATCATAGGTGAATTCACCCGGCTCGGCACAAACCTCGACTATCTTGCCCTGCTCGACGATAATCATACACTGACCGTCGGCAACAACTATGCCTGAGCCTGAGGTGATGATGTTTTCGTCACCCTTGTAATTAGATGAGCGACCTGAAGTTTTCTTCTGTCCCTTTCTCATAAGAACATCATTGGGAAGTGAATCACAAACGAAAAATTCCTTCCACTGGTCAGCCATTACGCCGCCTGCTGCACCGAATGCAGCCTTAATAAGTCCCATAATATTTTCTCCTTCTGTTTGTTATTTTTTGGAATAAGGATTCTTATTCTCCTTCGGTGGGTCCTTGTAATTGCCTGCTCTTGTGAGTGAGCCGAAAACAAATGCTTTAAGCATAACGAACAGCACCCACAGTGCTATGGAGCCGACAAACCACCAAAGAGAAATCCCTTTCCATAAATGTAAAGCTAAAAATATCCATGCAGGTACGGTCCATTCCAGGTTAAAGACAAGAGAAATCAGAAGAGACAAGATAAATCCTTTACTGTTTTTTCTCTTTTCCACCTTTGATTCACCGCCCTGTCGGATTTATATCTGAGAAAAACGGAGAGAGTATCCCCGTTTTTCCCGTTATAGTCAGTTAAATTATTTAACCTTTACTGTCTTTACACTGCTCCATGCAGAGTAAATCTTCTTACTGCCTACTGTCTTATAGGCTCTGACCTTTACGTAATACTTCTTACCCTTAGAGAGCTTTTTGATTGTAGTCTTTGCGGTCTTTGCCTT
>JAZLAJ010000091.1:0-30001 GCA_045613145.1 Acutalibacteraceae bacterium
GACGTTGTGACCCTGACAAAGCACAACCGCCGCCATGGGCTTGACCTCACCTGGGGCAAGACCTGTTATTTCGCCGATAGCCTTTGCGGTGTCGTTTCCGCCGGGGGCACAGAGAGCGGTGTCGGTTGTTTCTCCCTTTGAAAGCGCGGCAGCATAACCGTCACAGCCGGAATATCCGCATGCGCCGCAGTTGGCACCGGGCAAACATTCTCTGATTTTTTCTGCTTTTTCGTCAACGGGAACAGCAAAAACCTTGGAGGCAATTGAAAGACCGAGACCTGCGATAAGTCCGATAGCAGCAACGATTATAACTGCCAGTAAAATAGGATTCATTTCGTTACCTCCTTAACCGAAAATGCCGTCAACAAGGCCTGTGAAGCCCATGAATGAAAGGGAAACAATTGATGCCGCAATCAGAACAATAGGCAGACCGTGAAGGAATTTAGGAATATCGCAGCCTTCAAGCCTGCTGCGCACACCTGAGAATATAACCATGGCAAGCATAAATCCGATGCCTGCACCGACACTGTTAATCATTGACTGAATAAAATTATATTCCTTGGTAATGTTGAGAAGAACAACGCCGAGAACAGCGCAGTTTGTTGTGATAAGCGGCAGATAAATGCCAAGTGCATTATAAAGCGGGGGCATAAACTTTTTAAGAATGAGTTCAACAAGCTGAACAAGAGCCGCTATAACAAGAATGAAAACGATTGTCTGAAGATAATCCAATCCGTTGGCAACAAGAAGATATTTGTTAATTGGATATGTAACCGCAGTTGCAAGAGCCATAACAAATATAACCGCAGCAGACATGCCGACAGCCGTATTCAGCTTCTTTGAAACGCCGAGGAAGGGACAGATGCCGAGGAACTTAGCTAAAACGAAGTTCTGGGTAAGAATAGCTGTTAAAAGAATAGTGAGAAGCTCTTTAGTCATCAGTTTGCACCCTCCTTATCTGCGTTCTTTAATGCACAGCTCTGTGCCATAGGACATGCCTCACAGCCACGAAGCTCTGCTCTGGGTTTGCCCTTCTTTTCGGCAAGACGGTTTACAGCCGCCATAAGAATACCGTAAACGAAGAAGCCGCCCGGGGGAAGAATGAATATAAGCATAGGATTGCTTTCAAGGAAAGGAACTGCATTACCGAGGAAGGTACCTGCACCGAAGATTTCACGCACAGCACCCATAAGGAAGAGAGCTGCAGTAAAGCCTACACCCATTCCGAGACCGTCTACTGCGGAAGCCAGAACGGGATTTTTACCTGCGAATGCCTCAGCTCTGCCGAGGATAATGCAGTTAACAACGATAAGAGGAAGGTACACACCAAGCTGTTCGTCCAGTGAAGGCAGGAAAGCCTTTACTGCCATCTGAACGATGGTAACGAAGGAAGCAATAACAACAATGTATGCAGGAATTCTTACCTTATCAGGGATAACCTTACGAAGAGCGGAGATAGCTATGTTCGAGCATACGAGAACTATCGATGCGGCAAGACCCATACCGATAGCACTTTCTACAGATGTGGTAGTCGCCAGTGTGGGACAGGTGCCGAGAACGAGTCTTAAAACAGGGTTTTCGGCAATAATGCCCTTGGAAAATTCTTTTCTTAACTTAGCCATTAATGCCACCTCCTGTCATAACCTGTTTAAAGGTTTCCGTAATAGTATTTACTGCGCTTACCACTGCCTTTGAGGTAATGGTAGCTGCTGTGATAGCCTGTATATTCTGACCGTCATTTGAAACCTTATCTACGGTCAGCTCACCGTTTTTACCTGCAAAGCGGCTCTTGAAATCATCCTTTACGGCATTGGCGCCGAGACCGGGAGTTTCGCTGTGAGAAAGAATCTCGATTCCGAGAATGGTACCCTCTGCATCAAGACATACCATAACGGAAACTGTTCCGCCGTAACCCTTTGCACCGGCAGTGAAAATGTAACCGATTTCATTACCGCCCTTATCGTAGCCTGTGCAGTAGGTCACACCGTTTTCCGCTGTAGTAACCTCACTGTAGGAAGCACCGCCGGGAAGAACCACATTGCGGCTGGCATTTTCTGTTTCCACAGCATTGAGCGCTATCTTTTCAGCAGTAATGCTGTTAGTGAAGGCTAAAAGAGTAGTCGCTACAAGGCAGATAATAAGAAGTGCCACTGTGGGAATAAGAACTACCTTAGCATTTAAGTTTTTCATTCTGCCTTGCCCCCTTTCTTTTCCTTAACAAAGCCGAAGGGCTTGGATAAAGTAAGGTTTTCGATGTGAGGAACGAGGATGTTCATAAGAATGATAGAGAAGGATACACCTTCGGGAAGTGAACCGAAAATACGGATAATGGATGTGATAAGACCGCATCCGATACCGAAGATAATCTTACCTTTTTTATTAAGAGGCGAAGTGGAGTAGTCCGTAGCCATAAAGAATGCACCGAGCATAAGACCGCCGCCTAAAAGCTGATAAGCGGTGAACTCGAGACTGCCTTTACCTGCCAGAAGCATAAACACGGCAACAGTACCGATAAAGCAGAACGGAATGATGGGAGAAATCACCTTTCTGATGATAAGATAAAGACCGCCTGCGATAAGTGCGAGTGAGCAAACCTCACCCATTGAACCGCCGTGAGCACCGAAGAGCATTCCCGTAAGAGTAGGAAGTGAGTCAGCCACTGCAGAAACATCTCCGCCCTGTACACCGGCTAAAACTGCCATAGGTGTGGCGGCTGTGACTGCATCAGGACTCCAGCTTCCTGCAAATGGAGCCACCCAGTGAGCCATAGCTGTGGGGAAGGACACCATAAGAATAATTCTCGCTGTCATAGCAGGGTTTACGAAATTCTGACCGATACCGCCGAACATCTGCTTTACCACTACGATAGCGATGATGCTGCCGAGTGCACCCATCCATAAAGGAAGGGACGAGGGAAGGTTAAGTGCGAGAATAAGACCTGTCACGATTGCGCTCAGGTCACCCAGAGTGTTATTTCTTTTCATCACCTTACGGCATACATATTCAGAGATGACAGCACTGCCCACGCAGACAGCGGTAAGCACCAGTGCCCTTAATCCGAAATAGTAGGCACTCATAATGAGAGCAGGAATAAGCGCTATAATGACATCAAGCATAATACCTGTTGTTGTCTCCCTGGAACGCACGTGAGGAGAGGGACTTACAGTAAGTTTTTTACTCATTATTTTTTTCCTCCTTCTCTTACGACCTGCTTGGCAAGTCTCATATACTGGACAAGAGGTCTGCCCGAGGGACAGGCATAGGCACAGGAGCCACACTCCATACATACCATAACGCCTATATCATTTAATTTTTCTGCATCCTTGACACGGGCATATCTTTCGATGAGTGTGGGCATAAGACTCATAGGACACACGTCCACACATCTGCCGCAGCGGATACATTCTCTTTCAGTTTTGACCAGATCCTTTCTGTCAGCGAAGGCAAGAATAGCATTGTTCTGCTTACAGATAGGAGCGTTGGTGTCACAGATGGCGATACCCATCATAGGACCGCCTGAGAGAATCTTTCTCGGCTCTGCCTTGAAGCCGCCGCAATAATCGATGATATCCTGAATGTTAGTACCGATGGGTACACGGAGGTTTTTAGGCTCTTTGATAGCTGAGCCGTCTACGGTAATGGAGCGGGAAACGAGAGGCTTACCTGTCTCCACATATCTTGCGATAAAGGCGAGAGATGCTACGTTGATTACCACACAGCCCACATCGGAAGGAAGCTTTCCGGGAGGTACCTTTCTGCCTGTAGCGGAAAGAACCATCATTTTCTCAGCGCCCTGAGGATATCTTGACTTAAGAGTCATAAGCTTTATGGTATCATCTGCATCGTTATCACTGTCAGCGAAAGCCTTAAGCTCTTTGAAGGCCTGAGGCTTATTATCCTCGATAGCAATGATAATCTGCTTAAAGCCGCAGATGTCTCTGAGAAGCTCCACACCCTTTATAATATACTTGGTGTTATCGATACATTCACGGTAGTCTACTGTGATGTAAGGCTCACATTCAGCGGCATTGATAATAAGTGTGTCCACCTTACCGTCATCGGGAAGATTGAATTTTACGTGTGTGGGGAAGCCGGCGCCGCCGAGACCTACTACACCCGAAGCTCTTACAGCCTCACACAGCTCCTTTTTGTTAGTCACTACAGGAGGCTTTATGCCCTCATAAAGTCTCATTTCTCCGTCACTTTCGATGGTAATACCCTTGGTAATAATACCGTTGGCGAGTTTGATGTCACCCACAGCCGTTACCTTGCCCGAAACAGTAGCGTGAATGGGTGCAGAAATAAATTTATCACTGTCACCTATCACCTGTCCTACTGCTACCTCATCGCCGACCTTTACCACAGGAGTACAGGGTACACCTATGTGCTGCTGCATGGAAATGACCACCTTTTCGGGAAGGGGAAGTCTCTCCACAGGCATATCAGCTGTGTTTTTGTTGTGCGCAACAGCCACACCGCCGCGTCCGCGCTTTACGGCAGTAAGAACTCCGTCAAGCCTTTTGCTCATTTTCATTTCTCCTTTACATTAAAATTCTGATTGATTATCACTTTTATTTTCGGCAAAGAAGCCTCCAGAACCGTACCCGTGACGAAGCCTGTCACAAGACCGAACAGAAGAAGATATTTGCCGTAGGACAGAAGAGATACTGTACCCGTAATAAAGCAGGCACCTGCAAGCTGTCCCATATTATGCACCGCCGCCGAAAGGATACCGATGCCGATATATGAAAGGTTTTTTCCCTCTTTTTTTATCATAATGCACATTACAGCCGTACTTAAAATACCGCCGCATAGGCTCATAACCGCCGCAGTACCGCCACGGGTAATAAGAGCAAAAACACCTTTTATAAGCGTAATATATATAGCTCCCGAAAAGCCGTAAAAGGATGCTGTGAACATCGTCACAATATTCGAAAGACCCGGCTTGGCACCGACAGGAAGGAAAGGAATGTCGGGCAGAAGCATATTTTCCGTAAACGAAAGCACCAAAGCAAGTGCTGAAAGAAGTGAAAGTAAAGTAAGTTTTTTAGTTTTCATTTGTCTGTCATCCTAATAGGAAATTCCGTCGACATTTTTTCCGCCTGTAATTTCTACGGTGATACCCTTCGGCACACAGGCCATAACATCACCGCTTCGGGTCAGCATTCCTCTTTTAACGCACAGACCGTCGGGGCAGTCTGAAGCAAGAAAGCAGGCTCCGTCCTCTGTAATACTGATTTCACAGCCGTCAATTCTTATTATTTCGTCGCTCTCCACAGCGGAAAACTCTATTGTTTTATAAATCTCACCGTCAAGATAAATTCTTACCTGCTGTTTTTCACCGAAGGAAACAAAAGTAAACAGAAACCAGATAACCGAAACCGCAAGAACGGAGAAAATTATAATGAGGTCACCCTTTTTTAGTCCCTTACTGCTTTTCAAAATCAATTTCTCCCACAGTGATAACATTCATCTCTTCATCTACAAAGATAGCCGAGGCACCGTATTTTCCGATTAATTCTTTCCCCTTTTCCGCACCGACGATAAAGCAGGCAGTAGAAAGAGCATCACTGAGAATACCGCTGTCAGCCACTACAGTAACACTGATTAACCCCGATTCGGCAGGCATACCCGTACGGGCATCAAAAATGTGATGATAGCGTTTACCGTCTTTTTCGAAATATCTCTCATAATCTCCCGAGGTGGACACGAAGCCCTCATCGAGTCTGACTATACCTAAAAATTCATTTTCCGAGCGGGGATGTCTTATGGCAATATTCCATTTGTCACCCTTCTTGTTGTAATCTCCGTAGGCTAAAATACTTCCGCCCACAGATATTATTGCACCCTGTGCCTTCTGAGCGGAAAGATAAGCGTTTATAAGGTCACAGGCAAAGCCTTTTCCCACGGCTCCGAGATCGATTTGTCCTCCGTCATAATATACCGTACCGTTTTCGACAGTAATTTTTCTGTAATCAATAGCACTGACAACATCGGCAATCTCTTTTTCCGAAGGGATTTTTTCACCCTCCTTACCGATGCTCCATAAATCGGAAAGCTCACCTACAGTTATATCAAAGGCTCCGTCGACATCATCGCTGACCTCTGTGACACTTTTTATGATTTCAACGACAGACCTATCGTCAGTTTCACCCTCAGTGTTAAGGCGGTAAACCGCACTGTCTTCGTTAAAGCGTGAAATGGTATCATCCAGCCCCGTAACAATATTGAACACGGGAGCAATAAACACACTGCTGTTTTCTCCGTAAATTTTTTCCGTAATCACAGTATCCATAGAGATAAAGCTCTTTTCCGTAAAATCATAACGCTTTTCTCTGTCATGGAGAAAAAAAGCCGAGCAAATAATAACTGCAATAACCAGTGCGGCTATTGTAATTTTCACTATTGTGCCTTTGCTCTTCATAGAAATCACCGTAATTCATTAAAATAGACAAAAAAGCCCGATAATACTTTTATATCTTACTCATTTTATACTATATCAATTTATTTTTCAAGTCTTTACAAATAAAACTTGCAGGAAAGTTATTACTTTGGTATAATATTTTATATTAAAATGCTGAAAGGGAAAATGCAAAATGGACTTCAATCTTAATTTACCTATCAATGTAGTAAGCGGTAAGGGATGTGTCAGAAAAAACACCTCTCTTTTATCTGCCTTCGGAAAAAAATGCATCATCGTAACAGGCGGTTCTTCAGCTGAAAAAAGCGGTGCTCTTAACGATATTCTTTTTGCTCTGAAGGAAGAAAACATCGGAAGCATTATCTATAACGGAATAGGGCCTAATCCCCGTCTCGACCACTGCTTTGAAGCCGCTGAAAGAGCAAGAGCCTACGGTGCCGATTTCGTCATCGGTATAGGCGGCGGTTCTCCTCTGGATGCCTCAAAGGCCGTAGCTGT
This sequence comes from Acutalibacteraceae bacterium, assembly GCA_045613145.1. Taxonomy (GTDB): domain Bacteria; phylum Bacillota; class Clostridia; order Oscillospirales; family Acutalibacteraceae; genus UBA6857. The sequence continues at coordinate 6,920 of JAZLAJ010000091.1, forward strand.
TTATGCAGCGAATCCCGGCTTCACTCTTTATGATATTTATTCCGCTGACAAAAGAAACAGCGCTCTTCCTATCGTACTTATCGGTACTACCTCAGGAACAGGCAGTGAAGTAGGCAAGGTAAGCGTTCTTACAGACCCTGCCTCAGGCAGAAAAAAGAGTATAGCTCCTACGGACTGCTTCCCCCGTCTTACCTACGCTGATCCCACTTACACCCATTCTATGCCCTATAACATCACCGTTTCCACTGCTCTTGATGCTCTGGCTCACGCTTTAGAAGGCTATATGTCAGAAAAATGCTCGGACATTCCCACCCTCTTCAGTGAAAAGGCCGTAGATCTTATCTGGCAGGGACTCGTTTATCTTTACACAGCCAAGGAAAACCCTGACGAAGAAATCAGAGAAAAGCTTTACTACGGCTCTCTTTACGCAGGAATCACCCTCGCCTACTGCGGCACTGCATTCCCCCACCCCTTAGGCTACATTCTCACGGAAAACTACGACCTTCCCCACGGTAAAGCTTGTACCGCCTTTATGGATGAATTCATCGACCGCAGTGAAAAATACGAAAAAGATAAAACTGAAAAGGTTCTTTCAATAATGAAAACAGATAAGGAAAGCTTTAAAAAGATTATCCGTGAGCTGACCGATTTACCTGAAATCAGAATGACTGAAGAGGAGATCCTTTCTTACTGCAGCCGCTACGATACCGTACCCAATAATTTCAGATTCTCACCCGGCGGATTTACTAAAGAGGATGCAATAGAAATTCTCAGAAAGAAATTTATGTAATTTCATAAGTCTTTCCCTTTATGTATTGACCGAACAAAACCTCAAAATCATTGACTTTTTCGCTCAGTTACAGTATAATTGTATGTTGAAGTGAAGTTTCAACTTTACAAATAATATTTTTCATTTATGAAAGGAGCAATATCCGTTATGGATGACCCCGGCAGTATATTCTTGACAGTTCCCGTCGCATCACAGGAAATCATCTCACAGGCTCAGACAGCAGGCCTGGACTTCGATGCCATCGACACAGGCAGTCTGATTCTTAAAATAGGTATGCTTTTTCTGCTGATTTTAGTTAACGCTTTTTTTGCTATGAGTGAAATTGCTATCATTTCTCTTAACGACAATATGATAGACAAGCTCGCAGAAGAGGGCGACAAAAAGGCAAAGCAAATCAGAAAGCTCACGGAAAATCCCAGCAATTTTCTTTCCACTATCCAGATAGGTGTTACTCTGGCAGGCTTCCTTACCTCAGCGAGTGCCTCCACCACCTTTGCACAGCTTCTCACGGATATGGTTATGTCTGCTGCACCGTCCCTTCCCGAAGGAATAGTAAACGGTGTTTCCGTCATAGTTATAACTGTTATAATGTCATATTTTTCTCTTGTTCTCGGTGAACTGGCCCCCAAAAGAATGGCTATGCAGAAGCCTGAAAAAATCGCCTATGCAGTAGCGCCTATCCTTCTTATAGTAAAAAAATTCACCAAGCCCTTCGTAAAAATCCTCTCATTCTCAACCAATGCAGTAGTCCGTCTTTTCGGCTTCGATCCCAATGCTGACGAAGAAGTGGTTACGGAAGAAGAAATCAGAATGATGGTCGATGTAGGCGGTGAAAAGGGTGTTATCGAAGATATCCAGAAGGAAATGATAAACAATATCTTCGAGTTTGATGATATCGATGTTACGGACATAATGACTCACAGAACAGATATGATCGCTGTCGAGGATACAGACTCCCTCGAGGAAGTAGTAAAGCTTTCCATGGAGCACGGCTATTCACGAATTCCCGTATATCACGAGGATCAGGATAATATCATCGGCATAGTTTATATAAAGGATCTGCTCAAATTCATTTCCGCTTCTCTTCCTGAAAATGAAGGTCCCTCAGACATTATGCGTGAAGCATATTATGTGCCCTCCAGTAAAAACTGCGGTGACCTTTTCGAGGAAATGACCGAAAAAAGAGTGCAAATGGCTGTAGTAGTAGACGAATACGGCGGCACGGCAGGTATCGTTACGGTAGAAGACCTGGTCGAAGCCATCATGGGCAATATCCGTGACGAATACGATGACGAAGAAGAGGAAATCATAGAAGAAAGTGAAAACCTTTTCACCATCGACGGCACAGCTTTCATTGAGGAAGTAAATGAGCTCGTAGGCGACGTAATACCCGAAGGTGAATACGATACTCTCGGCGGATTCATAATCAGCCGTCTCGGTTATCTTCCCAAAGACGGAGATATGGATGAAATAATTTTCGAAAACATTAAATTCACCATCCTTAACGTAGAGGAAAGAAGAATAGGTAAGGTAAAAGCCGAAATTCTTCCCGAAGAACCCACCCCGCAATAAATAAATTCAAAAGGCTGTTCTCCATCTGATAACAGCCTTTGATTAATATTGAAAGAGGAAATGTTATGAGAAACTTTGACAAATCAGATAAGCTCGCAAATGTCAGATACGAAATCAGAGGAGCTGTCCTCGAAGAAGCCAACCGTCTCGAAATGGAAGGCGCACATATAATCAAGCTCAACATCGGAAATCCCGCTCCCTTTGATTTTCAGGCACCTCACGAGGTAACGGTGGATATGATTTATAACCTCCGCCTTACACAGGGTTACTCCGATTCAAAAGGTCTTTACCCTGCAAGAAAGGCCATTATGCAGTACTGTCAGACAAAGAGTATCCCCAACGTTCAGATAGATGACATTTACACAGGAAACGGTGTAAGTGAGCTTATAACCCTCTCTATGCAGGCTCTTCTCAATAACGGTGACGAAATACTCGTTCCCGCTCCGGATTATCCTTTATGGACAGCTGCAGTTACCCTCGCAGGCGGAAAAGCCGTTCACTACATCTGTGATGAACAGGCAGACTGGTATCCCGACCTTGACGACATCAGAAAAAAGATCACCCCCAACACCAAGGGTATAGTAGTAATCAACCCCAACAACCCCACAGGTGCTCTTTACTCTGATGAGCTTCTCAAAGGTATAGTTCAGATTGCCCGTGAAAATGACCTCATTATCTTCGCCGATGAAATCTACGACAGACTCGTTTACCAGGGTGAAAAGCACACTGCCATCGCATCATTCGCACCCGACCTTCTTACAGTCTGCTTCAACGGACTTTCCAAATCACATTATGTAGCAGGCTACCGTGCCGGATGGATGTGTCTTGCCGGAAACAAAAAGAATGCAAAGGGATACATAGAAGGCATAAATCTTCTTTCAACGATGCGACTCTGCTCCAATGTTCCCGCCCAGAGCATTATACAGACTGCGCTCGGCGGTTCTCAGGAATCTCAGAAGCACTTTACCGAAGACGGCAGACTCTATCTCCAGAGAGAATACATCTATGACCGTCTTAACGCCATCGACGGAATTACCGCAGTAAAACCGAAGGGTGCATTTTATATTTTCCCGAAAATTGACACGGAAAAATTCAATATCAGAAGCGACGAACAGTTTGCTCTGGATCTCCTCAGACAGACCGGTGTTCTCGTTACCTGCGGATCAGGATTCAACTGGCCTGAGCCTGATCACTTCCGTATAGTATATCTTCCCGGAAGACGCACTCTGGATAAGGCACTTAACAAAATGGAAGCCTTTTTACAGAATTACAAGCAGAAATAATAAGCAAAAAATCTCCGTTCCGACGGAGATTTTTTACTTAACAAGAAAGTCACTATTTCTAATTTACAGAGCGGTGACAGGGAGGCGGGGAGCCAAGTGACCGATTCGGTCAACTGTGGCGCCCGCAGGGCGCCGCAGTACCCTGATTACAGGGCTTGGCTCCCCGCCTCCCTGATACCGCCACATAAGAAAATAAGCACTCTATCCCCCTTCACACCCAAAAGTTTCATCTCACCTATTGACAACTACAAAGCTCTATGCTATAATACATTTAACAATTAAGTTAAATGTTAAATGAAAGGAGCCGGTCATTATGGGATTGCAACACACTCTGAAAGCCCTGTCAGACCCTACGAGACGTGAGATACTTAATCTTCTGAAAAGAGGAAAAATGTCCGCAGGTGATATTGTCGAAAACTTCTCCGTTTCAGGCGCAGCCGTTTCGAGGCACCTTTCTGTGCTGAAAGAAGCTGACCTGATAAGGGATGAACGAGACGGAAAATTCATATACTATGAGCTGAATGCTTCCGTTTTAGAAGAAATTATGCTATGGATAACTGATCTGAAAGGAGACGGTGGAAATGCTTAAAAAATACAAATCTACCATTATTATCACCTCACTTATAACACTTCTCCCCATAATAGCAGGTCTTGTCTTATGGAACAGACTTCCCGCTGAGATAGCCACCCATTTCGGTACGGATAATCAGCCTAACGGCTACAGCAGTAAAGCCTTTGCTGTTTTTGGTCTGCCCTTGGTGATACTGGGAATTCATCTTATCAGCATCCTCGCCACCAATGCCGACCCGAAAAAGCAGAACATTTCCGGCAAAGCTATCAATGTCGTTCTGTGGATTATACCTTTACTGTCTCTGATACTGATGGGTATGACTTACGCTTACGCCCTGGGAAACAAGATTAAAATAGGCTTCATCGTAATAATGCTACTGGGAGTACTTTTCATTCTGCTTGGAAATTATATGCCTAAAACCGGACAGAATTACACCTTTGGTATGAGACTTTCCTGGGCTCTTGACGACGATGAAAACTGGAATAAAACCCACCGTTTAGCTGGCAAGATTATGGTTGCAGGCGGTGTGATAATATGTGCCACAGCAATATTCGAAAGCCCGTGGATTTTCTTTCCTGTGGTGATTGCAATAGTTACAGTACCTGTCATTTATTCTTACAGACTGTACAAAAACAAAAAGGATAAATAAACCGGTCCGAGCGAACGATTAAAACGATTACCCTTCGTTAAAAGAAAAAGCTTATATAACAAGCATTAACGAAAAAAATTTAGGTATCGGAAAGTGAATATTTAAGACAGATAATCCTCCTTGAACGTACTGTGATATACAAATCAAGGAGGATTTTTTATGTCACCGAAACAAAAAATATAAATAAAAGTGCCACCCTTCAAGGGTGGCATTAATATTCAGTTGCCTTTATATTTGTCCATTTCAAGGAGAATTTTATATATCTGTTCTTGTTCATCCCTACTCTTGGAAGATATAAAATCATAGCACTCAAGAGCAATATCTTTTTCCTCTTTACTTCCGCCAAGTTTTTCAAAAAGCTTTGAAAGTGGTAAATCTAATGCTTTGGATATTCTTTCGATAGTTTCAATTGTTGCATTTTTCTCGCCTCGTTCCAATTGACCTACATAGGTATAATGGCAACCTGCGAACTCGGCTAAATCTTCCTGGCTTAAACCTAATTTTGTTCGGTTGTTTCTTATTCTTTGACCAACTATCTTAGCAATCTCGCTCATATATTCACCTTCCTCACTTACTATTTATAGTCTATAAGTATCAAAACAAATATTCTATAGACTATTGATATTGTTTGCGAGTTGTGATATACTATAAATATTACAGGTGCACATTTGTGTACTTATAGTATTCATAAATCTTAATGACCGCTATACACACAATTATTATTTGAAGATGCCTCATGCCAACGGCGGGCCGGTCTTCACACCCTTAAATGGGTCAACAAAGATAGCGAGGTCATAAGATATCCCACCGAATTCAACTTCGGTGGGTTTTGTAAATTGGAGGAATGTTTATGACGGTAACCTTCTTCGGTCACAAAGACACACCAAAAGAAACAGAGCCGACCTTACGGACGACTTTTGTTGATTTGATTGAAAATCACGGTGCTACTGAATTCTATGTAGGCAACAACGGTAGCTTCGACACCATGGTACGGCGTCAGCTTGAAGACCTATCCAAAACTTACCCTATAACTTACAGTGTAGTCTTAGCTTATCTACCCGACAAGAAAAATGAATATGGAGACTTCACTAACACTATTATCCCCGAAGGAATTGAAGCTGTACCCAGGCGCTTTGCCATATCTTACCGCAACAATTGGATGCTCAGGCAGTCTGATGTCGTTGTAACTTATGTCACCCACACTTACGGTGGTGCGTGGCAATTTAAGATAATGGCAGAGAGAAAAGGGAAGTTGATAATTGAATTAAGTGAATGAAATACCCCTGACTTTTAATCAAGAAGGTCAGGGGTATTTCATATTCTTGCTTTAAAACTCATCATAAAATACGGTTTCATTTATATCCCGGAACTTGTAGTGCAGGTCAAGAGGCTTTGCATCATCGGACGGATAGCCCATAACGATAAGTGCTATGAGCTCGATGTTTTCGGGGATATTAAAGGTTTCGCACATTTTCTTCGGGTCAAAATACATAACCCAGCAGGCGCCTACACCCTCATTCTGTGCAGCAAGCATTATATAGGTAGCAACTATTGTCGCATCCACAGATGAGGAAAGCGCACCGTCGTAAACACGCTTCCAGCTTTCATCCTTATTGTGACACACCAACATAGCAGTAGGTGCATTGAAATGGCATTTGGTACAGTCTCTGAGTTTTTCTATTGACTCATCCGTATTAAGGACAAGTATTCGCTGCGGCTGATAGTTGCACCCTGTAGGTGCTTTGTGTGCCGCCGCTAAGATTTTCTCCGTTACCTCTTCGGGAAGATGCTCCTGTCTGAAGCTACGCACTGAATATCTCTCTGTAATAAGTTTTTCAAAATCCATAGTGTTCATCCTCGCATATTTTTCAGCTGATTATATCAAAAACAAGAAATTAAAACTCCTCAGCAATTTTCAGCCCCTCAGAAATTGCTTTACTGATTCTTTCCTCAATTTCCGTCTCAGAAATATAATCCATATTCTGTGCCGAAACAACCTCTAAAGGTCCTATACCCCAAAGCCAGGAAATTGCCTTCAGATATGGTGAAGCCTGCTCCAGCGCATCTCCGGTATTAATATCCATACCTCTTGTGGTGATATAAAGCAATTTCTCAGCCTTGCAGTTACCGTAACAGGTTTTGTCGTCCGACTTGAAGGTTACATCAAAAATTGAACACAGCTCAAAAAAATTTTTGAGTGCTGCAGGGAATGACATATCCCAGAATGGTGCAGCAATAACTATTCTGTCGGCATCACGCACACTTTCTGCCCAGAACATAACCTGAGGATCAACCTCACCATTGTTTCGTTTTGTTATAAGCTCCTTTTTTACGATACTTAAATCAAGGTCATTTATAACAAGTGTCTGCACCTCATATTTCTGCCTCAGCGCCTCCACAACAGGTGTTGCAATTCGTTTAGTTCTTGACTGTTCATCTCTTATGCACGCATCGATATATAATAATTTTTTCATTATGTAAGCTCCTTTTTCCGCTTCAAAAATTTATTTCATTAATTATAGCACAACAAATCAAAGTTTTTCAACAGAAAAAAGAAACACCTCTGTCTTTTATGACCGGATCAGAATCAACCGTAGTCTGTTTATCCGATCTCAACAGAAAAAGCTTTTCATTACATAAGTCAACTGCACTAAGAAAAAATCAAGCAGCTGCGTAATTACAACTGCTTGATTGACAATTCTGTTTTTAACTCTTTACCCCAACTATTGACATTAGCCGATTTTAATAATTAATCTATATGTACCAGCTCCCGTTTTTTTGTCAGTATATACTGAATAAGGTGTCTCAAATATGTTTCATCGTGCTGAGGAGTCTGCAACAAGTCATTTTCATTCAGGAGACAAAAGATCAACTGCTTTATTCGTTAAGCATACCGTAAATGTCAACATCTGCAATTCGGGCAATATTGTCACTGCCTGCATCTGTAACTGTTATACGTACATATGAAGCTTTTGTAGCCTTGAACTGAACATCACTCCAGGAAGCTGTATTTCCTGATACCTCAGCAGCCTTTGTCCAATTTACGTTATCAGTACTTACCTCAACAGTAAAGCTTTTTGTGTTGAGTGATTTGTCAAGACCGTTTGTTTCTGCATGATAAACAGCAACCTCGTTAACATTGTAAGATTTTCCGAGAGAGTATGTAACACTCTGAACACCTTCGTTTTCGGCTGTCCATATGCTGTTACCGTAACAGGTGCCGTCAGTTGTAAGAACTGCTTTATCACTGCTGCTTGTTGCGGTTGCTGCAAGCTCTGATTTAAGTGTCACATCCTGAGGAAGCTTGTTTGCTTCATAGTAAAGATTATAGAAATGGTCTGCTCTTACAAACTCAACAACGTCCCTACCGTATATATCTTCATAGTAATCGGAAAGATGCTTTTCAAGCTCTGCAACATCACCTGTATTATGATATCCCCATACACTTACCTGAGTTGCAACAAAAACAGGAGTATTACCGTTATACTTAAGATATTTAACTGCATCATTGATAATGTTACCGATATTGGCAAGAGGATAATTACCCTCGGCATTCTGTGCGAAATAACCGGGTGTCATCTGCATAATAAGCATATTGTTTGTGACACCTGTGAACCTCTTTGAAAGTGAACTGTCAGTGAAATGCTGAACGGTAAGACCGTAAAGATATGTTCCGTTTTTGCTGTAAATGTTTCTCTGTGAAAGAGAAAGGTTATCCCAGATTGTTACAGTACGAAGTCCTGATTTCTGCAAATAATTGTTTGTCAGATCAACATAAGCAGTAAAGTTATTATTATTCAGGAACTGATTACCTCTGTTTGCACCGAAGGTGTTTTTAGGCATTGTGTAACCCATACCTGAGGGACCGCAGACGAAGCATTCGGTGTCAGTTGCTCCTTTGTAGTAATAATTCATCATACCGGGAGCTATGTCAACAAGTGCCGGGCTTATGGTCCAGTTAACGGGAACCTTACCTTTTTGTGAACTGTTGTTATCCCAATATTCTCTCATAGCATGCATATCGTATTGGATATTGTCACCGTCACTGAGAAAGTATGCTATGTAAATCTTGTTTTCAAGATCAGGCATATCGGGTACTTCAGGAACATCTATCTCCTGCTTCTGAGCGAAAACAGTAGCGTTGCTGAAAAAGTCTGAGGGTACACATGAAAGACCGCAGTTAGCAGCAACTGTCATAAGCTCTCTTTCCTGACCGGCATACCAGCCTGTTATAATAGATTTACCGGGTGTCATGTCATTGAGATACTGCTTGAAAAGCCAGGTTTCTGTATTTCCTTCACAGGAAAGATAAACGACTGCACCACCTGTTGCCGCGGCAAGATCACGCATTTCAAAAGCCATACCTGTACGCTGTACTACAAGAATTCTCTTGCTACAGTAATCCCAGTAATTATCAAAGAAATATTTGTAGATTTCAGTAGGATTATCGTATGTAAGGCCTCTGATATCAACCAGTACGGGAAGCTCAATGCCTTCGCTGCACCATTTATCATAATCTTCTGCAGTAAGGGGCAGAGCATTAATCATATTACCGATAGAAGCTGCAAGATTCATATATTCTGCATTAAGTTCGTCGGAGTAAAGCACGACGCCCGCTACTGAACCTTTGCAAAGCTCATTGATATATCCGTAAACATTTTCCTTGTCCACGGTTTTGTAGCTGTATCCGTAATCACCGAGCCATTTGGAAACATCACCTGCAAGAATTGTAATACGGGTATCGATTGCATTTACGAAACCCTGTAAGCTTGCAAGAGCCACCATTTCCTTATGGCTGAGAATATTATCAGGAAAAGCTATAAGTTCACCTTCAGGCTCTGTGAAAGTCGGAAAAATCTGATCTTCAGACCATATGAGATTTTTTTCTGCTACCTGTAAAGCTTCGCCTATAGGATAGTTACTGTCAGGCGGTGCGACAACATTACCGGCAATTCCGAAAAAAGCGGAAATACTCGTTGCAATAATTGTAAATATAATCATTAACTGTTTGAGAAAAGCATTTAACTTAATACCCATAATGTTTGTCCTCCTTAAACTGTTCTCAGGGGAAAATTCTCCCAAAGAATCAACAGTTGTTGCGTTGCAGAATATAATTCTTTTATATTAATGAATTATATTACTATTTAGCAAAAAAGTCAACGATAGACTCTGTTTTATCCTTGGGTTTCTGTATTTTCAGATTGACTTTTCGGACACGGATGAACGGGATAATTTAATGATAACAAAAACCACCTTAAAACCTTCAGGTTAATTTTTTTGCTTCTACTTCATAAAACCTGTGTAACTATCATTCTCAAAACAAGAAAAAGGGCTGCACACCTGTATGGTGGCAGTCCTTTTTAATATCAAAAGAACAGAAATGTGGGGGAAATTGGGATGTTTTTTGATACCCTAATCCCTGAAACGCCCTATTTATAAGGGATTATTTGTCTAAGCTCTTCATCGTGGGGAGCCCCGCTTCCTACAATTCATATTATACTGTATGCTACCATAACTTACTGACCTCATCAATGGAAACTTGGCATTTTCCTGCTTTTCGCCTGTATTTTACTGCATTTTACGTTCCGATTGATGTACGATTTGATGTAAGTTTGGCAGCATACATTTTTTACTTTATGCCTCCTTAAAGAACCTGTCTAATCCCTCGAATTCCACTCGCTTCAGCTCCTTGGTAACATCGGTATAAATGTTAAGCGTTGTTGAAACATCTGTATGTCCGAGAGTATCCTGTATTACCTTTACATTAACTCCGGCTTCGCACATTCTTGTTGTAAAGGTATGTCGAAGAGTATGACAGCTGAAATGAGGCAGCAGTACCTTCGGGTTATCACTTTTCTGAAACTGTTCGTCGTTGCAGTCTCTTATGATTCTTCTGATCGCTTTATTTAGAGTGCCCTGATGCTGAACATTACCGAATCGGTTAACAAATATAAAATCTGTGTAACCGTCTACCACTGCTTCGCATTTTATATCAAGAAGCTCCTGCACCTCTTTTTCATTAATAAAAGCCTCTTTAACAAAATCAAGCATAGGCACCTGTCTGTTACTTGCGGCAGTTTTAGGTGTGTTTATATTAAAGTAACACCCTTGCTTACTGTCTGCACTTCTGTGAGAGTAATATACCAGTGTGTGATTGACATCGATAATGCCGTTTTCCAAATCAATATCGCACCACCTTAAGCCTGTCAATTCACCTACTCTGAGCCCTGTACCAAGCATTACAGCAAAGACAGAATACCAATGGCTATATATCCTACTGTTTTTCAGGAAATCAAGGAACAAATCCTGTTCTGCTCTTGTTAGCGCCATTCTTTTTTCACTTTTTGCAAAGTATGATTGCTTAAGCTCCTTCAAAACCCTGTCTGAAGGATTGTTGCGTATATAATTATCATCAACCGCCATATCAAGCACCTGATGAAGAACAGTATGAACACCGTCTACGGTTGAAGCCTTGAGCCCCCTCTCATCTGCAAGATAAATATAATACCTTTTGATATCAGATTTCTTCAGCTTCGTCACCAATTTATCACCGATAACATGTCTTGTAAAGGTATCATACAAATAGACATAGTTCTGAAAGGTATTATCCTTAAGACCTCTTTTCAGGGTTTTCCATAAATCGAACATTTCATTGAGGGTTGTGTATCTTGCCTCAGTTTTAATACCGTCGCTTTTATCCCTTTCTATCTGCTCTTCCTTTATTCTGAGCTCCTCTAATGTTTTTGCGTATACATAACGCCTTTTACCGCTACCGTCCATCCATGAATACTGATATGAGCCGTTAGCTCTCTGAACCTCTCCGCTACGGAGAACCACTCTTGATTTATCTTTTCTTTTTGTTGCTGACATAAAATTCCTCCTATATTCTAAATTGTTTATCCGTAAAATCATCCAGCTTTTCCCTTATAATATAAAGCTTACCGCCTAACAATATTGCAAAGGGACAGCTTTTCTGCTGTGATAATTCCCGTAATTTGTTTCTGCCTATTCCAGAATAAGCTGCCGCTTCTTCAAGAGTAAGCCATTTCTTTTCCCATATGGGCGTTTCTTTCTGAGTAACTGCTGTTTTAATATCTTCGTTGCTTTTCATCATTTGGCCTCCTGTTAAATGCAGTTCGTTTCTTCGAGATATTCTTCTAATTTTTTGCGTTTAAAAAGACGCTTTGCTCCATTCCATAACACAAAAGGACAATCTTCTTTGTCAGATAGCTCTCTGAGCTTGGTTTTGCCTATACCCGTATACGCTACAGCCTCCTCCAAAGTAATATTCATTTTTTGCCATACGGGGAGTTCAAGTTCTTTTTTCATAAAAGTACCTCCTTTTTATAAGTGTGCATAAATTATAAAATAAGATGTGCGGCAAGACCAATGTGTGGATTCTCACCGCACGACACACATCAAATTGAGTACATTTTATCTATATAAGCATCAAATACACGTCTTTTTATCATTCTTTTGTTTCCTATCCAAAGGACAAAGGAACAATCCTCTTTACTCGTCATATCACGTAGCTTATCTCTGCCGATACCCGAATAGGCAACAGCCTCATCAATGGTAAGATTGGACTTTTTCCATATAGGCACATAATATTTCTTATTGTTTTCTTCTCCCATATTTCACCCTCCTTTATCTCGCATCTCTGCCCTGACGGGCTCTGTATCTGCTCTCACAGATTTTCACTATTGCTTCTTCAATCTGCTCGGCTGTATAACTCTTCGGAAAGTATTTTCGTATTCTTTCAGCAGGAATTTTGATTTTCTCTCGCTGATTTGCCTTTTCCTCTGCCAATATTTCGCCTATTTCCTCAGGTGTAAGGCCTTCGTCTCTGCTGATTGCACGAAGCCTCTGTGCCTGAGATAAATTAGGTGTAGCGTCACAAATGCTGATTTCTTCAACCAAGTCCGCCTGTTCCACCTCATTGAGATATGAAAGCTCTACCGCAGGCGTAAATGCAATTCGCTTTTCATCAACAAGCTCAAGCAGTTCGGGGATGAGATTTGTAAGACGAATATATCTCTGTACCTGTCTGCCACTTTCAGTTTCTGAAACACCATCTCTTGACTTGTGGCCAACTTGTCCACAAGTTAAATCACTCCTGTACCCCTGACGGTTCATTGCCTCCATTTTCAATTTGTAAGCAAAGGCTCGTTCACTTGGCAGAATATGCTCTCGGTGCAGATTACTGTCAACGAGCATAATTGCCGCTTCGTCACGGGTGACGGCATAAATAAAAGCAGGGACTTCTTTCATCCCTGCTTTTACTGTAGCGTGTAAGCGTCTGTGTCCGCTTATCACCTCGTATTCATCTGTGCTTTCAATAGGTCGGATAATTATAGGAGTAAGAACACCTTGCTCCTGAATACTGCATATAAGATTATTCATTTCATCATTATCAAGAACCTTATACGGATTTCCCTCAAAGGGATGAATTTTTGATACCGGGATATTTACCGGTGATTTGATGTTTTGATTAAACATAATTTACCTCCATAAAAATTAATAATTCCTTTTATACTTTTTCTGTTCATCAGTAATAAGCTGTAAGTGTTTTCTTACAGAATATCCGGGCCTGCCCATATATCTGTGAGCATATTCGCTTGAAGACATTTCTTCCTGGTTACATTCATTACCGTCAGCCTTTTTGGTATCCTGTACCTTTTTGCAAAGCTCTTCAGCATTCATAATATCTACCTCCCTTCATAATGCTTTTCTTTGACCTGAGCTCTTTCGGGAAAGTACCATTCACGGATAAGTGCTTTTTCCGCTTCAAGACTTTCCTCAAGCCCCGGTCTGTCCTTGATAATACGTTTTGCAATGTTAATTTTTTCTCTCAGTGCAGATATTTCAGACGTAAGAAAATCCCGACGGTCAATAAGGTCTTCCTTAGCCGTCGGGTCTTTGCATCTTCTTATCTGATTGTAAATTTTATTACGCTGGGTTTTAAGCTCCTCCATACGGATGTCTGTCCTTGAAATGAATTTATCAACCTCGGCAAAATCATAAAGCTTTTCATCAATAGCAAGCTCAATCTGCTTATGCATAAACTCGATTCTCGGTGCAGAGTATTTCATCTTCGGTGAGAACGGATGAGGATTGCAGTTGTTCTTTTCCGCTATTGCTCCTACAAAGAGAAGAGCAATAAATAAAAGTGAAACAACAGGTGCACCGAGTACGGCACCGCCCACAATCAGCTTTGTAAAATCAGAAACGGTTCTGCTGAAATTTTCAGGATGACGGTAATGCTCTGCCGATTCCTTGAACTCATAACCTCTGTAATTGAAAACAAAGATTTGATTTTTAAGATAGTTATTCGCTCGGGTGTAGTTGTAAAAATTTTCATCTACCTCATAAAGACACTGATGATTAATCCTATCCCAAAGACTTTCATAAGTGTATTCGTCGCCAAGATTTGAAAGCTTAACACCGTGCTTGTCAGTACGGTAACCAATCTTGCTGTCATCAAACCAATAACCCTTCTGACTCATAATTCTGAAAAACTGTTTTATGCTTCTGCTTCTCTCAATAGCGTAATCAATATCTTCACGCATATAATCATATTTTGTTTTGATACCTTTCTGTTTTGCTTTGTAAACATTGTAGGGTATGCGTTTGCCTTTCGGATTTTCAATAACAGATAATCCGTGTTCAATACAAACTTCATCACTCGTCTTTCTGAATAGACGGTACATAGCTCTGTCTTCATTCATTTTTCTTCCGTCAGTCATTGAAACAGAATTAATAACTATATGGCAGTGAACACAGTTAGCATTCATATGAGTAGCTACTACCATCTCGTAATCAGCTCCCCACATCTTACCTGCAACCTCCATTGCAACCTGCTGTGCTTCTTCGGGAGTAACCTCTCCCGGTTTGAAAGAAATATATGCGTGATAGGCAACAATGCCTCCCGTCTTTCCATACATTTCCTTTGTATCAATCATCTGCTGGGCAGCAATGTCGGGGTCACAGTTGATGCCGTCAACAAGAAGTCGCTGTTCACTTTCAAGTTTTGTTTTATCCTTATCGGCGGCATAGTGAAGCGAAGAAACAAGGTCGGAATATTTTGAAAGATCAGTTTTGCTTTTATTAGCAGCGTAAGACACAACCTGATGAATGTTATTTTTTATTGGCCATATTCTTGTAACTGCCATTAAACAAATCTCCCTTTACCCGGTTTAAAATATTTTGCGATATCCGATTCAAGTGAACGGATATCTGATAAAACTTCTCTGCATTCAGCACTGTCAATAAAACCGATTGCATTAGCTTTAGCAGTAAGCTGATTAAGATTAGTACCGACTCTGCGAAGCTCAATAATAAATTGTTTGTAATCAACAGGCGGAGCTTCAACAAGCCTTGTACCTAAAATCATAGCTCTGATAATTTTGCTTCGGTCAGTTTTCATAACCTTACAAAATTTGTTTAACACTTCATTTTCTTCTTCACTGAGATATACATGAAAATCAATTTCTCTTTTTCGTTTTGACATAGGAATTCTCCTTTCTTTGATTTTTGTGTTGGGGTGTTGCTAAAAACGCTCTGTTTTTTTACGGATTTGCGGATACAAATCCAATGCTTGCTAAACTTCGGACCAAAATCCAAATTATTAAAGCAAGCATAGATTTGTCCTCGTTTAATTACCTGCCGCATAAGAAAAGGCGAGCTGTTCGGGCTCGCTTTCTTCAGTGGCTATTATCTTGCCGGGACCAAAAGGTAAGTCTTCATCATCGGATACTTCATCCTCATCGGGCGGTAAGCTTTTGTTAAATGCTTCCTTTGATATACAGATAACTCTTTTGGGTGTACCGAACACTCTGACATTTCTTGTGCACTCTCCCTTTGAACAGATACTGACTCCTTCATTCTTCAGAGCTTTTATTAAGGCTTTCTGTGTTAACGGGAAATGCTCACCGACATCGTTACAGCATTTTATAACTGCCGCATAAGCTGCATCTGATTCGAAATAAAAGTTTTCATCGTCATAATATCCAACAAGATTTCTCGGCATATCAATAGGTCTTATCATACGCTCAACAAGATTTGCCTTACCCACATCAATAAGACTACGAAGCTTACGGATAAATATTTCTGTTGGCTGTTCCGTTTCCGTGAGTGCCTGCTGTGACACAGCGAGCCTTAATAAAATTTCATCAAGCTCTTTCATCATTACGTCTTTCTGTTCATTGGTGATGCCTTCGTAATACAAAAGAGTTTCACAGTAAAGCTCAAAGCCGATTCTTAAATTTGCAAGGTCATCACATAATCTAGGTCTGATATGAAAATTTATTTCATCAGCTTTGGCTTTGTAAAACTTTCTGTTAGAAAGAAAACCGCCTTTGAGTTTTTCTAAAAGCTCATTTACTCCGTTTTCTTTATCAAGATATTTTGCCTTTAACATTTCTGTTGCTAGGAAAGTGAAGTGTGATAATGTTCCTTCCTCCGCTTCCTTCTGATATTTTGTCAGCTCATTAAGGTTAATATCACCGGGTTTAAGCTCAAGTGAAAGAAATCTTGCAACACCGCTTTCACCGACATTGGGAAGATACTCTGCAGTCATTATCACATTGCACTGCGGTCTTTTGGCTGCTCTCTGTCTTCCGCTTTTATCAAGAGCACCTCTTGCTTCTCTGTTACAGATACCACGGATAAGAGCCTGAGTGGTTGCATCCTGTGCTGATTGTTCTCTGCCTGAGCCTGGATGATAATCGTCAATGATAACTGCACAGTCCTTAAGGGTGAAGCAATAGTTCAATATACTCTTTGGTGTGTCACGGAAATTCATCGGGATATTATCTTCATTAAACCTGCCGAAAAGGGAATTGATTAAAAGTGACAGCGTAGTTTTCATCGAGCCTGTTTTACCGTAAAGCATAATAACCGTTTTCGTTTCCTTGCCCGCCTTAGCCATAAAGGTACCGAGAACGCTTACCAATGTGTAGGCGAGCGTAGGGAACATAATTTCTTTCGGTGCAACAGAGTAAGGCAAAGCTTTCATAAGGCTCATCGTTTCTGTAATATCTGCATCCGTTTTAAATGAATAACCCTTTGTCTTTTCCGTCAGCTCAACCTCTGCGTTGCTGTTACCGGGCATACAGAACTGCCAACCCGTTGCAGTTTCCCACCAGCCTGTTGTACCGTAAATAGTTTTTGCCTCTGCGTACTTTGCCGTTGACTGAATAGCCTGACGGAGATTATCACGATTACCGTAGCCTGATTCAATAACACAGTTGATACCCCAATACTCCTGTGCCCAATCAAGCTGTGCAAAGTTTTTCAGGGGTACTGTGATTTTGCGAAGGTCTTTTCCTTTATCATCCGTACCGACAATAGAAAGGAATCTTTCGTTCTCGGCTCCGTTAGTGCAGGTAATATCCTCGGTTATTCTTGCAAGGAAATTGCTGAGCTTGATATTTACCGGCTTTCCGTTTACCGTCTTTTCAATATACAGTGCATTGTTATATGCAAAGAACGGGTCTGAATAGTATAAATAATTCTCCAAAATTTTACCTCTTTCTTGAAATGATTTTCCGAACATCCGTACAGATACTGAAGCCGCCCGATAACATAAAGGCTTTTATGTTCGGTCTGTATCCGTACAATGTGCCACAGTGTTCGTTACAAATACGAACGTCACAAGGCAGTAGCACAGGGCTTCATATCACCTTGTTCGGTTGTTCGGGTTTTAAATTTTTGTTGTAAAATGTTTGTTGTTTGTGTGGATGTTTTAAAATGCAATAACATAAAAGTATATTGCCTTGTCACTTCCGCCGTTTTTAGGCCTTTATTTTGGAGGCTTCAGGGCATCATAACCATCCACACGAGACCTTTTGGCAGACATAAATTCTGCGTTTCTCTGTCGCTGCTTCTTCTTTGCACAGTCGGGACAGAACTTCTGATTCCTACCTGTTCTCTCTGTTTTACCACCGCACAAAGCACAGACAACCGTTTCGGCAGGTGATTGACCCGTAACGCTTTTCATAAGAGCATTATCACTCGGCAACACACAGTCAAGAAAATATCTGCAGATAATATGGCTCGGTGTTATGAGCTGAGGACAGGTGTGGGTGTCACCGTCATCAAGAAGCAGACAGTTGCCCTGATAGCAGTTACAGCAGCGGCTTTTAATCAGTGTTTTGATTTCTGCGAACTGCTTAGGGGTAAGGTTGGTTGTTTGCATGAGGGGTTCCTCCTTTCTTTAAAAATTTAGTTGTACTGCGAAAAAAATGTGACGCAGTATTCATATACCTAAATTCACGATTTTAGGCATAAAAAAAGCACCTGCTACTTTTGATGTAACAGGTGTATTTAAACGGATTGAAATTTGTGATGTGGTTGTGGTGTAATGGGTTAGATAAATAAGATTTTTTTATAAAACACACATAGCAAAAACCACTCCACATTGTAATCTGTGAAGTGGTTTGTTTTGTGTTAGTTTCCGATTGTCTGTACAGTAAGCTGTGACTGATACTGACCACCGGTGTGAATTACGGTGTTGCCCGAATTGTTTATTTGCGGCTCTCCGCTCATCGGGTTACCGCCTGCGAGATACTGACCTGAAACGGTTACTCTCATTGTTGAACCTGCCTCATATTTAAGACCGACAGGCATAAGAGGAATTGTAACCTCAACAATTTCACCCTCAGAAAGATATTCGTTTTGGTCATAGGTAAAATACGGATGATACTTTATTGATTTGCTTTCATCAATATTTCTCAATGAAACACGAAGTCTGCCCTGTGAGCCTACATAGCTTACAGGTGAAGCAGTATCCTGAGTAACAAGCTTAAGCATAAAAAAAGCATTATCAGCCGTTACATCGCAAAGCCTTTTACCGTCACTGCCTACCTTTTCAAGAGAAACAAACAGGTCAATGTCATTTGATTGTTCGGCAGATACATAAAGCTTGAGTGTCGGATATCCGGCTAAGGCTGTATCCTTATCAAAGGTCAGGTCATATGAGAGAAAATCTTTTTTATCTGTACTGTCATATTTTGCAGCAGTGCTTGTTGACGGTACTGATGTGGTAAGTGACATATTGCTGTTGTCAAGATAATAAACAGTGTCCTTTGCTTCTGCGGGAGGCCAGCAGGTTGTAGCAATATTGGTTTCATCATTGCCTCTCATATCAAGAAGAGAATAACGCACTTCAGGAGTTTCATCCCAACCGTTGTCCTCTCCTTTAAGGAAGTAATCATAGTATTTCATAAGGTCTTTCTGACTTTCTTCGTTGTAAAGGTCAGGCCATTCCATTTCGTTATGAATTCTCAGCCACTTCTGTTCTGAAGCAATACTGTCAAATGCACGGAAGGTACCGTTAGTATGAAGAGTATTGGAGTAGCTTGCCACGCAGTAAACGGGGATGTTGATTTTACTGTAATCAACGGTTTTGGTTGCCCAATAGTCGTTGTATAAAGGATTTGCATCGGAATTTGCGGTTATGTCTTCAACTCCGTTCTGTCCCCATATAAGTATTTTGTTTATCATACTGATAAAAGAAATATCTTCTATACCGCCGTTATAGGTAACATCACGGTACATATCCGAAAAACCTTCCCAAGGAGCAATAGCTGTAAGGTGAGGAGGCTGTTCAGCGGCGGCAAACCACTGACACACAGATAGCCAGGAATTACCAGCCATACCGACCTTGCCGTTACACCAATCCTGAACTGCAAGATATTCAACGGTATCATAAATATCCTCGGCTTCCTGCTTGCCGAACATATAGAGGTTGCCTTCGGAGTTAGCTGAACCTCTCGGATTAGGCTGACACACAGCATAACCGTTTGCAACCCAATAGGCAGGGTCGATAGCTTCCCAACGGTCAAGACCTGAAAGCTCACTTGCTTTTACGCCGAACATTGCTTTTGCAATATAAAGGAAGAACATAGGCTCTTTACCGTAGGGACACCAGGAAATAACAAGAGGAACTTCCTCATCGGTGACAGGTCTGAAAACATCTGCATAAATCGTAACACCGTCACGAAAAGTTATGGGAATGTTTCTTTCCCAAATTATGTCGCAGTCAATTTTTGCCGCAAGAGGAGAAGTACGGTATCCTGCTTTAAGCGTTTTGACCTCATGCTTGGTGGAAAAACCGCCTCTTACTAAATTAACCATCGGATTTGACTTCATAAATATCGTCTCATCCTCAATTCCTTCAAAAGCACTGACGCCAAGCACACAGGTCAGAATAACGGAAAGTGCAAGTACCAATGCCAAAGCTTTCTTTTTCATTAGTTCAACAACTCCTTTTAAAATAATTTTTTTCACTTGATTTCATAGTCGCTTTGTGATATTTTGATTATAAGACACTGTGTCTTATTCATCAAGGTTCAATTAAAAGGAAAATGTCTTATAATAAGGAGTATATCATTATGAATAAACAGCCCGAAATCACCGATGCAACAAGAAACAGGATAAAGGATTCCTTCTGGGAGCTTTACAAGGCTACACCTTTAAACAAAATAACAGTCAATATGGTATCAGAAAAATCAGGTATTCACAGAAGCTCCTTTTACAGATATTACACAGATGTTTACGGAGTGCTTGAAGAAATTGAAAAGGATTTATTCGGTATAATTCTGCAAAGCCTTAAAGCAATGAAGGAAAACCGGGCTGAAATCAACCTTGAGGGCGGAGCCGAGGTAATGGTAAATATACTTGTCAGACACTCGGAAAAGCTTTATTACCTTCTCGGAGAAAACGGCGATTCTGATTTCAGGAAGAAATTTGTGGAAACAATTAAAAATCTGCTTTTTGAAGAAGCAGAGAATAACAGTATAGAGAATGCCGATTATTATGTTAATCTGCTGTTTTCAAATATGCTCTTTAACTTCGACTATTGGTATGAGCATAAAGAAAAGTACACCTTCACTCAGGTGAATACAATGGGACAAAGATTTTTGTTTGGCGGTATACAGATTTAATAATTGTTTTGATTCAAATAAATGAACCTTATTGATGCAGAAAATCTTTAATTATCATTCCCAATTGTGAGATAGGAACAGGCTGTTTCATATCGTACCATTTTGTTACTAGGGCAAGAACAGCCGAAAGAATAAACTCAACCTTCAGTTCTGCAACCTCATTTGAATCTGTTTCATCCCCAATAATTTGCTTAGCAAAAGGAGAAATAACTGCTTTTATTTTTCTCGCAAAGCGGACATCTCCATTTTCACCCAAAAGAACGGAAATATAATTGCCGTACTGCTTGTAAATATCCGAAAAAGCTTCAATGATTTCAAGGGGTAATATGGGCAACGAAGCCTGTGACAATACGCTTTGAAAAGCGCCACATATTTCAGCTTCAACCTGATTTAACAGTTGTTCCGTATCGGTAAAATAACGGTAAAAGGTACAGCGGTTAAAGCCTGCTTTAGTCGTTATTGCTCCGACAGTAGCCTTTTCTCCCTTTGAAATAATATCAAAATAAGTATCTATAAGAGTTTTTCTTGTCAGTGCCGTCAGTTCAGGCTGTTTATTCATAATCCCACTTCCTTTTATCATACAACAATCAGAGAAATATTGACGGTTGATGATTTTATTTTCTGCTGATATAATTATATCATGCAACAATGTGTTGCGCAATATATCTAGAGGTGATTTTATGAAATTCCTGAAATTCTTTTGCCGTCATTGGTACAATATCGGTCTTGCCGTTGCAGTTATAGCTGCAGTCGCACTGGCAGTGTTCTGGAAGGATATGTCTGTTCTTTTGCGGCTTAATACAATCAGCTTTATAGCTATGCTTGTTCATCAGTTTGAGGAATACGGTTTTCCCGGCGGTGAGCCGATGATTATGAACCGTCTTTTGCAAGGCAGTGACATTCCCGACAGATACCCGCTTAATCAGTTTTCGGCAATGTTTACCAATGTATTCTTTGCTTATGTTATTTATCTGTTACCTGTTATATTCCCGAATGTTATTGCAATCGGCATTGCTCCTATGCTTATGGGTATGATGCAGTTTATGATTCACGGTGTTATGACTAATATAAAAATGAAAAGCATATATAATCCAGGACTCGGTGCCGTTGTATTTTTGCATATCCCTGTAGGTGTTTATTACCTTCGTTACATTACTGCAAATGAGCTTGCAGGCGGCAAAGACTTCGCAATCGGCATTGCTTATACATTTGTTGCAACAATCTTTATTCTCGGTTATCTTACATATATAGCCTTTTCAGACAGAAACACAAAATGGATTTTTGATGATGCCGAGCTCAAGAGATTTAATGTGGAAGAAAAAATGAAAAATAAGAATATTATTATCGAATCAAATAACAATTCAGGACCTTTCGCAATGATTGAGAAGCTGAAAAACAGAAAGTAAGAAAGGAGAATTGCTATGAGCGAAAATTTATGGAATGTTGATAATCTTCCCTCGCAAAAAGGCAAAACTGTAATTGTTACAGGCGGAACAAGCGGAATAGGATATGAAACAGCACTTGTGCTTTCAAAAGCTGATGCAGATGTTGTTATTGCTTCAAGAAACGCCGAAAAAGGGAAAGAAATTATCCGAAAAATCAAAGATATTTATTCTGATGCAAAAGTCAGCTTTATGACTCTTGACACATCAAGTCAGGTATCGGTGAAAGAATTCTGCAACAAATGGATTGGAACAGGCAAAAAGATTGATACTCTTATTCTCAATGCAGGTATTTCCAATGTACCCAAAAGAGAAGAAACATTAGACGGCTTTGAACGTCAGCTAGCAACCAACTATCTCGGTCATTTTACAATGACATCACTTCTGCTTCCATATATGAATACTGATGCAGACGCCCGTATTATTCTTGTTTCAAGTCTTGCTCATAAGCGTACGCAGCTGCGATTTGACGATTTGCAGTTAAAGAAAAGCTATAACCCTATGACTGCATACAATCATTCAAAGCTTGCTGTTATTACATTTGCTCTTGAATTGAGCCGTCGTTTGCAGGAAGAAGGTTCAAGCATTAAGGTTTTACCCGTTCATCCCGGTGTTGCGGCAACAGACATAACCCGTGGCGGTGACAGAGCAAACCCTATTGTGCGAAAGCTTGCTAAAAGAATGTTCGGAATAATGGGACAGTCTGCCTCTGAAGGTGCTTGGCCACTCATATATGCCGCCACAGCCGATGATGTGAAAAGCGGTACTTACTACGGACCAAGCGGAGCAGGTGAACGAAAAGGTATTCCCGCAAAGGCAAAAATTGCA
>JAZLAJ010000092.1:0-6282 GCA_045613145.1 Acutalibacteraceae bacterium
CCACTTTTACAACAACGAAAGAATTCAACTAAAAACAAAACTGACTCCGCTTGAAAAACGAAGTCAGTATGTCGCTTAAAATTTAATTTTATCCACATTAAGGGGATTTTTGTACTGTCCGCACAAATTGGGGCAGTTCATGAACTCAGCGGGGACTCGTTTTATATATTCAGTTTGAAAGTTTAGCAGCTAAGCGTATCATTTCTTTTACCGTTTCTTCTTTGTCCTTTGGTACATTGTTGAGAAGAGAAAGAATAGAATCCCACTCGTCTTTTTTTGCTTCTCCTTTAATTATATAGTCCAGACTTAAACCTAATAAATCACTTAATTTAATAAGATTTTCAACGGAAAGTCCGGCTATTCCTCTTTCGACTTCACTAAAATGCTTGACGGAAACTCCAAGATGTTCAGCGACACATTCCTGTGTAAGGAGTATTTTTCTTCTTCGGGCTTTTATGCGTAAGTCCATTTCTTTTTTATAGTCTGTCATCCAATCACCCAACCTATTATGTCAATTTTAACACAACTTTATGCAGGCAAAAACAAGGCCAAATGTTGACAGAATGAACCTGATATGTTAGTATTGTTTTGCAAACAAATATTCTTAATTACAAAATAATATTTTAAGGAGGCATTTTAATGAAAAAATTTTTTTCTATTGTTTTATCTCTGCTTTTCATTCTCTCATCGGTTTCACTGGTTAACATAGTTTTCGCTGAGAATGACACAATCTATGACAGAGGTGATATAGTGTCTTTCGGCTCATATCCTCAAAGTAAAGTAACGGACAAAGAAATTGTATCTCAACTTAATTTATTGGTTCCTGACTATGATAAATGGATAAGTTATGGCTACTGTTCCGGGACGGGCAGTATGGGTTCAATGGTATTGGGCGATTGGATGCGTTATATCGATGTTGAATATAACGGAGAAAAATACAGAGGTATTAAATTTACAAAGAACAGACCGAATAGAACGTATTACCAAAGTGGGGCAACCTCTCAACAAACATATAATGGCTATAAAACGGACATTGTATATTGGTTTATTTTCGAAGAAATCAGATGGCAAATCCTGGATGTTGAAAATGGACTGGTAATGTGTAAAGATATAATTGATTCTCAACCTTATAGTAATACAATATATTATTATAATGAACAGATTGATGATTGGACATATGCATATTTTAACGATGAAAGCAATACAACTTTTGCCAGTAATTATAAAACAAGCTATGTACGTAACTGGCTAAATAATGATTTCTATAGCACTGCTTTTAGCGAGGCGGAAAAACAAATAATAGGAATAGCCAAATTGAATAATGATTGTATATACACATTATGCGATATAACAGGCTATGAAAAACTGAATAGTGAAGAAACAAACGACAAAGTTTTCCTTTTATCATATTCAGATGTATGCAATGTAGATTATGGATTTAAATCTGATGAAAACGGCAAATTTGATGAAAATCTATGTGCGACCGGAACCGATTATGCTAAAAGCCAGGGACTTTTGGTATATGATTATCAACCTCTTGAACAGTATATAGGTAACTCACATTGGTTTTTGAGAACTCCGGGAACTGGCGCAGGAAGTTGTTGTTATGTTTATGCAGATGGAAGTTATGGTAGCGGTCAGGTGAACGTTGCTGAAACAACAGTTGGTATTCGACCTGCTATAAAGTTGAATAGTTATGATTTTCCAGAAGAACCTACTGTCACTCCACCTACAACAGAGCCTGAAGAACCTTCAGAAGACATTGATATCGCTTGCACGTGCAATTGTCACAAAGAGGATGGTTTCATAAGATTTATCTGGAGCATAGTACGTTTTTTTTGGAAATTATTCAGAATTAATCCTATATGTGATTGTGGCATAGCACACTATTGATAGTGTTTCGGATAGATAAGTAATCCCGCTTATATAAAACGAAGTACTCACCTTAATCGTCGGGTGCTTCGTTTTTTCGTTTATGTTTACAAAAAATTCATAATTTGATAGAATGAAGTGTACTGTTAAGAGTTATTCTTTTATTAAAAAACGACAGGAGGATTAATATGAAAAAAATTCTTTCACTTATTCTTGCAGTTATTATACTTTTCTCTGTTATGCCGGTAGCTTTTGCGGCAGACGGATATAGATGTGACTGCGGTGTGACACCCATTATTTATGTAAAGGGAAGAACAAACATTTATAAAGACAGATTTTCTGAGCTTAACGAG
This sequence comes from Acutalibacteraceae bacterium, assembly GCA_045613145.1. GTDB lineage: Bacteria > Bacillota > Clostridia > Oscillospirales > Acutalibacteraceae > UBA6857. The sequence continues at coordinate 2,226 of JAZLAJ010000092.1, forward strand.
GAGAATATGGCTGAAACAAACCTTACAAGCAGTAAGGAAGAGCTTGTTGAATCTGCTTTCAATATCGTAACAGCTTTAGGCACTGCTCTCATTACCGATGAATGGGACGAATACTGTGACGTTCTCCTGGAGGAGGTTTCTCCCATTTATGATCAGTACAAGCTCAATAACGACGGTGAAAAGGACGAGGGAAACAAAACAGGTATAAATCCTGATTGGGATATAGAAAATATCATCAAGTCCCTTGAGACCGAGGATGTCAGAACATGGCATACATACAATGCCGTAAACTGGCCTCAGTATGTACAGTTCCAGTACGATATGCGTCTCGATCCCCGTGAAAATGCAAAGGATTTCAAGGCTCTCATCGATGCTGTCAAAGAGATCACCGGTCACGACAAGGTTAATATCGTGTGTCGCTGTGAGGGTAACGTTATCGTAAACGCATACCTTAATATGTACAAGGAAGAAGCCAAAAAAGAGGTAGAGGGCGTCATTATGTATAACAGCATTTCCAACGGTGCTGAAATTGCTGACGAGCTTTATTCGAACAAGGTTGATCTTGATGCAGAAGCAATGAACCGTTTTATTAACGGCTTCCTTGACACAAGCCCTGTGATGGATCTGGTTAAGGAGACAGTAAATCTTCTCACTTATACAGGCACTCTCGGCACAGGACTCGGCTTTATCGAAGGTATTTACGATAAAATCAGCCTTAATCTTATGCCACGCCTTATTCGTGAAATTTTCGGCACCTGTCCCGGTTGGTGGGGTATGGTAAGCCCTGAAGCTTTCGAGGACGCCAAAGCATTTGTTCTGGAAACTGATAATGCAGACGGCAAATATGACAAGCTTATTGAAAAGATTGACGGCTACAACGAATTCAAGAAAAATTCCACCGGTATTCTCAAGGAAATGCAGGAAAGCGGTGTAAAGGTTCACATCATAGCCAAATACGGAGAGCAGATTTATCCTGTAATTGAAAATGCTGACCTTTTAGGTGACGGTGTTGTTTCACTTAAAAAGCAGACTTTTAACGGTGCCACAACATCAAAGATCAACACAACTCTCAATAAGGATTACATATCTGACCGTGTAGAAATGGGTCTGGGTGAGTACATTTCAGCTGATGAAAAGGTTGATGCATCCACTGCTCCCTTTGCTGATTATACATGGTATGTCAAAAATCTTGCACATCCCGACTATCCCTGGATTATGGAATTTATGATCTGCGATATTTTCAATTATGACGGTTATGCTACTGTCAACGATATTGAAAAATATCCCCGTTTTATGCACTATGAAGAGACTTATGAGCTGATTTTTGAATTTACCGAGACCAAGCTTGTAGGTAAGCTTACTCCCCTTACCGAGGATAATAAGGACAGCTCACCCATCACCACTGACACATCATCAAGATTTGCAGTAATCATCAAGCTTCTTACAGCAATCTTTAATTTCTTCGCATCACTTCTTAAATAAATTTTTGCACATCCCCACCGGCATTTTCTGTGTCTGTGGGGACGTATTTTCTTTTTAAGACAGACACTGCAACTATCACCAAAAAACAAACAAAAACTGCACTGATTATGTCAATTAAAGATAGTTCAATCATTGACAAACCCTTATTAATGTGATAATATGAACTTATGACATTATAGTTCATAAAATTTTAAGGAGGCATTTAAAATGAAAAAAGTAATTTCATTAATCCTCTCTGCCGTATTACTCTTCACTCTGTTCATTCCTGCAGCAGCTGCAGATGCTACAGAGACAGTTGCATACGACGGAGATCCCATCGTAATCGTTAAAGGTATCGACTTTGCAGGCCTTGTAAAAGAAGACGGTTCAGGCGCTATCGCTCTTGATCCTGTTGATCTTCTCGGTCTCGTCTTCGAAATCGGCGGTTACAAAGCACTCGGCGATAAGGACGCTATCGCAAAAGCTATCGTTAACTTCGGCAAAAACCTTTTCAGTGACATCGCACGCGATAAGGAAGGCAACCCCGTAAATCCCGGCGTACATATGCCTAAGTATCTCCACTCAGCTGCAGAAATCACCGATTTTGACAATGACAAAAAATGGGCTGACACAGCTGTAGGTCTTTTCCGTACATGTGCTGAAAGATTCGGCGGTGAAAATGTTTATCTTTACACATTCGACTGGAGATTAAGCCCTTCAGAATTAGCAGCTGACCTTAACAGCTTCCTCGAATTAGTAAAGAGTGAAACAGGTAAAGATAAGCTCGACGTCGCAGCATGCAGCATGGGCGGTATGATCACAACCTGCTATATCGATACATACGGTACAGACAGCCTTGACAGCGTTGTTTACTTATCACCCGCTCATAACGGTGCTGATGTTGTAGGTTCTGCTTTCACAGGCGACCTTGTAATCGATGCAGATTTCTTAACTGACTTCCTTGTTGGTAAGCTTGACAACACCTTCTTAAGAGTAATCGTTAAGATCTTAAACTTCTTTGGTTTCTTCAAAGGAATAGCTAAGGTTGTAAATAATGTTATCAGCACACACAAGGATATGATCTATGATGATTTCCTTTGCGAAACATTTGCTACAGCATACGGTCTCTGGGGTCTTCTTCCCGACGAGTACTATGATGATGCTCTCGAACTCTTCTTCGACGGTAAGGAAGGCTACGACACTGCACTCGCAGAAATCGCTGAGGTAAGAAAGTTCGTAGAAAAGACAGAAGAAATCCATGACGGTCTTTATGCAAGTGATGTTAAGATGAGCATCGTTTCACACTACGATTCAGAACAGCTTCCCATCTACTCCAAGTCATATCTCCACGGTGACGGCGTTCTTGAAAGCCAGAGAACATCAAGCGGTGCAACATTTGCTCATTTCGGTCAAACTCTCAGCGATGCTGAACTCGCAGGTGTAGCCGATGAATACATCTCTCCTGACAGAGTAGTAAATGCATCTACATGCCGCTATGACGATATTACATGGATCGTTAAGGGTGCAAAGCACGTTGGCTGTAAGGATGACAGTGACCACACAGAATTCGCTATCTGGTTACTTACACAGGATACTCAGCCCACAGTTTACACTAACCCCGCATATCCCAGATTCCTCAACTGTGATGCTAACGAAAACTTCATCGCTTTCTGATTAAAGTGAATAAGTAATTCAACCCCGCTGACAAGTTCAGCGGGGTTATTTTTGATTTTTATATTAACCCTCAGGGGCTACCATCGGTCATCCGCTTCTAAGGTGCGATTTATAATCTTTGTTTCAATGAAACATTTAATCGTCATAGCTTCGCAGAGTTACTTTTGTCCTTGCCAAAAGTAACCAAAAGCGCTTTTTCAGTGAAACCAATCCGAACACGATAACGGAATAAGAGATACCTTTCTTTTACAATCCACCCTTAGTCTGCCACTCATAAAAAACCAGCCATTCAAGCCTACCGTTATCTATAGTTCTATGCTCAGCCTTACCGAAAGAGTGAGCGTACATAGTGCCTTTACTGAAAGCAGTGCAGAAAAATCGCTGCCGTTTCTCCCTCAACGCACAGATATTTTGTCTACCCTGTGGTGCCTGACGTCACCACACGCTTCGTCTCCTTAAGTCCCGTCAGTCCGACAGTCGCTTCCCGCTCGGTCTGCTTTTCAAATGAGTTCTACGGTCAGTGACCCCTAAAACTTACACCAACATAAAAGTAATAGGGGTTAACGAAAACTTTTCTGTAATTCCGAAGCCTTATCGGTTGTCTGCACACCTGCCACGGTGTGCCCCTTGCAGAGCGTTTTGTAAGGAGGTACTGAAAGGTGAAAAAGCAGAAACACTGCTAATTCTGGCAAGTTACACAAACATAAACATTACTGTAGAATGGCAGTTCCCTGTCTGCACACCTGCCACGGTGTGCCACCAAGGGAAAGTAATTGTTTTTAAATTTTTGCTGAAAAACTAAATGTTGCTGTTTCCCTATACTTAACTGAACAGCACTCTCTTTTCCCGCTAAAAAAAGAGGGGCTTTGCTTACTTTGCCGCCTCCGGAGCAAAGTAAGAGCCCCCGCGGCTCGAGCGGATG